>DATBHJ010000241.1:0-178527 GCA_036557565.1 Gemmataceae bacterium
CGAACAAGCGAAGGCTGCCTTCCTGTTGTGTCGGCCGTCCCTGAAACAACAGCTGTGGACCGGGAGGCACCTTCACATCAATTGCCGCCGCGTTCGGATTCGTGGTAAAGGGTTCGGAAGCACGCGGCAGAGGCATTTGGAGATATGATTCGTCAGGAGCAGCCGCCGGCATCGAAGGCATCCCGGAGACATTGGGAATAGCATTGGCTGGTCCATAACCGTACCCGCCGTACATTCCCCAGCCAGGGGAGCCGTAGCTACTATACCCGTAATACGGGGCGGCGGAGTAATACTGCGGATGATACGCCTCACGTCCGCCGGGGCCGATACCCATCATTCCCGCATTGCCGGGTCTGTACTCGTATGGATAACGCGGATAACTTTGAGCGAAACTCCTTCCCGTCCCCGTCATCAGAATCAGCGGCGCAAGCGCCGTTACGATTATGCGTCTCATGGTGCCGTCTCCGTCTGTTCCGTAGATCCTTACAGCTTGGGCAGACTCTCAAACTACCTATCCTGCAAAGGCTATGCCGTCGGTCAACTTGTAGTGGACGGTTCACTTTTGTCCTTGTGGCGGCTTCGGAGGAAGAGGAGCCTTCTTGGGTTGTTTCGGCGCTACAGGTGGCCTCTGGGGATTTACAGGCACGGGTTCGGCGAACGAGGCCGGCGGCGGTGCGTCGCTCTTTGTCATATAAGAAATCGTCGAGGCGAACACAAATAGTAGCAGTAGCAAGAGAAGGAATACCCCCGCGATCAATGCGCAGCCAGTAAATCTGCGGCGAAATTGGGGTCTTCGTTGCAGGGGCCACTGCGCCGGCCGGGCCACTTGGATCACTTCGGAACCATCTTCCACCTTGAAGGGTTTACCGCACTCGGCACAATGCACGAGACTGCCCACCATTCGTTCGGGCACGTGCAGACTCGCGCCGCAGGAAGGGCAAATGGTGACACTCGTCGGTAAATCCGGCGTGATCACGCGCGGCGCAGGCGAACGTGGTGGAGGCGCCCAGGCGGCATGTTGCAGCTGGGCCAGATGTCGCCCCAGCACTTCCTCAACGTCGGCGGCGGACTGGAAGCGCTCCCCAGGCTCCTTGGCCATCAACTTGGCCACGATATCGACGAGCCAGTCCGGGATTTCTGGATTGCTTTCACGGATGGGACGCGGATGATCTTCGGAGACGCGACGCAGCACGGCCAGCGTGTTGGCGGCGCGGAACGGCGGCCGGCCGGTACACATCGTATAGATCACGCTGCCCAGGCTGAACAGGTCGGCGCGATGATCAAGCGCTTCGCCACGAGCCTGCTCGGGGGCCATGTACAGCGGCGAGCCGGCGACGAAGCCACTCTGCGTCAGGCTGGCGTCGTCCATCGCTCGCGCCAAACCGAAATCGGTGATCTTGACGCGCTGTACCCCTTCCTCCAATAGAATGTTGGCCGGCTTGATGTCGCGGTGAACGATGCCGTGGGCGTGCGCCGCTGCTAAACCGGATGCGGTCTGCATGCCGATGCGAAGAATGTCGATCAAATCGAGTGGGCCGTCCTTGTCGATGCGATCTTGCAGCGATTGTCCGGGGACATATTGCATCACCAGGTAAGGCAGCCCGTTGGCCTCGTCCACGGCATGGATGGTGACGATGTGATCGTGCGTCACGGCAGCGGCGGCCTTTGCTTCGCGCAGGAACCGCTTGCGGGCCACGCCACTCGTCGCCAGCTGCGGCGCCAGCACCTTGATCGCCACGACGCGATGCAGCGACGGATCGAACGCTTTGAGCACAACTCCCATGCCGCCGCGGCCAATCTCCTGCAGCACTTCGTAGCGCTCCAGCCGGCCCAGTTGCTCTGGCTTGTCCGAGGGGCTGAGGAAACCAAGAGGTAGATCGACCGCGAGGGCAGGCTCATTGTCCGTCGTTTCCTCGACGTTTTCTTTCAGCTGTGCCATGACTTTTCGCAAGGCCGGCTCCGGCTCCGCCGGGCGCTGGACTAGCTTGTGAGCCATTCCGCGCCAGGAATGATGACCCGCCGTCAGCCCTTCCACGCGATGCTGACAGGTCGAACAAAGTTCCAGGTGGCTACCCACCCGGACACGCTCCGCTGCGGGTAATCGTTCGCCCAACAAGTCCTCCAGGTCGCCGATTGAAGGACACTCCCCTCGGAACAGTCTGCGGGACAGACGAACGATCAGCCAGGAAATCCCGAAGCAGGTGGCCCAAGAAAAGAGGAGGACAAATCCCACCACAAATACTTCGTGATTCCCGGGAGGCTCGGCCAGACAGATGAGTAGGATCCACGAACCAACAAAAACGAAAGAACCCAAGAGCAGCTCCTTGTTCGAGGCACGAGCCACACGAGCCGCGATGGGCGAAATCAGCCGGACAAGTATCCGAAATGGTGATCGCTCGTCCGAGCCGCCTTCCTCTTGGTTCTTGATTGGCGGTTTCGCCGGTAATGCGTCCGGAACGGGCAGGCCGAGAAAGCGGAGAATCGCCCACCCGAGCAGGACGAGTGCCCCGCTGAAAAACAGGAGAAAAAACACAGTGGCGAGAGGGTGTCCGGACCTGGGTGCTTCGTCCGCTAATACGGATGCCAAAAATCCCAGAAAAATAGCACCCAACAGGAGCTTCCATCCGGAGATGCGACGGTTGCGAATAGGCCGAAGCAGCGTCTTGCTGATGCCTGGCAAATGGCCCAAGAGGTACAGCACGGCCATAACGATTCCCACTACCAGCAACAGCATGAAGGATACGCGGAGCATAACTCTCTCCTAAACAGATTCATCCAGCGTCTCGCGGATGAGTTGTTTCAATCGCGCCATCACTCGGCCCTTGGCGAGATAAACGGCGGCCACGCTCATGCGCAGTTCGCGGGCCGCGCGGGGACCGGTCTTGCCCTCGACAGCTGTTTGCCAGAACGCCTGCCAAGTCGATTCGGAGAAGTGGGTGCGCACCTGTTCAGCTGCCCAGGCGAAGACGCGCCGTTCGTACTCTTCATCCCACCATGCCGATTGGTCGTCCTCGCGGGCCGGCAATTCATTCAGAAAATTGTGGGCATCGCTGTCGCCGCTACCGCGTCCGGGGCGCTTCTGCGCCGCCAGGAAGTTCTTCAGCTTGTTTCGCACCACCGTAAACAGCCACCCTCGGAAGGAGCCGCGTCGCGGATCGTAGTCGAGCCGGCGAATGGCGCCGGAGACCGCTTGCAAAACATCCTGTGTCAGATCGGCGGCGTCGGCGTCCTGGAGTCCGTGTTTGCGCGCGTAGCCGTAAACCAAAGGAGCATAAATCTCCACAAACTGCGACCACGCATCATCATCGCGAGCATCGCACAGACGTACCAGGAGACTGAGCCGTGTCGCTGGCGTATCGCTCATGCGGCGAGTCCTCCCTTAGTACAAATACAAGCGAGCGACGCAACCTTATCGCGCTCGGGCGATTTTTTTCGGAAATCCTCAACATGGCAAGGATGAAAAATGAGAAAGAAGAGGGAGGCAAGTCTCGACAAGTTGCGCAAATAGGTTTGACCGCAAAACATTAATGCAGTCCCGGCGACCTCGCTTGTGTTCGAGGCAAGCGGTACTCATATGTTGCGACGAGGGAAGATGTCTTGTCTCGCTTGATCTCCCGCCTCGTTTCCCGGCAGAAACGCAGAAAACGAACAATTAAGATTCCATGAGTTAAAAATTCATGAGAATCCTTGACAGGACCAATCGAGACGTTTAGCCTTAACAAATTGTAAGAATCCGATTCAAGCGATTCTACTTGCATCCGCACCGACATCCTCTCGAACGTCCAGAGGATAGCGCTGACTTGGACTCGACCCGATTGCATCAAAGGAGATCGATTCATGGGGCACCTTCGATATCGTCCGCGCGGGCGCACCGCCTTCACGCTGGTGGAACTGTTGGTCGTGATCGCCATTATCGCCGTTCTTGTGGGTCTGTTGCTGCCAGCGGTGCAGAAAGTGCGTGAGGCCTCCGCCCGCGCCCAATGCCAAAACAACCTCAAACAACAGATCGTGGCCACGATTCACTGTGCCGATACTTATCAGAACGAACTGCCTCCGGCCTATTATTTTTTCCCTCTCGGTACACCCACGGCCAACCCTAACGTGATTGGGTCGCCCATGGTTTGGATCCTCCCCTTCGTGGAACAGCAAAACCTGTTTCAGCTGATCCAGGCGCAGTTCGCTGCCGGTGGCGCTCTCAATAACGCTGCCGGCGTCCCTAACGGCCAAAACTGGAACTCGGCCAACGCGACGGACATCATCAAAGTCTATCAGTGCCCCAGCGATGCCACGATAAAGGCCACCGGCGGCAACACCGGCTCGGTTGTTTCCTACGGCTACAACGGCCAGGTCTTCGGGACGATAACGACGACCCCGGGCTCGCCGACTGTTACGAGCTATGCAGTTACCCTCTATGCACCCGGTCTGCATGGGATGCCGGGGGGCACCAAGATCCCCAGGGACATTACCGACGGCATGTCCAACACCATTTTCATTATCGAGAGGCTTGCCGACTGCGGTGGGACAATTAATCGCTGGGCCGGCATGGGCGGCAGTTCCACGCCCCTTATCGGTTCCACTTACAATAGCGCTCTCAGCGTTGCAGTGGGCTGCTCTCCAGCTCTGGTGCTGACGCAATTCAACATCAGTAACGAAGCCAACTGCACCTACCATCAGCCCTCTAGCAGCCATACCAGCGCCATGCTGACGGCCCTGGGCGATGGCAGCGTGCGCATCCTCAACCAGGGCATGGCGCAGGTTACGTTTAACACGGCTATGGTTCCCAACGACGGCCTCAGTTTAGGGCCGGATTGGTAAAGCTGTGTGAGCCGCGAGCGGGCAAGGCACAGGCAGCTTGCATCTTTCCGCTCCACACAAGAATTCGTATTCCGTTTTGTCTATGGATTCGTACTTTTCTCAAGGAGATCGAATCATGGATCATCTGCGATTGCGTCCGCGACTGCGTTCCGCCTTCACGCTCATCGAGCTGCTGGTGGTGATCGCTATTATTGCCGTACTTGTCGGTCTGCTGCTGCCGGCCGTGCAGAAAGTGCGCGAGGCCGCCGCTCGCGCTCAGTGCCAAAACAACCTCAGGCAGATCGGTCTGGCCACCCACAACGCCGCCGACAATCACAATGGCGAGCTGCCCCCGGCCTTTTGGTGTTACCCAACCATTTACCCCCTGCCGACGAACAATCAATTACAGGCAGCCCCGCCGGTCTGGATTCTCCCTTATGTCGAGCAAGGAAACATCTACAACGTGATCATGACTCAGGTAGCTACGGCTGGATATGTTTCCGGCACGGGCGCTTTAGGTACCCCCACGAACTGGAATGCCGCCAGCCCCGTGGTCATCAAGGTCTACCAGTGCCCCAGTGACGCCACCCTCAAACAAGGGGGGGCCCTTACCACTCCGGGTACTGTCATGTCTTACGCCGCAAACGGCCAGGTTTTCGGCATTCCCTCGGTGGCCCCAGGCACCTGTAACATCACGTTGCTACGCGACCGTGGGGGCATGCATATACAGCGCGATATCACCGATGGCACGTCCAACACTATGTTCTGGACGGAGAGGGTGGCGTATTGCACCAGCACGCAGAACCTGGGAACGGCGCTGGACAATCGCTGGGCTGGCGAAGATGGTCCAAGGGTACCACTTGTCGGCTCTATTCACCCTAACGGCTCGTGGGGAAACACGGTGGTCGGGACCGTCTGGGGCCTGTCTCCCAACATCGTGCCTCAGTTCAACATCACGAACCCTGCCAGTTGCATCTGGTATTGGCCGTCCAGCAGCCACACCGGCGGGATGATCGTCGGCCTGGGCGATGCCAGTGTACGCATGGTAACCCAAGGTGTCTCCCAGGCCACGTTCAACATTGCTATGGTGTGCAACGACGGCCTCACTCTCGGCGCAGACTGGTAATCTTCTCTACCTCTGTGAGCGTTTAGGAGCGGTGGCAAAGCGCAAGCCGCCGCTCCCTCACGCCCTGTCTCAAGACATTTCCTCAAGACACGTTTCTGCATTTGTTCGTGGCCAGGGCCACCTCTTCCTCTTTGGCGAAAAATCTTAGAATTTTGACGAAAAAACTCATTAGCAAAGGCTGAGTTCGTCATCTATTCTTAATCTTGCTTTTTCGTTATTAGCGGTTCCTCTTTTCGGCTTGTTCCATTTGCATCGAGGAGATCGAGACATGGATTCTTTGCGACTGCGTCCGCGTGAGCGTTCCGCCTTCACGCTCATCGAACTGCTGGTGGTGATCGCCATTATTGCCGTGCTTGTCGGCCTGCTCTTGCCGGCAGTGCAGAAAGTGCGCGAGGCCGCCGCACGCAGTCAGTGCCAAAACAACCTCCGGCAGATTGGTCTGGGCACGGCCAACTGCGCAGATGCTCACAACGGCGAGTTGCCGCCGGCCTTCTGGTGTTACCCGACTATTTATCCTCTCCCCGGGTTTAACAAGTTGCAGGCGTCCCCTTCGACCTGGATTCTTCCTTTCGTCGAGCAAGCAAACATTTATCAGCAGATCATGTCGATTGTAAATGCGCCTGGGTATAAATCCGGCCCGCACGCTTTGACAACGCCGAATAACGGGGGCGTGAATACTATCGATTGGAGCACTGCCAGTCCTACGGTCATCAAGATTTATCAGTGTCCCAGCGATGCCACCATCAAGCAAGCCCAGGGCTATCCAGGTGCGCCGACGTCCTACGGCGCCAATGCCCAGGTCTTCGGCCTCCCCTCAGTGGCTCCGGGCACCTGCAACATAACCTTGCTCCGTGATCGAGGCGGCATGCAGATTCAGCGCGACATCACCGATGGCACGTCCAATAGCGTTTTCTGGACCGAGAGGTTAGGTTTTTGCAGCGACAAGGCCAATAAGGGTGCGGCAGAGAGCAATCACTGGGCGGGCGGCTACTCGGGTGGCCAGGAAATGCCGCTGGTGGGCGCCATCTGGCCCAACGGCGCTTGGGGAGGCAGCCCTGGACTGGGCAACTCGCCCAACATCGTGCCCCAGTTCAACGTCCAGAACCCGCTTCTTTGTGAATACTATTGGCCGTCGAGTAGCCACACGGGAGGTATGATGGTCGGGATGGGCGACGGCAGCGTGCACCTCGTCACGCAGGGGATTAACACGGCGACATTTAACATCGCCATGGTCCCTTGCGACGGAATTCCCCTGCCTTCGGACTGGTAAAACGCTCCGCTCAGTCGTTTCTCGTCTCTGCATCGCAGCAGACCCGAGCCGCAATCGGGATGGAATTGTGGGACCAGAAGCCCATCGCTCCCATCTAATTGCGGCTCGGATCGTACCCGAGGCACGCAAGTTTGCACTTATTTGGGGGCAAGAACAGACTTGTACAGACCGACAAAAAGCCCAAATAAATATGCAAAAACTCGTCAAGTAACGAAATGGGAGAGGTCTATTCGGTGGATACGTATCGGTGACCTGCGCTTTCTCTCTTTTTCGCCTCAATCCTGTTTGGTTCGAGGAGGTTGCCTCATGAACCCGCTTCGCTTCTGTTCGCGCGGCCGTTCCGCCTTCACTCTTGTCGAGTTGTTGGTCGTGATCGCCATTATTGCCGTGCTTGTGGGCCTGCTCTTGCCGGCCGTGCAGAAAGTGCGCGAGGCCGCCGCACGCGCTCAATGTGAAAACAACCTCAGACAGATCGGCCTGGCCACTCAGAACTGCGCCGACACCCACGGCGGCGAACTGCCGCCGTCTCACCACTACTACCCCATTACGGCGACAACCGGTCCCGTACTTCCTCTTACGATTTGGCTGCTGCCCTACGTGGAGCAGCAAAACTTGTACACTGCCGTCATGACTCAGTTGAACTCGACCGGCAGCCTCACTACACCCATCAACTACAGCACGAAAAGCCCCACCATCATCAAGGTCTACCAGTGCCCCAGCGACACCACGATGAAAGCAGCCCAGAGTGTCGGCGGGGACACCCCGGGCTCGCCCATTTCCTACGGCGGCAATAACCAAGGCGTATTCGGCACGGCAACGACGAAGCCGCTGACGACGACCGTACTCAGCACCAACCAGAACGGCGGCACTCATATTCCCCGAGACATCCCTGACGGCATGTCCAATACCATTTTTTGGATCGAAAAACTGGCTTATTGCAATGGTCAGGGGGTGCTGGGCGGGACGCGCTGGTCGCCGAGCGGCGCGGGTAACTGGGAGCCCATTCTCGGCACCACGAAACAGCTCCCGGGTAGCCGCTCGCCCGGCCTCCAGCTGGTTCAATTCGGAGTCACCAACTATCTCAGTTGCACCTTCTGGTGGCCCTCCAGCGGCCACACCGGTGCCATCCTGGCTGGCCTGGGCGACGGCAGCGTGCGCATCCTAAGCCAGGGCATGAGTCAGAACACCTTCAACATCGCCATGATCCCCAACGACGGACTTACACTGGGATCAGACTGGTAATGGCGAACGCCTTGTCCGAATTGCTTATTTCACGTCTCGTCTCCAACAAGGGCTGGGAGACGAGACGTATAATCACTTCATGATCGAACAGGCGATTTACGGTGGTCAGGAAAAGGGCGGTTATCGCTTCCTGGCTCGCTCCTCTGGTTTCCGCGACGATTGGATGGTTGAGGCGGAGCGGCTGTGTACCGGCTTCGGCGAAAGGCCGGCTGACATCGCCTGTACGTCATGTATATTTGCTCGGCCATTTGGTCGCCATCACGTCGCTATCGTACAGGCTGCCGACCAAGGAGCGGATGATACGGGCCGCCCGGGTGCGCTCGGTTTCCATCTCCTCTTCTTGCCGCGTTCTCTCTACATCGAACTGGGCGGCGATCCCTTTTTCATCGCAGAGCAATTCCCGCCACCCTGGCAGGCGCGTGGCGATCTGCCCTCGCTGACCTGGCGCGCCGGCCCAGCGCCTGCGCGAACCGTGGCGATGCTTCAACAAACGCTCAACGTGTCGTATAGCGCGACATTGCTCGGCGGAGCGCAGATTCTGCTCGACGGTGGCCGGATCGTCTTCGAGCGCTCCGCACCAGATGGCGCCATTCTCCGCAGACTGTGGGCACTGCTGCCGACGCGCGAGCGCGCCGATCTGTGGCCGGCCAGCTTCACGTTCAGCAACGTCCATCAGTTCGACGCCGTCGTCGTGCCGCGCGCGACGGAGGCGCAATTCGAACACTACATCACCGAGGAGAAGGCGGGCGATTACCCCGAAGGCCGCTATGAGTGCAATCTGCAGAGCGCTATAGAAACCGGCGATCAACAGGAGATCGACGCCCTGCTGAATTACAGCCGTTCGCGCATGCTTCGCTTAATCGTCGTGCTGCTCGTCATTGTGATAGGCTTGTCGCTTGCCATGACCCGACTGCTTCCCGAGCATCCCTCTGATCCAACCTCAGCCGCGACATCCAAGACGGCGTCCCCCATTCTCGATCTTCCCCCCGTCGATCAATGTCCGTCCCTGAGTCTCCGCGAACGAACGGAGCTGGCCGAACGGCTGCACCATCTCGGCGAGCGATTTCAAGTCGAGATACCGAAAGGATCCAGCGACGAAGAGCTCACCACTGCCCTGGCCGCGATCGATCAAAAAATGGGCGCAGCCAAAGATCGTCCGGAAGTAGGATCACTGCGGAGTTACGGTCCTTTGCAGCGGCAGCTACGAGTGTTGCTGTGGAAACACAGTGTCCCTGAGTACAATTCTCGCGGTCTCAATACGGTGGAATTGCTGGAACGTCTTGAGGAGCGACTGAATCGAGAAGAGAAGTCAGAAAAGGAAGGTCCGTAACGGCGACTTTTCAGTTGGCTCAAGTCCAATGAATCGCGAGTGATCTTCGAAGAACGCATCCTCGGAGCCAACCAATAGCGAAGTCTACGCTCGCAGCGGGAGTAGATAATCATGGACTATCGCGCCGTATTTGATGCCATCGTGGCTGACTTGCGCTACCAAGCGAATCTAGACTGGGGCGAGGCCCGTCCTGGCCATCCCGAGGGCACCGTTCGCGCCCACATCGCAGAGATCGAACGGAATCTGGAAGTTCTGAAGCCGCAGCTTTCGGAACCTGACTACTGGAAGCTAAAGCTGCTGCTACACACGCATGACGCGTTCAAGCGTGACTCCCAGCCCGGCGTGCCAATCGCGCATCCCAGGAGCCATGCTTCCCTGGCACGAGCTTTCCTCTCAGAGTTTTGCGATGATGGCGATATGTTGGCGATGGTCCAGTATCACGATGAGCCTTATGCATTGTGGCGGCAAGTCGAGACCAAGGGTTCCTACAACCAAGAACGTTTCGCCGCATTGTTGAACAACATCAAGGACTGGAATCTGTTTCTGGCTTTCAACATCATCGACGGCTGCACCGACGGGAAGGATCGAGAGCCGTTACGTTGGCTTTTCGAGCAAGTGGCCGGCAAGGTAGAGTCTCAGTTTACGGCCAGGGACATTCTGTAAGTCGCCCCTTGCCTCCGGATCGTGGCTCTCGTTGTCGATTTGTACCACTCGAACCGGCCTCACCGAGATGGAGCGTTAGCCGTTGGTTGCTTCGCGTCATTGAAGCAGCTGCGCCAGCTCCGCGAAGAGTTCGATACCTGGTCGCGGATTGGACTCGAGGGAAATGGCCGGGGTTCATAAAGAGTGACAGTATTCTTCCGCTCCTCGAGCGGCAAAGGAAAGTGTCCTTGGTAGGCGAGCAAACGGACATCGTGCTCCAGGCTTTCCAGGCTTCCGTGTTCCGCTTGGTAAGCGAGCAAGCGCCGCAGCTTGACCTTGGCAGATGCTTCATCTTCCTTTTCCTGTCCTGGAGCATGACCCCATACGATGCGGATGCCTGGTCGGCGAAGGAGGACTTCGCCCTCAATCACTTCCACCTGGCAGTCTTCGAGGTGGATCCGAGAGAGACTGGTTTGCAGGAAGGCAGCGGTTTTGGCGGCGGCGGTGACTCTCCCGTCGCCCCAATGACTTCCGGTGTATCCTGCCGGCGTGTCAACTGTGGAGACGAGAATGGGCAGATGCGGCTGCACCTCCGACTCAGGCAGCAAGATTCCCTGGCGATCGACCATGCGCCATCCACCATCCGCTGTAGGAACAGCAAGAACAGCTTGTCGATATTCCATCTCGATATGGACGGACAAGGACCGGCGAGACTCCGGTCCCCTCGACTTGGGTGGGGCAATTGCCACACAGCGCACCGATTCCACCCACGGATGAGCCAAGAAGGCGCGATGCAATCGGGAGGACAGATCTTCATCGAGCAAGTGCAGCGCAGTCGGCTGGCAGGCAAGAAATCGCACTTCACTCAGGAAAGCAGCACGCGAGACACCTTGCGGCGGTTGGCAATCGATGTCGCCGAACGCGAGACTGTACGCGGCGCGGTCATGCAGAGCGGCGCGAGCGGCACGACCCGCACCGATTACAATCAGCAACAAAGCCAATCCAGACAGGATTGGTACTAGACCCTGCACGACCCATTTTCGCATTCGGTTCGCCTCCGCAGGACGATTACCAGACGGTTATCTCCTGCTCCAGCGTGACATTAAAGCGCTCCTGGACCCTGCTGCGCACCAAGTCAATCAAGCGTAACACATCGCGCGTGCTTGCGCCGGGAGAGACGATGAAATAATTGGCATCGCGGTCGCTAACCTCGGCACCGCCGACGCGCGTGCGAGCCAATCCCGTTTGTTCGATGAGGGCGGCGGCGCGAAGGCCGCGCGGATCTTTGAAAATGCGCGCAGCGGCCTGGAAACTAAGCGGTTGCGACGCCTTGCGGGCAATCCACGCCTTGCGCATCCGCTTGACGATGGCATCGGTATTGTCGGATTCGAGGTGGAACCAGGCCGTCAGGATCACCGGATCATCCAGATTGCTGGCGTGCTCGCCGAAGCGCAGCTCATCGCGTTCGCGTATCTGAGTAGTCCCGCCACTATCCATAACTTCGACCTGACGGACGAATTGGCCAATGTCGCCGTAGCGATCTCCGGCGTTACAGCGGAGAGCACCGCCGACGCTACCGGGGATACCTACCAACGTCTCGAACCCCGCCAGGCCGTGCTGGGCCGCCCGTGCGATCAAATCGGAGACTGCCACTCCAGTGCCTGCCTGAACGAGGTTGCCTTCCACTTGAATGTTCATGAAATCCGGTTCGCTCAGACGCAGCACGGCGCCGCCAACGCCTTCGTCGCGCACCAGAAGATTGCACCCACTGCCCAGCACACGAAGTGGTACGCCTTCCTGAAAACAACGCCGCACAAAGCGCGACAGCTCCTCGCGCGAACGAGGCTGCACTAGCATCTCCGCGGGGCCGCCCACCTTCAAATAGAGGTACGGAGCCAACGGCTCATTGCGCTTGATGATGTCGGCGAAATCGTCCAGGCCAGCCATGACGTATCCCCCTTCCTGATGGATAATCGCTGTACATCATAGGACGGGTGAGCGCACACGGTCAACGCGCGAATGCCTCGAATCCGATGCGATCCCGCAATGTCGGTTCGTTTCGTGCCGGATACAATGAGGACGATGTCTCGTTCTTCAGCTGCCGCCGATGCCTCGCGCCCCCTCGCTGTCCTCGTCAGCGGTGGATTGGATAGCGCCGTTCTGCTCGCGGAATCCCTACAGCAATACTCCACCGTTTGGCCGATCTATGTCCAGTTCGGCCTATTCTGGGAGAAAGCGGAGCTTCAGCATTTGCGCCGTTTCCTCGATGCCGTCCGGACATCGGCTCTGCGATCGCTAACGGTCTTGAACATGCCGGTCACGGACCTGTACGGCGAACACTGGAGCCTGACGGGAATCGGTGTTCCGGCAGCAGGGACGCCGGACGAAGCCGTCTATCTGCCCGGACGGAATGTCCTGTTGCTTTCCAAGTCGATGCTCTGGTGTCATCTGCACGGCATTGCCACTCTGGCCCTAGCGCCGCTGGAGAGTAATCCGTTCCCCGACGCCACGCAGACCTTCTTTACCGACTATGAGGCGATCGTCAATCAGGCCATCGGTGGGGAAGTACGCATTGTGCAGCCCTATCTCGGATTGCACAAGGAAGAGGTGCTACAGCGCGGCAGGCATCTGCCTTTGCAATGGACTTTCTCGTGCATTCGGCCCGAGGATGGCCGACATTGCGGCGCCTGTAACAAGTGCGCGGAACGCCGCACTGCTTTTCTCCGCGGCGGTTTCCCTGATCCGACCGCCTACCATCGGGAGGGATAATGTTCACCGTGACCCGCGAAATCACCTTTTGCTATGGCCATCGCTTGCTGAACTACGAGGGAAAGTGCCGGCATTTGCACGGACACAACGGCAAGGCGGTCATCACCTTGGCGGCGGAGAGTCTCGATCAACTCGGCATGGTCATGGATTTCACGCGCCTCAAGCGCCTCGTCGGTGCCTGGATCGACGAGCAGCTCGATCACAAGATGTTACTCCACCGAGATGATCCGGTCTTGCCCTACCTGCGCCAACAAGGCGAACCGGTCTACGTCCTGGATGTGAACCCGACAGCGGAGAACATAGCCCGGCTCATTTTTGACTTCGCCGCTCAACAAGGTTTCCCGGTTGTCGAGGTCAGGCTCTGGGAGACAGATAGCTGTTTCGCTTCTTACACGTCCTGAACCGAGCGCGGCCTCGGTCAGTCCAATCCTTCCAGGAATCCGGCCATCTCCTCGGCGGCGTGCATGTCGCCTTGCTTCTTTGCAGCGGCAATGCCGTTCTCAAAAACCGCCCGCGCTTCATCCGGACGATTCAAACGAGCCAGCGTTCTCCCCGCCTGCATGTAACCCGGCACGTAATCGGGTGCCGTTTGCATTAATTCCTGAAAACAGCGAACCGCCTCTTCATCCTGTCCGGCACTAACGTATTCCATCGCCAGGCCGTAGCGCAGGAAGGGGTCGTTCGGATCTTCGGCGAGCATCGCCTCGATCTGTTGTCGGCGTGAATTTCCGGTCATCGTCGCTACCTCTTTCTTGGGAATCCGGACCTACTTGTTCTAGCCCGCCGTACCCAGGGGGCAACTTCGCTTCCCTCGTTACAATCGTTGCAATCGTTCCGGGCGCAAAAAAACGCTTCCTCCCTCTCACCCGCCCCCGAAGCGCCCGCTGTCCTTCGCCGTCCCGAGTCCGCCTTCCGATCTTGCCGTCCGATAGCCGATAGCGGAGAGCGTAAACAGCCCCGAGAGCACAGACGAGAGGCGACATGAGTAAGCAACTCTCCCTGACCGCTGCGTTCGTAGACAAGGATGGAAAACGGACGAGGCGAACGAGGGCAGTCATGCCCCCAATTCGCCACTGGTTGCTTGGCGCAGCTTTGACGCTGGCCGGCGGGGCGACCCATGCCGATCCAACCGTTCCCATTCCCAAAACGACAACTCCGAGCGTCGCCCAGGCGGAGCCGCCGAGGGTTGGCAACCTCCACACCTGGAACGTGCGGCGGACGCCGATCGTAGCGGCGGTGGAGCGTGTCCGTGACGCCGTTGTCAACATCCACAGCGAACGCACGGTTCGACCCGCCGCCGGCGAGGAGCTGTTCTCGAATGGCTCGTCCAACCGGGTCAACGGTATGGGCACCGGCATCCTCATCGATCCGCGTGGCTTCATCGTCACCAACCAGCACGTGGTAGAGGATGTCGCCCTGATTCGCGTCCGTCTCGCCGACGGCACCACGGCCAACGCGCGCTTGGTGGCGCGCGATTCGGAATGCGATCTCGCCCTGCTCAAAATTGAGGTGGATCATCCCCTGCCCACTCTGCCCCTGGGTACGACGCGCGATCTGATGGTCGGCGAGACGGTGGTGGCTATCGGCAATGCCTACGGCTACGAGCACAGTGTCACCGTTGGTGTTGTAAGTGCCGTCAGTCGGGATGTCAGTCTCAACAAGGAAGTGTCGTACAAATCGCTGATTCAGACCGACGCCAGCATCAACCCAGGGAATTCCGGCGGCCCGCTGATTAATGTCTACGGTGAATTGATCGGCGTCAACGTGGCCATCCGCGCCGGAGCGCAGGGTATCGGCTTCGCAATTCCCGTGGATACGATGATCCGCGTGGCCGGACGTATGTTGGCGTCACGAGCGCCGCAGGGCAGCGCCCGCAGCCGATTAGGATTGGTAGTCAAGGATGAAGTCCATCTCACGCCGCCGGGCAGCAGCCCCGGAGAAACGGCGGGATTGCGCTCTGTGGTTGTCGATGCGCTCGAACCGGACGGCTCGGCGGCGCGTGCTGGACTGGAACGCGGCGACATCTTATTCGCCGCTGCCGAGACTCCGATCGCCGCCACCCTCGATCTCGAACGCGCTCTTTTCGATCGATCCTCCAGTGAACGCATTACTCTTCGCTATCGACGCCACGGACAAGACCGGAGCATGGAAGTCGCCCTGGATTCCCTGGGCGATCCCATTTGGTCGAAGCTCGGCTTGCGTTTGCGTCCGGTAGGCGCTGACGCCGTTCGCATCTCTCCTGTCGCTAACTCCGACTCGATTCGCATGAATTCACCGCAATTTCGCGGCGGACTTGTGATTCTCGAGATTCGTCCCGACAGTCCCGCCAAACGTTCCGGCGTCCAGCGCGGCGACATTCTTGTGGGCCTGGACAAATTCGAAATGCTCAGCAACGATAACGTCCAGTACGTCCTCAACCAGAGCGAAGCATCCGGCCTGGGATCACTCAAGTTCTACGTGCTCCGAAGCAACCAGCTTCAAGACGGCAAGTTTCCGATCGGCGAGTGAAGACGATCCTCCTCCGCAGATCGTGATCTTTGCGAGCCGCGCACGCAGCGCAGCGGAGTAAGCGGTCGTGCGGCCACCGCTTACTCCGCTGCGCTGCGTGCGCGGCTCGGATGAAGTCGCTTGTCTCATCGACGCGCGCGGCCATTTGTGCTATGCTGGAGACCGTTCGTCGAGGTTTCTTGCGGAGGTCTGCGTCTTGAGCACACTGAGCGTTCCCAGCGAATCGACGCCCGAAGCCGTCTACACTCCTCCGCCCTCGCCGCGCAATCGACTCGGTCCGCGCTGGCGGAACGCCCTGATCGCGCTCGTGGGCGCGCCCTGGCAGCGGCGACTGGCACGGGCGGCTTTGTACATTCCGCGCATTCGCCGGTGGGAGAAGAAATTCGACGATCTCTCTGATGACGAGTTGAAGACAATCAGCTTACGGCTGCGTGGCCGGGCTCGCGGCGGCGAATCGCTGGACAAGCTCGTTCCGGAAGCGTTCGGACTTGTGTGTGTGGCGTCGAAGCGCCACCTGGGATTGCGGCCCTTCGACGTGCAGTTGGCTGCCGGCTTTGTCATGCACAAAGGCGGACTCGCCGAGCTGGCCACCGGCGAAGGCAAGACCCTCTGCGCCACGCTGCCGGCCTTCCTGAATGCCCTCGAAGGAAAGGGCGTTCATGTCACCACCGTCAACGATTACCTGGCTCGCCGCGACGCTGAAGTGATGGGGCCGATCTACAAAGCCCTTGGCTTGAGCGTCGGTGTCCTTCAGCAGCCCATGACGGAGCAGGAACGCCATCCGCTCTACCGCTATGACATCACTTATGGTACGGCCTCGGAGTTCGGCTTCGATTTCCTGCGCGATCGCCTCAAGGCGGCTGGAACCAAGGGGCAAGATGTGCCCTTCTGGGATCCCTGGCTGCGAGCGGGTGCTCCTCCGGCGAAGGAGGATGCCTTCGTTCAGCGCCCACACCACTACGCCATCGTCGATGAGGCGGACAACATATTCATCGATGAAGCGCGAACGCCGCTCATCATTGCCTCGCCGACCCGGTTGGCCAGCGAGGAGGAACAAATCGTTTTCAAGTGGGCCGATCATCTGGTACGCCGGATGAAGCCCGAAGAGCATTTCTTCTTCGATACTGAGAAGCAGAAACTGGTGCTCAATGTTGCCGGCATGCAGCTCGCCCGCTATTCCAATCCGCCCTCCGGCCCGCATGGCAAGGCCATGGACAAACTGGAGGAGGCCATTGAGAAAGCCCTGCAAGCCCATTACCGCTTCCGACGCGATCAACACTACATGATCGACAAGGACAAGATCGTCATCATCGATGAGTTCACCGGCCGGCGCATGCCGGATCGACACTGGCAGGAAGGGTTGCATCAAGCGGTTGAAGCCAAGGAGGGCGTGCCGATCAACCAACCGTCCGACCACGCCGCTCAGGTCACCTACCAGAGCTACTTCCGCCTGTACAAGAAGCTGGCCGGCATGACCGGCACGGCGTTGCAAAATCGCTGGGAAATACGCCGCGTCTACAAGATCTGGGTGGTCTGCGTGCCCACCAATCGTCCGGTTGTCCGTGAACAATGGCCCGATCGTGTTTTTCCAACCGAGGACGCCAAGTTCAACGCTGTGGTCGAGGACGTGGTCCGTCTCAAGGCCCAGGGCCGCTCCGTGCTGATCGGTACTCGTTCGGTGGAGAAATCGGAGAAACTGAGCGAGCTGTTGACGGCGGCTGGCGTCGCCCATCAAGTGCTCAACGCTCGCCAGCACGAACAAGAGGCGAAGATCGTCTCCCAGGCAGGGCACATCGGTCACGTGACGATCGCCACGAACATGGCTGGCCGCGGCACCGACATCAAGCCGGCTCCGGAAGTCTTGGCCGCCGGCGGTTTGCATGTTCTGGGCACCGAACGTCACGAAGCACTGCGTATCGACCGTCAGTTGGCCGGTCGCGCCGGACGACAGGGCGATCCCGGCAGCGCTCAGTTCTATTTGTCGCTGGACGACGAATTGCTCGAAGGCCTGGGACCGAAACGACAGGAGAAGTGGAAGGAGTTCGGTCGCCGGGGCAGCCAGCGCGATTGGAACCAATATCTATCTCTTTTCCGCCGTGCCCAGCGCCGTGTCGAACGCCGCCACTATAAGAATCGCGTCGATTTGCTCGTTCACGAAAAGCAGCGTCAGGAAATCCTCAAGGATCTCGGCGCTGATCCATATGTGGACTAATCGCGCTTAACCCACCAGCCGAAGCGCAAGCGAGGGCCGCCCTCGTTCACGCTTCGGGTTGGTAAGGGGAGTGTCGAATGTATCGTCTGCCGATCGCCATCGTCGTCCTCGGTTGTGTATCCTCGCTGTCGCTGGCCGACGAACCACCGTCCGTGCTGCTCAAACCGGCGCGCGTTTTCGACGGTGTCACGCCGGACGCGCATGAGGATTGGTTCGTCCTCGTTCGTGGCAATCGCATCGTCCACGCTGGTCCCCTCCCTGAGTTGCCTCGGGGAGTACGACGCATTGAGTTGCCGAATACCACGCTTTTACCGGGATTGATCGAAGCACACTCGCATTTGTTGCTCCATCCCTACAACGAACGATCATGGGAAGATCAGGTCCTGAAGGAATCGCTTGCTCTGCGGGTGTGTCGAGCGACCAACCACGCGCGAAAAACCCTACTGGCTGGTTTCACGACTCTGCGCGATCTAGGAACCGAAGGCGCAGACTATGCCGATGTTGGACTGAAGCAGGCTATCAACGAGGGTATCATCCCAGGGCCGCGCCTCCTGGTGGTGACTCGCGCCATCGTGGCCACCGGCAGCTATGCACCAAAAGGATTCGCACCGAGTTTTCGCGTGCCGCAGGGAGCCGAGGAAGCGGACGGAGACACACTTCGCCGCGTCGTTCGCGATCAGATCGGCCATGGTGCCGATTGGATCAAAGTCTACGCCGATTATTATTGGGGACCCGGCAAGGAGGCGAAACCAACATTCACCATTGATGAATTGAAAGTGATCGTTGCCACAGCGAAGGCAGCGGGTTGCCCGGTGGCGGCTCATGCAACCTCGAAGGAAGGCATGCGGCGGGCAAGTCTGGCGGGTGTAGAGACTATCGAGCACGGCGACGGCGGCGACACGGAGGTATTTCGATTGATGGTCAACAATCACGTGGCGCTGTGTCCGACACTGGCGGCAAGCGAGGCCATGAGTCGTTATCGCGGCTGGCGCGGCGGCGATGAGCCGGAACCAGCTGCGCTGAAGAGCAAACGAGCCAGCTTCAAGGAAGCCCTCGACGTCGGCGTCACGATTGCAAATGGGAGCGATGTCGGCGTCTTTGCGCACGGCGATGAGGCGCGCGAACTCGAGTTGCTGGTCGAGTACGGCATGAAGCCGGCCCAGGCGCTGCGGTCGGCTACATCGGTCGCAGCCAAGGTACTGCATCTGGACGATCGGTTAGGAGCGATCAAGCCAAACTTGCTGGCGGATCTCATCGCCGTCGAAGGCGATCCCACGCGCGACATCAAGGCGTTGCGGAAGGTGCGCTTCGTAATGAAAGACGGTGTCATCTGCCGACAGCCGACAACTAGCGATTGAGTATGATGAACGTTAGGTTGAACCAGCAACCATGACAATCGTCGGACTCATAAACGAAGAGGTTCTCAAGCGTGGACATACCCGTTGTTACTCGGATTCGCCAGACAGCCCCGCAACCTGTCATTGCCGATGTGGCGATCGAGGTCCGGAAGCAATGGCGTGATTCGCGCGTCGCCGGACGTATTCGCCGCGGTAGCCGCGTGGCCGTCGGCGTGGGCAGTCGCGGTATCGCCAATCTGTCCACCATCGTTCGCGCCACTCTCGATACTCTGCGCGATCTTGGCGCTCAACCGTTCGTCATCGCTGCGATGGGAAGCCACGGCGGCGCCACAGCGGCGGGGCAGCGTCAACTGCTCGGCGAATATGGAATCAGTGAGCAAGCGCTGGGTGTGCCGGTGAAGACCGACATGACCGCCGTCTGCATCGGAACCAACAGCTGGGCGGAGCCGGTATGGTGGGACAAAAACGCACTAGAGTCGGATGCCGTTGTCACTGTGTCGCGCGTCAAGCCGCACACGGATTTTCGAGGCCGCTTTGAGAGCGGCATCACCAAGATGCTTGTGATTGGTCTGGGCAAGCGCGACGGGGCTTCGCAGCATCATCGCTGGGGCTTTCGTGGGCTGCGCGACATGCTTCCGGAAACGGCTCGCGTCATCGTTGAAAAAACACCCTTCATCGGCGGTCTCGCCGTCTTGGAAAACGCGCGCGAACAAACAGCGCGGCTGCAAGTGGTTGATCGTGATGAGTTGTTTGAAGTTGAGCCGTGCTTGCTCGACGAAGCGCGCGGACTGATGGGTCGGCTGCCGTTCGAGCAGCTCGATCTGCTTGTCATAGGCGAAATCGGTAAGAACTACAGCGGCGCCGGAATCGATCCCAACGTCGTTGGGCGCCTCTTGATCGAAACGCAGCCTGAGTTCGAGTCGCCGAAAATCACGCGGATCTGCGCTCTCGATCTCTCACCGGAGAGCCACGGCAATGGCACCGGATGTGGCATCGCCGATTTGGCCACCGAGCGATTACTCGCCACCATCGATCCTGTGCCGTTCCGCATGAACAATCTTACAGCGTGTTTCTTGCGCCGATCGCAGTTACCGTTCACCTTCCCAACAGACCGAGCGTGTATTGAGGCTGGGCTGGATACGTGCTGGCAACCCAAGCGCGATGCTGTGCGGATGGCGCTCATCCCCAACACATTGGAACTTGAGGAATTATGGATATCGGCGCCGCTAATCGAGGAAGCGCGTCGGAATCCACATCTCGAAGTGACAGACGATTGTCAGCTCTTGCCGTTCGATTCGGCGAGTAATTTGCTTCAGGAGAAACTATTCGCACATTCGGTACGTGGACGACGATCCTCTATTTAGTGCAATCGTCACCAAACAGGACGCGGATAAAGCAGATCAGCGCGGATCATTGTCTGTTCCGCGCTGATCTGCTCTGTCCGCGTCACCCACGCACTACTGTCTCTCAGAACTGATCCAGCCAGAAGTGGAAACCGCGATAGTACTTCTGTGGAACGTACCACTCGTAGCGCCAGTGCGGTTCCAGGAACGGCGGGTACGCCATGTAGGCCGGCGGTCGCACGTAAGGTTCGCCAGGACGTTCCGGCCATGCGCAGCTCTCGGTCGGCCAATAGCTGTGCGGGTAGTAGTAGTACGGATAGTACCAAAACTTGCCCATGTTCCAATCGACGGTGCGGACAGGGGCATAGTAACCAATCGGCGGCGGCGGCGTGACAGCCATGGCGCCGACGGTCAGGCTGCCGACGATTCCGACACTGCCTCCTCCGGCCGCGCCGCCACCACCGGGTGGAATGAAGCCCGGCGGCATAATGCCACCCCCACCGCCACCGGCCACGGGCGGCGGCACGGCTCCAGGTCCGGGCGGCATCTGGGGTCGCGCGGGCTGAACAGCGCCTCCAGGCGGGGGTGGTGGGGGTTGTTCGGCGGGTGGCGGTTGCGGAGCCTGGTAGCCCGCCATTATCGCACCGGCACGATCCTGGGCCTGCGCCGAAACAGAGGCGGGCAGGCATAAGGGGAGTGCGAGTAACGAGAGTGATCCGGCCAACATGATGCGCTGCATGGTCGCGGTCCTCCTTGACGGATGGCGATTCTCCTCCTCTGGCACTATAACCTGTGAATGAGTGCGCTGCGGCGACGAAGTCGAGGCGATGCCATAAAAAAACATTGAAAACATCCAGGTGTAGGGTTTTGGCTAACCGTGTTCGCCGTGTTGGAATTGCGGCTCCGAGTCGCCGTGCCGCTGAGAAAAAGTCATGGATTCCTTTCAGTTTTACGATAACCCGCTCGTGACCCGGTATGCCAGCCGCGAGATGGCCGAACTCTGGGGGCCCCAGAGAAAGTTTTCCACCTGGCGCCGTCTTTGGGTGGCGTTGGCCGAAGCCGAACACGAACTCGGCCTGCTCGCGGAAGATAGTGCCACGCCACGCATCACACGGGCGCAGATAGAACAGCTCAAGGCCCATATCGAAGACATCGATTTCGCACGGGCGGAAGCGCATGAACGGCGACGACGGCACGATGTCATGGCCCACATCGATACATACGGTGAGGCCTGCCCCGATGCCCGCGACATCATCCATCTCGGAGCCACGAGCTGTTATGTCACTGACAATACCGATCTCTTACTGATGCGCGAAGGGTTGCAACTGCTACGCGATCGTCTGATTGGTGTCATCGATGCCCTAGCGGGGTTCGCGGCACGCTGGCGCGACCTGGCCACACTCGGTTTCACGCACTTCCAGCCCGCCCAACTCACGACCGTGGGCAAACGCGCGTGTCTGTGGTGCTACGATTTCGTTCTCGATCTGCACGAGTTGGAGCATCGCCTGCAAACACTGCGCTTCCGCGGGGCCAAGGGCACCACCGGCACGCAGGCCAGTTTCCTCGCGCTCTTTCGAGGCGATCACGAGCGCGTTCGCCAGCTCGACCGACTCGTCGCCCGCAAAATGGGCTTTGAGAACGTTTACCCCGTCACGGGACAGACGTACACGCGCAAAGTCGATAGCCAGATACTCGATGCACTGTCCGGCCTGGGCCAGACAGCACATAAATTCGGCACCGATCTTCGTTTGCTAGCTCATCGCCAGGAGATCGATGAGCCGTTCGAGCAAGACCAGGTTGGCTCGTCGGCGATGGCTTACAAGCGTAACCCGATGCGTGCCGAGCGACTCTGCGGCCTGTCACGATTTTTGATGAGTCTACCGGCCAGCGCCGCCCAGACGGCGGCGACTCAATGGCTGGAGCGAACACTTGACGACAGCGTCAATCGCCGGCTAACGTTGCCGCAAGCGTTTCTGACAGCTGACGCAGTGCTGCGCCTGGCGCTGAACATCAGCAACGGCCTGATCGTTAATTCTCAGGTGATCGCGCACAATGTCGCCGCCGTTCTCCCATACATGGCGACGGAGAACATCCTGATGGCGGCGGTAGCTCGCGGCGGCGATAGGCAGCAAATCCACGAGTGCATCCGTCGCCATAGCCACGCGGTCACGGCGGCACTCAAGGCAGGAGCAGATAAGAACGATCTTTTAGATCGCTTGAAGGGAGATACTCTTCTAACGGGCGTGGACTTCGATGCCATCCTCGATCCCAAACGATTCATCGGTCGTGCACCGCAGCAGGTGGACGAATTCCTCGCCGAAGAGATCGAACCTGTCCGTCAGCGCTATCGGAACATGCTCGGACAAACCGCCGACGTTTCCGTGTAGAGTTGATTATTTCGAGGCCGACGCACGCTTCGAATTGGTGAAGGTCCTCTCAAACAGCTGAATACCTTTCGACCGTTTTATTCAAGGAGAATGTCCCATGGTCCTGCTCGATTTCAGCATGACGCCCCTGGGAAAAGGAGAGAGCGTCAGCCCCTACGTGGCACGTTGCATGGAAGTCGTCGTCGCCAGCGGACTCGAGCACCGTTTGCATGCAATGGGAACCACCCTGGAAGGGGAGCTCGAGGAAGTTCTGGCCGTGGTGCGCCGGTGCTTCGAGGTGCTTGAGCCGGACTGCAGTCGCATCAGTTGTTCGATCAAGATCGACTACCGCAAAGGGCCCAGTGGGCGACTTCACAGCAAGGTCGAGAAGGTCCAGAAACTGGTCAGCCGGCCACTGAAGTCAAATGATGAAGGATGAGATTGGTATGCCTACTTCGGATTGATCGATGAGACGGCGCAGTTTATTGCACACTCTGTCTATCTCAAACCCGCTGGTCTGGGGGTTGCTCGGCCTTTTACTGTCGTTCACCTCGTGCGCTCTTCCAGGAAAAGCGCGGCTCATCGTGTGGCTCTTCTCTCCCTGTCTCGTTTTGGCGAGCTTTCTCGCCTGGCTTCGCCCGCTCTGGTCGCGTTGGATCCTCGTGAGCCTGGGCGCCGGCACAGTCCTGCTTTTTGGGCTCGCGCTCTGGCGTCTCGGCTTCTCGTTTTTCTTCCTCGGATTTCTGTCGATGGGCGTCTGTGACATTCTCGTGGGGCTTGTCTGGACCAATAATCTCGAAGAGCGATCCGAAAACGATGCAGAGGAAGGACAAACCGGCACGGAGCAAAGTTGCACTCGCAAGCGTCTTCGCATTGCGGAATTGTTGGAGAGCAACGATGTCGATGAATTGCTCTCGCTTGTCTTCAAGCGGATTATGCGGCGTTACGGCAGCGACTTGAACGTGATGGAGTTGAAGGAACACGAGCGTGTCTTCCTGCTAGCCTATGACGCCTGGGGAATAATCGGCAATGGTGGGTTCAATTACCTGTTTGAGAGGAGCATTCCCGGCGATCCCCATTACGAACAGACGGCGTCCGCTTTCGCTGCGATTGGTTGCGATGCGGCAGCAGATGCGTTTGCGAAGGTGTTCCAGCTCTTTCCCGGTGGCCGACCACCGGAAGAAGTGGAAGAGCGCCTGCGGCTCTATCGGCGTGGTCCGGGCACGATGCGTGGTCCCATCGATGAACAGTTCTTCGCCGCGAGCAAGGATATGGAAAAGTACCTCCACGCTTATGTGAGGGCGCATGGCGAGCAATTCGCAGAATTGGACCACTTGCCGCCGCGGCGCCGGTCGGCCAAGAAGCGCAAACGCCGGGCCCGCACCGACGCGGCTGAAGGACAGACAGTGGGTGACCTCATTTGCTCTTTACCGCATTGGGCGCGTGTGGCGTTCGCAGCGCGGTGTGGCCGAAGTGTCTGGCCACTGTTCACGGCCAATTGGCCAGATGCTAGTCCCAAACGCCGTCAAGCCGTGACGAGGGCCTTGGAACTAGCAGAACTATCGGCAGCCGGGGCGCGAGCTGCCGATGGCCTGGAAGACGCGGTCACCAACGCCGTTGTGGCGGCCGGTGGGGCCATGATGGGGCTGTATGGTTTCTTTTTCGATAAAGAGGACGACGAGCCCCGGCCTCCTGACGGGAATGCGGCTGTTATCGCCTCTTTTGTCGCCCGAGCGGCGGAACATGCCGCTGACGCTGCGAACAAGCCGCCAGCGGAATCGGCCCATTTTGCCCTCGAAGCGTTCACATGGGTGCGACAAGCGGTAGGAGATGAGTCACAAATCATTGAAACCCTGTGGCGAGAATTGAGACAATTGGAGCGAGTCGCTCGGCGTGGGGGTTGGTCCGATCAGACTCCGGTTCCGTCCAATGTATGGGATCTGCTGGAATGAGAACGATGTTGAACGGCGGGGCCGAACTGTTTGCACAGAACGCAAGAGTCCGGCTCAATAAACTACTCAGGTCAGAGATTAGGGAACTATAAGGTCACGAACCGAACAGAGCGTGAACGGCCTGGCCTGCTGAGACGGGCATCGGACGATGCAGCTGGTCGTACACGATGGTCTCCGGATCGATCCCGAGAGCGTGAAAGATAGTCGCGGTGATGTCATCGGGACGAACCGGCTTATCGGCCGGTCGAGCGCCGATGGCATCAGAGGCGCCGTACACCTGTCCGCCCCGGACGCCACCGCCTGCCATCAGCACGGTCTGGCACTGCGGCCAATGATCGCGGCCGGCATCCTTGTTGATCTTGGGCGTCCTGCCGAAATCACCCGTCCAGTACACCAGCGTCTCGTCCAGCAGGCCGCGCGCTTGCAAGTCTTCGAGCAGTGATGAGAGGCTTTGATCGGTATGCGGCAGTCGGCTGTTTTTCAACGTGGCGAAGTTGTCCTTGTGCGTGTCCCATCCGCCGATGCCGCGCGAGTAATAGACGGTCACGAAGCGAACTCCCGCTTCGACGAGCCGTCGCGCAAGCAGCACGCTTTGGCCATAAGTGTTTCGACCGTAGCGATCCCGTAGCCGGTCGCTCTCTTCATGCAGTGCGAACGCTTTGCGGGTGGCCGGTGATGTCAGTAAATCGATGGCCCGACCGCGATACGCCTTCATTCCCTGCACCGCCGCCACATGCTCCGCCATTCGGCTTTTCGCATCCAACTCGCTCAGGATCGAACGGCGGTCATGGACACGTTCAACGTCCAGCTCGGCCGGCAGCGTCAGTTGTTCGACATTGAAATCCGCCGCGTTCGGATCAGCAAGCACCCAGAGAGGATCGTAAATCTTGCCCAGAAACCCCGCGAACTCACCAGGCGTACGAAACGGCCCATCCGCAATCATTGTCGGCAGGGATACAAAAGGCGGCACCTTTCGATCGCCTGGATCGAGGGCAGCGACGACGGAGCCGGGATGCGGGAAGTCGGTCGCCGAGGCGTTGGCTGTTACCAGATCGGTCAGCGGCTCGCGTCCTGTGAGGGAGTAATACGCGCCGGGATTGTGACTTGAGCGTGTGTGATGGACACTGCGTATCAGGGCGTACTTTTCCGCGATGTTCGCCATCCGGGGCAGATGCTCGCTGACCAGTATCCCTGGAACACGCGTCTTGATCGCGGCAAACTCCCCTCGAATCTCGCGCGGTGCCGACGGCTTCGGATCGAAACTGTCCAGATGACTCGCCCCGCCGAACTGAAACAGCAAAATGACACTTCGCGCAGTCGCTTTCCGTCTCGGGGGACTTTGCTCCGCTTGGAGCAAAGCCGGGAGGTTCAACCCCGCCAGGCCGAGGCTGCCAACTTTCAGCACGGTACGGCGGCTCAGCCTCGTGCGCAGGAAATCGCTACAGCCGATAGGATGTTGGCGAGGCACAAGAATCCCTCATACAGAGGCCCTACGATTGATACCTCTGACCGATTATCAACGGTTGAGCTTGCAACTGCAAGGGCGCTCCGAGTTCCCCTTCTGGGACTCAATGACAGAGGTCCAGATTTCGCTAGTGGCCTCCAGATGGTCCTGCTACGATGCTAGAGAACAAGGGTACTCATGGCTCAGCTTGCTAATGATCTAGGAAGGACCGCTTGCCTGGAGTCGCGGCATGGTTCGATTCTGTCTGCACGTTACAGTGCTCAGCATCCTGACGCATTTCGCAATGGTTCCCATGAGCCAGGCCTCGGCGGGCGGAGATTCTCGACCGGTCAGCTTTCGCCACGAAGTCGAGCCGATCCTGACGCGAGCCGGATGCAATGCCGGCGCCTGTCACGGTACGCCCAGCGGCAAGAATGGCTTTCGCCTCAGTTTACGAGGCTACGATACTGCCCTGGACATCCTAAGTCTCACGCGCGAGGTTCAAGGGCGCCGCTTGGCTTTGCTTGATCCGGCTGGCAGTCTCCTTCTTCGGAAAGCGACAGGGCAGACACCGCACGAGGGCGGACAACGATTGACGCCCGGCGACACGCAATACAAATTGCTCCTTCGCTGGATCGCCGAGGGTGCCTGCGATGATTCGGCAAACGCTCCAGTGCTCGAACGCCTGGAAGTATTTCCTCCACACGATGTCCTCGATGAGCCGGCGATAACCCGACAACTTCGCGTCGTCGCTCACTTCCGCGATGGCTCGCGGCGCGATGTCACCCACTTGACGCGCTTCGGCATCAACGATGACACGATCGCCGTTGTCCGACACGATGCAATCGTAGAGAAACGCAAAGCCGGTGAGGTTGCGGTCACGGCAGAGTATCTGGGCCAGATGGCCACGGCGTGTATTCTCTTCCGCGATGCCAAGCCCGGTTTCATCTGGAATGCGCCGCCCGAGTACAATTACATCGATCGCCATGTTTTCGCCAAGCTGCGTGTGTTGCGTCTGCAACCGGCGCCCCTGTGTAGCGATAGCGAGTTTCTCCGCCGCGTTTATCTCGATGTCATCGGCAAGCTGCCCGCGCCGGATGAGGTGCGCTGTTTTCTCGCCGACGGTGATGTCCGTAAACGTCAACGTGTGATCGATGAACTGCTGGAGCGTCCGGAGTTCGCCGACTGGTGGGCGCTGAAGTGGTCTGATCGGCTCGGCTGCAATCAGCGCTTCGTCGGCAAGATCGGCGCGCATCTCTATCACGAGTGGATTCGCCAGGCCATGCTCGACAACATGCCGGATGACGAGTTGGCTCGCGCGATCGTGACGGGACGTGGCGGCAACTACAGTAATCCTCCCGCTGGTTTTTATCGCAGGCTGCGCGATCCGCAGGCGAGGGCCGAGGAGGTGGCGCAACTATTTCTTGGCGTCCGCATCGGCTGCGCTCGCTGTCACAATCACCCCGGTGAACGCTGGACGCAGGACGACTACTACGGTTTGGCTGCCTTCTTCGCCCGTGTTCGCTATCGCAATGGCCCCTTCTTCGTGCAGATCTACGACAAGGAAGAGACGGTGTACGAAGCGCGCCAGGGTGAGGTTGTTCATCCGCGCACCGGACAAACGGTGCCGCCGCGCTTTCTCGGGCGCGAGATTGCCTCTTTGCGGCCGACGGAGGACCGTCGTGAAGTGTTGGCGCGTTGGCTTACTTGCCCGGACAATGCCTTCTTCGCCCGCAACGCAGTCAATCGCATCTGGTATCACTTGTTCGGCCAGGGCATCGTCGAGCCGGTCGATGATTTTCGCGGAAGCAATCCGCCCTGTAATGATGAATTGCTCGATGCATTGGCGGCAGACTACATCCAACACAAATACGACCGTAAATATCTGATTCGCACTATCGTCTCTTCGCGCACTTACCAGCTCAGTGCTGCACCGACGGAGAGTAACGTCGAGGATACGCGCTATTTCTCGCATGCGAAAGTACACTTGTTGCAAGCAGAGCAGTTGCTCGACGCTATCGCCTCGGCGGCCGGGGCGGCGGTGAAGTTTCCGTCGATCCCCCTCGGCACATCGGCGGTGGCCCTGCCGGATGGCGAATACAAACATCCTTTCTTGGAGGCGTTCGGCCGGCCGGCCCGCGCGATGGTCTGCGAGTGCGAACGGGACAGCGATACGAATCTCGGCCAGGCACTGCATCTGGTCGGTGGACGCACGATTCACGGCCTGCTGCACGATCCCGCCGGTCGGGCTGCTCGTCTGAGCGCATCATCCTTGCCAGTCGAAAAGGTGATCGAGGAATTATTCCTGGCCAGTCTGGGGCGCTATCCTTCCGGTGAGGAGCACAGCGTATTGATCGATAAGCTCCGCAAATCGGGTAGCGATCGCCGCCAGATAGTCGAAGACATCCTCTGGGTGCTCGTCAATCACAAAGAGTTTCTGTTCCAGCACTGACGGCGCAGCGCCATGAACCTCTCAGTTGTCCTCCATCGCTTTTCGCAACAGAGCGAGACTCTTCGGCACGCCGCTGAGAGGATCTTCCTTGCCCTCGAACTCCAGTGAAATGTAGCCGCGATAATCGTGCTTGCGCAGCAACTCGACGATCTTCCGGTAGTCGAGATCCAGGCTGTACCACAAGCCGCCGCCATAGTAAGTTTTCGCCTGAACCAATACTGCCCTCGGAGCCAACATCTCCAACTTGCTGTAGGGATCTTCCAGGAAATTGCCTGTGTCCAGCGTCACCTGTAACCACGGCGAGTTCAGCGCCTTCACGATGCGAAGCAGCCCTTCCGGTGTGCGGCCCAGGCCCCAGTGGTTCTCCAGGCCCAGAACAACGCCGCACTCCTCGGCTTTCCTGAGACACTGGCCCAGTCCATCAATCACCCAACCGAAACCGTCTTCGTCGGTGTAACCTTTCAGAGGCGGTTCCATCCCACGGTTTTTCATCAGCTCATCAAAATTCTTGCTTGTGCCCCAGGTGCCGGTGTTGACCCGTATCGTCGGTATGCCCATCCGGTAGGCCAGCTCGATACAGCGGAGAGTATGCTCGACGTTTTTCTGCCGCACTTCTTTCTTGGGGGACAGGAAGGTCTGATGCGTCGAGAAGCCACACAGATCCAGACCGTTGCGGAAAGCCCGCTGCTTGAGTTTCTGCAAATAGTCGTTGGACTCATACTGCATCTGGCGGTGGAGGATCTCCACGCCATCGAATCCCATGTCGGCGGCCATATCGATGCACTTTTCGATGTCGCGGAGGTCGTTGCGGCGGAATTGCCAGAATGAGTAGGTCGAGACGCCGATGCGGTTGAGACGCTTGGGCCGAGACGAGACTTGATCCGCCCTGCCCCTGGCCGCGGTTGTAACGAGGGCGGTCCCGATGGCCGCGTTCAAGAAAATACGGCGGTCGATAGTCATGGTTGATCTTCTCCCGAAAGGTTCGCTGCGTTGCGCTTAGCTGAGCGTCGCGGCGAATCGAAGTTAAGTCCGGTGCCATAGATCAATCGGTTTGCTCACTTTCCGTGGCTCGTAGGGCCAATCGATACGCTTGCCGGTGCCTGCCGATTCGTAGGCCGCACACATGATCTTCAGAACCTCGCGGCCGTCTTCACCCGTCTCAATCGGCGTCTCCTTGCCTTGAACGCAGCGCGCGAAATGGGCGATTTCCTGTGGAAACCCGTAGTTCCAGATCTCCTCGAACATGGTGAACGTGTATCCCTTCGTCGTGGCGGCCTTCTCGACAGCGTAGCCATAACCCGTCTCACTGTAGGTCAAGAGGGCGCTGCCACGCAGCAGGTCGGCGCGCGTGAACCCGGCCGAACCGTAAATCTCACAGCGGTCGTCCACGCCGCCGGTCTTGGCCCAGCTATTCTCCGCCACGCCCACCTGTCCTGTTTCGTATTCGACGATGACCAGGCTATGATCTTCGCCGCGCGTCTTGTCACCGTGGACATGAGTATTCATCGACGCGAAGACACTCTTGACCTTCGGCTTGCCGAATACCCAGCGGGCAAACTCGATTGAGTGACAGCCCATGTCCAGCAGCACGCCGCCGCCGGACTGGTCCACATCCCAGAACCACGGCGAGTGCGGACCAAAATGCTCCTCGCTCTGCTTGACGAGAAAGGCTCGGCCCAGCGCTCCCTCGTCCACCAGTTGCTTGGCCCGCACATACTTCGGAGCGAAGCAAAGTTCCTCGGCGTACATCAGCAGAACACCGGCCTGCCGGCAGGCGTCGATCATGCGATCCGCTTCTTCCAGATTTCGGCACAAGGGTTTCTCGCAAACGACGTGCTTGCCGGCCCGCGCTGCGTCCTGGCACGCTTGGGCATGAAGATGGTTTGGCAGCGCAAGCGTGATGAGTTGAACTTCCCGGAGCTTGAGCAGCTCGCGGTAGTCCTCAAAGGAATTCGGGATGCCACGCTCCTGGGCAAAGTGTCGGGCCTTGCCCGGTGTCGGCGAGGCGACAGCGATTATTTCCACTGCCGGTACCATTCGCGCAGCCGCCGCGTGAAGATCCGCAACAAAACCCGTCCCGATCAGGCCGATTTTTACCGTGTTCACAATTCACTCCGGTTCACTGGATCAACATTGTCTAACCCAGATAATAATGCTTGTAATCACTCGTTCAAGCGATTAGTCTCAATTGTTGTAATCGCAGTCGCGGAGACAATAGGCATTCCTCGGACCTCGATCAATTCATCGACTGATGCCAGAGGACCGGAGAATTCCATCGATACACCGATCGGCCTAGTTTCCTTTCGGCAGCATCATTCCCATTGCTTGGACAGGAGGCATCTCGTGCGCCGAACTTTCTTACTGTGTGCCACACTTACCGCACTTCCTTCGTACGTGCATGCCGAACAGCCGGTCGCTCCCTCCGAGACACTGATCCGGCTCAACGTGCAGCCGATGCCCGAGCCCAAGCCTGCTCTTCGTTACCTGCTCTTGCCTGAGTTGAAAGAGATGCAGCCCGGCAACCCGATTGCGAGCTATCTCCGGTGTATGTTGGATCAGGACTTTTCGTCTCCCGTCGAGACGCTTCGTCCGTCGGCGCTTCGCCAGGCCGACCGGGCGGCACGGTTGGACAAACCCGACTGGCAAATCCTGCTCAAAACCAAGTCCGATGGCATCGGCTTGCTTCTGCCCGATTTGCAGAAAATGCGCATGCTGGCTACTGGACTTCAAGAACGCTTCCGTACCGAGGTCGCTCAGTGCCACTTCGATGATGCCGTGCGTACCGCGAAGACGATGTTCGCCCTGTCGCGTCACATGGGCGAACATCCCACGCTAATCGGCGATCTGGTGGGCATCGCGATCGCTACCATTGCCATCGGTCCCCTGGAAGAGATGTTGGCACAGCCGGGTTGCCCCAACCTCTACTGGGCGCTGACGAACCTGCCTAACCCGCTGATTTCGATGGAGAAAGGAATGGAAGGCGAACGAATCCTTATCCAGGGTGAGTTGCATGAGCTGGACGGCAATGGCCCGCTCAGCACGGAACAGATCCAGAAGCTGACCAAGCACATCGATATGTTACGGCAATTTGATGGGAAACCATTTAAGGGCACACGGGCATGGTTGAACGAACGAAACAAGGACGAAAAGTTGATCCAGGCCGCCCGTCGCCGTCTCGTTGAGGTTGGCTTTTCCGAGGATAAGCTCGCACACTTCCCCGCTGACCAAGTGCTACTACTGGATGAGGAGCGTTCATTCGAGGTAGGTCGAGATGAAGTCATGAGGCTCACGAATCTGCCGACGTGGCAAGCGGAGGAGATGGCCCACCACATCAAGCCGCCGAAGGAGGACGGCCTGTTCACATTCCTGGTTCCTGCACTCATCAAGGTACGTCGAGCCCAGGGCCGGCTCGAGCAGCGTATCGCGCTGTTGCGGCACGTCGAGGCGCTAAGGCTGCACGCTGCCGAGCATGTGGGCAAACTCCCCGAAAAGCTGTCCGACTGCCGGTTGCCGCTGCCATGCGATCCGTTCACCGGCAAGCCGTTCCGCTACAGGAAGGACGGCGATACGGCCCACTTACAGGGCAGTCCTCCGCGCGGCGAGGAGAAGAACGCCCCCTTTAACCTTCATTATGAGGTGACCATTCAAAAAGCGGAAAAGTAACGCGCTGAGTAGAAGAATCCGCCCCTCGTTTGCTTTCAGGGTATTTCATCATGCACCGCGTTTTCCTCGCTGCCGTTTTGCTCATCTGCCTCCCGCTGACTGCTCACGCGGGAGACAGTGTCATTCAACTGAAAGTCCGGCCGACGCCGGCCCCGAAACCCGCGTTGAAGTATTACCTCCTGCCCGAAGTAAGGGAATTGACTCCCGGCAATCCCGCTCAGTGGTACTTCCGCTGCTTCGCAGAGCAACGCAACTTCTTCTTTAACAAGGAAGTCGTCGCCCAACGCGGCCGCTACTTGAAGATTCCGCTCGCCGAGTTGGCGAAGGAAGCGCAGCGCGGATACGGAGGCTTCGCCCTCAAGCAGGCCGACTGGGCCGCCCGTCTGAATGCCGTCGATTGGCAAGTGCTGGAGCACGTCCAGACAGACGGACTGGACATGCGGCAACCGGAATTGGGGCCGCTGCGCGTCCTGGCAACCGCGCTCAAAGTGCGCTTCCGAATGGAAGTGGCTGGCCAGTACTTCGACGACGCCATCGTGACCGCGAAGACCATGTTCGCCCTGGCGCGCCACCTCGGGGAGCACCCCACGCGGGCCGCCAATCAGTTAGGACTATACGTTGCCAATCTTGCTCTCGACGTCCTGGAAGAGATGGTCCAACAGCCGAATAGCCCAAATCTCTACTGGGCCTGGACCGAGTTGCCCACTCCGTTAGTGGATTTGCGTAAGGGATTTCAGGGCGAGAGCATTCTTATAGCGACGGAGCTACAATCTCTCCGCGAAGACGCTGTTATGACGGCGGATGAGTTGGAGAAAGTAGTCAGTCGCTTTTCCGGTCTGATGGGTCGGTCCAGGATGCAAGCCGGCCAGCCGCCGCGCAGCCTGCGATCGGACTTAATGGCACGCGCCAAGGACGCCGACAAGGTTCGCGCCTTGCGCGACCGCATGCTCAAGGAACAGGAGACGGCCGTTTACAATCGCATCCGCGCCCAGAGTACGGCACGCGCCTTCTTCGGCAACCTCCTCGAAATGGGTCAGGCAAAGGATGTAATCCAGAAGATGCCGCCCTTGCAGGTCATTCTGCTGAACGAAAAGCGCGAATTCGAGATTCAGAGCGGCGAGCGCATGAAGCTATTGGCCCTATCTCCTTCGCAAATCGACATGCTGGGTGGCGAAGAGTTGGAGCGCGGGGCGAGCTGTTTCTTGGCAGACTTCTTGCCCCAGGTCATTCAAGCCCGCCGCGAACAGGGTGTTCTGGAGCGGCGAATCGCTTTGTTGCGTCATGTCGAGGCGCTGCGCCTTTATTCCGCTTCACACGACGGTAAGCTGCCTAGCAAGCTATCCGACATCGCGCTGCCGCTTCCAAACGATCCATTCACGGACAAACCGATCGCTTATCGGGTCGAGGGCGCAACTGCCCGCCTCCGTGGCGGTGCGCCTCGGGGTGAAGAGAAGAATGCCGCGTACAATGTCCTCTACGAAGTGACACTCCAGAAGTGATACACTCTCATTCGCAGATGATCGCCGCTGCCGAGGTACACCATGACTGCGAAACTCCCCTCGCTGGACCAGATTGATCCCACAGAAACCTGGCAACCCTGGCGGCCTTCATCTTCCGACCCCTGGGGGCGCAAGTGGGCGGCTCATCTCTATCGCCGGGCAGCCTTCGGTCCCAGTCGGGCCGAGTTGCTGGAGGCCGAGCGCCTCGGATTCGAGCGTACACTGGACCTGTTGATGCAAGGCCGGCTACAGGGCGAGGAACAGCGTGAGGCTACTCTAACCGACATTGGACGAGTCGCTGCCGCCGACAATGACGAACAGCTGCGTGCCTGGTGGGTGTATTGCATGTTGAACAGCGGACACCCGGTGCGCGAGAAGCTAACGCTGTTCTGGCACAACCACTTCGCCACCAGCATTGTCAAGGTTCAGAACGCGCCCTTGATGTTCCGGCAGAACTGCCTGTTGCGCAGACATGCTCTGGGGAAGTTTGGCCCGTTCCTCCAAGCCGTCAGCAAGGACGGAGCCATGCTCGTGTGGCTGGACTCCAACAGCAACGTCAAGGGCAAGCCCAACGAGAACTATGCCCGTGAACTGATGGAGCTATTCAGCCTCGGCGTCAGCAACTACACCGAGAAGGACATTCGTGAGGGCGCTCGCGCCTTCACCGGCTGGCACACCGATGGCGAGGGCTACCGATTCAAAGCTGATTCCCACGACTACGGGCCAAAGACAATCCTCGGTCAGACAGGCGCCTGGGACGGCGGCGATGTGGTGCGCATTGCGCTGACGCAACCGGCGGCGGCGCGTTTTTTGATCCGCAAGCTCTACCAATTCCTTGTCAGCGAGAATGCTACTCCGCCCGATTCTCTGCTGGAACCGCTGTGCGAGCGTTTTCGCAAGAGCAATTACGATATCGCGGTACTGGTCCGAACCATGCTCGCATCCCGCCACTTTTACTCGCATCATGCGTTCCGTCAGCGCATCAAAAGCCCGGTCGAGTTCGTACTTGGAGCGGTCCAGACTGTGTACCGCCGCTACGGAGAGAAGGAAGCAGATTACCGGCCACTACCTACGGAACCTATGGTGGGTTGGCTGAATGCAATGGGCCAAACGCTGTTTGCTCCGCCCAATGTCAAGGGCTGGCGTGGAGGTCGGGCATGGCTGAATACTTCGACAGTGCTGGCTCGCAACAATTTCGCCGCCGCCCTGTCGATGGGCAGCTTGTGGACGAGTCAATCCCCTGCACCCGGCGAGCCGGTGACAACGGTTGAAACGGCTCAGGAGTCGCCGCTTCCAAAAGCATTCGATCCGGCTCGCGTCTTGCAAGAAGAGAGAGTGAATCGCCCCGAGGAGGTCGCCAGGGAGCTTCTGGACTTGTATGTACCTGGCGGCGCCCGAGCTGACGCGAGCGCAAAGCTGACGGCTTTCCTGAGCGACGGGAAGCCTGTTGGCGCCGGTCTGGAAAGCCGTGTGCGCGAGGCGGCCCACGCCATCATGTCGATGGCCGAATACCAACTGGCCTAAGAAACGATATACCTTCCTTCATCGTGGCATGAACAGCCCGCCAGCGATATTCCTTCTGTTTCTTCGTGGAGAACGCTATGGCTCTTGTCAACCGTCGTGATTTTCTGACTACATCTGCTTCCATTGGCGCCTTGTCGGCCCTCTCCTACGCTCGTGCCGCCGACGCTCCGAACTCAAAAGTTGTCCTGGGAGTGATTGGAATCGGCTCTGCCGGCCCTGGGAGCGTTGGAGGGCGCGGCCGGCAGCTCATTCGGCCTTTAAGCACCTTCAAGGATGTCGAAATAGCGTATGTCTGCGACATCGATGAAGGCTTTTTCCCCGTCGCGCAGAAATTGCTGACCGAGAAGGAACGGCGCGAAGCCCGTACCGAATTGGACATGCGCCGCATCTTCGAGGACAAGGCCGTCGATGCAGTGATTGTGGCCACGCCGGACCACTGGCACGCCCTGGCCACCATCTGGGCGTGTCAGGCCGGGAAGCACGTGTACGTGGAAAAGCCAGCGTCGCACAATCTCATCGAGGGCCGACGTATGGTCCAGGCGGCTCGCAGATACAACCGCGTCGTTCAACTCGGCACGCAAAGCCGTAGCAGTGCCGGCATCGCCCGCGCCGTTGAGCTTGTCCGCTCCGGCAAGTTGGGCAAGATTCCTTTCGCGCGAACCTGGATCGCTGGGAATCGGCCCAATATCGGTCATGCAAAGGAGACAGATGTTCCCAAGGGCGTGGACTACGATCTCTGGCTCGGACCCGCTCCGAAACATGCCTTTACTTCCAATCGTTTTCATTATCGCTGGCACTGGATGTGGGACTACGGTACGGGTGAGCTGGGCAACAACGGCATCCACGCGCTCGATCGAATTCGATGGCTGCTCAACCTGGAAGCCCCCATCCGCGTGACGGCCAATGGCGGCAAGCTCTTCTACGACGACGATCAGGAGACTCCCGACACGTTGACCGTGTCGTATGAATTCCCTCAGTGTTGCGTCACCTGGGAGCATCGTGTGTGGTCAAAGGAAAAACCGGGATATGGCCTCGTGTTGCACGGCGAAAACGGCACGTTGGTGTTCGACAGAAACGGCGGCTGGCATGTCGAAAACGGTATCGAAGCAATTGATAAAGGTGAGGGTCAGCGTGGCGGTGATGACTGGACGGGGCATCTTCGCAATTTCATCGACTGCGTCAAAGAATCGTCCGGGTCGAATGTCCGCCGGCCCAACGCCGATATCGAAGAGGGACACAAGAGCACGCGACTCTGTCACCTGGGCAACATCGCCTTCCGCACCGGACGAGCGATTCGTTTCGATGACAAGACCGAAACGTGTCTGGACGACGCAGAGGCGAATCGCTTGCTGGGGCGAACCTATCGCAAGCCGTTCGTAGTGCCCCAATCCGTGTGAAAGATGAGGCACGGGCATGGCAAACGCACGAAAACGTGTGCCGGAGAATGTGCCGGGGGATTTCTTCGTGGACTCGACCTGCATCGACTGCGATGCCTGTCGTCAGATCGCTCCCGCGGTATTCGGCGAGGCTGCGGAAACCTCCTTCGTCAAGGCTCAGCCCGATTCCGGCGCCGATCGGAGAAGGGCATTGCAGGCGCTCCTCGCCTGCCCCACCGGGTCCATCGGTTGTCTTGGCGACGATGATGTGAAAGGAGTTATGAAGGATTTTCCCCTCCTTCTTGAGGAGCCGGTTTATTACTGTGGTTACAACTCGCCGAAGTCGTACGGCGGCAACAGCTACTTCGTCAAGCACTCTGATGGCAACTGGCTGATCGACTCGCCGAAGTTCGTCTCGCCGCTCGTCAAGCAGTTGGAGGCCCTTGGCGGAATCGCCCACATCTTCCTGAGTCACCGGGACGATGTGGCCGACGCCGAACGGTTCGGGGCCCACTTTCACAGCTGCCGGATTATCCATCGCGATGAGCTGTCCTCGCAGCCTGGTGCAGAAGTCGTCCTGGAGGGTCAGGGACCGTGGGAATTGGCACCCGGCTTTCTCGCCATTGCAACGCCGGGCCATACTCAGGGTCACTGTGTCCTCCTCTTCCAGGACCGCTTTCTCTTCACGGGCGATCACATGGATTGGGACCGAGACGAGCATCATCTTGCGGCCTCCGAGAATTACTGCTGGTACTCATGGGAGGAGCAAGCCGAGTCGATGCGTCGGCTGGCGGAGTACCGGTTTGAGTGGGTGCTGCCCGGCCACGGGCAGAGAGTGCATCTACCTGCAGAACAAATGCGTGTACAGATACTGCGCTTGGCCGAAGTGATGGGGAGTAGATGATGCGGAGAAGGGTTTTCGTCGATTCCGAATAGTTCGGAGAAGTGTCCCATGTCCGAGAAAGCACAGGAGAGAAAGCTACTGACCGATGCTGAGGCGTTCCGCGACGTCAGTCGTGGTAATCCCAAGCCGTTCAATCTGAAAGGGGAAGAACTGGCCAAGGCTCGGCTAACGCCCTCGACGTGGCGGCTGGAGATCATCGGCGAAGGCTCGGCGAAGCTACAGCATCCGCGCCGTTTGCAGGATGGCACGGCCATCGACTTACCAACGTTGGAAGATCTCGGCGAGCGCCACGGCGTCAAGTTTCTCAAGGCGATGCAGTGCCTGAATATCGCTCAGCCACTTGGCCAGGGACTCTGGGAGGGCGTGCCGCTGCGAGAGGTTTTGAAGCTCGCCGGCAAAACGCGCGGCGCTCGACGAATCTTCTGGTGGGGTTTCCACAATAACTGGCCCAATCAGCTCTTTCAGTCGTCGCTCAGTTACAGTCAGGTGATGGAGACGCCGCCGGACAACCTTCCTGTGTTCGTCGCCTATCGGCTCAACGGTAAGCCGATCTCGCTCCTCCGCGGCGGGCCTGTGCGGATGATTGTGCCGTGGGGCCACGGCTTCAAATCCATAAAGTGGTTACAGAACATCACGCTGACCGGCGATTTCAAGGCCAATGACACGTACGCCGATGCCGGCAACGATCCGGAATCGTACCTCAAGACGATGGCGCGCATCGACGAGGGCGCAGAGTCCTTCGCCGCCGATCGGCCTATTGTGCTGTCAGGCGTAGCGATGGTCGGCTGGTCCGGTCTACGTCGCGTTGAGTATTGGCTGCGTCCGGACGCCGGCCGGCACGGGCAAATCGAGGACGATGATCCTGCCTGGAAGAAGGCCGAGTGGAAGCCCTGCGCAATCGATCCCCAGCCCGACGATTGGGCGAACCATTTGCCCGAGGATGTGAAACCGCATGAGATATGGGGTTTCGATCCACGTACCGGCAGGCCGAAGGAATGGCCGCTGCGCTACAGTACTGTGGCGTGGTCGGTCACGTTGAAAGATCTGCAGCCGGGCGCCTACGAGTTCCGTGTGCGAACGGTGGACTTGAATGGTTATACACAACCGGAGCCGCGTCCGGACCCGAAGACGGGACGGAACGAAATCCAATGCAAGACGATCCTGGTGATGCGATAGATTGTTTATGGGGGTCGAACAACGAGAAACTTATGGCATCCGTCTCCATCGGCAGTGATCGCCTTCTGAATTTGTATCGGACCATGCTCCTCATTCGCCGTTGTGAGGAGCAGCTCGTCAAATCGCATCAACGCGGCCTGATCCACGGTGCTTGCCACACCTACATCGGCCAGGAAGCGATAGCCGCGGGAGTCTGTGCCCACCTCCGAACGGACGACGCCGTGTTCAGCACCCACCGCGGACATGGCCATGCACTCGCAAAGGGTGTTTCTCCCGAACAGCTGATCGCAGAATTGTATGGACGAGTGACGGGTTGCTCGCACGGCCGCGGCGGCAGCATGCACTTGTTCGCGCCGGAAGTCGGCATGATGGGTACCAGTGGGATCGTTGGCCCTTGTATTCTTCAGGCCGCCGGAGCGGGATACAGCTTCAAACTGATGAAGAAGGATTGTGTTGCTGTGGCGTTCTTCGGCGACGGCGCCGTGAACAATGGGGCATTCCACGAAGGGTTGAACCTTGCCAGCATCTGGAAACTGCCGGTCATCTTCGTCTGTGAAAACAACGAGTACGCCACCGAGGTTCCGTTTCGCTACGCCGCCGGCAACCCGTCCGTCGCCGGCCGAGCGGCGAGTTACGGCATGCCGGGGTGCGATCTCGATGGCAACGACGTGCTGGCGATTTATGCCGCGGCGGACGAAGCGATCCAACGTGCGCGACAGGGCGGTGGTCCAACACTGATCGAGTGCCGTACCTATCGAACTCGCCCTCACGCAGAGGGCATGGGAGATTTCTTGTATCGCAGCCGCGAGGAAGTGGAAACGTGGAAGTCCCGTTGCCCGATTGCGCGTTTGCGATCACACTTCCTCAGTACCTCTCAGACCGGCGAGCGCGAACTGTCGGCAATGGAGGCCCAGGTTAGCACGGAGGTAGAATCGTCTCATCGCTCCGCCGAGAATGCACTCTGGCCCGACCCGGCCTTGGCGGCGACGCACATCTATGCCGAACCGGCCCGCCGTATCACTGCGCCGCCGACCAAGAACGTAAAGCGCGAGATTTCCTATATGCAAGCGACGCTCGAAGCGCTTTCTTACGAGATGGCTCAGAATGCAAGGATCTTCGTACTAGGCGAGGGCATAGGAAAGCGAGGTGGTAATTTCAAATCAACGGCGGGACTCTACGAACTCTACGGTCCGGAACGTCTGTGCGATACACCTATCTGCGAGCGTGGTTTCGGAGGTCTGGGGTGCGGGGCCGCCATGACGGGAACCCGGCCTGTGATCGACTTCATGTTCGCCGACTTTATCCTCGATGGTATCGGCGAGATCGGCAACCAGATCGCCAAGATTCAATACATGACTGATGGACGCGTCCGCATGCCGATCTTGCTTCGCGGGTGCATCGGCATCGGCCATTCGGCGGCAACGCATCATTCGGGCAATTACTACTCCCTGTTCGCTCAGTTTCCTGGCCTCCGAGTCGTCGTTCCTTCGACTCCGTACGACGCCAAGGGGCTATTGCATCACGCCCTTCGGTGCGACGATCCTGTCCTCTTCCTGGAACATCGGGAATTGTTGGCGCTGAAAGGACCGGTTCCCGAAGAGGACTACGAAATCCCCTTCGGCGAGGCGGCCGTGCTGAGCGAGGGAAGAGAAGTGACCGTCGTTGCCCTGGCGCGCATGGTGCAGCATGCGTTGAAAGCCTGCGAGAACTTGGCGGCAGAGGGCATCTCCGTCGAGTTGATCGATCCGCGGACCGTGGCCCCACTCGACATCGAGACGATTGCCCTATCAGTGCGGAAGACCGGACGGTTGTTGATCATCGATGAAGCATTTGCTCCGTTCGGCTTCGGAGCGGAAATCGCGGCCCAGATCGTTGACCGGAGCTTCGACGACCTGGACGCTCCCATTCGCCGACTAAATGGCGCCCACACACCGACTCCGTACAGCCCTCCGCTGGAAAGTGCAGTTGTCCCGAATGAGGACGCGATTATGCAGGCGATCCGAGATCTTGTCGCAGAGTAAGGCTCCCATCATGGCAATTCCTATAACTATTCCGCGTCTTGGTTGGAACATGGAACAGGGCACCTTCGTTGGTTGGCTCAAGTTCGATGGAGCGAACGTCCGCGCTGGGGATCTTCTTTTCACCCTTGAGAGCGAGAAAGCAACGGAAGACGTAGAGGGGTTCGAGGACGGCATTCTTCACATCCCCACCGAGGGGCCGCGTCCGGGCGATGTCCTCGCGGTCGGCACCGTCATTGGCTTTGTGCTTCAACCGGGCGAAACGATCCCAATTTTGAACAGGCTCGCGCTCTCACCGCAAGCTTCCGAATCCAAGTCTCCGGTAACCGAATCAAAGGCGATCGCAACTGTGGAGCGCGATCGCCCGGCTAGCTCACCGCGCGCACGACGCACTGCTGCAAACCTCGGAATCGACTGGCGAGAGGCCAAGCCTTCCGGCCGAACAGGCCGTATTCGTGAACGCGATGTGCTTGCACTCACTACCAAGTCTCCCGAAGCACTCGCCGCAGCTCCGATCTCTTCGATGCGGCGCATCATCGCGGACCGCATGTTAACCAGCCATCGTTCGACGGCGCCCGTCACGCTCACGACAACAAGCGATGCGACAAGTCTGGTAAACCTTCGTAAGCGATGGAAGGACGCCTCGGACAGCACTGGCGATTCACTTCCCAGTTACACCGATCTTTTCGTCAAGTTGACTGCACATGTCCTCGAAGAGCATCCGATTCTCAACTCGCGCTGGGAGAACGATCGCATTGTGTCGCCGGAAGGAATACACATCGGCATAGCCGTCGATACCGATACAGGCCTTGTGGTCCCCGTTGTTCGTGATGTTCCTCGATTGAGTCTGAAGGAGCTGTCGATTCGATCCAGAGACTTGATCGATCGCGCCCGACAACGAAAGCTCGCTGCGAGCGAATTGCAGGGCGGCACATTCACGGTAACGTCGCTCGGCGCCTTTGGCATCGATGCATTCACACCGATCATCGATTATCCGCAGTGCGCCATCCTCGGCATCGGCCGCATCCGGCGCTGCCCCGCCGTGATCGAAGACCAGATCCTCATTCGCGATCACGTGACGCTGAGTTTGACTTTCGACCACCGGGTCACTGATGGCGTTCCAGCCGCGCGGTTTCTGCAATCCTTGAGCGCACTCATCGACAATCCGCAGGGTGCTTTATGAAATGCGATTTGACGGACAAAGTGAGTCTTGTCACAGGCGCGGCCCGGGGAATCGGCCAGGCGATCGCGGATCGGCTCGCAGCCAATGGAAGCCGCGTTGTTTACACCGACCTTGATCCTGCAGCAACGGAAACGGCGGCTTCCCAATCCGCAGGTGCGAGAGGCTGGCGCATGGATGTCACGAGTGCAGAGGAGATCGAAGGCGTTGTTGGCCGTGTCGTCGCGGAGTTCGGCCGGATCGATATTGTCGTGAACAATGCCGGAGTCAATACGCTCGCCCATCGAGTCCCAATCGATCACTTTCCGCGCGCGGAATGGGATCGTATCCTGAGTGTCGATCTGACGGGCGTCTACGAGGTGAGCCGCGTTGTTGCTCACGTGATGCGAACTCAAGGAAGCGGGCGCATCATCAACATCGCCTCGATTGCGGGACTCGTGCCGTTGAGGTTGCAGTGTGCCTTTGTCGCAGCCAAGGCCGGTGTCGTGAACCTGACTCGCGCCATGGCCCTGGAGCTAGGCCCGCACGGCATTCTCGTGAACGGCATCGCTCCGGGCTCAACCCTCACCGAAGGGACCAGGCAATTGTTTTATGCTGAGGGAGGCACGTTCCGCGACAACGTCCAGCGAATGCTCGATCACGTTCCGCTCGGCCGTCCTGCTACCACGGACGAGATCGCCGTGGCCGCATTGTTTCTGGCCGATCCAGAAAACAGCTACATGAATGGCCACATCCTTACTGTCGATGGTGGGTGGACGGCCGGTTATGCACGCGATTTCTGAGTCAAATCGAGAACAGCCTGCTCACACCAGCCGTTCCCCACGAAGCGAGGCGCCGGATGTCTGACGTCGTGAACGGCACAGTAGAGATGCGTCCTGTGCCGATTGAAGCAGCCGTCTTCCGCAAGGTATCGTTGCGGATCCTGCCATTTCTCTTTCTGCTTTACGTTGTCAACTTGATTGATCGAACGAACGTTAGCATGACTCGATTGCAGATGGTAGATGAGCAGCGTATTCTCGACGAAGCATCCTACTCCTTGGGCGCGGGCATTTTCTACGTTGGCTATCTCCTTTTCGAAGTGCCTAGCAATCTGATTCTTCTGCGGATGGGGGCGCGCAAGTGGATCGCGCGCATCCTGGTAAGCTGGGGCTTGATATCGGCAGCAATGATGTTCGTGACCGGCCCGTGGAGTTTCGGTATCCTGCGCGTGTTGCTCGGTGTTGCCGAGGCTGGCTTTTTTCCTGGAATCATCTATTACCTGAGCGACTGGTTCCCCGCGCGCGTGCGTGCCCGGGCCGTCGCCCAGTTCATGCTGGGGGGCGTCATTGCCTCCATGATCGGAAATCCACTGTCGGGTTTGATTCTGAGTTACATGGACCAGATTGGCGGGCTATGGGGTTGGCAGTGGGTTTTCGTGCTGGAAGGAGTGCCCGCAGTGGCCCTGGGCTTCGTCACGCTTGGCTACCTGACTGATAGCCCCGACCAAGCGAGCTGGCTGACTCCGGCTGAGCGCACCTGGCTCGCCCAGCAAATCGAGAACGAACGCACCTTCCGTCCGCTCAGCCGAAGCCATTCACTGGCAGCGGCAGTTGTTGATCTCCGCGTTTGGATGTTGATCGCGATTTATTTCACGGTCGCTATGGGTGACAATAGTTACGGCTTCTACGTACCGACGTTTCTGAAAAGTCAATTCCCACATTGGTCCGCAGACCAGATCGGTCTACTGGCGGCCGCTCCGAGCGTGACCGCCATGATCGGGATGGTGCTGGTCGGTCGAAACTCCGACCGTACCGGGGAGCGCCGCTGGCATGTGGCTGGCTCGGCCTTTACCGCAGCTTTGGGCTGGCTGATGCTCGCCCTCGTCGTCTCGGTACGCTTGACGATCCCCGGGCTTGGATCGCGCTGGCTCTTCGTTGGTGCTTTGGCCGTGACGCTCATGGGCATGAAATGCATGTTGCCGGTATTCTGGACACTTCCTCCGTCGTTCCTCAGCGGAGCGGCAGCCGCAGGTGGTATAGCCCTGATTAACTCAGTCGCCAACATCGGCGGACTGTTAGGGCCGCGGATCATGGGCCAGGTGAAGGTGGACACCGGCAATTTCACGATTGGCTACCTGATCATGGCCGCGACGTTGCTCCTGGGGGGGCTGCTCGTTCTGTGCGTCGGCAGACGAATTCATCACAAGACAGATATCTGAGCGCATGGCATGTCTTTTGCCTCCCATTTTCTGGGAGGATGCCGATGCTTGTGCAAATTCCCTTCGAAAAAGGAAGTGTCCGAGTCCGCGTTGCAATGAAGGAGTTTCAGCGATGGCAGATGTGGCCATAACGCAAAACCAGGCGATTGAAAAAGCAGTAGGCGAGGCGCTCCGACATCTTCCTGTGGAAAAGCTGGTGCGCGGCAAGCGAGTAGCAGTGAAACCCAATGACACCTGGGCGTCGGCCGAGGACAAAACGGCTGTCACGCAACCGGACACGCTGAGGGCGGTCCTGCGGCATCTCAAGCAGTTTCAACCGCGCGAGCTGGTCGTCACGGGAGGAGCGGGCGCAGCAGAGACTGATGAAGTGTTTCGAATAGCCGGCCTGATGGAAGTGGTGGACCAAGAGGGCGCCGTATTCTTCGATCACAATCGACCGCCCTTCACAGAGGTCAACCTGGAGTACAAGCCGGATGCTGACGTGGAAGGGCCGCAAAAGTCGGTGATGGTCAATCCTCGTGTGCTGCAGTACGAGACCTTGGTGTCATTGGCTCAGTTGAAACTGCATCAAACAGCGACGGTGACACTGTCGCTCAAGAACATCGCCATGTCCTTTCCCGCAGCCGACCATTACGGACATCCGAGGCACAAGCAGAAAAGCAAGAACCATTTCTTCTCCGACATGCACTCGTTCATCGCCGCGATGGGCAATCGCTTCCCCATCCACCTGGCGATCATCGCCGGCCATCCGGCCATGATCGCCACTGGTCCAATCGGTGGTCACCCAATCGAGACAGGACTCGTCATCGCCAGCACGGACCCAGTGGCCGCCGACGTGGTCGGCGCGTGGTTACTGGGGTTTGGCCCCCAGGCGGTTCGCCATCTGTGGGAGGCCGGCCGTCTCGGACTGGGAGAGACAGACACGGACAAAATGAAGTTCCCTGCTCTGAGTCTGCGGCAGGCCACCGAGGCGTTCACGCAGGTTGCCTACGGCCAAAAACTCACCTTCGAGCACGCGTAATGATTGCTACTCTCACGGAGAATCGGGCACGGAAAGCCGGATTTCCAATCAATCTTTCGCACGGAACATCCCAACATCCCTCGACGAATTGACGAGCGTTTGCTACCATGATTCGATCATTACCCGGTAGTGTAACGGTAGCACAAGAGATTTTGGCTCTCTTAGTCATGGTTCGAATCCATGCCGGGTAGCTTCCTCTTCCCACCGACAGATCCCGAAAAACGGCGATCCCTGCCGTGTCTAATCGCACTCTCTAGGGTTTGCTCAGAGCGAGGACAACTCGACCTGCCTCAGTCTGCAAGGCCGCATTGGGATGGTGGGCTAACTTATCGATGTTGGGACGAAGACTGGATAGATCGCGTTGCGGGTCTTTGTCGTGCAACTCGGCGACGGCTTTGAGAGCGTTGAGGATCGTCTCCACGACCGCCGCTTGATCGGTCTGCTCCGCGCCGCTCTTTTTCGATTGCACAACGAAGATGCTCCGCAGTTCATCTTCATCGAGCATGGTTTGCAGGAGAGTCAGGCGTACCTTCCAGCCGTGACGGGCCAGGGAGATGGCGGCGTTGACTTGTACTCGAAAGCCCGGCTTCTTGACTAGCTTGCGGCTCTCCTGATCGGTGTTTTCGTCTTCCAGCTTTGAAAGCTCTTCCTCTCCCTTGCCGGGATCGTCGCACAGTCGGAGCAGCGTCTTCTCGATGTTCGTGTTTTCCTTTTCGGTGCCATCCCAGAAATTGGCGGCGAACGCGGCCAGCTCGCGCAGCGAGGGATCCTCAGCACCGGCGCAGCTCTCGATGACGCGATCCATCCCCAACGCGCTCGGCTTGCCTTGCTGCCTGGTTTTGAGATAAGCAAGAGCTTCCTTCGCCGCACGCGCTTGCTCACCGCCGGCCGCGGTCTCCAACTGAGCAAACACTGTGTCTTGCTGATCCGCCGTTAGCTTGTCGAAACGCTTGAGGTTTTCGCCGAGATTGGCCAACGCCCACAGCGCTTGCCTCCGGCGGGCGCCCAGGGCGCGGGGATCCAGGCCGCTCTGCTGCATGGCCAAATCTTGCAGTACGGGCGCGCCGACGGGAGTCATGAAGTGGCCCAGACATTGCGTCAGGAGGAGAATGTAATCGCGTTCGGGATAGAGCTTCGCTAACTCGCTCTCTTCCTCTGCCGGCGACAACTTGGCGAAATGCTCGGCATGTGCTTTCTCGAAGGGAGCACTGCTGTCGAGAGTGCGGCGAAGGCGCTGGTTCAATTGCAGCGCAAACGCGCTGTCGGAAGCGAGGTTGTCATCTCGAAGTAAGACCTGAACAAGATCGTTGGCGGCGCGTCCTCGAATCTCCTTGTTGCTGTTGTCGAGGTCGCGCAAATACTGCTCCGGAGAAGCGCTACCCCAGGCGTGCCCAAGAAAATACTTGCTGAACTTGCCGATCAACGGCTGCCCGACGATCAGCAACAGCACCAGACCGCCAACAATGAGCGCCGGCACGCCGAACAGACGGAAGAACATGCCGCCCGACGGCGGTGTCACAGTCGGCAGCCCGGGGGGAGATTGCGGAGAGTGGAGAGGATCGGACGGCATCGATGCACCTTAACAACAATTGACCACGGATGAATGCGGTTAAATCAACTCAACAATATCTCTATCCGTGTTCATCCGTGGTTGATTTTAGCAATCGTAGTGCATTTGTCCGATAGAGCTGCGTCAATACATCCGGCGGCAAGGCCAGGCCGCGCAGCGTCGGCGTGCTGTGGCCGTCCTCCGCCGGAGTGAAATCGGGATCCTGGATAGGACTTGGGCCTAGCCAATCGCTTTCCCACAGGGTGCGTTGGCACCAGTAACGACTAACGTAGTGTTCGCGCTCCAGCGCCGGCCGTGTTACCAGGTCGGAGCCATACAGAAAACGCGCGGGATAACGACAGATCAAGGTACGAATGGCGTCCCGGTGGGCCGATACTTCGCGGATCTGCCACTTCGCCGCGCTGGTATCGATGAACAGGTTCGGATAATGTTCTAACAATTCTTGAAGATGATCAGGATGCTCGGGATCGCCGCCCATGTGAGCGGCAATCCAGATCATGTCGGGGAACATCTCCAACATGCGACAGAGCGGGAGATACTGTTCGGCCTTGGTTCCAAAGCGCGCCGCATCGGTGTAGACTTTTTGAAACCAGACATCGGGATCGGCGACGTGGACCATGATAATACGAATCCCGGCGGCGCGGGCGCGCCGCGCCGCTTCGATGCGCCAGGGAGCATCGACGAACAAGCCACGCTCCCGGCCGCGCGGCGCTGACCAAAACTTGATGATCTCGACGCCCTGCTCCAAATAGCGTTCGAGGAGCCGATAGGCCGCGTCGTCCGGCTCATCCTTCTTCTTCTGGATGGGGCCGTTGAAACCAAGCTTGTCACCGAAGGCGTCCCGCAGTAGTGGGATGTCTTCAACCGGACACATGGTATAGGTGCGCGTGATGCCGAACTCCTCCGCGACGGCAATCATGGCACGGGCCTGCTCGACGTTGTCCTCGACGATCACATCCGGCTTGTCGAAGTTGCGCGGCCGCATGACGTGAGCATGAATATCGATCAGCGGCGGACCGTTGTAGCGGAAGTGCCGGCGGTCGAGGTAATCCTGACCGGTGACGTTATGTTCGGGAGTGCGAATGGTTTCGGTCGTGCTCATCTCGGTTTCCGTTACAGGCGAGCGGGGCTTTGACATGCCCCGCTCGCCGAGACGTTAGAACAAAACCGGCTTGCCCAGCTTGCGACGAACAACGCTGAACTGGCCGGCATGCATCATGGTATGGTTGGCGATGAGCATCAAGAACGCGCCAAGCGTCGGCGCGAATTGCGCCATGTTGCCGGTGCTCGGTTTATCGAGATCGGCGTCCGAGAGCTTGGCGACTGTCGCCTTGGTTGATTCTCGGACGCGGTTGAATAGATCGAGATATTGCTGCTTGTTGAGGAAACCCTTGGGAGATTCGTGGGTCGCCATCTCCTGGCGGTGTTGCTCGGCGAATCCAGACGGTAATTCGGGGAATGGTGCATCGGGCAGCTGGCTGCGGACCAGACTAATCTCGGAGGCGATAAGGTGGCCGAGCTGCCAGGCGATGTGGTTGGCGCCCGGCACGGGCCGGACAACCATGTCGGCATCCGACAGGTCGCTCAGGTACTGAGTGGTGAGGTTCTGGGTGCTGTTCAACGCTGTGCCGAGGACTTGACATCCCTTCATGAGCAATCCTTTCCTTTCAGATGTGACGAAACTCGTGTCGAATCATTGTACACTGTTGCTGGCGATCCGGCACGGCTCCTGATATACCAATGCCATCGCTAGACAGTCATGATCGTCGTTTTATTCATCGGGAGTTACTCCAGTGGCCGAGCCGCTTCGCTGTGTGCCGGACGATGGAATTGTTACGGGTTGGGACTTCAGCACGGGCGCCGTCAAGTGCCTGGCCTTCGATCTCGACGGCAACAAACTCGCCGAGGTGCGTTTGCCCACGGACCTGTGGACCGACGGAGGCGTATCTGAGCTGAACCTGATGCAGTTGGAGGGCCAGGCGATGGCCAGTTTGCGCCTATTGGGAGCGCAATTAGGCGAGGAGCGAGCGGCGCGGTGGGTATCAGGAGGGATCTCGGCTACCCATCATACCGCTGGACGCATCGATGAAAATGCAGTGCAGGTCAGGCGAGCCATCTGCTGGAACGATCACAGTCTCGCGCCGTATCACGCCCGCGGACTGGATCGACTGGGCGGACAGTCGAAAGTCAGGCAAGCCATCGGTGGGCCCTGGTCCATCCGCTATACGCTCAGTCACCTGGTCAAGGATGAGGAATGTTTGCCTCTGGAGGACTGGCGGCGGACCAAACGCATGTTGCCACACGGCCCACTTGCTGGCGGCTACCTGACTGGTAACTTCGACACCATCAGTGTCTCCGCCGCGGCCTCGACCGGCATCATGAACTTGCGCACCTGTAAATGGTCGCGCTTCATGCTGGGCGCCTTGGCCGATCCGAAATTGAGACAATTGGCGTGGAGGCACTTGCCAAAAATCGCCGCTGCGAACGAACCACTCGGCGAATTGCTACCGTCTGGAAAGCAGTTCGCACGCCTCCATTCACGCAAGCGCGGGCCGCTCATCTTTCCGACCTCGGACGATCAGGCAGCCGGTCTCGTCGGCGGCGGTGCCGTTGATGCCGGACAGGTGGCGATCATTCTCGGAAACTCCGCGGTCGTCAATTCCTCATCGCGCCAGCTGCCAAGCTCCGGCACGCTCGACGCCATGCGCCTGAACTGGGGCCCATATCTGTGGATGCGCTGCTACAACAACGGGGCACAGTTCCTCGACCGCGTCCTCGGTCCCCGGCCGGACTGGGAGAAGCTGGAACGGGCGGCGCGCTCCTGTCCGGCTGGCGCGGACGGAACGAGGGTACTGCCCTTCATTGCACCGGAGCCGTCTCTTGGAGTCACCAAGCCTCGCCTGGAATGGGTTCCGAGCGAACCGAAGGAGCCAGGCAAGAAGTTTCGGGCGGCTCTGGAAGCGCTGGCATATCTGATCGGCTTGGGTGTCCGCGAGCATGAAACCGCGAGACAGAAAATAACACGCATCACGGTCTCAGGCGGCATCGCACGAAGCGAACTCATGTGCGAGATTCTAGCCACCGTGCTGAATCGACCACTGGAACGCTTGCAGTCATCGGAGGGGCCGGCACTCGGTGCCGCGGTGACGGCCCTTGCGGCCTACGAGTCGTATCAGCGGAAGTCACGGAATTTGGACAAGCCGTACACGCTGGCCGATGCCGTGACGCGGCTAGTCAAGTACCGCGCGCCCGTGGTCCCGAATCCGGCGTGGCAGCAGGCGTATCGAGCAGGCCTGAAGGGGTTCGAGCAGTGTCTATAAGAGACGGTTCGCCGGAGCGATCCACACGAGCCGCAACCAGCGGCGCCAGCTGCAAACGGCCTCGTACACTAGCGATTCGACCTCGTGCCCGTTACGGCCTCGAACTCTTGCACGTCTTCATTTCTCCTGTTAGGTTGTTTCTAGTTCTCTGATTGCGAACAGGCGGGACTCGTATGGCCCTGACGTTGGAACAGTACGCGGCTTACCTGGACACGCGACACGACCTGGCATGGCCGGCTCCTCCTGAGGAGGACCGAATCAAGGCGCGGGAGCATCTCGTACCCATGCCCGAGGTGCGCGCCGTACTGTGGACCGTCTACGGCACACTGCTGCGCATCGCCGGCGGCGAAGTTTGGTTCGAGCATCCTCAAGAGTTCGTCATGAACGTGGCCCTGGACAAGACCATCCAGGAATACAAGATGTGGTCGTCGATGTCGCGCAAGCCCGGTCAGCCTGCCGAGTACATGAAGCAGCTCTACGACTCCGTCTTGATTGAGCAACGCGCCGTCCCCGGCGGCACAGAGAAGTATCCGGAGGTCGGCTCGGATCGCGTCTGGGAAGCGCTCATCAAAAAGCTGTTCCAGAAGGACTACAAGTTCGACGCCAGTTTCTTCGGCTCTCTCAACGAGTTTAGCCGCAAGGTCGCTTACTTTTTCCATGCGAGTTTGCAAGCGACGGCTTGTTACAAATATGCCGCCGAGGCCATGCGGCTTATCGCCGAGAAGGGCATAAAACAAGGTCTATTGGCCGACGGACAGTGTTTCACGCGCGTCCAGCTCCAACGCGGCCTGGCCGCCCAGGACAACACCATTGTGCTCGACAAGGTGCTCGATAAGGACTTGATATTCCTTTCATACGACATACGCGGCAAGAAACCTTCCGAACGCCTGTTTCGCCACGCTATGACTGCGCTCGCTCAGCAGGGTTTGGAACCTCAGGAGGTCCTACATGTTGGCACGAGCATCTCCCGCGATCTTGTTCCGGCACGTCGCCTGGGGATGCGCACGGCATTGTTCGCCCGCGATCGGACGTCGTTGCAGGCCAGTGCCGAGCAACTCAAGGAATCAAGCAGCCGTCCCGACGTGATGGTGACGCGCTTGACTCAGATCGCTGACATTTTAAGGATGAAGCGTACAAATAAGTAATCGGAGCCGCGACCGCCAGGCAGCGGCTCTTACACCGCTCCCTGACGGTCGCGGCTCCGATTATGGTGAGGAGTAGGACATGCCTCCGGAATTGCACTTCGATCCCTCCCAGCTGAACTTCAACCAAGTGCTGGCCGGACGCGGGGAGATCGAACGAGTCAACCCACAGCGATTTGAGATGGAGCAACTGACGGCCATCGTCCACATGGACACGACTCAGCACATGATCGCGGGCTACAAGGATGTCACGGCCGACGAGTTCTGGGTGCGTGGCCACATGCCTGATTATCCGCTCATGCCCGGTGTGCTCATGTGCGAGGCCGCGGCGCAGCTATGCTCGTATTACATCATGACATCCGGGCTGATGCAGGGCGATTTTCTTGGCTTCGGCGGCATGGAGAACGTGCGCTTTCGTGGACTGGTCCGTCCGGGCGATCGCCTGGTGCTTATCGCGAAGGGCGTCAAGATGCACCGCCGCCAGTGCATCTTCAACGTTCAGGGTTTTGTTGGTTCGACGATGGTCTTCCATGCCGACATCATCGGCGTGCCTCTCGTTCGTCAGTCCGGTGCCGCTAGCGTCGCGGAGGATTCGTGAGCGTGCGCCGCGGGCCTCATCTGTCTCTGGAACAACTCGCTCCCTATCTGTTAGTAACAAGTAGCGAGAGGACAGTGTCCGAAGACGAGAGCGCGTCGTCTTCGCCATTCGACTGGCGCGGGATCTTCGGCAACGATCATCCCGTCGAGCTGGAAGTTGGGTTCGGCAAGGGACTCTTCCTGGTGACGGCGGCTCAGACACATCCGGAGATTAACTTCGTCGGCGTGGAAGTCGTTCGCAAGTATCAGCTGTTTACGGCGACGCGCCTGGCCAAGCGCGGCCTGGGAAACGTGCGTGTCGCCTGTGCCGACGTGCGCCTATTTTTGCCTCGCTATGTGGCCGCCGAGTCGCTGCAGGCGGTTCATGTGTACTTTCCCGATCCGTGGTGGAAGAAGCGCCATCACAAGCGACGAGTCTTCACCACCGAATTTGTGACGGAGTGCGTTCGCGCGTTACGACCCGGCAGACAGTTACACGCGGTCAGCGACGTGGAAGAGTACGCTGCGGTAATGACAAATTTGCTCAATGAGCAGCATTCCCTACAGGCTCTGCCTCCGCCGTCCGAAAAAGAACCGTTACACGACCTCGATTATCTCACAAATTTCGAGCGCAAGTTCCGCAAACAGGGCAAACCCATCTTCCGGATGCGCTATGAGAGAAAATCCCTCGGAGCCTGAAACGGATGCGCCTTACGCTTCAGGTTCCGACGCACTTTCCACCGACAACGGCGAGGCCACTTCTTCCAGCGATTTACGCTCGCTATCCACGCCGAGGAACCATTCCCCCGTCGCCGCCGCGAGCATGAGACCTGCCCCAATCAAATAACCAACCGCGAGTTCTCCGCGCCGGTCGGACTCGATGAGGGCTCCAAATAACGAGGGTGCCAGCAACCCGCCGATGGCGGTGCCGATCACGTAAAACAGCGCAATCGCCAAAGCCCGCATCTCCAGAGGAAACACTTCGCTGACAGTCAAGTAGCCGGCGCTGGCCGCGGCTGATGCAAAGAAACAAGTTGCCACGAACAATAGCGTTTGCGAAGTCGCCGTCAACCAGCCTGCCAGGAATAGGCATTGAATGCCGATTATCATCATTCCGGATAATGCGTAGGTGGCCGTAATCATGAAGCGCCGGCCGCGCGTATCGAACCAGTGGCCCAAGACCAGCGGTCCGGCGAAATTACCGGCGGCGAAAATCAGGGCATAGCCCGGAACGTGCTGAGCCGGAACCTGAAAGAAACGATCCAGTACCAGCGGATAAGTGAAGGTGATGCCGTTGTAGAAGTACGCTTGAGATGCAATGAGAAGAAGACCAAGGATCGCCCTGCTTCGATAACGGACCAAGAGGGTATGCAGGATGGTGCCGAATCCGACAGTGACGCGACGGAATGCCATTCGTTGATTGACGCTCGGCAGTCTGTCCTTTCCTTCTTCGCCGACAGCCATTCTCTCAATTTCGTCCATGATGCGATGGGCTTCCTCTCCGCGCCCATGCGTTAGCAGCCAGCGCGGGCTTTCCGGCACGTAATGGCGCACCAACACCATCACGACTCCGACCAAGGCGCCGATGCCGAAGGCCAACCGCCAGCCCAGCCACACCGGCACGAGTTTCTCATTAAGCAGGGCCAGGCTGGCCAGCGCCCCGATTGCTGCTCCAATCCAGAAGGTGCCATTGACGATCAGATCGACGCGGCCCCGAATACGGGATGGAATCAATTCGTCGATGGCCGAGTTGATCGCCGAATACTCCCCGCCGATCGCCAGGCCCGTCACGAAACGAAACAAGGCAAAACTCCAGTATTCCCACGAGAAGGCCGTCAAGGCCGAGCCGGCCATGTAGATTCCCAGTGTGATCGTGAACAAACGTTTGCGGCCCAGACGGTCGGTAAGATGGCCAAAAACCAGGGCGCCGATCAGCGCTCCGGCAAGATAAATGGAGCCGGCCAGACCAATTTCTCCTTCCGTCAAGCCCAGCGTATTGGGACGCTTGAGCATGGGGCCGATCGAGCCGACAACGGTGACTTCGAGGCCGTCGAGAACCCAGGTGATGCCGAGGGCAATGACCAGGAGCCAATGAAAACGGCTCCACGGCAGACGATCGAGTCGAGCGGGAATGTCCGAGTGGATTACCTTTTGATCTTTGGAAAGCGGCAGAGTTGCCGAGGTGCTCACTATTACCTCTCCTCACTCCAGAGCCACAGTAGCGTCCGGATGGGAAGAGTGCAGTTTTCATGCCGTCCGAAGATTGCTCATTCGTCTTCGGGCCAGGAGCACAGGGGAATGGGAATTCCGCGGGCGCGTTCGGGTTCGGCGAGCAACTCGGCCAGTGTCGATTTGCGGAGTGCGTCCTCAACCAGCTTCATCGCATGATCGAGACGTCGGTGGAGCGGACAAAGGTTGATGTGTCCTTTGATTCCCAGCGGACAGCTCTTGATGCGCTGGATGGGATCGACGGCTGTGATGATGTCGAGAACGGTCAATTCGTCGGCCGGTCGAGCCAACGTGAATCCACCGTGCAGGCCGCGCTGAGATAGCACCAATCCCTGGCGCCCCAGGCTCTGCATCACCTTGGAAAGATAGGCAATTTTCACCTGCGTCGCCTTGGCGATTTCCTGCGTCGTCCGCGGCGTGCCATCTTGTGAGGCCAGGTACACCGTTGCTCGAAGAGCGTATTCGGCCGTTTGTGAAAACATGCTTTACTCAAAAATGGATATCTGGATCTTGACATCCTGTGGGGATACTATATCGTAATCATCTCTCTGGATATGATTATCCAGAATTTACCCGCCTACGCAAGAGAGGTCGCCGACGGGGCGTGCCCCTTCCCTTTCCCTTCCAGGAGATGTCATGCAACGATTGTTCTCGACTCGTTCTCTGCTGGGTGTATTACTGGCGAGCGTGGTCGCCGGCAGCTGCGTGGTCTGCATTGCTCGCGCCGGTAATGGTCGAGCCGCAGATTCGGTGGACCCGGATCGAGAGGCAGTGCAGCGCGCACAAGACACGGTGAAACTCCTCGATGATCTGCACAAGGGTTATGTGGTCAACATTACCGCCACCTACGTCAAAGCTCAGGAGAGGACGCCAGCCGCTCACGTCGCCAAGAAGGTCTTCTCGCACGTGGAAAAGAATGGCGGTCCCAAGGTGCGGCTCATTGATGCTACCGGCTCGCCGGTCAATAAGGAAAATGTTGCCAAGGACGATTTCGAGAAGCGCGCCATCAAGAAGTTAGCCGCGGGCGAGACGTACATCTCCGAAGTTGGACGGCACAACGACCGTCCGGTATTGCGGGCGGCAACTGCTGTCCCTGTAGTGATGCAACAGTGCATCCGTTGCCATCCCGGCTACAAAGAAGGCGAACTGCTCGGTGCCCTCGTATATGAGGTGCCGATTAAGTAAAGCCATGCAACCGAATTTCGAGTCGCGCCGCTAGGCAGCGGTGGAAACGACCGCTCTCTTGGGCGCGACTCGGAAGAGCTTCCTTGCCGAAGCGATACAATTACAATAATCCGGTCGCAGTCAGGCACCACGGCCGGAGGTTGATCGATGTCGGCACACTTGACCGGGACGCGAAGAGTCTGGTCCGAAGCTTTCACGCCTCAAGGGGGTGCTGGCCGGCGCGTGCTTCCCGCCTCGCTTGCCTTCGGCGTTTTTGCCACAGCAGTGTATCTTGTTTATCTGTATGTCTATCCCAATCTGACTCTTGAAGTCGGTCCTCACGAGATCGTTGGAGCACTGCTGGGTCTATTGCTGGTCTTCCGAACCAACGCGGGCTATGACCGCTGGTGGGAAGCTCGTAAACTTTGGGGCGGCATTGTCAATCAATCGCGGAATTTGGCACTGATTGGCCTGGCTCATGGACCGAACGATGAACGCTGGCGGAAGCAATTCATCCGCTGGACGGCCGCTTTTGCGTGGGCGGCCAAGGCTCGACTGCGTGGCGAAACGGCCGCCCCGGAGCTGGTAATCTTGCTGGGCGAGAACGAGTCTGCCCGTGTTCATAAGTCCGAGCATATGGCTCTGTATGTCGCCCTTGAGATCGATAAACTGTTGCGCCAGGCTTGCCAAGAAGGAGGCATGGATCGTGTTGCTTTCTTACAGGCCGAGCGCGAGCGTGCAGGTCTGATCGATCATCTCGGAGGATGCGAGCGCATCCGCAGCACGCCGTTGGCCAAGGTCTACTCTGTCACTATCCGCCGATTCATCCTCTTCTACCTGGCTACGCTACCCTTCGCACTGTTGCACAGATTCGAGAGAGAATGGATGATGCCACTGGTTACTTTCGTAATCGCGCACCCGGTGTTGGTGATCGATCAACTGGGCATCGAATTGCAGCAACCGTTCGCTACGGGCAGTATCAATCACTTGCCTCTGGATACTATCTGCAGCAATCTGGAGAAGAACCTGCTTGCGCTGCTGGAGGGCCACAACACTTCTTCAAAGAATCACTCAGCAGAGTGACACGTCGTTGTCACGAAGTCGCGCAGCGTCTTCTCCAGTCTCTCCGCCAGCTCCAGGTGATGTTGCAATACATTGTTGACTTCCCAGCGGTCGTCGGGCTTTACGTACAACTGCGGTCCACGTTCGGCATCCTCGTGGTTGAGTTTGATCGGTAGCAAAAATGCCCAGTCCGGAGTGCGTAAAGCGTATTCGAGCGTATTGCCGACTTGCAAAGCAGCATATGCATGGGGCCGGATCGATTCAACCTCGCCGCGGGCCAGTGGCAAAAGACTGCGACCGTGCACCTCCGTCATTCGAGTCTGGAACCAATCGGCCAAGGTCGGCGCCAGGTCCACTGCCTGAGTTAGGGCGGAGACGCGCCGGCCGGCTTCCGCCGCGCCGGGCAAGCGCATAACCAGCGGCAAATGAATCAGCTCATCGTGCAGCCAGGGACGGCATGTGCCGACGATGCCGTGCTCGCCGAGGTTCTGACCCGTATCGGTCGTGACAATCAGCAAAATGTCGTTGCCGCCTTCCAGGCCGTCGAGTGCCTGGAGCAACTGGCCAATCGCCGTATCCACATAACTGACTGCGGCTGCGTAGCTGGTCTGCAAGCTCAGATACAGATGATCGTCCATCCGATCGATCGGGCCGTCAGGAACCACCGTCAACGGTGTCAGCGGCTCGCTCTCCTCGATTTCCATTTCCTCGCCTTCGTCTGTCTCAACTTCGTCTTCCTCATCCATTTCCTCGCTAAAGTACGCTTCTTGGATCTCCGCCGGCACGTTCCAGGGAGGGAGTACAGACGCCAGTTCGATCCACAAGAGCCAGTTGTCCTGACGTTCCAGGCGCTCCAGAGCCGCACCGACCACTTCAAGAACGGCATCCAACGGCATCTCTTCTTCGGATGCCCGAACCCGCTCGACGACGTCCCATCCGGAGCCGAACCCCAATGGCGAGGTGCGGCTGTCATCGATAATCAAGCATGTGTGAATTTCTTTCTGATGCAGGAGAGCGAGCAGATCGGGTCGCTGGCCGGTGAGCGTCGTCTGATCCTCCGTTGGGAAATGATAGTGGCCTGAGCGCCAGGCGCGTCGCGCGCCTGCGGAATCGGCGTTGTCCGCGAAGTGCTGATCGAAAACGATCCCTTCCGAGGCAAGCATATCCAGGGACGGAGTCAAGACCCCGGAGTTACCGTAACATCCCAGTGCGCCTGCCTGCAATCCCCGCGCGATAACAACGATGGCTTTCATGACAGGATTTTACGCATTGGGACACGAAGCGGGTACGTCCTTCTTGATGCTGGTCGAGATCGCTGCGAGTATCTATGCTGTCCGGCATGGACAAACATGAACTTTTCGGCTTCACCGACGTCGATCGCACGAACGATCCCGACTATTTCATCCGCTTCCTTGACGAGGCCAATGCGGACGAATCGTTTCAAGCGTACAAACAACACTCCTTTACGCTGTTGGATTTTCAGCCGGGACAGCACGTTCTCGATGTCGGCTGCGGCACGGGAGAGGATGCGCGGGCGATGGCTCAGTGCGTCGCTCCCGGAGGGCGCGTCGTCGCCGTGGACGGCAGCCAGAACATGATCGACACCGCCCAAAAACGTGCCGCAGGCTGCTCCCTGCCGGTTGAATTTCATGTCGCGGATGCGCATCACTTGCCCTTCGCCGACGATAGCTTTGACGCCAGCCGGGCGGATCGCATTTTCATGCACTTGGAGTCGCCGGGCCAGGCGCTGCGCGAACTGCTGCGCGTGACACGTCCGGACGGCCAGGTGCTTGTTTACGAGGTCGATTTCGAGACCCTCACGGTCGATCTCCCCGATCGGGCGCTGACCCGCAAGATCGTCAACAGCTGGTGCGACGGCTTTCGCAACGGCTGGTTGGGCCGCCGTATTCCCGCGCTCTTCCGCGAGGTGGGACTGGACGAGGTGCGCATTACGCCGGCGACTCTGTGGCTGCGCTATCCGCTCGTGATGCAGATGATCGGGCCTTCCACGGTCGAGCGCGCCTGCGCTGCCGGAACGTTGACACGAGCAGTGGGTGAAGACTGGCTGCTACAGTTGCAACAACATCACGAAGCCGGTCTTTTGTTTTGCACGCTGACCGGATTTCTCGTCGTCGGCCGTAAGCCAAGAAATAGTTGAGGATGAGCTACAAGAAAACTCGCTAAAATCGTTAATTTATCTTCCAGCCCTAATCGCTCCCTGCTAAAATGAAACCATACTAGGTGAACAGCCCACTCGGAGGATATGGGGAGCCGACAGGTCCCCTGAGAGAAGAGGCGATCCTGTCTATCCCAACTGCCGTTGTCCACCCGATCGCCCCGTGTTTCGCGCCCAAGACAATGTGCTGCCGCTTCACGCCAGCGGAAGTAATCAGCCTAGCATGAAGCGCCTGTAGTCTCCGGGTAGATCCTGCGGCTATGAGTGCTCCACGCTGGTCAACGAAAGACGAGAGCAGGCAGCCGTCCCATTCCGCCGGTTCAACGGAGAACATGGATGAAATCGAAAATTCGCATCGGGTTGTCCCGTCTCCGCCTGATCTTGAGACTCTTCTTTCTGTCCGAAGCCGGCTGGTTAGGAGTTGGTCTTCTGGCCGTGCTTGTCGCTCTGGTCCTGGTCGTCAAAGGGCTCGACATCCGCAATAGCTACGTCTGGGCCGATCTCATCACTTCTGCAACCGAGCGCAAGGCCGATTTAATTTGCCGGCTGGCCTTGCTTTACGCCCTGGTTTACGCGGGCTCGGCAATCGCAGCCACTTTCTTGCGTTTCACCGAGGAACTGCTGGGGCTGCGCTGGCGCGATTGGCTCACACACCATCTCACCGATCGCTATTTCGCCAGCCGCGCTTACTACCGCATCAAGGAATCGGGACAGCTCGATAACCCCGACCAGCGCATCTCCGAGGATGTGAAGACATTCACGACAAATGCTCTCTCTATCCTCCTTATTTTGACAAACGCCACGGTCGCCCTGCTTGGCTTTGCGGGTGTGCTTTGGTCTATCACGCCCTTGTTACTGGTCGGAGCGGTCGGCTACGCCGCTTTCGGTACCCTGACAACGATTTTGTTGGGGCGGCGGCTAGTTGGACTGGACGTGCAACAATTCAAGAAGGAAGCCGACTTTCGTTACGAATTAGTGCGCCTGCGCGAGAATGCCGCTCCCGTCGCTCTCTTGCAAGGTGAAGAGCGCGAGAAGGGCCGATTACGGCGCCAAATCGCTCATGTGTTGAATAATTTTCGCGTCATCATCGGCGTCAATCGGAACCTCCGTTTCTTCACCACCTGGTATAGCTACATGACGCAGCTTATTCCGGTGCTCATCACGGTTCCGCTGTATATCCGCGGCGAAATTGAGTTCGGTCAAGTAATGCAAGCGCAGGTAGGTTTCAACTTCGTGCTCGATGCCTTTTCGCTTCTTGTCAAAGAGTTCCAGAGCCTGACCACCTTCGCCGCCGTCGTCGAGCGTTTGGGCGCCTTCTACGAAGCAACGGAGGTGCAATCGCGGCCAGAGAAATCGTCCATCGAAATCGTCGAGGAGGGTTCGCGACTGGCCTACGAGGGACTGACGCTCGCTGCCGTGGACGATAGTCGGCTGCTCGTCGCCGACCTATCCCTGGACGTTCCGCGCGGCAAGCACCTTCTCATTCTGGGCCCCGACGGACCTGGGCGAACCGCACTCTTGCGAGCGACGGCAGGGTTGTGGAAAGTAGGGCAAGGCAGAATTATTCGCCCTCCCTTGCGGCAGATGATGTTTTTGCCTCAACAACCTTACCTGGCGCTCGGTTCGCTCCGCGATCAACTTCTATATGCCGTGCCGCCGTGTGCGCATGTCACTACAGAGCAGCTGCTGGCCCTGCTTGAGGACGTGAAGCTGGAAGGCATTTTGGAACGTACGGGTGGACTGGATACAGAGCAGCGTGACTGGGCGAGCATTCTCTCTTTGGGTGAGCAACAAAGCATAGCCTTTGCTCGCTTACTGTTGGCCAGACCGGCTGTCGCCTTCCTGGATGAGGCAGTCAGCGCGTTGCCACCGGAGCGCGCACGCCATCTCTATGAGCAGCTGTCGGAGACCGTGACGACTTACATCAGCACCGCGTCTGGATCGGAATTGCTCGAATATCACGATCAGCTATTGCAATTGCACAGCGATGGAACATGGACGGCGTCGGATCTGATGGAAGCGGAGCCGGAGTGGCGTCCCGTGCCGGCGTCGATTCTCGGCTTGCCGGTCAATTAACCACTCCGGAGCGCCTTCACGCGCAGCTAGTTGGCTCTCAGCGTTCCTCGCTTGCCACGGAAGGATCGTCCTTCTCTTGCGTTTTGTCGTTCCGGGCTGATCCTTGGCCGGGATTGATGCCGCGATCAGACGGAGCGTTACCGCTCGTGTCATCACGGACTGTGCCCGATTCCGGGGCCGACCAAACATCATCCGACGGCCGGCCTGCTTTGTTCGTCATGGTGCACCCCCTATTCGGAATTGGCTTGCTGTGATGGCGAAGCGTCGGTCCGAGCGCTCACCTGGAGCGAGCGGACAGACGAATGTACTGCAAGCATTGTGCCGAGGAGGGGTGAGAATCACGAGCGGGCGACGAGCAAAGCCAGATAGAGCTGCCCTAGATGATGCCAGGCGCTCGCCTCAGGTAGTTGCGAGACGGCCTGTTCGAGTGCAGTTCGCGCGTCAGACGGATAGCCGAGGAAGAGCGAAGCCATGCCGCGATTGAACAATACGGGAACACTGGGTTTCTGTTCTTGCCACAACCTCAGCGCTCCCTCAGCATTTCCGCGGTGCCAGGCGAGTGCCGCCTCTTCGTTGGTCTGCAGCCCCTGCCAGGTCGTCGGTACCGCTTCACTTGATTCCAACAATTCACCGGCGTCCTCAAAACGTCGCACCACCCGCAGCACGCCGGCCGCGATCAGCATCTCAGGATAGCCGCGCCTCGTCCTGGCCCAGCGCAATAGGGAAGAAGGTACACTCGACGGCCGGCCCTTTTCGTTTCCATACGCTGCTTGGTAGCGCAAGGCACGGAGGTCGCCCGCGGCCAGAAAGGGTTGCAAGTTCCGCACCATTTGCGGGTAATTGCCGGTACAGAACGGCACAGCAATGGCTGGGTCCTGGGCTGCGACAAGGCTCGGCCAATCCGTCGGGGCTGAGACAGATGTCTCTTCGTCGGTGCTGCGGGTTTGGGAGAAACGGATAACGGCGAGCGCGTCTTCCCATGCCAGCCGCGGATCGACCGGCTGCAACGGAACGGCCTCGTGTGGCATGACCTGGCCATCCGGGTCGGCCAAACCCAACCCCCCAGCTTGAGCCGCCATCTGCTCGCGCAAATACCGGCTGAATAGTTCCGTCAGCGACTGCGGTGTCTGACTCATTTTTTTCGCCCTATCGTTTCCGAATCCCGACTCCCTCTCGTCCACAGAGGAAACGCTCCGAATTGCAAAACTTGCGCCGGCGAACCGTTTACAATGGTGATGAACGGTCATCGGTTAGCGAGGCTTTTGCGAAGCGTCGCCAAACACTATCCTAAGCGAGAATCAACCGTGATCGCCAGCTTGCGTGCCTTGTTGACGGATCTTATCGATTATGCCGGCCTTTTCCCGCCTGCCAGGTTGCCGCTCGATCAGGCGATCCGAAACTATGCCCGCTATCGCCAAGAAGACGACGCCTGGATGCTAGGCCGATTTGTCATCCCGACGTCTCGGCTGGAGGACCTGGAGCTTTACCAGGAAGAATTGTTTCGCGTCGATCCACCGTTTGCCTTCAGCGTCCTGGGCCGCGGAGGTGGTAACCTCACCGAGTTCCTCACGAACCTACGCCAAGATCTGCGCGACATTGCCGTCTTCCGCAAGCGGCACGGCAACCGCGTGACGGTCGATGTACTGGAAACACGGCTGCCGCCGGATTTGTGCGATCCGAGTTTGCCCGAATCGGCACTCACCCTCTACAAGACGCTAGGCATCTTCCCAGTAATCAATCTCTTGCCTTTTTGCGAGCCAGCCGGCCAGCCGGAGCAGTTGCTGGAGTTGTTCGCACAGCTGCCCGGTGATCAGATTGGATTCAAGTTCCGCAGTGGTGGACTGGAGCCGTCCGCGTTTCCCAGCAGCGATCAGGTTGCGGCCGTCCTGCACGGCTGCCTCGACAGCGGCGTGTCGTTCAAGGCGACGGCCGGATTGCACCACCCGTTACCCCGACGTGACGATACGATACAAGCTCGGATGCATGGCTTCATTAACGTCTTCTTGGCCGGCGTTCTGCTGTTCAGCCGCAACCTCCCACTCAAACAAATCGGTCGTCTGCTAGACGACGATCAAGCCGATCATTTCACTTTCACTAATAAGGGAGCGAGCTGGTTGAAATATCGAGTCTCCACTGCCGAAATCGCCACGGCGCGGCGCGATTTCATGCGCTCCTTCGGAAGTTGCAGCCTCGATGAGCCGCGCGAGGACTTGCGTGCCCTTGGTTGGATGTAGGAGCCGCTTACCTCGCTGCGTGCGCGGCTCGGCAAGGGTGATCATGTTTTCTGTACGCTTTGGAACAAGTCCGCTATCTTGATGCCGAGTCCCAGAGAAATGCGATAAAGCGTTTCGATGGAAGCCGAGTTCTTACCTAGCTCGATCTGCGAGAGGTAGCCAAGCGAAACTCCAGTGCGCTGAGCCATTTGGGCCAAAGTTAGGCCGAGCCCTTTACGACGTTCGCGGATGACCGCTCCAAGCGATTCGCGTAGCGCCTCCTCCGAGAGACGCAACAATCCACGTCCCTCCAGGCAGCGATGAACGACGCGCTGGAGATCCGAGACCTGGAAAGGCTTCGTCAGATAGTCGTAGGTGCGGGCGCGCAAACAGCGGAGGGCGCTGTCGATGGAGGGATGGCCTGTGACTACGATGATACTCGCTTCGGGCTGGGTCTCACGGAGCCAGTCCAATACTTGCTCTGCTTCCAGTCCGGGCAGCATGTAATCGAGAATGATTACGTGATAAACCTGGGAGCTCAAAACATCTTCGAGTCGAGCGGGATCGCTGACGCTATCGGCCCGGAAGGTGCTTGACGCCAGGGCCGCCTCGATCATACGGCAAATCGATTCATCGTCATCCACAATGAGGATGCGCACTTCGTTGGGGCAGTACATTTCCGTGGCGGCGTGTGCGAACGCGACCGGGGAAGACATGAACGTCGCTGGGCTTTCAGAAACACTAATCACAACACACTCCTTCTTCAAAAAGCTGGTGCAGTAGAAGCGGCCACAGGCAGTAACAAACGGGCGGTTGTTCCGCCCGCCGGACGAGGTAGAAGCTCGATTCCTCCACGGTGCGCGGCCAAGATACCGTAGGCCATTGCCAGGCCGAAGCCACGATTGCGCGGTCTGGTCGAGAAGAACGGCTCAGTGAACAACTTGCGTTGTGCTTCCGAAGTAAGTCCGCTGCCGTTATCAGCGATGCAAATCTCAACGTGCGTCCCGGACCGAACATTGCCAACCAGTCTGCCAGCTTCCTCGGCAATCACCTCGATTGTCTGGGCCGAAATTTCGATGACTCCAGCACCTACAATCGCTTCCCGGGCGTTTTCCAAGACGATGGCCAGCACTTGCCGCAGTTCGTCGGCACCCACTGTTACAGCTGGGAGTTCTTCGGGCAGATGTACCTGAAGTCGCACATCCGTACTCGTTGCCCGCCACTCTCTCCTCGCTTCGGCCAGCACGTCAGCGAGAGAACAGGAGCGATTGATCGCGGGCTGTCGTCGTGACAACAGGCGAAGTTGATTGATGTATTGAGTCCCGCTTTTGGCTGCTCGATGGACCTCGCTCAGGAAATCGTACAAGGGGGAGTTAGAGGCGGTCGGATGGGCGAGGGCCAGTTCGCCAAAGCCGAGAATGCCGGTGAGAATGTTGCCGAAGTCGTGGGACAGGCGGCGAACGATGCGGGCGGCTGTGTCCATTCGCATCCGGCGAATGCTGCGGTCCAGTTGGACAGCCCAGGGTGTCGCACGTTCGTCTCGCGTCAAACGATGCGTCAATGCCTGACATACCATCGTAAGTAATACGGCATCGCTCTCGCTCCAGAATGTTCGGTCGTCTTCTTCCAGCCACAACATCCAAGCGCCGCATTCGGGTGTTCCCATAAGCGTGAGCAAGCAGCTCCCGCCTGCTCTACGAGGGAGCGTCAGGGCGGTGTGCAAGTGCGGCAGATGCTCCGTCAGGTCGAACTGTTCGCTCCAGGGTGGAAAAGCCTCGTCAAGTGCTCGCGGAGACGATACCGAGGAGTAGCACAACGGGATAGCTTCGGGGAAGGTCGCCAGTCCCGCGGCGTTAGCGCCGAAGGCGGTGGCCAGTTCATCGAGCAAGCCGTCCAGGCTAGGCTGTTCTTCGGCGGGCAGAATGAGAAGGCGGTGGATGAAATCCACTGCTGATTGGCTCGTACACAGGGGCGGTGTTTGTAGAGCTGTAGGTGTTCCAAGCATGCGTGCATGCTCCGTGTCTACCGCCAGCCTCAGGAAAGGCCGTCAAGAATTCCCGTCCGACGTGAAAACTCTAGTTCAAGAAAGGATGTGCAGTCAAATCCCCCCGCGGAGAATTCGGGTCGAAGGCTCGAATAGAATAACCGCTGGATCGGACGGCCGGTATGGCGAGTTCTTCGCGGAGAGGAGGATGCGAGCATGCCCACGACGTTGACGCACGTTGTGGTTGGTTTTGGTGCGGCGAGAATCTTTTCCGCGCCTTCGCAGTCACCCTCATTTTACGGATTGGCGGCGGCACTCTCGCTATTACCGGATCTCGACGTGGTGAGTTTTCGGCTAGGCATTCCTTACAGCTCGCGTTTTGGTCATCGTGGTTTTTCGCATTCCATCTGTTGCGCCGTGCTGGTCAGCCTGGGTGTGGCTGCCCTGGTCTCGTCTTACTTCGCTGTGCCGTGGTGGCAGATGGCTCTATTCAGCGTCACGGTCCTGATCGTTCACAGCGTGCTCGACGCTCTTACAGACGGCGGTTGCGGCATCGCTTTCTTCTCGCCGTTCAACGATCGCCGTTATTTCCTCCCCTGGCGACCGATCCAGGTATCGCCGATTGGCCTGTCTGTTTTCAGCCGCTGGGGCTGGTGTGCTCTTTTGAGTGAAATCGTCTGGGTATGGCTGCCGCTGGCCATACTGGTCGGCGGAGTCGCTCTCATGCGCGCGCTGGTTTGAGATTGTCCGGCTGCCTGATCCGGTGAGCTTGCTATCATGACTCTTAGCAAGAGAAGTGTCACTTGCGCTACGCCGGGGCAGATTTGGGATTGATGAGGTATGCAATTATGGCTGCGAAAAAAATTCTCATGTTGGTCGGCGATTATGTGGAAGACTACGAGGTCATGGTGCCCTTCCAGGCGCTGTTGATGGTTGGTCATTCCGTACACGCTGTTTGCCCGGACAAAAAAGCCGGGCAGTCGGTACGCACGGCCGTCCACGATTTCGAGGGCGATCAAACGTACAGCGAGAAGCGCGGTCACAACTTCGCGCTCAACGCCACATTCGCCGAGGTTCGACCGGAATCCTATGACGCTCTGGTCATTCCCGGCGGTCGAGCGCCCGAGTATCTTCGACTCAACGAAGATGTGCTCCGCATCGTGCGTCACTTCTCCGAGAGCAAAAAACCCATTGCTGCCATCTGTCACGCAGCCCAACTCTTGGCTGCCGCAGGCGTCGTGAAGGGCCGCAGCTGCTCAGCTTATCCCGCCGTTGGCCCCGACGTGAAGGCGGCAGGCGGTCGCTGGGTCGATGTCGGTTTCGAGCAGGCTCATGTGGACGGCAACCTCGTCACCGCCGCTGCCTGGCCGGCTCATCCCCAGTGGCTGGCACGCTTCCTCGATGTGCTTGGCACACGCATAGAACCCTGATAGTACGGGAACGAGAAGGTTTTTTCATGCGCGTTTGTTTGTTCGATATCGACGGTACTCTGATCGCCAGCGGCGGTGCCGGGAAGGCAGCACTGGAAGCCGCGCTCGCCGAGGAGTTCGGCGTTCCGCACATCCTCGATAAACTGCAGCTGAGCGGCCGCACCGATCGTGCCATCGTCTCCGATCTGTTCCGCATGCACGTCATCGACGACACGCCGGAAAATCATGAACGCCTCCGCGATGCCTATCTGCGGCACTTGCCTCACTATCTGCACGCTGGGCGAGTGTTGCCCGGCATCGCCGAATTGCTCACCTATCTTGCGCGCCGCACGGATGTAGCTGTCGGTCTTCTGACTGGAAACGTTCGGGCGGGAGCGAAGGTGAAACTCGGCTATTTCGGACTGTATGACTACTTTGCGTTTGGCGGCTTCGGCGATCATCATCTTGACCGCGATGACGTGGCCCACGAGGCGTGGACCGAAGTGCGGCGTCGCTTCAACGGCTCTGTACTCCCCGAAAGCATCTGGGTGATCGGCGATACGCCACTGGACATTCGTTGCGCTCGCGCAATTGGCGCCCAGGCGGTGGCCGTGGCGACCGGCTGGCACAGCGTGACAGAGTTAGCCGCTCACCGACCCGATTTGTTGCTGGCCGATCTGGCCGATCCTGCTCCCTTGTTGTCTCACTGGGAATTGCGATCTCAGGCGAACCTCCAGTAAGATGACTATCGGGAGGCGGATGCAATCATGCTGACCAAGATGAACTGCCCCGGATGCAGCACGCCATTACGGCTACGCGACGACATGGCCGGCAGGACCATCAAATGTCCTTGCTGCGCTCAGACTATTACGCTTCCGGCCGAAGGGGCAACGATCGTTGCAGAAGCGTCTGGGGCGAGAGCGATTGCAGCGAAGACACAAGACACCCACGACAAGGAAACAGAAGTTACGACTCGACCGTGTCCGGAATGCGGACGGTTTCTCGACTCGGCCGCGACGAAGTGCGACTCCTGCAATACACGTCTGTATAAACCTTGTCCGCGTTGTGGCGAGGAAGGCGCCCAGCGTGTCGCATGGACGGCGTGGGGTAGTTATTACGGCTCGGCGCTGTTCGCGCACGTTCGCTGTCCCGTTTGCGATCATACCTACAACGGAAGGACTGGACGCTCCAACCTTATTCCCGCCATCATTTTCGTAACCGTGCCGCTGCTTCTCATCCTTGCAATACTCTGTGTGCTGGGATGGATCGTCTATAATCGGGGACTTACGTAAGATTTGCCACTCAGGAGTTAGGCGAACTCATCCTCGAACAGATACTGCCGTTGTGCCGACTCTTCCTCGGTCTGCTGGTTGTCGCCGCGCAGAGCGGGACCAAGCATGCGCCTCAGCGCATCGATGCCCGATTGCGTCAGGGCATTACGTTCAATGTCCAGCAGTTCCAATCGCCGCAGATCGGGGCAGTCGGCGAGGATACGCGCGCCGGCGTCCGTGATTTCGCCGTGCCGCAGATCGAGAACCTTGAGGCGTTTCAGGATGCCGGAAGTGACGATTTCCGTGCAGCCAACATCGCCGAGGTCGGAACGATGCAGTTGCAGATGCGTCAGGCTCCGTAAGTGCTGTGAATTGACAACGGCGCGTACGCCCGTCAGATCGATACACGGTCCGTACGGACTCAGCAGCAAGTGCGTGAGATTGTGGAGGGACGAATTGGCGGCCAGTGCCTCTAAAGGATGTCGTTCCACTTGGTAGTAAACTTGCAGGATGCGGAGAGACGTGAGATTGTCTAACGAAAAAAGGATTCTCACGTCGAAAGATTGAGCAAACAAACGTAGCTCTTCGATCCGGGGAAGCTTGGCGATGAACTCCGCGAGGTGTGGGGATCCCACTACCGGGGATATGCCGTGGAAACTGCTCATCGCCCTGCCCACTTGGAGAACGCGCAGATTGAGCAAGAAAGGAGAGGCCAGCAACATTTCGACTAGGCCGTTATCATAGTCTATGACCAACTTCCGAAGAAGCCGTACCTCTGGTGCCAGGCACAGCAACGGTCCCAGCTCGATGCGGTAGCCGTAATCCGGAGTCTCACGCAGAACGAGAGAGTCGAGCCAACCACGAGCGAATTGGTGCTCATAAGGTCGATGAATCGGAGACGGCCAAGCCTCTACTAACTCGTCATTGGAGGGAAACAATTCATCGGCGAGGATGCCTAACCATTCGCGTTGATGCTCCCGAAGAAGATCTTTGGCGCGAGCCTGTAATATCCTGCGCTCCTTTTCAGTTCGTTGTGGATCTTCCTGGGCGAGTTGCACCTGAATGAATTCGCCGCGCGGATCGCCCTGCTCTTGCAAATAATCGGCATAGGCGAAGTGCGTCGCCAGGTCGTCGGGATTCTCGACGAGCGCCGCTTCCAGTGCATCGCGGAGAGAGGGCATAGTAGAGTCCTGGCAAACTCAGGGGCGACACCTGTTCAGTCTATGCGCAATCGCCGGGTCGCCAAACAAATCTCCGACTATGATCGGGCCTCACGCTTGAGCAGGCGCAAGAACAACTCGCGTGTGCGCGTACGGTGTTGTTGCAATTCCGAGAGGAAGCGCTCGCCCGTCTCGTAGCCGAGGCGTCGGGCCAGTTTGTCGATCTCATCCGTCGTTTCGGGTACTTCATCGATGCTGCGGTTATGAACGATCCGAAGACGGTTCTGCACACGTAGAAGGAAATCGTAGGCGGCGATCGAGGCCGTCTGTTCTTCCTCACTCAAGAAACCAGCCCGGTGTAGCGCCTCGAGTGCCTGCCATGTGTTCGGCAGACGCAGAGAGGGACAGTCGCGGCCATACTTGATCTGCAAGAGTTGGACCAGGAATTCGACATCCGCAAGTCCACCGGGGCCGCGTTTGAGATTGGTCGGTGGTCGGCTCGCCTGCAAACGTTCTCGCATGTCATGGATTTCGGTGACGATCCCTGGATGCCACACCAATCCATAGGCTCCCTCGGCGACGGCTGCCATCACTTCTTGACCGAAGGCAGCGTCGCCGTGGACGATGCGAGCGCGTGTCAACGCCTGGCGCTCCCACAACTGCGCCCCGCCTTCGGGATGAGAAGTGCTGTCCTGCTGTGTGATGAAATAGCGGCGAAACTCGCACAGTGGAATGACCAGACTGCCCGACTTGCCCGTCGGCCTCAGGCGCATGTCGATGGCATACAGCCGGCCCATCGGTCCCTGGTAACTGGTCGCTTTGATGATGTGCTGCGCCAGTTCGGTGAAGAAGTGATAATTGTCGGTCAAGTCAAAGCGATCGAAGCGCGTGGAGCCTGGCGGCGGTTGTGTGCGGCCATCTCCCTCATACACCATCATCAAATCGAGATCGCTATGATAATTCATTTCCCGGGCACCCAACTTGCCCAGTGCCAGAATGGCGAACCGACTCGGCTGACCGGCTCGTTCTCCCTCACTTAAAATGGGCACCCCATATCGTTTCATCAGCGGCGCATATTGACGCGAAGCGATCTGTTCCAGCAGCACCTCGGCAAGGTCGCTGAGCGCTCCAGTCGTCTCCTGGATGGAATCCATGCAGAGGATGTCGCGTACGCCGATCCGCAGCAGTTCTTTGTCCTGGAAGCTGTGCAAGATCGGCTCCAGATCGGCAGCTCCTCGGCAGAGGTCGGCTAATTCGTTCCGCAATTCTTCAATGTTGCGCGGCTGATTGAGGACCAGGCTGTCTAGTAACTCGTCGATCATACCCGGATTGTTGATGAGGATTTCCGAGAGGAACTGGCTCCAGGCGCACAAATCGACGTAAAGTTTCAGGCTAGGCTGATTGAAGCTAAACAATTCCCACAACACCGTCTTGGCGCCGAGCGAGTTAGTGACTTTTTCGAGGTTGACCAGGGCCATGTCCGGGTCGGGAGTGTCGGCGACGGCGCGGAGCAATTCCGGAGCGATGCTGGCAAGAAAGTGACGGCAGCGCCGTGTGGACAGGAAAGGGACCGTCTCCTGAGCCAGCTGCGCGAGATTATGGTATGCTCCCTGAACGTCACGGAAGGGATAGCGACCCAGGACGGCGCGAATCGTTTCCGGATCAGGGTTGGTGTCGAGGATAAGATCGGACTCGGGTTCCGACTCCTCCGCATCTCCCGCAAAGGTCTGATGCAGTAAATGATCGAGAATTCGTCTGGTCAGCTCGGTTTTCTCCTGATAATCGCGCATGAACGCTGTGAGAGGCTCCGGATCGTTGCCCGAGTAACCCATGCGCAGGGCGAGCTTGCGCAGTTCGTCTTCGCCGGCGGGAAGGCGGTGTGTCTGTAGATCGAAGAGGAGTTGCAATCGGTGCTCGACCTTACGCAGGAAACGATACGCATCATCCAGGACGCGGTATTCCTGGTCGGTCAAGCAGCCGACGCGTTCAAGGGCGGACAGAGCGAGGAGCGTGTTCCGCTGGCGCACCTGCGGCAACTCGCCGCCGTTAAGTAGTTGCAGAAATTGGATGGTGAACTCAATATCTCGAATGCCGCCGCGCCCGGTCTTGACCTCCGTGCGACTCGCACCGGCCTGGCTGGTTTTGTGCTCGATACGCCGTTTGATTACCTTGATTTCGTTAATCTCTGCGAAAGAAAGATATTTACGATAGACAAACGATTCAATCGCTTGCAAGAAGCGTTGACCCAGCGTCGAGTCACCGGCAACGGGGCGAACCTTGATGAGCGCCTGGCGTTCCCAGGTACGTCCCATCGAATCGTAATACGCCAGTGTGCTGCCCAGCGACCGCGCCAACGGTCCCCGATGTCCTTCGGGACGCAATCGCAGATCGATGCGGAAGGCATGGCCGCGATCGGTGTGCGAGGATAACAGGCGTACTACTTCGGTCACGACGCGAGCAAAGAACTCGTCGTTGCCCAAGCTGGTGATGCGTTTGCCTCGCGTTGCACCTTCCTCGGAGTAAACAAACATCAAATCGATGTCGCTGGAGTAATTCAACTCTTCGCCGCCGTGTTTACCGAACGCCAGGACGACACAACCGACTGGCCGTCCATCCTCTGAACATGGCTTACCGAAGCGCTTGCCAACCTGACGCAGAGCGACGGCCAGCGCGACCTCGATCGCCGCATCGGCGACATCGGCAATATCGCGAGTAATCTCATCGAGCGGCCGATCACGGATGATGTCGTTGGTGCCGATACGTATCAGTTGTCGTTGGCGGAAGCGGCGGAAGACTCGGAGAACCGTGGAGTCTTCGTATGCCGCATCGACTTCGGCTTGCAACTGTGCTTGCAACTCGTCTTTACTGGGACTTCGTCGCAGCGGCACGCGCAGCATCTCTAAGTAATCTGGATTGAGACCCAACAGATCGCTGAATGTCTGACTCGTACTGAACAGGTGGAGCAAGATTTCCAGGAGCCGCGCTCTGTTTTCCAGAAGGATCGGGAGCTGCGCGACAGCGGCTTGGTTCGCGAGAAAACGCTCCAGGTTATTCCAAGCCATGTCCGGGTCGGGACAGCGCGGCAGCAGCCGTCCCAGCGGCGTACACAGATCGCGCAGGGCGTCCAGCGATAACACTTCGGCGAGTCCCGTCAGATTTCGCCAGCCACGTTCAGGATCGCGCAGGCGCCACGTGCGCAGCAGCGATCGCGCGCCGGAGAGAGAATCCACGCAAGTTCGCAGTTGTTCCAGTTGCATGTCATGGTCGCAGGAGAGGAAGCCAGGGTCATTTCATGTCGAAAGCCTCAAGGATGGCATTGTTCACCACACCCATTTTGGCCAGGGAGAGAACACACAAGTACGTTCAGGCGTAGCGATTATGTATTGTGTAGAGGGCATCCGGGTTAACCATTCTGGTTCCCAAATACCGTCGCCGAATGTCGATCTCGGGCATCCTCGCTACATGGAACATGTTTGGTAGCCTAATCTCAAAGCAGAGGCAATTCCAGTCTATTCCTGGACGCGGCTTCCCGGACGATCTCAGGAGGAGCAATCGTCATTTCGGAAAGGTCACCCAGTCCCACTCCCACTTGTTCATCCGTGACGACCGAGCCGAAAAGCGTGAACGCCGTCGCCTCCTCGACACGAACTTGTATCGTATGCCCGATCAGCCGTTCGTTGCCCACGAAAACAACGATGTGGTCCGTCATGGTTCGACCGGTCAGTTGCTTGGGTCCCGGTCCCGTCTCTTGCTTGAGTGCTGTCTTGCTTGGCCCCTCGACCAGCACTTCGACCGTCTGACCGATACGGCGGAGATGGTCGGTGAGACTGACGCGATTCTGGGTCGCCAAAAGATCATTATTACGGCGCTTCTTCACTTCTTCTGGAACGTCGTCGGCGAACAGCTGGTCGGCTTTGGTGCCGGGTCGCGGGCTGTATTTGAAAATGAAACTGTTCTTGAAGCCACCCTCGCGGACCAGATCGCAGGTTCGTTGAAATGATACTTCGGTCTCGCCGCAGAAACCGACGATAAAATCGCTGCTGATGGCCACATCCGGCACGCGCTCGCGGCAGCGCTGGAGCATCTCGCGGTAGAATTCTACTGTGTACAGGCGCTTCATGCGCTGGAGCACTTCATTGCATCCCGACTGCGCGGGGACGTGTAGATACTCGCAGACTTTCGGCAAGTCCCGGATGGCGTCGAGCAGATCGTCGCTCATGTCGCGCGGAAAGTTGGTGATGAACTTGATGCGCTCAATGCCGGGCGTGTCGTGGATGCGCAGCAACAAATCGCTCAGGCGTTCGCGGCGACCATTGCCGTACTGGTATTCGTAGCTGTTGACGGTTTGGCCGAGCAGCGTGACTTCCTTGCAGCCTTCGGTGGCTAGTTGCCGTACCTCAGCGGCGATGTGTTCGGGCGGACGGCTTTGTTCGGGACCGCGCACGCTCGGCACGATGCAGTAGGTACAGAACTTATCGCAGCCGATCATGATGCGGACGTAAGCCTGAAACGGCGAGGGTCGCATTGAGAGATCACGCAGGGGGTCGTAGCTCTCAAAGCTGCGCTCGACCTCAACGCGGGAGCCTTCTTTGCGATCGAGGCTGAGAGCGAGCTGCGGTGAGCGCGTTCGTTGAACTTCGGCGATCAGCTCCGGCAGGCGGGCAAGCTGGCCAGTGCCGCAGACGATGTCCACGTGTGGCGCGCGGTGCAAGATCCATTCCTGGTCCTTCTGGGCCATGCAGCCGAGCACGCCGAGCACCTTATCGGGATGGCGTCGCTTGTGAGCGCGGAGGCGGCCGAGAGCGCTGTAGATCTTATCCTCCGCATGCTGACGGACGCTGCACGTGTTGAAGAGAATCACGTCGGCCTCGGTTGCTTCATGCGTCAGCTCGTAGCCCTGGCGGCGAAGCGAACCGACAACCAACTCGCTGTCGAGGACGTTCATTTGGCAACCGACGGTTTCGATGTATAGTTTGAGATTCATCAGATCATTCCTCGTTCCCGCGTTCGATTCGAGAGCACGGGCACAAGCTACAATATATCACCTCAACGTCTTATTCAGCCAGCGAACAACGAAGGGTCAGGAGCGTGGCTTCGGGACGGCACAGGTAGCGCACAGGATGATCGCCGGACAGGCCGCGGCTGACGTGCAACAGCGTGGGAGCCTCATCGAAGACGCCGCAGTCGTAACGGCGGCCATAACGGCTCGGTACGAGCACCGAACCGAAGAGCGGGAAACGCACCTGACCGCCGTGGACGTGGCCGGACAGCATCAGATCGATACCCGCACGCTGCGCCCAGCAGATGTTGTCCGGTGTGTGGCTCAGACAGAGGCGGAAGGGTTCGCGTGGACATTTTGTAAGGTCGGGTGCTGGTTTCAGCCACGGACCTTCGTGGCCAATGACTACCATCGGTTCGCCGCGCACGTCAATTTGGTGCCAGGTGTTGCTCGGAACGAGCATACGCAGGCGGCGCAGACGGCGGCGAATGTAGCACTCCTCCAGCCAGTGATCGTGGTTGCCAAGAATGGCCAAGGCAGCGATGCGCCAACGTAATCGACCCAGGACCGGAACGATCCAACGAATGTGGTCGTTGGTGTCGGCGATGTCGCCGGTAAGGGCGACGAGGTCCGGTTGCCAATCGGCGCATCGATCCATGACGAATTGAAAATAGTCGCGCCCTGGCGTGCCCACAAAATGCAGATCGCTCAAGTGCAAAATCGATAGGCCGTCCCACGCTGCGGGTAGACGCGGCAAGCGCAGAGTGCGTTCGACAAGCTCAACCTCGAAAACCTCATTGCCCGGCAAGCGCGTTATCAAGCGTTTCAGTCCGTTGCCGACGGGACGACGCCCAAGGTGTTTTTCAACGTCCACCACTCGGCTGTGTGTTACGACACCTGGATCGCGGCGTATGAGGCGAATGAACGTGTTCAGAGGCAGAGCGACGAAACCGACTGCGACGCACACGAGAACATAGAGCGTCGCCAGGTGCATCCAGGTGAACTCAGATGAGAACCACGGCAGATCGTGGAGATCCCAACCGCAGGTCCAGACCAGCATTGGCGGGAACAGGACGATCAACAGGCCGTGAGTGAGGTGGATGATGTTTCCGGAATGGCGCGGTAGGGACTGTCCATACCACCAGTTGTGGCTAGCGATCATCAAAGCCATATGGCCAAGGCACGCACCTACGAACAACAACAGCATCAGCTATCCCTGCTCAAGTACCATCGGACGAGGGAGACTGGAAGACCGGTTCCGGCGAAGGCGCAGGCGTGGCCAAAGCATCACGAAGCTGATCGACACGAAACGGCTTGAACAACACACAGCGTAAACCATCTTGCCGCGCCTTGACCAGGGCGTGCGTTGGATCGTAGCCGTAGCCGGTCATGAGGATGACGCGCGCCTGGGGCTGAGCCTGGCGAAGACGGCGATAGACTTCGTAGCCGGAAATATCCGGTAGGCGAATATCGGCAAGAATAGCATCATACGTGCTGAGGCGGGCCATGGTCAGCGCCTCCTGACCGTCGCGCGCCGTCTCGACGATACAGCCCCACCGGCCAAGCAGACCGTGAGCAGAACGCCGGACGCGATCGTCGTTGTCAGCGACGAGGATTCGAAGACCCTTGAGTTCCGGCGGGGCAGGCTCCTTGATGGCTCCTCCGGGGAGAGTCGGGGCCATGTCCTCGCCGATTTTCTGGATGCACTGCTTCATCGAACGAGCGCCGACGATGATGCGGCGGATCTTGTCGGCCATCTCCGCATCGTGGCCGATATAGCGCTCCAGGATCGATGTGGCTGCGGCGAGAATATCGTCTACCGGCAGTGCCACTTCGCGATTGATCGCCTCGATCGATTGGCTGGCCGTCGTGCTTTTCTCGACCTGGAGTAACTCTAACGTGTGTAGAGCGGCAGCGATTTCGTGACTGAAAATCTCGACGAATTGCAGATCGGCCTCGCCAAAGGCGTTCGGCCTTGGGCTTTCCACGTTAAAAGTGCCGATGACCTTATCCTGGAAAATCAGCGGCACAGTCAACGAGCTGCGGGCACCGGGAGCGCCGGGAAGGTAGAGCGGATCTTCGGCAGTATCGCGACAGAGGTAGCTTTTGCCTGTGGCGGCGACATGGCCGGTAACTCCCTGCCCTTCGCAGCTGGCCAGGAGGACGCGATTGGCGGCCAGCGGCGTCATTCCCTCCTGCACGAGAGGTTCGAGTCGGCCGGTCTGTGGGTCTATCAGGCGGATTTCAATCACTTCGTAATGGAGCAGATCGCGCGTGAATCGCCGAATGTTGAGCTTCAATAGCTCGATGCGTTCGGCGACGCTCATGTCGGCGAGTTGATCGGCCGACAGTGCTCCCAGTTCTCGTCCGGCCTTGTGCAAGGCGTCGAGCTTTTGTTGCTGCTTCACCAGGGCAGTCATATCGCGGCCAAGGACCAGAAGCAGTGGTGTGCGACTATCCGGCTCGCTAATGGGTGTAATGTTCAGATCGATAATGCGACCATCGCGGCAGCTCAGTCGAGATTCCTCGTTGCCATGCCCGGCGTGCGACGATGTGTTTCCCTCAAGTGCAGTGCGAAGAGCGCAGAACTCCGGGCCGACGATGTTCGGCGACGCCCCGAGAGCTTCGAAGAAGTCGCGTCCGACAGCCGGACCGCCGCACCACGCCTCGAAGGCGGGGTTTGCCAGGCATACGTGCAAGCCGGTATCGACCACAGCCACGCCGTCAGGCAGGGCAGCGAGGATGGACTGCGACCGAACCAGGGTGCGTAGCCCGCGCAGGACGGCGGGGTCGGCTGGATTGGCCACAATAACATCGAATGATTGACGGCGGAGCTGATCGAGGGCAGCGTCCCAGGAATCCGCGTGGACGAAATCGCCTTCCAGGCCACAATGGCGCAACCAGTCTGCCCCGGTCAAGCCGGTGTCGCCAAGGATCAAGAAACGCCGTTGATCCGACACGAGGGAACCGCCTCCGCGCGATGCAAGGATGTCGCGTTGATTATAGATGCGGCAACGATTCGCCACAAGATTCGTGCAGACGGCGACGGCAGCATGGGAGAGGAGGGCAGTTTGTCAGGCGCTCCGAGCAATCACCTCTGCAGGTACTTCTGCGGTTTCGAGGGGCGGACTGCTCAGGCCGCTCTCTGCCGACTGCACCAACTCGCGGAAAAGACCATCCTGAAGGGCTAAGTCTGTGTAGGAGCCGACTTCTGCCACCTTGCCTTCGTCAAAGACAATGATGCGGTCCGCGTCGCGGAGCGTAGACAGGCGGTGAGCAACGAGAATGGTAGTGCGGTGCCCGCTGCGGATTCCCAGCGAATGCTGCACGACGCGCTCGCTGATATTATCGAGAGCCGAAGTCGCCTCATCGAGGATCAGGATGGGAGGCTGTTTCAGGAGAATCCGCGCGATGGCCAGTCTTTGCCGTTGACCCCCGGACAAGTTGCCGCCGCGCTCGGTTAAGAGAGTGTCATACCCATTGGGCATTTCCATAATTTCTTCGTGCAGATGCGCCCGCTCCGCGGCTCGGCGGATGTCTTCCATCGTTGCGTTCTCATTTCCGTATGCAACGTTCTCGGCGATGGTGCCGGAGAAGACGAACGGCATTTGGCCGACATAGCCGATCAGCTTGGCGACATCGGCGCGCGACACGTCTTCGAGGCGAACGCCTCCCAGGGACACCTCGCCACTATTGGAGTGCAGCAGTCTCAAGAGAATGCGCACGAACGTCGATTTTCCGCAGCCCGAACGGCCAACGATGCCAATGGTTTCGCCGTGGTAGATGGTCAGCGATAAGTCATCCAGGGCATTAACGCGCTTGCCTTGCGGGGTGACATACTCGACGTTGAGTTCGTTGGCGACGATCGCCGGTGTACCCAGCCTTAGCTTCGGCTCATAAGAACGCGACGATTGGAAGGAGGGATCCAACGGCTCCCCAAGCAACTCAAGCAAGTCACCTACGCGCAAACTGCTCTCGTAGCCCTCGACGAGGACGCGATGGATCTCGGACAGCGGCGTCATGACGTTGAGGAACAACAACGAAAAAGTCAGCACATCGCCCGTGTTGAACTCTCCGTGAGTTTTGTAGTGCGAGATGGCGAAGTAAATAGCTACCGCCAGGACGACAACGTGAAAGAGACCCTCATTGAGCGCCTTGCCGCTGCCAAAGAGGGCCATCTGAAAATAGTAGCGCAGTTCCATGGCGCGGCGCTTCTCGGCGGCGCGGGCCAGCCGTTTGATCTCTTGCGAATAGGTATTGGCCGCCCGCACATACTCGATGCCGCCCAGTTGCTCGACAATGGCGCCGTCAATTTCGTCGCAACTGCGGTTTAATTTGAGGCGCACGTCCTTTTGCATGACGAGCTGGCGGATCGTCAGGTACACCGCAGCCGGAACGACGCCGATCATGATTAAGCCCAGCGTGGGCTGTTTACACAGGGCGAAGACCAGAGCAGAAGCCCCGGTTAAGAGGGCTGGTAGGAAATCGAGAAAGCTTATCCGCAGGAAGCGAACAAATCCTTCGACACTGCGGTAGATGCGTCCATTCAGAGTGCCGACCTTCTCTTTGAAGAAGCTGGTCAGATCGATCTTCATCAGGTGATTGACGACGCGGACGCTCATGTCGCGGTGCAGTCGTGTGCAGATGTTCTCGACCAGAAAGCGACGAGCGACGTTGAGTGACTCGCGCAAGAAATAGGCGGCGGCGATCAAACCGAGGATCTCGGTCGCTATCAGGTAGGGGCTGGAGCGGCTAACGGCATTAACTAGCCTGCCCAGCAAAAATGCCACAGCAATGTTGCATAGGCTGACGGCGGACATGATACCGACGGCGCCCGCCAGCCCGAGCTTGTGCTTGATCGGCACCAAGCGCCAGACTTGCCCGCCCCGCCGAAGAATAAGACAGATCTCAGTGCCAAATCCCTTCGAGGGTTGGTTGCTCGCCATACGCGCTTTGGGGGTAAGAGGTTAGAGGCTAGAAGTCAGCTGTTTCGATTCTGACGTCTAACCTCTGCATTTGAGAACTTCCCTTCTTACGAAAGTGCACGCCGCGCCCTACTTACTTGCAAATGACTTGCCGGGAGAATGTTGCTGCGAAGCAAAGAGATGAGCTTGCGCTCCACCATTTGCGAGGGCGTCAAGCCTGCCCGAACATCATTCACCAGCTTCTCTTGCGGGACCAGGGCAGCGCGGGGCGAGGCGACATGCAAAGTTGTGGCCTTCTTATGAGGCATCGATTCGCTCCTTGAAAATATTTGAGCTTGACCACCAGCATCCGCAGAGCGTGTTGCAAAGGCTGTGCCACAAGTAGACGTGTCTGAGCGCGGAAGTTAACGCATTCTTGAGGAAGAGAATCGGCCGAACTCATCACTACCGGAATATGTGCAAACGAAGAAAATTGGCGCCGAGGAGGTAGACGGCTTTCGTTGGGCGAGAGATCTGTGAGCCGCCCTTGCATCGCTTATGGGCATCTCCGTCGTCCACGATGTAAAATGCAGGCTCAGGCGGCACGAACAGGCGGTGGAGGAAGTGGGGCCTGGAATCCCGATCGCTCCAGACCACGTTGAACACAAGGGATGGTGTGAAAAATGCTGCGCACACGATTGTCGTTCAGGTAATTGTCCAGAGCCAGAACGGCTGCACCGGCATCGATGCCAACCATGTCGGAACCGTACCAGTCACGATCCGCATTCACATTGCTGAAACCATATCGGCCCCAGAGTGGCCAACGCTGTTCATGGGCTGCTCGATCGATGTTCTCCCAGACCAAATCGGACCGACAGGCGATTGACGCCAGAGTAGCGGTGATGTGAGCGGTGCCGTCGATCGGTCCACCCGGAGCATAGCAACGGTAAGCGAGATTGGCCGGCGGTGTGGAGGGTCCGTCTCCGGCCGACAATCCCCAGTAATCGCGGAAGGTCGTGAAGGTATGGGCCAAACTGCGGCATACGAGGTAGTTGGCCTCGGCCGCTATGCCGCACTCCGCGGCCAGATCGATGCCGTTGGGGGCCAGCCACGTGCTCAGGTCGAGCAAATCCATGCCGTATTGAAAGACGAACAGGCCCAGATCGCTGTTATTGAAGTGCAATCCTCCGGCCGTTCCATAAAAGGATCGCAGATACGACCAGACGGCAGTCGGCAGGGCGCGGTCGTCGGCTGCTCCGGCAGCTAGAACGTACATGAACACCGTTTCGCCGTTAAGTCGGTCCCAAGTCGAGACCAGGAACTCTCCATCTCGTGACTGACCATGTCGGAGTAGAGGTGTTTCCGACTCGCTGGGAGCCGTCCAGTAATACCAGTCGATGCGCTCGGCCAGTTGTCGAGCGAGCAGTTCCAGGCCGCTGTCTCGGAGATAGGCGGCGGCCCACAGACCACCTGCCGCCATCCAGGCCGTCTCCACGGTGCTGAAGTGATCGATGCCAAATACCTGACCTGTGTCCGAATCGACAAAGTGGGGAAGGATACCGTTCTGATGGGGAAGCGCGTGCAGCGCGGATTGTAACGCTGCGCTAACGCGCAATACAGCTTCACGATGACTCAGAAGCCGATAGGGTTCTTCCGAGGCCAGCGCCCAGGCAATGCAGCCCATTCCGGTAGCCGCAATGCTGCACAGTCCCCCGGTGCGCGGCGAACCGTGATTGCGCTGACGGTCAAGAACCAGACCGCTCGAGATCTGGTTATCCAGGAAATAATGTAGAGCCTGAGACTGCAAGCGCAGTAATAGGCTACGGTCCCTCATCGTTGAGGTAGCCATCCCTAGCACGGCAGTTCCTCATCTCTTCTCGTTCGGGAAAAAGAAACTACTCGCTACATAATACAAAAAGAGGCTGTCAATAGGCAAGATATTCCACAACGAATCCGTATTGTCGTTCTGCTTGAGCAATGCCGAACTGTAGTTCCGAGCCGCGCATGCAGCGCAGCGGAGTAACCGAGGGACAGTCGTCCAATTACTCCGCTGCGTTCGCGCTCGGAAAAGAAGATTCGCTCGACGCGAATGGCGTTAGAACGGCGGTTGCGTAGCAGGCACAGGCTCCGGCGTTCCGTTGGCGGGCGTCGCCTCATTCGGCATAGCCTGAATCTTATGACACACACGGTGCCGAAAGAACCCGTGCCACGCCTGACAGTGACAACCCGGTCCGCAGCCGAACGTATTGTGCGAACGGTTGGGATACTGATACGTGTAGTTGGCCCCGTAGCAGCAGGGACCGAAGAAACTGCCCGCGTGAGCGCCTTTCACGCTGATACCCAGCAGCGCTCCGCAAATCAGGACAGGAAGCAGCAAATGGAATCGCATCGAGGTTCCCTCCTTGGATGTTTGCTCTTATCTCATCCAACCATTTCCTCCATTTGGACGCGCGGCAAGGGTTCGCTGGGGAATTCTCGCGTTCTCGCTCTTGCTCGACTTGTTTTTCGCGGCAAAGCGGTAACAACCCGCATCCTCGGTAAGGTCCATGCCGGATGAAAAACCGGAGTTCTTGGCCGATTGCGGCTTAGAGGAATGACCTTCGGACCGAGGTTTCCCACAGACGAATGCCGCCGACGAAGGCGTTGCGGTTGTCGCCCATGCGGCAGTGGGGTGGCAATTCGTCCAGTTTCTTGACGTTGCCGCCGCCCAGCACGACATATTCGCACAAGAAGGCTGCGCGCAATCGATCTACAACGTCGAAAACGGCCTCCTTCCACTTGCGACGGCCCAGTCGTTTCATTCCGGCTTGGCCCAGGTAATCCTCATAAGATAGGCTCTTTTTATAGGGTAAATGTCCCAATTCCATCGGCAGGAGTAAATGGTTGTAAATCAAAGCTGTACCCAGGCCGGTGCCCAGACCCAGAAAGAGCATGCGGCCGCCTTCATAACTGCCCAGCGCTTGCATGGCCGCGTCGTTGACGAACTTGATGGGACAGCCAAGAGCCGAAGCAAAATCGAAGCCCATCCAGCCGGCCGCCAGATTGACTGGCTCGCGTGCGATGGCACCGTCGATGACAGGCCCAGGATAGCCCATCGAGGCGCGGTCAAACTTCCAGTCATGCGTGGCCGACCGAATGAGTTCGATCATTTTGGCTGGCGTGAGTTCCAGACCGGACGGGCACTTACGCACCTCGTCGCTTCCCTGGCACTTCAGCTTAATGTGCGTGCCACCCACGTCGATCACGAGAATCGCCATTACTACCCGTATCTCTCCCGGTCCTTGTCAGAATTGACAAAAGGGACAGAAGGACACTCCGGTTGCTGTGAGCCCGGTGTCCTTCTGCCCCCTTCCAGTCTGTATATCACTACTGCTTTGGGCCTGTGGGGCGTTGGGGAGGAACGTTCCCTGGATTTTGGGGAGGCGGCATGGGGCGACCACCTGGTTGACGTCCTCCTTGCTGTGGCCCACCTTGTTGCGGCGGCCTCGGCTGCTGTGGCGGTACAGGCCCGCCTTGCCCCTGGCCTCGCTGCTGCGGTCCTCCTTGCTGCGGATTCGTCGGAGGCAGGATACCGCTGGGGAAGCCGCCCTGGCCCTGCTGGGCGTTGTTTTGTTGGCTGACGGCCTTCTCTTCCTCTTCCTTCACTTTCTTGGCGATTTTCTCGCGGATTTCCTTCATGACAGGCTCGGACTCGAAATGCACGCTTTGCCAAAAGCCATACCAATCGTTGGCCAAGGCTCTGAGCTTGCCTTCGTCCACTTTGTTGTTTCCGTCCACGCAGCCGAAAGCCCGCGCGAAACAGCTGAGCAGAACGGTATCATCCAGCTCAATGTCGCGCGGCATCTTGCTCAATTCGGCGAAGTAGCGCCGCAGGCCGTCGAGATGCTTTTGAGCCAGGAAGTACGTCAGTGCCCACGAAGCCGTGCGCGCCTTTCGCAGCGATGCTTCGTACAGGAGGTGTTCCGCATTGTTGGTTTTGCTTTGCGAAGGCAGGGACCGGAAGTAGCCGTCGGTGACGACTTTTTTCAGCGTGTCCACGGCTGTTTTTTCCAGTCCTCCCTGGGCGGGATCCTTTCCTTTCAACTCGCGCCAGCGCGGCAGATAATACGGGCTGGGTGCGCCGATGGTCGGCCAGGGCGATTGCAAGGGCGTCTCGAAAAAGCTGCCCATGCCGAAGAGAATCCATTCCGGAACAGCCACGTTGCGCGGCAACAGGCCGGAAGCGAAGAGCAGTTGCCGGCTCGCGTCGTGGCTCACGGTCGCCAGTTCAGCTTCCTGCTCCAGCGCCTTGAGCATGAGGGCGAGCATCTGCGCCTCGGCGATGTTAACCAGAGCAGAATAATCGCCCGTAGCCGACGAGGCCTGTGCAGCTTGTCGGACATTCTGCGGGACGCCGTCTTTTGGCACCCCCGAAGTGTTCTTGTTCTGTAGCAACTCGAAACGAAGGAAGCCCTTGGCCTTCCAGTTTTCCCAGAACGTGCTCAGCGCCTTGTACGGATCGTCCTGGCGCTGCGAGTGCATGACTGCCAGGCTCTCGCGGCGAGCAAAGAAGCCATCGACCACGAGCGGACCGGCTGTGAGGATCTTGTGGAGTTTCTCAAAATCGTCTGCCGTCGTGGTCAGCACGACGACCTGACGATTCTGCGGCACAGAGAGTGCGATCCCGCGGAGGGCGAACCAATAATAGAAACCGCGGAACGCGCGCTCGAGATGTTCGCCGTGCGTCTTGATCTCGAGGGACGTGTCGTTCGCCGCGTTATGTACGAGCAGATAATGCGGAGTCTCTGTCAATTTGTAGCTTGTCAGTAGATTCTTCCGCAAGTGAGTGGCCACCGGATCGTCTCCCGGCTTGCGGTCGAGTTCGGCCTTGACCTTCACGTAGGCGACCGCGGAAGAGTGGCCCTTATCGGCCTCGACCACCTTGTCCATGAGTTCGGGGAACTTATCGACCAGGCCGTGCTGCAGAGTCCACTCCGCAAAGTTCAGAAGATCGCTGACGCTCGGTTTCTCCTTGGTGAGGTTCTCCAGTTTTGCTTTGTAGCGCTCGGCGACGGTCGGGATAGCTTTTTCGGCTTTCTCCTTGGTCTCTGTGATGACGAACAGTTCTCCGAACGAAGGGTTTTTCAGCAACTGGCAGGTTCTTCCCAGGCGCTCCGGAAGGAGGACGGAAACGATACCTTTCTGCTCCAGTTTTTTGTTGAGGTTCTGTGCCTTCACTTCGACGACGGCGATCACATAATCGCTCAGATCATCGGCATCGGTGGTACCCACACCCATCATGCCCATCATGCCCATCATCCCGCCGCCCATCATGCCGCCGCGCATGCCCATCATTCCGCTGCCACCGGCCATTCCGGGAGGGGGGCCACCCCTCATGCCTTGCATGCCTTGCATGCCTTGCATCTGGCCGCCGCGCATGCCCATCATGCCCGGAGGCTGCGGTGGGCCGCCCTGCATCCCCATTTGAGGACCACCCCTCATGCCTTGCATTCCGCCCATGGGTGGCATGCCGGGTCTCATTCCTTGCATGCCTCCCATGTTCGGCATGCCCGCCGCGCCGGTAGCGGTCAATTCTCGGCCGACGCCGACATTGGCCACGATAATCACGTAATCCGCCGAAGCGATACCAGCACTCGCTACCAGGAATGCCGCCGCCAGAATCGCCTGTCTCATGCCGATATCCTCCGCGAAGTTCGTTCGCCGTGGACGAATTGGGATGAAGGAACCTTTAGACTATTGTGACGAGTCTTGTGCCAAACCGCAATCAGATTTCCTCCGGTTTCGTCACAATCCATGGGCCATCCCGAAGCGTAAGCGAGGGCCGCCCGCGCTGATGCTTCGGGATGGTCGAAGCCGCTATATTCGACCGCGCGCCGATTCGCTAATCTGATAAGGAAAGGAGTTACTCAGACCAAATCATGACCCGACGTTCCCGTGCCCGTGAAGTGGCCCTGCAACTGCTCTTTCAACGCGATCTGAACAAACGAATCGACCGCTCTGCCCTGGAACGATTTGTCCACGATCGACTCCGCGACGAGACGCTCGTTTCGTTCTGCCTCGGCCTCTATGACGGCGTCCTGGCCCATCAAGTTGACATTGATCGCCGCTTGAGCGAGGCGGCCGAGAACTGGCGGCTGGTGCGCATGGCTGCCGTTGATCGCAATGTCTTGCGGCTTGGCGCCTACGAGCTTCTATGCGCTCCTGAGACGCCGCCAAACGTCGCCCTGGACGAGGCGATCACGCTGGCACGGCGCTTCGGCTCGGCCGACTCCCCTGCCTTCGTCAATGGCGTACTCGATCGTCTGCGTCAGCCTCCTGCTACCCCTGCGTGAAAATGCCGGCCGGTCAACCGTCCGCAACCAGAGACGCGCACGATGCCAAGGGCGACCGGATCGTAAACGCATCCTGACCCACCAACGAGTATTGAGTGGCGGCTCCCAATTGAAATGAGACGGGTCATCAACCCTGACTCGGTTAGAACATGGATACGATCGACCGAAAACAAAGATACAACAAGAGCCAGTGAAGAGATTGAAGAACCATCCGTTCGACTCTCTTACTGGTGCAATGTCTGGGATGGGTGTAGCATTTCTTTATGACTTTTGGATGCGGTAGGAGAGTCTGACGATGTTTGCTGCGGGTGGGCACCGAAACGGGAGTGACCGCCGCTGTTCAAAAGAAGTGTGGCTTGCCGCGTCCTTGCCCTTCATGGCGGACTTCGCCGAATTGTCTACCGTTCCCGCTATCGCCATCATCCAGGCTGACCGGGACTACGGCGGACACATGATCGCATGTCAACCCGTCGGCAAGCGGATTCACGGTCCGGCTTGGCATTGCGGCATCCCGTTGGCCACTTGTCGGAAGTGGATCGATCCGAACGCGAGAGCGATAGGCTACATTCTGCCATGCGAGGACGACGGGCCAGACGACGCGGCCAAGACCGCATAAGAACATCGTAGCGTGAAGGGATTCAAAAGCGCTCCGGCGTTAGAGGTCATCACAACCGCCAGGTCGAAGCAAAGAGGGTCAAGAATACACGGCGCATAAAAAGGGCGGCGCGTCGTGCGACCCAGTAAACGCGCCGCCCCACTCCATTGACCGATCCTCAAGGCTATCGTCCTCCTCTTTTCGTTTCAAGAGCCGGGAATCCGAAATGTTATACTTGTCCGGCGTTAATAGCGGGGGCCAGGTCAGCTGCTCGATCTGCCGCAGGGGAGCCGAGCGCTGAGACGCCCCACGAGCAGGTGGGTAGCATCTGGTTCTCCATGTACTGGACGGCTTGCACGTCCTGTATCACCTGATCGACGACATTGTGCGACCAGGCGGCGAAGATGCGATCCACCGTTTGCAAGCCCGTGGGCGAAAGCGGGGCAGCCGCCTCGGCGGGATTCGTGAACGGATTATTTAATACCTGCAGAGTAGCCGCCCCGAACGGGCTATTGAGCGTCTGCGGAGCAGCCGCCTCGGCCGGTTTCGTGACTGGATTGTTGAGCGTCTGCGGGGCAGCCGCCCCGAGGGGGGTCATCAACGGGTTGTTGAGCGCCAGCGGGGCAGCCGCTCCAAAGGGGCACGTGAGCGGGCTGTTGAGTACCTGCGGGGCAATCGCTCCGAAGGGGTTGTTGAGCACCTGCGGGGCAGCCGCCCCGAACGGCGCGCCTGGCTGGGTCGGAGAATGCGACAGTGGGTTGTTCTGGATTTGCACCGCCGACGTCTCTTGCGCCAGCAAGCAGACTTGGGCGCCTTGGGCAAGATTCGGCACCGTGCCGTTCATCACCGCGCCGGCGAGGCCGACGTCCATCAGGTCGCGGTTTTCCAGCGACTCCAAGTTCGGGTGGAAGGTCTTCCGATCGACGATACGATTTCGAGCCATGATTCAATCTCCTCAAGGTGTGTAGCGGTTGGCCCTCGAAAGCTCAACCGCACCATTTTGAAGAGCAAGAGAAGAAGCAAAAGATCCATGAAACGCTCGCGGCTTACTGCTTCCTTGTCTTGTCGCTTGCCCTCTATTAGAGCCAACGACCGCCGGCCGCCGGAGGGGACAGAAAATACGATTTGGCTCGGCCTCGCGGCGTTTGAGGAATCCCCGCTCCTGGAGGCAGCCCCGCTCGACGAAGTGTTCTCGGCAATGACACTATCTATCGCCTCGTCGAGTTGGCGGTGGAGGCGTTTCTTCTCGGCTTGCAGGACATGGAGGCAGGAGCACGACTCAGGACAAGGAGCGAGGATTGTTTAGAGCCGGATGCGCTAAACACATCGGCTCGCCGTTCGCCGTCGATTTTGATAAGAGGGAAATCGAGAACCTTGGCCGGTAGGAATTCAATGTCGGAGTATCTTGTGCCGAAGGGTCAACCGTTTACCGCACTCTGTCAGCTTGGCGCGCGCGGACCGTATAGCGGGCGAGTCGATCTGCACGTCCACACCACGCACAGCGACGGAGTGTATACACCGGCGCAGGTCGTCGATCTCGCGCGGCGTTCCGGTTTGGCCGCGTTGGCCATCACCGATCACGATACTCTCGGCGGCGTACCACCGGCTCGGGAAGCGGCGGTCGGCTCGGAGGTTGAGATCGTGTCCGGCGTCGAGATCACGACGGAATATCGTCAGCGTGAACTGCATCTGCTGGGTTATTTCGTCGCCGTCGATCACGTTGGATTGACGGTTGCTCTAGCAGACATTCGCCGGCACCGAGTCGAACGTTTTCGCGAGATGATCGAGCGATTGCGTGGCCGAGGCGTGTCCCTTGAAGGTGCAGAGCAGCGCGTGCAAGGCTCACCGGATGCACTGGGCCGCCGGCATTTGGCCGAGATACTCGTACGAGCCCGACGAGTGGCGACGGTGCGCGAGGCGTTTCAGCGTTATCTCGGCGACCGTGGCGGCGTGGCGGTGCCCAAGAAAAGGTTGGCGGTGGCCGAAGCACTGACTCTGGTGAGCGAAGCGGGCGGCGTTGCGGCCTGGGCTCACCCATCTTATGATTGCACACGGGAGCAGTTGGCCGAGCTGCGTGCTCTGGGACTGGGTGCGATTGAAGTCGAATATCCCAACCTCCGGCGTTCGCGTACTCTGGAACTGCGCGATTGGGCGGCGAGGGTAGATTTGGCGATAACCGGCGGCAGCGATTGCCATGGACCCGGCCGGCGTTGCGTCGGATCGTGTACAATTTCCGCCGCAGAGTTCGCACAGCTGCGTCACATGGTATCGAGGTAATCATGGTCTTCCGAGCCCTTTTCGACAAACTGAAAGCCGGGCTGAGCAAGACGCGCGGCGTCTTCTCTGGGATCGCCTCACTATTCCGCCTCCGCGGCAAGGTGGACCGCGATTTTCTTAATGAACTGGAGAAACGCCTTTACCTTGCCGATGTCGGCACCAGCGCTACCACGGAAATCACTGAAAAAGTCCGCCAATCTTTTCTCGACAAGGAAATCACTGGTGATGTGGAAGCGTTTGTCAAGGAGCAGTTGAAAGAGATGCTCACGACCGGCGAAGGCATCCGCTACAACGCCAATGGGCCGACCGTGGTGATGGTGGCCGGCGTCAACGGTTCGGGCAAGACCACATCGATCGCCAAGCTGGCCCGCCGCCTCCAACAAGAGGGCAAGAAAGTCCTGGTTGCCGCCTGCGATACGTTTCGTGCCGCCGCGGTTGAGCAGCTCACGATCTGGAGCGAACGCATCGGCTGCGAGATCGTCAAGAATCAGCAGGGCAGCGACCCTGCCAGCGTGGCTCACGATGCCTGCGAGCGAGCAACGGCTCGCGGCGTCGATGTTCTCATCGTGGACACTGCCGGCCGGCTGCACACGCAGACGCATCTCATGCGCGAGCTGGAGAAGATCCATCGCGTCGTCAATCGACAAATCGAGGGTGCGCCGCACGAGGTCCTGCTCGTTCTCGACGCCACCACGGGCCAAAACGCCATCTCCCAGGCGGAGAATTTCAAGAAAGCGGTGCAGTGCAGCGGCATCATCCTGGCCAAGCTCGACGGCACGGCCAAGGGCGGCGCTATATTCGCCATCAAGCAGAAACTCGGTTTGCCGGTCAAGTTTATCGGCGTCGGCGAGAAACTCGACGACCTTGACGCCTTCGATCCCGATAGCTATGTCGAAGCCCTCTTCGCCTAGCGGTTAGCGACAATGCTTCGAAGCGTCACTAATCGTTATACCTCGATTGTGCGGATGACGTGTTATTGCGATGATAGGGCAGCGGTTCGTCCGCACAGGAGGTACGAATTCCGGAGGTGCTTATGCGCACGCTCATCATTTCGACATGGACGGTCGTTTTCGCTGCTTGCTCAACTGGAATCGTTTCGGCTCAAGACGAGGCTCGCGCGCTGATCGAACGGGCGATCCGGGTGCACGGCGGTGCCGAGGCGTTGGGACGCGTTAGCGCCGACAGGGTCAAGTACAAGGGCGTCCTAGTCCTTCAAGGTCATAACACGCCGTTCATTGCCGAGACAACGGTGCAACTGCCCTCCAAGAAAAAAGACGTCATCGAGATGAATCAAAACGGCGATAAGCACACCATCGTCCACATTGTGAACGGCAACAACATTTACATTACGCTGGACGGCCGCGCCCTCAAGCCCGAGCCGACCCAGCTGGCCGAGATTCGTGCCGGTCTGGAGTTGGAACGAGCCAAGCGACTGGTACCGTTGTTGGAAGACAAGAGCTATCAGCTCGCCGTCGCGGAAGATCTTGAGGTGAACGATCGACCTGCCGCCGGGGTCCGCATCACGGGCCGCGGACGCAAGGAGATGCGCCTGTACTTCGACAAGGAATTTGGCCTGCTCGTCCGGGCTGAGAATCGCCTGGATGCCGGCAAGGGCAAGGAGGAGATTCGGCAACACTTCTTCTTCGGCGACTTCAAGGACATCGGCGGCTACAAACGCCCGACCAAAATGCGTGTGTATCGCGACAGCAAACAGATCATGGAAGCAGAACTCCTGGACGCGAAGCCGCTGGAGAAAGTAGACGAAACTGAGTTCGCCAAACCATAAGAAAAGAGGTTCACCACGAATCACACGAATAACACGAATAAAGAAAAAACCAGAGGAGTATAAATAGACCACTTTCGATTTATTTCTCTGCATTTTTGTGTTTGATTCGTGTTATTCGTGTGATTCGTGGTGAACCTCTTTTTGAGAGAGAATGGTCATGCGTAAGCGCGGAGCGCATGGTCCCAAGCCGATCATTCGCTATGCCGATAAGCACATCGTTATCGTGGACAAACCCGCGGGGTTGACGACGATGCGCCACGCCGAGGAAATAGCCGAGTTCGGCCCGCGGGGCAGGCGTTTCTTGCCTCCGACGCTGGCCGACTTGTTGCCCTCTCTACTGGCGCAGCGACGCCCCAACGAACGAACAAAGGTACGTGCCGTCCATCGACTCGATAAGGATACGAGTGGAATAGTCGTATTCGCGCGGACCATCGAAGCGGAGCGCCATCTGGGCAACCAATTCCGCGCGCATACGATCGAGCGAGTTTATCAGGGCCTGGTGCGTGGCCAAGCCAGAGCGACGCGGATCGAATCGTGGCTTGTGCGCGATCGAGGCGATGGTCGCCGGGGCAGTTCCGAGACGTCTGGCATGGGGCAGCGCGCAGTCACGAGAGTCCGCGTCCTGGAAGAATTCGGCGATTTTTCCCTGGTCGAGTGTCGATTAGAAACAGGACGAACGCATCAGGTGCGCATCCATCTCGGCGAAGCGGGCACGCCGCTGTGCGGCGAACGGATTTACGACCGGCAATTGCACGGCAAGCCATTGCCCGATGGAAGCGGCATGAAGCGTGTCGCCCTGCATGCGGCGCTATTGGGATTCGAACATCCTGCAACCGGCGAACGCATGCGCTGGACTTCCTCGCTTCCCAGGGATATGGCAGACCTGATCCAAAGACTGCGTCCTGGCCGATAAATGATTGCTTCCTCCCAGCAATCGGCTTAAGATAACATTCATTCGCCATCCCGCCCGTGCCGTCAGGCACACCGCCACGCCTTGCGAGACGGTCTCATGACTCGCATGATGATGTTTTCCTGCTCCCTCGCTCTGGTCATGCTGCCTTCTGTTTCGGTACAAGCTGGGCCTGTCAGCTTCCGCAATGACGTAATGGCCGTGTTATCGCGAGCCGGCTGCAACCAGGGGGCATGTCACGGTAATCAGAACGGCAAGAACGGGTTCAAACTGTCGCTCCGCGGTCAGGATCCTGCGTTCGATTTCGATGCCCTGACACGCGATACGCTGGGCCGCCGGACCGATCGATTGCATCCCGAAGACAGCCTCATGCTCGCCAAGGCAACGAGCCAGGTTCCACACGAGGGAGGCAAACGGTTTGATCGAGACTCGCGGGAATATCAGCTTTTGTATCGCTGGATTGCCGAAGGGATGCAGTCCGATCCAGTGAATGCTCCTGTTCTGCGGCGATTGGAGGTGGCGCCCAGCCAGCAAGTTCTGATTGAGCCAGCTAATCATGTGCCCCTGAGCGTGCGCGCCGTGTTCTCGGATGGGCAGGTCCGCGATGTCACGCGCCTGTCCGTCTTCGAGACATCCAATCTCGGTGTCGGCGTCGATGCGGAGGGAGTGGCTCATCGGCAGAATATGGGCGAAACGACGATCCTGGTTCGTTACCTGGACCGACAAGCTGCGGTGCAGCTGGCGTTCGTGCGGGCGCGGCCAGGTTTCGTCTGGCCCAATCCGCCAGAGTCGAACTACATCGATCACCACGTCTTCGCCAAATTGCACTCCCTGCGCATGGCCCCCTCGCCCCTGTCTTCGGACAGTGTTTTTCTGCGTCGAGTGTATCTCGATGTTCTCGGCATTTTGCCTACGCCGGATGAGACGCGGCGCTTCTTGGCCGACACTCGATCCGACAAGCGAGTGCGTTTGATTGATGATTTGATGGAGAGACCGGAATTCGCCGATTTTTGGTCTCTCAAATGGGCAGATTTATTGCACTGCGAGGAGAAAGCTCTAGATGCCAAGGGCGTGCGCGTGTTTCACGACTGGATTCGACGAAGCATTGCGGAGAGTAAGCCACTCAACGAATTGGCCCGCGAGCTGATCGCCGGCCGCGGCAGCACCTACAGCGAACCCGCTGCGAACTGGTACCGTTCTCTGCGCGATCCGCAGGCCCGTGCCGAAGCCGCAGCCCAGGTTTTTCTCGGCATTCGGATGCAGTGCGCCCGCTGTCATAATCACCCCTTTGATCGCTGGACGCAGACCGATTATCACAGCTTCGCTGCCTTCTTCTGTCGCGTGCAGTATCGAATTGTCGAGAACAACCGCCGCGACAACCTGGATAAGCATGAATTTGTCGGCGAACAAATCGTGTGGATGGATCGAAGCGGTGAGATCAAGCATCCGTACAACGGCAAAGTGCTGCGGCCGCTTTTCCTCGGTTGCGATACTCCGGCCTTCAATGGCAGTACGGATCGGTTGCTTGCCCTTGCAGATTGGATTGCCGATCCGGGAAATCCATTTTTCGCCCGCGCCCAGGTGAATCGTATCTGGTATCACCTGTTCGGCAGCGGTGTCGTTGAACCGAACGACGATTTCCGTGCATCCAATCCTCCTACCAACGCACCCTTGTTGGACGAACTCGCACGGGATTTCGTCGCGCATCGCTTTGATTTGCGTCATCTTCTCCGCACAATTCTGAATTCGCGGACTTACCAGCTCTCCGCCGTTCCGAACGAGACCAACAGAGATGATGAAGCCAACTTCGCCCATGCCCAGATTCGGCCCCTGCAAGCCGAGCAGTTGCTGGACGCTCTGGCGCAAGTGGTGGGCGTGACGCCGCATTTTCCCGACCATCCAGCGGGCACCCGTGCCAGTCAGTTGCCGGGAGTGGGTGCCAATCGCGGACGCCGCCGACAGGCCAGCGACAGCGAGCGATTCCTGACGTCGTTCGGCAAACCGATCCGCTTGCTTAGTTGCGAATGCGAGCGTTCCGAAGACACGACGCTCAATCAGGCCTTTCAGCTCATCACCGGCCCGTTGCTCAACGAAATGCTCCGCGATACGAACAATCGCATCGGGCGTCTCCTCTCGGCGGGCAAGAGTGAGGCAGAGATCGTCGAAGAGTTCTATCTGGCGGCGCTGTGCCGCCCACCGTCGTCGGTAGAACGAGAAGCCGCCTTGTCGATACTCGGCCGAACCAAGGATCGTCGGGCGGCGCTGGAGGATCTGGTGTGGGGACTGGCCAACGCCAAGGAGTTTCTGTTGCGGCGGTAGGACTGACGAGTGATTTCCCTGGAGCAAGATCCGCCGAATTGTCGGCCGTTGAGGAATGACCATGAACGTCGTCAAGAGTTCTTCGGGGAGTTGTATATCCTTCTCCCGTCCTTTGACGCGCCGCCATCTGTTGCAAGTCGGCGGGCTAGGTCTGCTCGGCTTTCATCTGCCTGGATTACTGCGCGCTGCCGAACACAGCGGCAAGCAGAAGGCCCGTGCTCGTGCCGTGATCTTCCTCCATCAGTGGGGCGGTCCCAGCCATCACGACAGCTTCGATATGAAGCCGTCCACACCCGAGGCCATCCGCGGCGAGTTCAAGCCGATCTCGACCAATTTGCCCAGTGTGCCTGTCTGCGATCAATTGCCGGACATGGCGCGGGTAATGAACAAGGTGACGCTGGTGCGCACTCTTCACCATACGATGAAGAATCACAATTCCGCAGGCTACTACAGCCTCAGCGGCTACGCGCCGGCGACCGACGATCAGCGGCTGCGCGACTCGAACGATCTGTTTCCGGCTTACGGCTCCATCGTCGATCGCCTGGCGCCAGCGCGTGCTGGAGTGCCGACGTTCGTCTCCTATCCGCACACCATCAGTGATGGCTCCATCACGCCGGGACAGCATGCCACTTTCCTCGGCAAGGCCCACGATCCGTTATTCATCAATCAAGACCCGAATAGTCCCGATTTTCGCCTGCCGGAGCTTAGCCTGCCAGAGAATATCTCTCTGGAGCGTCTCGACAATCGACGCGACGTGCTGCGCCTGATCGATCGACAGACGGAATTGATGGAATTCTCGGCGAAAGCACGCGGCATCGATGCGCAGTATCAGCGGGCCATGACCATGCTGTCGTCGCCCGCAATCAAGAAGGCGTTTGACCTGACGTCCGAACCGGATTCCGTGCGCCGGCGCTATGGCCGAACCACTTACGGTCAGGGTTGTCTCCTGGCGCGACGGGTTGTCGAAGCGGGGGCGCGGTTCGTCAACGTGTATTTTGCCCGCACCATCGGCGGCCAAGGCTCCGAGGGCGGCTGGGACACGCATGGCTTTAATAATAAACCGATGTACCCTGTCCTGAAGAATTATCTGATGCCCATCACGAATCAGACCTTGCCGACTTTGCTTGAGGATCTCGATCAACGCGGTCTGCTCGATGAGACACTGGTTGTATGGGTGGGCGAGTTCGGCCGGTCGCCGCGTATCAACAAGATGGCAGGGCGCGATCATTGGCCGCAGTGCTACACAGCTCTGCTCGCGGGCGGCGGCGTCAAGCGCGGCCACGTCCACGGTGCTTCCGACAAGATCGGTGCCTATCCCGCCCTCGATCCGGTGCGGCCCGACGACCTCGCCGCCACCATGTTCCACTTGCTCGGCATCGATCCCAAGACCGAGATTCGCGATGCACTCAATCGACCGTTACCCATCAGTTCCGGTGAGGTCATCCACGGCGTCCTAGCGTGAGCTTCTGAAATGTCTCGTCTATCTTGTGGGATTTGGGCTGTGCTGGTGCTGACCTGCTGGCCAGGTTTGGCGAGTGCGGCCGAGCAAAACTACGACATCGTGATTCGCGGCGGCAAAATCGTCGATGGCACGGGCAACCCGTGGTATTACGGGGATGTGGCCCTTCGCGGCGATCGCATTGTCGCCGTTGGGCATGTGCCGGCTGGTTCGGGGCGGCGCGAGATTGATGCGCGCGGCCTGGTCGTCGCGCCCGGCTTCATCGACATGCATTCGCATTCCGATTACGTGATTCTGGAAGACGGCCGCGCCCAGAGCAAGATCCGGCAGGGCGTTACCACCGAAGTCCTCGGTGAGGGAAGCTCCGCCGGACCCTATCAGGGCGAACTGCGGCCCCGTGCTTTTTCGGTGGCCGGGGAATCGAGAAAGTGGACAACCTTGGGGGGATACTTTGAGGCGATCGGTTCCGCCAAGATTTCCGTCAACATCGCTTCGTACGTCGGACTGGACAATGTCTGGCAGAGCGTAATGGGCAAATCGTTTGACAGGCCGTCCGCGGAGCAACTTGGCCGCATGGCGGCCCTTGTGGACGAAGCAATGAAGGACGGAGCGTTCGGCCTGTCGTCAATGCTTGCCATGCCGCCCGGTTCGCTAGCCACGGTGGATGATCTTGTCGAATTGTGCAAACCTGTCGCCCGACACGGCGGTCTCTTCTCCTCACACATCCGAAATGAAGGAACGGGCGTTTTCGATGCCGTAAAGGAGGCGATTACTGTCGGCGAGCGCGCCGGCGTGCCAGTGGACATCATCCACATCAAGATCGCCGATCAGAAATACTGGGGCCGTATGGATGAGATCATCGCTCTCATCGAGGCGGCACGTCAGTGCGGCGTGAACGTTCAGACCAACGTGTATCCGTATACTCGCGGCAGCAATAATCTGGCAAGCATCATTCCTCCATGGGCGCACGAGGGCGGTCAGGCGAAAATGCTCGAACGTCTGAAAGACCCAAACGACCGGGAGCGCATGAAGAAGGACATCCGTGGTGGCATCGCCGGATGGTACAACCACTACACGGCGGTCGGCGGCGACTGGGCTCGCATGCTTGTCGCTGGCAAGGGCGCCTACGAGGGTCTGACGATGGATCGCGTCCTGCAAATCCGCAGCAAGGGCAAAGAGCCGACGCCCGATCCTCTGGAAGTCTTGTTTGATGTGTTGATCGGCGAAGGCGGCTCTGTACCGACGATTTACGAACACCACACCGAGAAGGACATGAATCGAGCACTGGTTCAGCCGTGGTGTTCGATCGGCTCGGATGGTTCGGCATTGGCCGTCGAGGGTCCCTTGCGTCGCGGCAATCCCCACCCGCGCAGTTTCGGTACGTTTCCCCGAATCCTCGGCGTCTACGTCCGCGAACGTGGTCTTCTCCGGCTGGAAGATGCGGTGCGAAAGATGACTTCCCTGAATGCCGCCAAGCTCGGACTACGGGATCGCGGCATACTACGGCTGGGTGCGTATGCAGACGTGACCGTATTCGATCCGCAGCGAACCCTCGATCGCGCGACCTACACCAATCCATTTCAATACAACGAGGGGATTGTTCATGTCATCGTGAACGGTCAAAGTGTGATCGACAAGGGCGAACACACAGGAGCGCGTCCGGGACGGGCTTTGCGGCATATTCGGTGAGAAAGAACAGCCCAGTCTTCAGATAATCAAACACCGGCGCCTAAAGTTCCTACAATCTCGCGAACGCTCTCGGCTCCCAATCGCGCTACTGCCTCTGGCACCTGTCGTCCTATGCGCATCGAGACGGTTGGATCGTAGAAATTGACCGTGCCCAGCTGAACGGCGCTGGCGCCGGCGATGAGAAACTCCATCACGTCATTGATGTTGGCGATGCCGCCGATGCCGATTATGGGCACACGAACTTGCCGCGCAACCTGCCAGACGAGCCGGAGTGCCAGCGGCTTAATGGCTGGACCGCTGAGTCCGCCGGTGACGTTAGCGAGAATAGGTCGCCGTCGTCGCCAATCGATCGCCATGCCCACGAACGTGTTCACGAGCGATACGGCATCTGCTCCTGCCTCCGCGGCGGCTCGAGCAATGGGCACGATGTTCGTCACATTCGGGGTTAGCTTGGCCACGATCGGTAAGGGACAAACAGCCCTCACACGCTGGACGACGCGGCGTGTCACCTCGGCATCGAGAGCGAAGTCAATGCCGCCGGCCACGTTCGGACACGACAGGTTCAGTTCGACGCCCGCCAGTCCCTCTTCGCTCCCAAGCATCGCGGCCATTTCCACGAAATCGTCCTCGTTTTCTCCAGCAATATTGGCGAGTATGGCGGTCGGTAAAGTGCGCAAATAGGGAAGATGATGGTGCAAGAAATGCTCGATTCCATCGTTATCCAGGCCGATGGCATTGAGCATTCCGCAAGCAGTCTCGACGGTTCGCGGCGGGTTGTTGCCGGCGCGTGAATGGCGCGTCACCGTCTTGGGAATAATGCCGCCGAGCTGGGCAAAGTCCACGATTGCGGCCATTTCGCGCGCATACCCGAATGTACCCGATGCTACAAGTATCGGGTTTTTCAAATGCAGGCGGCCAAGCGTGACGGCTAGATCGATCATCCCGAAACTTATTCTAGGAGTGTATCGGATATTGCGCTCCGACGCCGCGCTTTGCGCGAGACGTGGCGCTCGCGCCAGGCGCGCGGCGGCAGCCCTTTCTCTCGTTTGAAAGAGCGGTAGAAACTGGAGAGATCCTCGTAGCCGGTCTCGAAGGCGATGGCGAGGATGCTGCGCGACGATTCGCGGAGGAGCTGGCAGGCGTACTCAATGCGAAGCCGGGTCAGGTGTTCGGACCATGAGGCGCCGGTGGCCAGGCGAAACAGGTGCGTGAAGCGCCGCCGACTCATGCCCAGCTCGGCGGCGACGTGGTCCAGATCCGTGTCCTCGAAGAAACGATGCGATAAGTCGGCGATGTAGCGCGCAACAGCTTGTCGATGGTCCGAAACGGAGCTGCCAGTCGTCGAGGAGGCCGGGTCCGCATCCACGAAACTCCGTGCCAGCCGCGCCATCAGTTGCAAAGCCAGACCGAGGCTGAGCGTGCATCGTCCGGGCCGTGCCTGCGTCTGCTCGAAAAGCAATTGTCGCAGATCGGCCCTCACGCGCGGCGCTAATAACTTGCTGGAGGGCAGCCGCCCGACCGGCAAATGCTCCAACAGCGCCGGCTCATGACGCCACACCTGTGGTGCGATGCAAATGCCGTAAAGCGCCAGCGGGTCCGACGGATCATCCTCGATCACGTGGACCCGTCCAGACGGCACAATGAGAATGTCGCCGTGACGCGCCGCGTGGCGATGGCCATCGATCCGGAATACTCCGGTCCCTTTCAGAACGTAGAACACTTCGAGAAAATCATGACACTGGGCGGTCATCCGGAAATCGGGCGCGTGATGGCTTTCCAGCACGAAAACACCGTGCGCCGGGAGAGCGACCTCAACAGGTCGGCGTTGATAAGTGTGTTCCACAACCTCATCTCCGTGCACGGCTCCGAGCTTCCTTCGTATGTTTCTTTTTCCACGCCGGGTATTCTTGTTCCAGTAGCTTTTGCGGCCAGTAGCCGAGCCAGGCGTAGCCGTTGCGGCGTTCGTAACCGATGTCGGCCAGGTTGTGCTTGGCCACGCCGTCACGGTCGGCGAAGATAGGCTTGTTGGTGCCGATCTCATAGAAGCGCGCCCAGATTGGCGGGGCCGTGGCATCTTTCACGACCACCTTGTTTGTGCCCCTGGGCGATTTATCGTCCTTCTCCAGAACGACACGAATCCCTTTGAGTCGGGCTGACTCGAACCATGCGACAGCGCCCTCGATAGCACGGACTACTTCCGGAGTCGGCTGCTCCAGGCTCATGAGCAAGCGAACGATCCCCACCGATTCCTCGCCGCTGAGACTGACCAGTTCGAATGTCCGGGCCGGACGCGGACGGAAATCCTTCTCATCGTGCTGAGCGCACCAGACGGTGAGCTTGTCGTCCACTTTGATCTGGCATTTAAGGATGCATTCGATGCCGCGTTCAAAAGCCCGACGAGCCGCTGTGCGCCGCTGGGTTCCGATGAACTCATAGAGAGCCGAAGTGTAGGTTTCGCGCAAAAACTCCATCAAGCGGACCATGGCATCGTCGTTGAAGGTAATGTAGCGGTTATAACTGCTAGGCGGTGGATAGTACTGCGGCCAGCCCCCGTTCGGATACTGGGCTTTGAGGATATAATGGATTCCCTTCTCGACGGCAGCGCGAGAACGCGGGTCCTTCGAATTCTTGTAGTAGCGCGCCAGGAAGCGCACCTCGTCGGTGGTGGCGCCATTGTCGAAAGTCGGTTTCAGCTGTGTACGATCACCTGGATAGGGTTCCGCGGTAGTGTCGATGTTTTTGGGCCAGCCGCCGTCATCGGCTTGGAATGAGAGGATGTTCTCTGCGATCCGTTTGGCCTCATCTGTGGCAAACCAGGCATCTGGTTTTCTGAGATACCGGTTCGGCCCTGCCTTGGCCGCAAGAGCGGGACATGCCAGCACAAAAGACAGCGCCAGGGCGGCAAGACTTGTGGTGTCCCTGGGAACGAGCGTGGACCTCATGCGCGAACCCTCCAAGCTGGATACAAGTGCGTTTCGGCCATTGTACTTGTTGAAGATCGTTCGGGAAACGGCGCGAGACCAAGAGTGAGGGATGGTTCGTCCTTGCTTGCCCGCGGGCTGGCAGGTTGTCACTCCGGTTGTTCGCGGACGTTGAATTCGAGCTTCCAGCGCTGCTTGCCGTCGCGGCTGAGGCACCACAATTCGAGCGTGCCGATTTCTGTCATTTTGCTGTGCAGATGCACGGGCACCATTTGGCCTTCCTTGGTTGGCGCTTCCAACGTCGTTTGCAGAGGGCCTAACTCCTCGACCTGCCCTTCCCAATCTTCGACGATCGTTCCGGCTGTATCGGACCGGCGCACCGTCGAGCCGAGAAAACGGAACTCGGCAGGCGAGCCGACGACCAGTCCGAACTCCTGACCGGGCACGTCCATCTCGGTGCCTTCTTCCATGCCAAAGGGCACGACGCAGAGCGCCTTGATCGGCGCAGGTGCGCCGGGAACGGCGGGCAGAGCTGTCTCAATGCCGACATAATAGACGCGGGCTGCGCCGCCCCGGATGCGCACACCTCGGCCACGTCGCACCAGACCGTAGTACGCCGCTCCGCGCGCCACAGCCAGATCGAGATCGTCGTTGGGCAGCACTTTGACAGCGTGGCCCCACTTTCCGAGAGTGGAGACGATACGTTTGCGGAGCGGCTCGGCCTTGAAGACGCCGCCGTTGAACAGCACCGCCGTCAAGCCGCTGGCAGGCTTTTTCTTCTTGCCGCCGCGCGGCCGCTCGGCCAATGCCTCAGATTGACGGCTCAGAAACTCGGCCAAGTGTTTTGTCACAGCGGGGTCGCTGGCGTAGGGAAGACCCAACTCTTGCAACCCGACGCCGCGCTGCCGGCGCGGCTCCTCGTTGGCGGCGGACTCGGGGAAGAAACCGTTGACTAACACGCGCTCGACTTCTTCGCGGGTTAGATCGCCCTTGAGTGTGCCGGCGATGACTTTGGCTCCGCGACCCAGCACCGTAACCGGAGCGCTCGCCAGGCTCGGATCGCCGAAGAGACGCTCCTTGGCGGCACGGCAGCTGTGCCACAGTATCAGCATTTGCCCTGCGTCCAGCTTGATGTTGCGGGCTGCGAACGACTGCGCCATCGCATGAGCAAGGGCCAGGTCCATGTTGTCCCCGCCCAGCAAGATGTGATCTCCGACGGCCACGCGCGTCAGCACCAGTTGGCCGGCATCCTCACTGACGGCGATGAGGGTCAGGTCGGTGGTGCCGCCGCCCACGTCGCAGACCAGCACGGTATCGCCCACCTCGACTTGCTTGCGCCATTTGTCGCCGCTCGCGTCGATCCAGGCGTAGAACGCGGCCTGTGGCTCTTCCAGCAGTGTGACATTCTCGAAGCCGGCGGCGCGGGCGGCCTCCACGGTCAGCTCGCGCGCCACGGCATCGAACGACGCGGGCACCGTCAGAATGATGTCCTGATGCTCCAGACGATTTTCGGGCCGATCCTTGGCCATTTTGTGGTTCCAGGCCTCAGCCAGGTGTTTCAAATAAAGCGTGCTGGCTTCCAGCGGCGAGACGCGACGGGCATTGTCCAGCGCTTTCCACGGCAGCACGGGTGACTTACGATCGACGCCCGGATGACATAGCCATGACTTGGCCGAGCTGACGACGCGCGTCGGCACGATTCCGCCCTGCTGGCGAGCAAACTCGCCGACGGCCAAATCACGGTTGGGATCCCACGGCAGCCGCAGACTGCCAGCCGGCTGCTCATTCGGACCAGGCAGATACAAATACGACGGCAATAGGGGCCGATCTTCAGCCGTGCCTGGCTGCACTACCTGCGGAACAAACAGGTGCGTGGGGTGAACATCCTCCTCCTCGCCGACTCCGGTATCGACATAAGCGAGTGCGCTGTTCGTGGTCCCCAGATCGATACCGACGACGAAACGTGCAAGCGCCACAATTGTCTCCCGCCACGAAAAAACGCTGTCAAATCCGTGTGTGACTGTTCACTTTGTTGATTATAGCAGTCTTTCGTGGTAGTTTGCGCAGAGCCAGGGCGCTTCGCAGAACGATACTTCTTGGAAGTGACACTAGTTCTTCGAGGTTGGCGCTATCACCGAGCCGTATGTCTATGGCGAAAGCAGTCTGCCGGAAGAGCTGTACGCGCGTGGAAGACCGGTCGGGGTTCTCGGTCACGGGTTTGTGGGCATCGACAGTTTTCGCGAGATCGAAGAATTGGTGCGAAAGGCACTGCTTTCGGAATAGAGCTGATAGCGCTTTGCCTCGGGCATTTCAGAATTGGGTTTACCAATGAGCCTTGAGCTGTGCGTATTGGTCCTACTAACCGTCCTGGGCATTATCGGAGGATGTTCGGCCAGTCGGTTCACGGCATCGGGCAAGGCTGCATTGGCTCTCGGCCTGGTTCCGGTAGCCGGACTCGGACTGTCGATAGCTTTCTGCTGACGGCACCCGCTGGCATGGCTCGGTCCGAGTCTGATCCTGTCCACTCCGCCCCTGGCTTTCGGCTTTGCGCTACACGCCTTCAGGCGGGCCACGGATCGCTGGGCTGCATGCCTCGCTCTGGGGCTATCCGGACTGGAGTTAGGCGCTTGGCTATTCCTGTGGATCTCACTGATTGTTCGCAGCATGGACTAATGCGTTACCGCTCGGTGTAGCAGGGCCTGTCGTCTCTTCCTTGGCGGATTGCGTCGCAAACGCTTGCAGGAGCAACAGGCCGGCGCCGCACACCAGGCAGCAATCGGCGATGTTGAAGACGGGCCAATCGAATAGATAGTTCCAGTGCAAGAAATCACGGACGCCGTTGAAGACGACGCGATCGTAGAAATTGCCCAGCGTGCCGGCCAGAATCAGGCCCAGAGCAGCACACAGCCAGCGGTCGCGGGCTGTATGCGGGTGCGTGCTCCAGTAGACAATGGCGCCGGCGGCCAAAAGGCTGATGAGAGCGAAACCGCTATTGGCTAACGTCTTGTGATCCTTCAGAAAGCCGAACAACGCGCCCTGGTTAACGTGCGGAATGCGGCGGCCGGCCACGAGGCGCTCCAGACCCGAGGCGTCATCGCGCTCAAATTGGGCGACGAGCTGGAACCCGCCTTTATCCGTGCGGAAAAGGACGTGTTCGTGTTCGAGCCTTTCGCCCAACCACGAAAAGACGGCGTACTTGCTGGATTGATCCAGGGCCAGTCCCGTAAGGGCCAGGACCCACAACATCGCGCGATAAGATCGTTCTGCCATAAGATTCTTCATGAACTTTGTTGAAGCTTCCGTGCGCAAGCGACACAGTGACGAGCATACGGCAACGCTTGCAGACGGCCCCTGGGAATCGCTTCCTCACATTCTTCGCATTTGCCGAACGTCCCTTTGCGAATGCGTTCGAGCGCTTCGCCGATTTCTTTGAGGGCCTGCTCCTGGTTTTGTAGTAAGTCGAGGGTGAATTCCTGCTCGAAGTTATCAGTGCCCAGATCGGCCATGTGCAAGGGAGCATTCGACAGACTGCCGCTGGCCTCTCCTCCGCGCGCTCGCAGCGCCTCCTCGGCGAGATGCGAGACGTTTCCCGAAAGGCGAGTACGCAACGACAGCAGCGTTTCCCGATAGGTATTCAGTTCAGCCTTGGTCATCGCATCCTCAAGGTGTAATCCGAAAACAGACGTCCCGGAAAGGCACCTTTTTACGATAACCCAGCCGTGAATGCCCGTCAAGGAGGGCGATTTCCTCATCGATCCGCCCCGCTCTATAGCGATGTGCAGCGATGAGAACAAGAGCAAACCTTACCATCCCGAAGCATAAGCGAGGGCCGCCATCGCTTACGCTTCGGGATGGTAGAACAGATTACCGTCCGCAGGCGAAAATGCTCCGTCCGCCATCGACGGGAAGGCATACGCCGGTGATAAAGTCGTTGTCGATCAGCGACAGTACGGCTCGGGCGATATGGTCCGGCGAACCTTCGCGCTGGACCAGGGTGGACTCGATCGATTCACGTCGTTCTCGCTCAGGTAGGTCTGGCGGAAACAGCACGGGGCCAGGCTCGATGCAATTGACGCGAACGCCCGGATGGCGCGTGCCCAGCTCCACGGCCAAGCAGCGCGTCAGCGTCGGAATGGCGCCCTTGGATGCGAAATAGGCAGCGTGATTGGGATAGGGACGGACCACGGCCCAGTCGCCCAGGGTGATGATGCAACCGCCTTCGGGTTGCCGCAGCATCGCCAGTCCTGCCTCGCGAGCGCAAAGAAACGTGCTCAATACGTTCACCTCAAAGTTCTGACGCACGTCAGCGACAGATACGTCTTCCAGCCGACCTTTTCCCCAAAGACCTGCGCAATGGACAAAGACATCCAGTCGGCCGAAATGATCAAGTGTCTTTTGGAAGAGGCTTCGAACAGCAGCCTCGTCGATCAGATCGCCTGGCAGTGGCAACGCCTGGACGCCGTGCTGTCGCAATTCCTCCGCGGCCTCCACAGCATCGCTCTGTGATGTGTGGTAATGGATGACTAGATTGTAACCGCGCTCGGCCAGCGCTCCAGCGACGTGTCGCCCAATGCGTTTCTTGCCGCTGCCAGTAACGAGGGCGACACGAGTTTGTGACATATTCCTCTTCCGGTGCTCGGTTTTGGGTTCTCCGTATTCCCTGTTCACTATACTACTACCATCATGCGGCTTCACACGCCTCCCGGGAGATCCGTCATCGTGAAATCTCTGTGCCTTCCCTTGCTCTTTCTTATTCTTGTACCCAGGTTGCATGCGGAGGAGGTGTTCCCTTTCCACGATGGCGATCGCGTCGTCCTGATCGGCAGTACCCTCATCGAGCGCGAGCAGCGCTACGGCTACTGGGAGACGGCGATCACTCGGTGCTATCCCGACAAATCGATCATTTTCCGCAATCTCGGCTGGAGCGGCGACACCGTCTTCGGCGACGCGCGCGCCGGATTCGGCAGTCAGGCCGACGGATTCCGTCATCTGAAAGAACACGTCCTCGCCCTTAAACCGACCGTACTCATCATTGGCTACGGCACGAACGAATCGTTCGAAGGACCGCAAGGTTTGTCGCGTTTCGTCAAGGGACTGGAAACGCTACTGGATACGTTCGCAGCGACCAAGGCACGAATCGTACTGCTCTCGCCATTGAAACAAGAAAAACTCGGATCGCCCTTACCAGATCCGGCGGAGAATAACAAGAACCTGCGCCGGTACGCCAAGGCGATCGGAGAAGTAGCGAAGAAGCGGAGCCATCGTTTCGTTGATCTGTACGACCTGCTTGGCAAAGAGAAGGAAAGCTTGACCGATGATGGAATCCAGTTAACTCCCTGGGGCTACTGGCGCTCCGCTGTCGTGCTGGAACGTGCGCTGGGCCTGTCTGGAGCGGACTCGAAGGAACAGTCGGCGCAAGTAACGAAGGACGAAGGTAATCCGGGGTTGGTTCATGTTAAGCTCAACAAACTCTCTCTTCCGCCTGAACCTATCAATGGTGCTCCGCCGGAGTTCACTTGCGTGGATTTGCGGATGGATGTTCACGAACCATCTATTATGAGCCGCGATCCGGACCTGGTTCAAGCCGAAAAGCTGCGCCAAACTATCGTCGCCAAGAATCGCCTTTATTTTTATCGCTGGCGGCCGGAAAACGAGACGTACCTCTTCGGTTTCCGCAAGCACGAGCAGGGACAAAATGCCCGAGAGATCCCGCAGTTCGATCCACTCATCGCGGAGAAGGAAAAAGAGATCGCCAAGTTACGCATGCCTGTGCCCCATACCTACGAGCTAAGAACAGAGAAGAAGTGATGCACGATAAGACCACGAATCGAAGCGCTCCACCACCAGCCCGCAACGCATGCAAGGCGGTTTTTCACTCTTGCTGGCACGGCGGGCTGGTAATTGCGTTCTTTGCTGTCTTTGTAAATTCCACCCTGGCCCAGCGCGATGCCCAGGTGCCCGATCCGGACCCGGAGATCGAACGAAAATCCTTGCAAGTCGCAGATGGATTCGAGGTTAATCTATTTGCCGCCGACCCGCTCTTGGCCAAGCCGATTCAGATGAATTTCGATGCCGCGGGTCGCTTATGGGTGGCCTGTAGCGAGTCGTACCCGCAGATCAAGCCCGGACAGATCGCCAACGACAAGATCATCGTCCTGGAAGACACAGAGGGCGACGGTAAAGCAGATAAAACTACGGTCTTTGCTGATGGATTGCTCATTCCGACGGGATTAGAACCCGGCGATGGCGGGGTCTACGTCGGGGCCAGCACAGATTTGCTGCATCTGTCACGGTCCGACAGCGACAAGGGACCGCTGCGCCGCCGCGTCATCCTGTCGGGCTTCGGCACAGAAGACACGCATCACATGGTCCACACGCTGCGCTGGGGCCACGACGGCATGTTATACTTCAATCAATCCATCTATATTCACTCGCACATTGAAACGCCGTACGGTCCACGCCGACTGGGAGGCGGCGGCGTCTGGCAATTCCGTCCGGAAACGCGACGGCTGGAAGTGTTTGCGCGCGGGTGGTGGAACCCGTGGGGACATCACTTCGATCGCTGGGGCCAATCGTTCGTCACCGACGGCGCTGGCACGGAGGGCGTCAATCCCGTGATTATTGGCGCCAGCTACACGGCAACGCCTCAAGAATCTCGTGTTTTGCAAGGACTGAATCCTGGACATCCCAAATACTGTGGCTGCGAGATCCTCAGTGGCCGGCATATTCCTGAGGACTGGCGCGGCAATCTTATCACGAACGATTTTCGCGGGCATCGGGTTTGCCGTTTCACGCTCGCTCCGGAAGGCTCCTACTACTCTGCCACGTTGCAGGCTGATCTGATCCGCAGCAATCACCCCGCCTTTCGACCCGTGGATGTGAAAATGGGACCCGATGGCGCCATCTACATCGCCGACTGGTACAACCCGATCATTCAACACGGCGAGGTCGATTTCCGCGATCCGCGGCGCGATGTCAGTCACGGCCGTATCTGGCGCATCACCGCCAAGGGCCGCCCACTTGTTCCGCGTCCGCAGCTCGTCAACGCCCAAACGTCGGAACTGCTCGATGCGCTCAAGGCGCCGGAGGATTGGACGCGAGTCCACGCCCGTCTCGTCCTCAAGGAACGCGGTGCAAAGTCGTTGCCGGAACTCGAAGCGTGGACGGCGAAGCTGGAGCAGGATCCCTTACGGCTTGAGGCGATCTGGACGTATCAAGCGCTCAACGTAGTAGAACCAAAGCTGTTGGCGACTGTACTGCAATCTCGCGATTATCGCATTCGCGCCGCCGCCGTGCGTGTTGTCTCGGCGTGGCACGAGCGATTGCCGGAGACATTAGAACTGCTGTCACCGCGCATCGCCGACGAGCATCCCCAGGTCCGGTTGGAGACCGTGCGAGCGCTCGGGCAGCTTCGCGATGTTCGCGCTGCCGAGTTGGCGCTGAAAGTGCTGGACAAACCAACGGATAAATATCTCGAATATAGCTTGTGGTTGGCGCTGCGAGACTTGGCACCGTGTTGGCTGCCGGAATTGCAGGCGGGAAGATTTACAGCTGCCAATGCCAGGCAATTGCTCTTTGCACTGGAAGCGGCCGATTCAAGAGAAGTACTGCCGACTTTGGTTAAACTGGTGCGTTCCGGGAAAGCTGGAGCCAGTGAGAGCGAGATGCTCGTGTTCCTGTCCTCGTTAGGTGGGCCGGGTGAGTTGTCGCTGGTTTTCGACCGCGTCCTCACGGGTTCTCCACAGACCAGTGGTGAGCGAAGACGACTGCTGGATTCGCTGGAACGAGCAACGCGGCAACGTAATGTCCGTCCAACCGGCGAGTTGCAGCGGCTGCTACCGCTTTTGAACGAAAACAGCCAGGAATTGCAAACCGTAGCCGCTCGCCTGTCGGGCTTGTGGAAACTTGAGAAGGCGCGGCCACGCTTGTTGGAGTTAGCTCGCACCGAAAAGACCAGCGACGCCGTGCGCCAGGCCGCCGTAGACGGTCTGGCAGCGCTGGGAGGCAAGGCCAGCATCGAGGCGTTGGAAAAACTCGCCGGCGAGGAGGGTTCGGTGACGCGTAGTCGCCTGGCTCTCATCGCACTGGTGCAGCTGGATGCCAAGGCGGCTTCCAAACAAGCATCCGTCCTTCTGGCGAAGATGGCCAGCGATGACGAACCCACGGGTATCTTCGAGGCATTCGCGCAACGCAAGGGAGGTATGGGATTGCTGGCAGCGGCGCTTCGCGATTGCAAACTGCCTGCCGACACCGCCCGCGTGGGCTTGCGCACCGTACGGAGCACAGGTCGGCCAGATGAAGGGCTTGCCGAAGCGCTGGCGAAGGCCGGTGGTTTGTCAATGGGAGCGCGAACCCTGCCGGTCCAGAAGATGGAAGCGATGGTCTCAGACGTGGGGCGGCTGGGGGATCCCGTTCGAGGCGAGGCTGTCTACCGACGCAAGGATCTGGTCTGCTTGAAATGCCACGCCATCGGTGGCGCCGGCGGCCAGGTTGGCCCCGATCTCAGCAGCATCGGTGCCAGTGCTCCCGTCGATTACCTCATCGACTCGCTTTTGCAGCCCAACAAAGCGATCAAGGAAAACTATCATTCCCTTCTCGTCACCACCGCCAAAGGTCAGCAATACAGCGGTATCAAGGTGCGTGAATCGAATAACGAGCTAATTCTGCGCGACGCCGAGGATAGGGAAATTTCAATTCCCATAAAAGACATCGAGGATCGCTCCCCCGGTGGTTCACTCATGCCCGATGGCCTGACCGATACGCTGACACGTGGAGAATTGCTCGACCTCGTGCGTTTCTTGTCGGAGCTGGGCAAAGTCGGCCCGTACAGCACTGGGCAGCAGCGCGTGGTGCGCCGCTGGCAGGCGCTCCAGCCGACGCGCGAGGCGTGGACCTTCCTTCACCTCGGCGGCGGTTTGGCCACGCCGGCCAAGAATGAACGCGGCCTGCAATGGACCCCTGTCTACAGTACCGTGGCCGGAATGTTGCCGCTGACGGACGCTCCTTCGTTTACCCTCGGTAAGGATAAACACGCGGTTTCGCTCGTCCGATGTCATGTCGATGTCACAACGGCAGGTTCGTTTCTCGTAGGGTTCAACTCCACGACGGGCTTGAAACTCTGGATCGATCAAAACCCCGTGGCCATGACGGAATCGCTGGAGGTGTCCTTGCCGGCAGGAATGCACACGTTGACGTTCGTGATTGATCGAGAGGAGCGGCGGGAGGCGTTGCGGTGTGAGCTGAAAGACAAACCTGCCTCAGCGGCACGGGTGCAAGTCGTGGGTGGAAAATAGACGAGGCTTGTCTATTTCCTCTTAATCGGATTACGGCCGGACTGGGATCGTTCGTAAATTTGGCCTTTTCTTGTGCAGCGCTTTCGTGCCCGCTCCGGTCAAACGCAGATACCAGTCAGATCGCTACAATAGGCCGGTATCGAATCGGCCACGACGGCCTCCGATATTCTGATCGGGAGGAGAAGATCCAGCTTATGAGCGAACGTGGCGCGTCCGTTCCGTTAAATCCCCTTCGCTGGTTCCCCGAATTCTGGCAGATTGGCCAGCGGCGTCTGATACCACAATCTCGATTGTTGGGTCTTTCCTTGGTCGTGGGTGTCATTGCCGGATTGGGCGCTGTGGTGTTCTATCTGGCCACGCGCACGGTCTTTCATGTAGTCCTGGAAATGCTCGTCGGCTACCATCCGGGCGGACCTGCCAACGAACCGCCGCTCGTACTTCTGCCACCAAGCGAGACACCTTTTCACTGGTGGATGCTCCTCTTCGTCCCGGCCCTGGGTGGACTGGTCAGCGGCTTTCTCGTCTATACGTTCGCGCCGGAAGCAGAGGGCCACGGGACCGATTCGGCCATCGCCGCCTATCACTTCAAGGGCGGGGTGATACGTCCGCGGGTGCCGCTCGTGAAAATCGTCGCCAGCGCCATCACGCTGGGGACCGGTGGTTCTGGCGGCCGCGAGGGACCGATCGCGCAAATCGGCGCCGGCTTCGGCTCCTGGTTGGGTGGTCTTTTGCGTCTGAGGCCGGCAGAGAGGAGGCTTCTGCTGGCCGCCGGTATGGGCGCCGGCATTGCCGCAATCTTCCGCGCTCCCCTGGCGGGCGCCCTCTTCGCCGCTGAGGTTTTGTACCGCTCGCCGGACTTTGAGTCCGAAGTTGTGATTCCCGCCGCCCTGGCTTGCATCACCGCATACTGCACCTTCGGCATGGTTTTCAGCCACTGGACCGGCGTTGGCTGGAAACCCTTGTTTGACATGCCTGCCTCGATGATGGAATCGACTACGTTCACCGATCCTTTTCATCTTGTACCGTACTTGCTTCTGGCTCTGTTCGTGGTCCTGTTGGCCATGCTGTACACGCGCAGCTTTTACGGACTGACGGAATTGTTTCGCCGCCTTCCTCTTCCTCCTCACGTCAAACCGGCCATCGGAGCCTTCCTGGCCGGGCTCGTGGGCCTGGTCCTGTTTTTCGGACTCGGGCAAAAAATCCGTGCTCTTTCCGTTCTGTCGTATGGTTACGGAGTACTGCAAGACAGCTTACATCGCTTACCCAGCGAGGCGGCCGATCTGTCGCTGGCCGTATTGTTGCTGGCAATCGCCCTGGGCAAAATCTTGACAACGGGCCTGACCATCGGCAGCGGCGGTTCCGGTGGAGTGTTTGGACCGTCAATGGTGATCGGCGGTTGTGGCGGCGGCGCTCTGGGCATCCTGCTCAACCACGTTTTCCCCGAAGGCTACATGCCGCCGACGGCCAGCTTCGTCATTGTCGGCATGGCCGGCTTCTTCGCCGCCGCAGCAAAGACGCCGCTATCCACGCTCGTAATGGTCAGCGAGCTGACCGGCAATTACAATCTTCTCTTACCGACTCTGTGGGTCTGCATTATCGCTTTTCTTCTCTCCGATGAGCAATCGATCTACAGCTCGCAAGTGCAGAGCCGGTCGCGCTCGCCGGCCCATCAGGGTGCTTATATCCGTGAAGTATTGAGTGGTTTGCGCGTAGGCACCTTTATTACACCTCTACGTGAAGTGTCCTATCTGCATCCAGGCGATCGCATCGCCGAGGTCATCGAACGACTGAGCAGCAGTCCGGCCCAGTCAGTGCCAGTGATCGATCCCGAAGGTCGGTTCGTGGGCATGGTGACAGTCGAAGAGGTTCTCTTGGCCTCCCAGTCGCCACATTTGCGGGCGCTACTCGTGGCGATGGATCTCATGCACCCTGTTGTGCCGCTGCTGCCAGACGATCCACTGGATCGGGCGATGGAACAATTCGTCGAGAGCGATACACTCACGCTGCCGGTCGTCGAGAGCGCCGACAGCAGGCGGGCGCTGGGCATCGTCAAACGTTCCGATCTGTCCGGAGCCTATCTGCGTCAGGTCCAGGGTACGCAGTCGCCCTCGGTCGAACCGGAACCAAAGTAATGCGCCGCCCGCTCGAGAAAAACGAAGAAAATCGGCAACGCCTCTTGCGAAGGGTTGCTGAGTCGGGGTAGAATTTTTCTACATTGCGGGATTGGCCTAGCGGCTGGGCACTGCCTTCCCAAGGCAGCAAGACGGGTTCGACTCCCGTATCCCGCTTTTTCCCTGCCAATAATACTATTTGCTTCCTTCCGATTCTTCGGCGTCTTTGCGGGCTTGCAAAGCGTCGAGCGCTTCGGCAGCTCCAGGACCGCGCAATAACCACATCAGCACGACGAAATCGTACAGCGCATGGGTGATGACGACGACCAGCAAGTTATGGTCGGCGTACAACCACACGCAACCGAGGTACGCCCCCATGAATGCGGCAAGCACGACGTAAGTGACCGTGATGGAATGCATCAATCCGAATAATATGCTGACCGCGATCACGCCAATCCAAACGCTGTTGCACCATCGGGTTACTGCTTCCTGTAAGACTCCGCGAAAGAGCGTCTCTTCTCCCAGTCCGGCCAGCGCGGAAATACCGAGAAGATCGATCCACGAACACGGGGCCAGGAGCGGACGAATCACCTCCTCGCTGAATCGCTGGATTCGCCCAAGAGGTCCGATTGGCCAGCGTTGGAAGATGAAGAAAAGGGCTACCAGCGGTACCGCAGCGGCGATACCCCACACAACCGCCCGCAGCGTCCAGTCAAAGAAACGCAACGGCGGTTGATCGATCATCCAGCCCAGCACCGAAGCCGAGGCGAGAAGTCCACCCTCGACGAGGATGGCTAGCAGAACGACGGTTTGTCGCCTCGCCTCCAGGTCCGACTCCGGGGATTCTGGGAGTTCATCGGACATGCGGGCGATTCTATGCCACTCTGCCGCGCCAGCAAGGGGTCGCGCCAAGCCGCGGTACTCGCACCTTCTAACTTGATGCGCTTCGGAGCATTTTCGGATTGGGGCTTGACTCCCCATGAAATTGTACTACAATTATAGTACAGTAGAACATGATCGCTTTCATGCTCGATTCCAAGAGTGGCGTGCCGATTTATCGGCAGATCATGGACCAGATCCGGCATGGCATTGCCTCAAGCCGGCTGCGTCCAGGAGAGCAATTGCCGACCGTTCGCGCCCTGGCGGTCGAGCTGTCGGTTAACCCGAATACGGTGATAAAGGCGTACTCCCTGCTGGAGCAACAGGGCGTTCTGACTTCGGAGCAAGGCAGTGGTACCTTCGTCGCGCAGCTTCCCAAAGCGGGCTTGTCGCCTGCTGAGCGCGAGGCAAAACTTTTGAGTCTGTGTGCCGAATTCCTTGGGCAGGTGGCCCACTACGATTTCTCGGCTCAAGACGTGCTGCGAGCCATCCAGAAACTCAATACCCGGAGGTCGTGATGAACCTCGAACTGGACCCCGAGCTGACCTTGGATGGGAGCGGTCCCATCCATCAACAGATTGTGCGACAGCTGAGCCGGCTGATCCGTTCCGGCGCGCTGGCTCCCGGGGAGGAGCTGCCGAGCGTCCGAGCGATGGCAGTTGGACTGGCCATTAACCCCGAGGCGGTGGAAGCAGCCTTTGCTGAGTTGGAGACGTCCGGCTATGTGACACGAAGGGAAGGAACGGGGGTGCTTGTGGCCCCGCGAGGTGCCTGGCGGAGTCGGGAGAAGTCTGAACTGGAAGAACTCTGTGCCGATTTTCTGAGACAAGTGTCGTGCAGCGGCTTTTCGGCCGACGAAGTGCTGCAAACACTACACGCCCTGGTAGAAAAGAGGATGCCATGACGAAGAACAAGTTAGACACCGAGGTCGCCCTGGAGAAGGAGCACGCCGCGCGTGAGCTAAAACGCGCCGCTTCGTTCTTGCTCAACGTGGTCTTAGCTGTTGTCGTCGCGGCGCTGGCCGCCCTTCCGCAGGTACTGCGTACCGAATTCAGTCCCTGGATCACCGCCGCGGGCGTCGTGGGGGTGATTGTCAGCTTGCTCGGCTTCCGCGTTGCTCTGCAATGGGATCGAGCGGTTGTTCTGCGCCTGGGACGTTTTCACTCTCTCAAGGGGCCAGGTGCGTTCGGGATGATCCCGTTTCTCGATTCCGTGGCCCGCTATGTCGATATGCGCATCCGCGCCACGGAGTTCTTCTCCGAAGACACGTTGACACGTGACACGGTGCCGGTGCGGGTTGATGCCATCTGTTTCTGGATGGCCTGGGACGCCAAGAAGGCAGTGTGCGAAGTGGACAATTACTATCGGGCCATCGCTCTCTCGACGCAAACCGCCCTGCGCGACACCATCGGTACGCATACGCTTGAGGAAATGCTGACCAAGCGCGAGGCTCTGGGCAAGGCGCTGCAAGAAACGCTCGATCGTAAGACGAACCCTTGGGGCATTACGGTGCAATCGGTCGAGATCCGCGACGTGACGATTCCAGAGAACCTACAAAACGCCATGAGCAAGCAAGCTCAGGCGGAGCGCGAACGCCAGGCTCGCATCATCCTGGGCACGGCCGAGACCGAGATCGCCTCCAAGTTCGTCGAGGCTGCCCTGCCCTATCAGAACAATCCCGTGGCCGTCCACCTACGGGCGATGAACATGCTGTACGAAGGCCTGAAGGAGAAGGGTTCGATAATCATCGTCCCATCGTCGGCCGTCGAGACGATGAACCTCGGAGCAATCGGCGGAGTGGCCGCACTTGGACAGGGAAAGGAGAAAGATGGTGTCATCCCTGTCCCGGCGGGCCGTCCGGCGTGAGAGATCGCTTGGCTATCGGGCTGTTTGAGCTTGCAAGTGTGTTTGAACGAAGTTCACAGCTTCCTCAATCGAGTCCACGCCGATCACGAGCAGATCGCCGGGGCGCAGCTCGGCCAATGCCGACTCGATGGCAGCCAATTCGCTGTGTGCCGCGCTGGCTTCGGGATTGCGTGAGCCCTCGGCGATGCCCCTGCGCAGAAGAGCGGTCGATTCATCCTCGTTTCGATACAGGATAACTCGATCGAAGTGGTCTCCCACCGTTCGACCCATGGAGAGCACGTCGGCGTCGCGACGGTCGGAGGGCGGTGCGAAGACCAGACTACGGCGACTCTGCGGAAAAGCGACGAGTGAATCGGCAAGAGCAGATAATGCCGAGGGATTATGCGCGTAATCGACGATCACTGTGGCCTCGCCGGCATGAAAGACGTTGAAACGTCCTGGCACTTGCTTGGCGTCGCCTCGGAAGGACGCTAGGCCCGCGCGGATGGCGTCGAGCGGCATCCCCAGCGACCAGACAGCGGCACAAGCTGCGAGGACGTTTTCGATTTGAAAACCGATTCGGCCGCCATGCGTCAGCGGAACGCATTCCAGGGTCGTCAACACCTCCTCACGCTTCCCTTCGACAATCAGGATCTTAGCCTCGCGGACATAAATCACCCGCTCCCCCTTCGCTCTGTGCGCCTGGAGAGTCGAGTGATCGGCGTCTCGTGCGAAAAAGATGACACGACCGGGGCAGTGATCGGCCATCGCCGCGACAAGAGGATCGGCGGCGTTGAGCACAGCGACGCCATTCTCGGCAACATTTTCGACAACCACGCGCTTTACGCGCGCCAACTCCTCGACCGTTTCAATGCCGTGCGCGTCGAGGTGATCACCGCCGCCGATGTTGGTGACAACGGCCACATCGCAGAGGTCAAAGCCCAGACCCTGACGGAGAATGCCGCCGCGAGCTGTCTCCAGGACGGCGACGCGAACATTCGGGTTGAGAAGCACGGCGCGCGCGCTGCGCGGACCGCTGCAATCGTTGCCGCGTATGCGCCGATCGTCGATGTAGATCCCATCTGTGCAGGTTATGGCCACGCCTCCCCCCCACCCCAACCCTCCCCCACAAGGGGGGAGGGAGAAAGAAGTCTCCCTCCCCCCTTGTGGGGGAGGGTTGGGGTGGGGGGTGCGCAGCAAATGTGCGATCAAGCGCGTCGTCGTCGTTTTGCCATTTACGCCGGTTACGGTAATCAGGGGAATGCGGGCGGTATCCTCTTCGCCGAACAGCATGGAAACGATCGCTTCGCCGACGGGTCGCGGTTTCCCTGCCGACGGTTCCAGGTGCATCCGCAAACCCGGTCCGGCGTTGACCTCGACGACTGCGCCGCGCTGTTCCTCGAGCGGTCGTCCGATGTCCACGGCCACGACATCGACGCCGGCGATGTCCAAACCGACGGCGCGAGCCGCCTCGACAGCGCGAGCCGCCGTTTCCGGATGAACCCGATCGGTAACGTCTGTTGCGGTGCCGCCGGTGCTGAGATTACCGTTGCGACGGATCAGCACGCGCTGCGCCACCGGCGGCACGGAATCCGGCGAGTACCCCTGCTCGGACAAAACGGCAAGCCCAACCGCATCTAGTTTGATGAAACTCAGTACTGTGGCATGCCCGTCGCTGCGTCGCGGATCACGGTTGACCTCGGCGACAAGCCCGCGGACGGTCGATCTTCCATCGCCGATGACGTGGGCTGGCTCGCGCCGCGCCGCGGCGACGAGCCGGCCGCCGATGACGAGCAAGCGATAATCGTCTCCGGGAATGTACGATTCGACGAGGATGCTGGAGCCTTCTTCACGAGCGGCGGCGTAGGCCTTGACGACCTGCTCGCGTGAGTTTAGGTTCGTGGCGACGCCGCGTCCGTGGTTCCCATACTGCGGCTTGACGACGACCGGCATGTCGATTTCCTGAGCCGCTTTCCAAGCATCTTCTGCATCCGCGACGGGACGACCTTCTGGCACGGGCACGCCAACAGCATTCAGAAGATTGCGCGTCAACTGCTTGTCCTGGGCAATCATCTCGGCAATGGCGCTGGTAGCGTCGGTCTCGGCCGTGCAGATGCGGCGCTGGCGAAAGCCGTGCCCCAGCTGCACGAGGCTTCCGGCATTGAGCCGCCTCACCGGAATGCTCCGGCTCTGTGCGGCATGAACAATCGCGGCAGTGCTGGGACCCAGTCGCACATCGTTCGCCAAATCTCGCAGGCGCGAGAGTTCGGCGGCAACATCGATGGGACGATCGCCCAGCGCGGATCGGATGAGCTGCTGCGCCGTCTCCAGGCAAGCACGGCCAAGCTCCTCTTCCTCAAACTCGATGGCGACACGGAAGAATCCAGCACCTCCGGGACGCACGCTTCCGAACTGCACCGGACTACCGGCCAATCGCTGCAATTCGAGAGTCACATCACAGAGAAGTGCGGGCAGATCCCGTTCGATTGGTTGGCTCGCGAGCGAAGGCAACCAGGAACGAAGCCGCGAAGTGCAGTCAGCGAGGAGCTGCTCAAAAGCGGCCCATCGCTCCGCCACCACCAGCTCTACCTCTACCACAGGACATCGTGCCCAGACGTTGGCACCACGCAATATCCAGATGTGCTGCAATTTCATGACAATCCCTGTTCACCGATCAGCCTCCTCAGTAGGCTGGCTTGCGACGGGAGTAGTATATGGTAATGCGACATGATGCGATAGCCTGAAGCGTAGAATCCTCGTTTGAAAGATAATGGATATCCGATGAACTCGACATGGTTTGCGCTGCTCTGTTCGCTTACGGTTCTGTCTCTTGTTTGCGTACCCTGTCTGTCCCATTCGGTATCGGGACAGACTTTTGAATGGCAATCCGATACGCCGCAAAATCAGGGCATGTCCAAGGAGAAGCTCGACGCCCTCAAGGATGAGTTGGCCAAGAGGAAAACGCACGTTTTCCTGGTCATCCGCAACGACAAAATTGTCTATGAGTGGTATGCAGAAGGACACGGCCCAAGCCAGAAACATGGCACGGCGTCTCTATCCAAGGCGACGGTTGCAGGGCTGGCAATGGCGCTTCTCTTGACCGATCGCAAGCTCCAACTCGATACGCCGGTCGCCGATTTGGTGCCTGCCTGGAAGGACGATCCACGCAAGAGCAAGATCACGCTGCGTCAACTCGGTTCACACACCTCCGGACTCGCCGATGCCGAACAGGACCGCTTGCCACATGCCAAACTCAGCGGCTGGAAAGGCGACTTCTGGAAGCAGCTCGACCCACCAAACGACCCCTTCACGCTGGCACGGGACAGGGCGCCGGTTTTGTTTGAACCAGGCACGAAGCTGCAGTACAGCAATCCTGGAATCGCCATGCTGGGCTATGCCATTACCGCCGCCTCGAAAGATCAGCCGTTGAAGGATATTCGCACCCTGCTCCGCGATCGCGTGATGCGGCCGATTGGCGCGAACGATGGGGAATGGTCGGCCGGCTATGGTAAGACGTTCCAGGTTGATGGCTTGCCTTTGGTTGCGGGCTGGGGTGGAGCAAGTTACACTCCACGGGCGCTGGCTCGAATCGGCCGGCTCTTGCTACACGAGGGCGACTGGGACGGCAAGCAGATCCTTAGCCGAGAGTCCGTGCGTCAGATAACCGGCGATGCGGGTCTACCGGGCCATTGCGGCATGGGTTTCTGGACCAATGCCGACGGCCGTTATCCGAAGTTGCCCAGGGATCTCTATTACGGTGCGGGAGCTGGCGATCAGCTTTTGATCGTTGTTCCGCGCCTGAGCTTGATCGTGGTTCGCAACGGCGAAGCTCTGGCCCCGGAACCCAAGGATGCCAAGGACGTATTCGAAGCATTCCACGACCCGCGAGTGAAGGTTCTCTTTGAGCCGATCATCGAGGCGATAACCGAGCGCAACAGAACCCGTCCCTCACCATGCCCGACCAGCAGAGCGATTGCGGGCATCACCTGGGCGGCAAAAGAAACGATCATCCGCAAAGCCCAGGGCAGCGATAATTGGCCACTCACCTGGGCCGACGATGACAGACAGTACACCGCATATAGCGATGGCCGGGGCTTTGAGCCGTTTGTGCCCAGAAAGCTCGGACTCGGATTCGCGCGGATCGAGGGCGATCCACAGAGCTTCCAGGGTGTTAACATTCCCTCATCGAGCGGCGAACAGCTCGGCGATGGGATCGCATCCAAAAAAGCCAGCGGTATTCTCTGCGTCGAAGGCGTGCTCTATTTGTGGGCGCGCAATGCAGATAACGCACAGCTTGCATGGTCGAGAGACCACGGCAAGACGTGGGAGTGGGCGGACTGGAAATTCACGAAGAGTTTCGGTTGCCCCACCTTCCTCAATTTCGGCAGGAACTACTCCGCCGCCCGCGATGACTTCGTCTATATCTACTCGCCCGATGCCGATAGCGCGTACCTACCGTCTGACCGCATGGCCCTGGCTCGAGTTCCCAAAAATAAAATCCAGAATCGCGATGCCTACGAGTTTTTCCAAGGCCTGAACGCGAATGGTCGGCCGATGTGGTCGAAAGCAATCTCCGAGCGTGGTGCTGTCTTCACGCACAAGGGGCGATGCTATCGCTCCGGTATCACGTACAATGTGGGACTTAAACGATACCTCTGGGTGCATATTCTTCCTGGGACCGAAGGCAGCAAAGCCGACACGCGTTTTGAGGGCGGGCTGGCCATCTACGATGCTGCCGAGCCATGGGGACCGTGGACGACGGTTTACTTCACCGAGAAATGGGATGTGGGTCCTGGCGAGACAGCGAGCTTTCCGACCAAGTGGATGAGCGACGCTGGCAAAACGCTCCACCTGGTTTTTTCGGGCGACGATTGCTTTTCCGTCCGCAGGGCAAGCCTAACTCTCAGAGAGAGATGAAATGAGTTGCGATCACAATTGAGCGGCCAAACTGCCTCCCATGCACTCGAAAGGAAACCGACATGATACTTGGACTGAGAACGGTCATCTATCCGACGCCGGATCTTGCCAAGGGCAAGGAGTGGTACAGCCAAGTCCTCGGCCACAAGCCGTACTTTGACGAGCCTTTTTACGTCGGCTTCTCGGTAGGAGGGTTTGAACTGGGACTCATTCCCGAAGGGGTTCCCTCAGCCGACGGTGGGTTGGCGTATTGGGGAGTTTCCGACATCGTTTCTGAGGTACAGAGACTGACGCAGTTGGGTGGCACCGTTCACGAATCCGTCAAGGACGTTGGAGGAGGCATCAAGGTGGCGGCTATTTGCGATCCGTTCGGCAATGTGTTCGGAGTCATTGAGAATCCGCACTTCAATCTCAAGGACGTTCGTTGACCGCTCCAATGAATTTCGCTGCGGGCCAAAGTCAAGGATTCACGGTGGAATTCGAAGGCCCGACCGTGGATCGAGCGAGAGCTACCACGGCGCGAAGGTGGCTCCAGTGAATGGAAACAGATGGCTGCCAGTGAGTAGCCGAATAGAACATAGCCCTTGGGTCGGCCGGCTTGATCCGAGCGCTCGGCGGACCAATGTTTCAGCAAACTGGAAACCGAATCCGCAGCCATCCGCGCTTACGGACGGCTTCGCTCAGGCGATGACCTCTTCGCTTCGGTCAGTTCCTTGCGCCACTTGTCGGCATCGTCTTTCTTTTCGGTGACTTCGTAAAGTTGTACCAGGCGGTCGAGTGCTTCGCTCAGACGGGGCTTGGCTGGCCGCGGGATGGTCTGTTCGCGTTGCTTCATTCCCTGGTAGCCCGAAAGCAGCAGTGGCTCGGATTCAGCGTACTTCTTCTCGCCCAGGAGAGCACCGCCCAGTATCGATTGCGTGTTGAAGGTTGTCCAAGCATCAGGCTGTTTCGCTTCGCGAATCTTGAGACAGTCACGCAACAGCGGTTCGGCGTCGGCATATCTGTGTTGATGCAGCAGATTCGTGCCGAGTGTGGCCATCTGTGCGGCTGTCGCCGGATGCTCGGCGCCGAAGCGTAGGCGCGTTTGTTCGAGGGAAGCACGGTAGAGCGGCTCGGCCTTGGTGTATTGTCCAACCTGGTCATAGACAGCGGCCAAATTATTGCGAGAAAGGAGTGTCTCAGGATGATCGGCTCCGAGTATGGCTACACGCTGCTTGAGGGTCTCTTCGTGCAAGCGCAGGGCCTCCTCGGTGCGACCGGCGGCTCGGTAGGCTTGGGCCAAGTTGTTTTTGAAGGTAAGCGTCAGGGGACGATCCGGTTCGTGCTTGCCCTTCATCTGCTCGATGGCCTTGTCAAAGAGCTGTATGGCCTCCTCGATACGGCCGGTAGACAGGTACGCCAGGCCCAGGTTGTTGCTGGAAATAAGGGTGTCCGGATGGCCCGCGCCGAGCTTTGACACGCGCTGCTGGAGGGTCTGTTCGTGCAGGCGAATGGCCTCCTCCTTGAGCCCGGCGGCTGCGTACGCCTTGGCCAAATTGTCGCGCGACGTGAGCGTGTCGGGGTTGTCATCTCCCAGCTTCGCGACCCGCTGCTTGAGGGTCTGTTCGTGAAGGCGGATGGCATCGTCGATGCGACCAGCCGTTCGGTACGCTTCGGCCAAGTTGTTCTGAAAGGTAAGTGTCAGGGCGCGATCGGATTCGCCCTTGGCCTCCATCTGCTTGACGGCCTTGTCGAAGAGCTGGATGGCCTCATCAGTACGGCCTGTGGCCAAGTAGGTCAAGCCCAGGTTATTGCAGGAAACAAGAGTGTCCGAATGGTCAGCCCCGAGCTTCGCTTCACGCTGCTGGAATGTCTGTTGATGCAGGCGAATGGCCTCGGCGGTGCTGCCTGCGGACCAGTACACCAGAGCCAAGTTGTTTCGAGTGGTGAGCGTGTCTGGGCTATCCGTACCGAGCGTGGCCTCGCGCAACCCCAAAGCCAACTTGAACTGCTCGATCGCCAGGGGATATTCGCCCAAATACCAATAGGTTGTACCCAGCGTGTCACGAATCGACGCCTCCACGATCGGCCTGTCCGCAAATACCTTCGCAATTTCCGGCTCGGCCGCATCCACGGCCTTGCGTAGCGTTACCTGATTTCCCAGGCCACCGTGCTGACCTTCGGGACGACCGGCACTCAACACCTTTTCCTGGAAAAAGCCCAGGACTGCTTTGGCATCTTCCTCCGCCGCGAGGGCACGATTGCGCTCGTCGAGGGCATCTCGCTCGGCCGTCCGTGCCTGCTTCTCGGCTCGCATCGCCCATACCGCCAGGGATGTGCTCAGAACAACGGCGACGACCAGGAGAACAAGCAATGCCGAGGCCGTGGCGAGGCCGCGCCGGTGCCTCCACGCCAGCTTTCGTAAGCGATACGTGGCACTGGGCGGACCAGCTTCCACCGGCTCATCTGCCAGATAGCGCTGAATGTCCTGCGCCAAACCGTTGGCCGTTTCATAACGGCGCGTGCGATCCTTCTCCAGAGCTTTCATGACGATCCAATCGATTTCGCCGCGCAGTGCCTTGACGAGGGCGGCTGGCTCCATCTGTCGCTGCGCCGATACGGACGCCAACGACTCTTTCGTTGCGCTCAAGCGCGTGCTCGGCCGCGGTGCTTCCTCTTCGCGGATCAAGCGCAGCACTTCGGTGAAGGCTGCATCCTTGAGACGACGCCGCATCAGTGGCGTCGTGCCCGTCAACAGCTCATACAGCAGCACGCCGAGCGAATAGACATCGCTGCGCGTGTCGATGTCCAGGGCGTTGAACTCGGCTTGCTCCGGCGACATGTACTCCAGAGTGCCGATGACTAGGCCGAACCCCGTGAACAGCGTGCGTTCGGTCAGTTTTTGTCCCATCGCCTTGGCCACGCCGAAGTCGATCACTTTCGGCACCGGCTTGCCGTCGTAGGCGGCGATCAACACATTCGACGGCTTGATATCCCGATGGATGATGCCTTTTTGATGGGCGTGCTGGATGGCCTGGCAGACCGGCACGAACAGTTCCAGTCGTTGACGCGGGGTCAAGCGCTGTTCATCGCAATACTTGGTAATGGGGATGCCCTTGACCAGCTCCATGACGAAGTATGGCCGGCCCGTGGACGTCGTATCGGCATCGAGAACCTTGGCGATGTTGGGATGATCCATCAGCGCCAGCGCCTGGCGCTCCGCTTCAAAGCGCGCGATGACCTGTGCCGAATCCAGGCCAGCCTTGACGATCTTCAACGCTACCATGCGGCGCACAGGTTCTTGTTGTTCAGCCATGAAGACGACGCCCATGCCGCCCTCGCCGATTTGCTGGAGCAGCTTATACGGACCGATCCGGTTGCCCACGCTCTCCAGAGGTGGCGACGGCGGACCCTGGGCAGTGAACCGGCGTCCGAGTTCAACATTGCTGGTATCGAGCGTGGGTGAGTTTCGATGCGGGCAAGAGGCATCCTCATCGAATGTGTGCAATATCTTTTCAACGCACTGTCGCAGCTCCGCGTCGCCGCCACAGGCATGATCGAGGTAGGCCCGGCGCGCCTCTGCAACCTTTATCTCGTGAGCGCGATTGGCAATGCTCTTTGCGGTCGCTAGCGTCTCTCCCACAGCAAAGACTCCTCATAAAAGACGACAAACCTATTTTCTATCGGGCGCTTCGGGATCGGATCTCCGTGCCTGCTCGCGTTCCTTTCGCCATTTCTCAGCTTCGGCCTTTTTGCCGGTGGCTTCGTAGAGTTGCACGAGGCGTTCGCGCGCTTCTTTCAAACGGGTTTGGTTTTGCGGCGGAATGCTCTTCTCGCGCTGTTTCATTCCTTCGTACCCGGATAACAAGAACGTCTCGGCCTGGGCGAATCTCTTCTGCCCCAGCAGAGACTCGCCGAGCATCGATTGGGTATTGAAAGTCGTCCAGGAATCGGCCTGGTTCGCTTCGCGCGCTTTGAGACAGTCGCGCAGGATCGGCTCCGCCTCGGCGAACTTGTGCTGGTGCAACAGATTCAAGCCGAGTATTGCCATCACCGCAATCGTTTGCGGGTTTTCGGCGCCGAAGCGACTTCGCATCTGTTCGAGGGAGATTCGAGCGAGCGATTCGGCTTCGGCGTATTTTCCGATTTGATCATAGACACCGGCGAGATTGTTGCGCGAAATAATCGTATCGGGGTGGTTGGGTCCGAGCTTGGCCTCCTTTTGCCGGAGTGTCTGCTCAAAGAGTGGGATGGCCTCTTGAGTACGGCCGGCGGACCAGTATGTCAGGGCCAGGTTGTTTCGAGATTGGAGCGTGTCGGGATGGTCGGATTCGAGCTTGGCCTCTCGCTGTTTGAGCGTTTGCTTGTTTAGTCGGATGGCGTCATCGATACGGCCCACGGTTCGATACGCTTCTGCGAGATTGTTGCGCGAGGAGAGTGTGTCGGGATGATCGGCTCCGAGCTGGATTTCGCGCTGGCCGAGTGTCTCTTCGTTGAGTCTGATGGCGTCATCGATGCGGCCGGCAGACCAGTACGCCGCGGCCAGGTTGTTGCGTGCTTGCAGCGTTTCGACGCTATTGGGTCCGAGCTTGGCCTCACATAACTTCAGATTCTGTTCGTGCAGTAGAATGGCGTCCTCGATGCGGCCGGTGGTCCAGTACGCCAGGCCCAGATTGTTGCGCGTGCCGAGCGTGTCGGGGTGGTCAAGTCCGAGCTGGATTTCTTGCTGCCGAAGCGTCTGCTGGTGCAGGCTGATGGCATCGGTGGTGCGACCCGCGGACCAATAGGCGGTAGCCAGGTTGTTTCGAGAGGCGAGCGTGTCCGCGTGCTCTGGTCCCAGATGAGCCTGGCGCAATGTCAAACCGCGATCCAGTTGTTTGATCGCCTGTGGATATTCCCCCAGGAAATAATACGTCTGGCCCAGCGTGTCTCGGATAGATGCCTCAACCAAGGGCCGATCCGCGAACGCCCCGGCAATCTGAGGCTCGGCTGCGTCCACTGCCTGCCGCAACGTTACTTTGTTTCCCAATCCACCTTCCTTGCCTTCGGGACGACCCGCGCTCAACACGTTATCCTGAAAGAAAGCCAATACCGTCTTGGTGTCTTCCGCCGAGCGCTTCGCTGCTTCCTCCGCCGTCAACGCCTTGTCACGCTGCTGATTGGCAGTTCCTTCGGCGTCTCGTGCTTGTTTTTCCGCTCGCAATCCCCAGAACGCTAGACTCGTGCTCACCAGCACTGCGCTCACAAGAAGTAGCAACACCGCCGCCGCTGTCGCCAGACCGCGGCGATGTTTCCACGCCAATTTGCGCATGCGATAGGTCGCGCTCGGTGGACCTGCCTCCACTGGCTCTTCGGCCAAGTAGCGCTGGATGTCCCGCGCCAGGCCGTTGGCCGTCTCATAACGGCGCGTGCGATCTTTCTCCAGCGCCTTCATGACGATCCAGTCCACTTCACCGCGCACAGCCTTGACCAGGGCCGTTGAGTCCATCTGTCTCTGAGCCGATAGTGACGCCAGCTCGTCGTGGGACGCAGCCAGGCGAGTGGACGGCCGCGGAGGCTCCTCCTCACGGATCAAACGCAGAATCTCTGTAAACGCAACCTCTCTTATCCGCTGCCGCATTATGGGCGTTGTGCCCGTCAGCAACTCGTACAGTAGTACCCCCAGCGAATAGAGGTCGCTGCGTGTATCGATGTCCGCAGTATTGAGATCGGCCTGCTCTGGACTCATGTACGGCAAGGTGCCGACGATGCCGCCCAGCCCGGTGAACAACGTGCGATCGGTCAGTTTCTGGCCCATCGCCTTGGCCACTCCGAAATCGATCACCTTGGGCACCGGCTTGCCGTCATAAGTGGCAACGAGGACGTTGGATGGTTTGATATCGCGGTGGATGATGCCCTTCTGATGGGCGTGTTGAATGGCCTGACAGACCGGTATGAATAACTCCAGCCGCTGTCGGGGAGATAGCCGTTGCTCATCGCAATATCGAGTAATTGGGATGCCCTTGACCAATTCCATGACGAAATAGGGCCGGCCGTTCTCGGTCTTGTTGGCATCGAGCACCCTGGCAATGTTGGGATGATCCATGAGTGCCAACGCTTGCCGTTCGGCCTCGAAGCGCGCGATGACTTGCGCCGAATCCATGCCAGCCTTGACGACCTTGACGGCGACCATGCGACGCACGGGTTCTTGTTGCTCGGCCATGAAGACGACGCCCATGCCGCCTTCGCCGATCTGTTGCAGCAATTTGTACGGCCCGAGACGGCTGCCCACGTCCTCAAGACAGGAGTCCGGCTCGCGCGAATCGATGCTGTCTCCGGACATCTCGCTTGGCGTATGTTCCAACCTCGTATTCAGTGTGGCCGGCAGCGCATCCGGGGGAAGCACAGGTTCGGACGACTCTACGCTGTCCGACTCCGGAGGAGCCGTGGACCTGTTGGCGAAATTGCAGGCCTCGTCGTAGGCGTGAAGAAGTGCCTCGACGCGCTGTCGCAATTCGTCGTTATGTCCGCAGACGCGATCGAGATAAACATGACGTTCGTGGGGCGTAGCCAGCTCGCGGGCGCGATCGAAGATGGTTCTGACGGTTAAGGCGGACTTGTCCACGCAAGGACTCCTCATGGGCGGCGGTCGTCTATCCTGTTGCAAAAGGCCGCGTATGGGGTTCAGAATAACCACCCGGGGGAGTCCCAATCAAGTAGATCGATGGAATACTGAGTGAAATCGTTACTGCCAGCACAAAAGCGAGTCTTTCGCAGAGCGCAGACTGTAAAATGGAGCAACGAATTCCTTGAAAGACCGCGAAGGTTTCGCTAAAATCATGTGATTTGAGAAAGGACCGTTTGTCTGCTATCGCCCGGCGGCCGGGTTGCCGCCAAAGCGGCCTGGGAGGAATACTCATGCCCACACTGCATGTCCTGAAAGGGACCAACGAAGGCTCCTCGATTCCCCTGGACGGCGAAAAGTTCGTCCTGGGCCGAAATCCGGATTGCGACATCGTCATCGCGGCGACCTCGGTCAGCCGTGAACATGCCCAGATCGTCCGCGTTAACAACCGCTTTTACATCGAGGACAAGCAGAGCCGCAACGGAACGTACATCAACAATCAGGCCGTCACCACGCGCACCCCGCTTACGCACAACGATAAAATCCGCATCTGCGATTTTCAGGCTACGTTCCTCGATCCACCCATGTCTGGTCTGCCGACCGTGGATGAAATGGGAGGAGGGGAGGAAGCACCGGAGAGCACCTCGACTGTCGAGGCCATGCTCAGCAACAGCAGCAGCAATCTGTTGCTGGAGACTCAGCCGGCCGAGAAACTCCGCCATCTGCTCGAAATCAGCAGCAACCTCAGCAAGACGCTCAACCTTGACGCCTTGATGCCCAAGATGGTGGAGAGCCTTTTTCACCTGTTCCGCCAGGCCGACCGCTGCTTCGTCATCCAGTCCGAAGAAGGCAGCAACCGGCTCTTGCCGCGCGTTGTCCGTACCCGACGCGCTCATGAAGAAACCAACGCTCGGCCCAGCAAGACCATCGTCAAGAAGTGCCTGGAGACCGGGCAGGCTTTCTTGAGCGACGACGCCAGCCGCGACGACCGCATTCAGATGAGTCAGAGCGTTGTCGATTTCCGCATTCGTTCAGTGATGTGCGTGCCTTTGTGCACGCCGGACGGCAAGGCATTCGGGGTCATTCAGCTGGACACGCAGGACCGCGGCAAGAAGTTCACGCAAGAAGATCTGAAGCTGCTCTGGGGCGTGGCCAACCAGGCGGCCATCGCCATGGAAAACGCCCGCTTGCACGAAGAAGCAGTACAGCGCGAACGCATCCGCCGCGAACTCGAATTGGCCACGCGCGTGCAAAACAGCTTCTTGCCCAGTAGTTTGCCTCAAGTTCCGGGCTACGAGTTCTTTGCTCGTTATCAGCCGGCCCAGGCGGTCGGCGGCGATTATTACGGCTTTATCCCCCTGCCCCAGGGACGCTGGGCCGTCGCCGTCGGTGATGTGGCCGGCAAGGGCATCTCCGCTGCTCTTTTGATGGCCAAGCTGTCTTCGGACACCCGCTTTTGCTTTCTGGCCGAGCCGGACCCGGCGAAAGCTCTTGCCCAGCTCAACAACCAGCTCTTTCCTTTCACCAGCCCAATGGATCGCTTTGTTACGCTGGCCGTGATCGTTCTCGACCCGTCGCGGCATACGGCCACGCTGGTCAGCGCCGGTCATCCGTCGGCGATTTTGACACGCCGAGACGGCAGTCCCATGCAGGACGCTATGCCCAAGACGACGGCCGGTCTCCCGCTGGGCATGGTGGAGGGCTGTCCCTACGATTCGTATCAGATCCAGCTTCAGCCGGGCGACAATCTCTTGCTCTTCAGCGACGGCGTGCCCGACGCGCTCGATGCACGTAACAATCCCTTCAACATGACGGGCATTCAGCGCGTGGTGAAGGAAGCGGGCGCCGTGTCCCCCATCGTGTTGGGCGACCGCATCATCAAGGCTGTGGCCCAGCATGCCAGTAACCGCGACCCACACGACGATATCACTCTGGTTTGCCTGGGACGTACAATGTAGATGTCGGCATCAACGGATGATTAGGGCTGAGTGACACCATGACCGATACGATCACCGCTCCCAAGCAGCACACTATACAACGGACGAAACGGCAACCACCCTATCACGTGATCCTGCTGGATGATGACGACCACACCTACGAATACGTCATCCGCATGCTTCAAGAGTTGTTCGCTCACGCTTTCGAGACGGCTTATCTGATGGCGGTGGAGGTGGATACCACCGGACGGGTGATCGTACTGACCACGACCCGGGAACACGCGGAACTCAAACGCGATCAAATCCACGCCTTCGGCCCCGACCCGCTCAGCTCTCACGGCTGCGCGGGTTCCATGTCCGCGGTCATCGAACCCGCCGAGTAGGCGGTTAGCGACGCTTCGCAGAAGCGTCTCCTATCATCGCTTCTCTTCCTTTGTCAGCGGTCGATCCACGGAAAGCACAGCCGTGCTGGCGGCATTGCGGACATCCTCATCGGGATCGCCCGTCATGATCTCGCGCAAGACGGAAAGTTGGTCCTTGGCCAAGGGGCCGAAGCGACCCAGCGTATTTGCCGCCTCGATGCGAACACTGGGAGGTTGTGAGCGATCACTCAGGATCCAGGCGACGTTCGGCAAAGCCGGAGCGGCTTCGGTGCCGATGCCCTGAATGGTTTTCAGGTGGGCCAGGATATACTCCTTATCGCCTCGATTAATGACGCGCGCCAAGAGTGGCACCGCCTTCTTGGCATGTTCGCCGTACAGCTCCAGCGCCTGAAGGGCGGCGATGCGCACACTTGGGTCCTCGCGGTCGTCCAACATTCGCATGAGGCCCGGCACAACCTCATCGGCACGTCGGGGATGCAGCCGACCGAGCGTTCGCGCCGCACTCCAACGGACGAACTTGTTGTAATCGCGGAGGGCCTCCACTAGGGCCGGAATCGCCGGTGCGGATTGGGTGCTGAATGTCTCGAGGGTGTCCACTGCCGCCAGCCGGACGCGATAATCGGGATGTTTCAAGTTCTCCACCATGGCCTGGATAGTCCCTCGAATCCCCGGATCGTTCTGAGGGATAACAATTGGCGGCGGCAGCTCGTCCGGTTGCTGTGCGACAAATGCGGAAGTAAGAACCAAGGTTTGAGCACCGCCGGAACGAGAGACTTTAGCCTCCTGGGTTCGGACGGCTGGTTCATCCGGAAGCCTAATCGGTCGATCGAGCATCACGACCGGCGCATTTTCACGCGGAGAACGGGAGGAAGGAGGGGGTGTCTTCTTCTTGTCATTGGGTTCGGTGCTCGGGAGCGGCGAGGGTGTGCTCGGTTCGGGAGGAGAGGCAGGCAATGCCTCTCCTCTGTAGAGAATCAATCTTTGCACCGTCAGTGCAAACGTCTCCAAGACGTGGCTGGCGCCGACGCGAAGTTCCGGTACGCGGTCGCCTGCACAGGCGTTGATCTTGGGCAAAGTCTTGCGCACGACGGCCAGCGTCGGCTGGAAGACAACGTAGCGCTCCGTCAGCGCAAGCGGCTCTCGGCCCAGATCCTCAAGGGTCATGGCCGCTTGCTGACACGCCTCCAAACTGCCGCGACGCACCAGAGCGTCGCTATCGGCCAGGCCGTCGGCAGCGGCCGGCAGAACTTGCTCGATGGCCTTGAGGTAGGGCTGAGGCCGGGATTTGTCCATCTGCGCTGTGTAAACTTCGAGCATGTGGCCCAGCGCTACCGCTGCTGCCCGCCGCGTCGGAGCGTCGCTTTCCTGCGAGGCCAACATCGGCCTGAGCAACCGTACTAATTCCGCCGGATCTTTCTCCAGATCGCTCAGGGCCCGGATGGCCGCTACACGCACCTGTGAGTCGGGATCCGAAACCATTTTTTCCAGATCGCCGCTCAACGCACGCATTCGCTGCCGCAAGTAACGGGAACTGGGGGTGATGTCCCTACCAGTGCTGACCATAACTCCTGGCACGATAGCGCCGGTGGGGTCATGCCACTGAGAGATGTCCTGCCGCCGCGACGTGTTCATGGTGTCGCTTACCAGATTGGCAGCGGCGATGCGATCGGCCGTCCGGCCTTGACCCAGATAGATTCGCGTTCGGTTTTCCAGTCGTTCCAGCAGGTAAACGCGCACGGAACGCTTGATCTCGGCGACAATAGCCCGATCGACACTGATTGGGTCATCCGCGTGGTCGGCCATCAATTTCTGTACGTCCTTCTTGAAGGCATCGTCCTTCTCCTGGAGGACGGCCTTTTTGACCTGCTCCGGGGGCACCGTGGTCTCAAAGTCGAACTCTGCCGACGACCATTCGGACATCAGCAGCACGCGCGAGACTTCTCCGAGGGAAGGCAGATCCTCGGCCGCTTTACGTATCCGGCGGCGATAGTCCGCCAGCGTCTGTCCGGCCGTGGCAGGCTCCGGAGTTGGGGCGCGCTTGGGATCGATCAGTGTGCGGAAATCGTCCACGCCCAACGGAGGCAGCGGGCCTGCTCGCAATGTGCCGTCCCAAACTCCTCCTGTCAGGAGCAGAAGACTCAAACAGATTAGCAACGCTTCGCAGAAGCGTCGGGACATCGCGATACGGATCGGCAACATGTCAGTCAAGCTCCTGATGGACCGATGCCCCGGCGAAACACCCAATGCCGGTCGATTTCTTACCTATTTTCGCATTATATCGTATCGGTTGTGCGTATAACCAATTCTTCCCCCTTTACGTCCAGAGAAGGGGATACAGTACAAGATCAAACAGTTGTGTCGATTGTACCAGTCTTACGCCGTGCGGCTGTGTCTGAGAATCTGCTGTATGACCTTGACACATGTTGTGCTAAAACGTCACAGCTTGAGTGCTGCTTGGGCAAGACACTGGCGTCAGTGTCACGACCTAATTGCATATAGCTCAAGAAGATAGGAAAAGCACGGCGCAGCGAATCCGCGACAGCATCCGCTTGGCACTCGATTCGCTCTTACCCTTCACGGAACTGGTTTACGGACCAGAGGAATGAGCAAGATGTTGACGTTTACGAAGAACGCGATGGCGCCGGATCAACACTCGGCCCAACCACTGACGCCATTACGTAACCTTCGGCCATCCCTCTTGGATTTGCGCTTCACGGGAGATCCGTGGGTGGTGGATCATGAAGACGGCACCGCTTCGGTGAGGTTAGACAATTTCCGCCTGGCGCGAATTCAAACATTGCCATTCGATCTGCCATCGTTCAATCATCTTCTGTTGCAGCTTCGCCAGTGGCAAATTCGCCGCCGCTTCTATCAACAGCTGCGTGCCCGCAACCGACAGCAGTTCGCCGAATAGATCCTTCAGCCTATCAAGTAGTGTCCGACGAGCAGTCCGGCGCCAAACGCCAAGGCGACTAGCAGGATCACAGCCACGGTCAACCACGTTGCCTGCACGGGCGAGAGCACCAATCCGGGCGGACGCAGGCGCGGACTGACGGAAGAAGCTGCAAAGGACGCCGAGGAGGGTGCATCCGCAGAAAACGATAAGGGCAAAGGCGGTCCCGGACGGGCGCCGGCTTTTTCCGCGACCGGATTTTGCAAGAACACATCGAAATCGCTACGTTCGAAAAGAGGAGCGGGAGCCTCCGGTATCGGCCTTGCGGCTGGAGGTGCAGCGGGCTCTTCGGGTTCCACCTGCGGCACCTCTACCTGGGCGTGACAGGTCGGACACTGGACCATCATGCCGGCCTTGCGGCGGGCGATGCCCATAAGCTGATTACAGTAGCGACAACGGAAACGAATCGGCATCGCTGGAATTTCCCTGATGCTAGTGAAGCCACGCACTGGAGAGTCGTTGCTTTTGGTATTTTAACCGCCGGCAATGCGTTTCGCCATCAAAGTGTTACTTGACGGGGTGGCCTCGAAGCCGTCAGAATACTTAGAAGCAAAACGCCATCGTGTGGGGATGTTGGTGCCAGTCTCACGGATCAAGGGAGCCTATCTCATGCCAAGCGCAAACCGTGTTTCATGGTACCGTTGTTTTCCGACGCTGATCTTCCTCACAACAATCCTACCTCTGGCCCTGGGCGTTCCACCTGCGGGCGCCGACCTATTCATCTTCAAGGACGGCACCGCCATCGAAGGCCGCGTTAAGCGCGAGATGACGCTGGAGTTCGATCAGGTTGCTCGCGACGCCTATTACATGCCCCATGGCTTCTTCTTCCTCGACGACGGTCCACGGCGCATCTTTTTCTGCCCTTCGCAGGTCGGGCGTATCCTCGAGAAAGATCCACCTACGGAGGAGAAAATTGCTCGCAAGACGCCGCTCCGCGGCCAGGTCCGACCGATGAAGTTTCCCGGGTTATTCGCCGTGGCCGAGGCGCCGGAATGGAACAGCACATGGGGTCGGCGTTTCATCTTCATCACGCGCAATTCTCAGGGCCAGATGGTGCGAGTGAACGTGCCTCAGGACATCAGCTTCCTGACGCCGTACTGGGCGGAGGTGCAGTCGCGAGGGACGTTCTTCTGGGGCTGCGCTTATCTGACACGCGAACTCGGGCCAGAGACAGCTCAGTCGTTGCTCGCCGCGCACCCGGATTTGCAGGACAACAAGAACCTCCCGGCGGACAAACGCGCTTCGATGCGCCTGCGCAAGGCGGACTTCTTCGCTCAGGCGGGATTCCTCGACCTGGCCGAGAAGGAATTGGAGCGAATCCTCGCCGACCTCCCCGAGCAAAAAGAGCGTGTCGAGACGGCTCGCAAAACGCTTCTCAAACTTCGCGCCATCGAACGAATCGAGGAAATCAAGCGGCGTCATTTGGCCGGTCAGCACCGTCACGTGCGCAGGCTGCTTGAGGACTTCTCCACCAGAGGCGTTCCGGAAAGACAGATCGCAACCATAGAGGAGCTGGAGCACGAGTACAAAGAGACGGACCAACTCATTAAGGAGACCGCTCGATTACTCCTGAAGGCGCGCGAGGGAGTGCGCGGAACGGACAATGCGGTATTGCGCGAGGCGGCCGAAGCAATCCACGAGGATCTGAATTTCGAGAACATCAGCCGCCTGGATGCCTTTCTGGGCCAGGCCCGTCAGGCGGAGCGGCTACAAAAAGCAGGCAAAAACCCCGAAATCAGCCCCGATCAGCTTCTGAGTTTGGCCGTCTCGGGTTGGCTGCTGGGCAGCGTCTCGGCCGAGATGAGCGTGGAGACCGCCCGCCGCTTGTGGCACGGTCGAGAAATGGTCCTCAGTTATCTTCGCAGCGACGATGCAAACAAACGTCAGCAGCTCGTACAGAGGCACCAGGCAGGCAGCCGCACCGAGTCGGCGTCGCTGGATGAGTTGATTCAGATCATTCACACTCTTCCGCCTGTGACCGCGGAAAAAAAACTGCCCGACGGAGTGGCCGAGTTCAAAACGCAGGGCGCGACCTACTACGTACAGCTTCCACCGGAATATCGGCACAGTCGGCCTTATCCAGTGCTGATTGTATTGCATGAGGCCGGCGAGAAGCCAAGTGACATGATCCAGCGCTGGGCCGATGCCGCCGCTGAGAATGGCTACATTCTCCTCGCTCCCGAATGGCAAGGCGGTGGCAACGGTAAGTACAACTACAGCGAGGAAGAGCACGCCACTGTCGTCAACGCCTTGCGGGATTTGCGGCGGCGTTTCAATACCGATGAGGACCGTGTCTTTCTGTCCGGCTTGGGCGAGGGCGGCGCCATGGCTTACGATGTTGGCCTGGGCCATCCGGATCTCTTCGCCGGCGTCCTGCCGATGGGGGCCGCTCCCGCATTCCATTCGGTGTTGTGTTGGCGCAACGCCCAGAAGCTGCCCTTCTACGTCGTCTACGGTAGCCAGGGGCCCGACCACGAAAAGCTCAAAGATTTGTTCAACAACTGGGTGATCCTCCGCGCCTACTCCCAGCTCTGGATCGACTACAAGGGCCGGGGCGCCGAGTGGTACGCCGGTGAAGTTTCCAACATGTTCGATTGGATGCGCAGCAAGCGGAGAGAGAGAGACAAAGTCGTGCCCAACCTCGGCAGCAGTGGCCACGGCGGCCAATTCGGCAACGAGTTCTGTACCCTTCGAGCTTCCGACAATCATTTCTACTGGATAAGCTGTGACGACAACCGCAACACGAAGAACCTCAATAACTGGAGTCTTCGTAACCGCGTGCAGCCCGCAGCGCTGAGCGCTCGCATTGACGCCGAAAACAGCAAGATCTACGTGGACTCGTCCGGCGCCATCGGACAGATAACAATCTGGCTGGGTCGAACGAGCAAGGGCAAGGACATGATCGACTTCGACAAGCCGGTGACGGTGATTCACAACCTTTCCTTGGTGCAAAAATGGGCTAATCGCAGGATATCGCCGAGTCTGGACGTGCTGTTGGAGGATCTCGCACAACGCGGTGATCGCCAGCAGTTGTTCCTCGCCAAAATCACGCTGCAATTGCTGAAACAGAAGTGAAGTCGCACCTTATTCCGAGCCGCGCACGCAGCGTAGCGGAGTAAGCGGCTGGCCATTCGACCGCTTACTCCGCTACGCTGCGTGCGCAGCTCGGATGCGTAGGCTATTCGGCGCGGCGCGCCGATTGGATTGTTACATCTTGCGTGGGCACGTTTTCGTGAGGGCCGCGCCGTCCGGTCGCGACGGCCTTGATTTTATCTACAACGTCCATGCCTTCCGCGACTTTGCCGAATACGCAATAAGGCGAACGGCGATCGTCGAGGCCGCCATTATCGACAACGTTGATGAAGAACTGAGCCGTGGCGCTGTGTAGATCATTTGTTCGCGCCATGGCGATGCTGCCGCGCGTATTCGACAGACCGTTGGGCGATTCGTTTTTGATCGGCGACTTCGTTTTTTTCTGTTTCAGGCCAGGCTCGAAGCCGCCTCCCTGAATCATGAAGTTGGGAATGATGCGATGAAAGACGGTGCCGTCATAGAAACCGTCATCGACGTAGGACAAGAAATTGGCCACGGTGACAGGCGCCTTGGCGTCATCCAACTCCAGTTTAATCGAACCGAGCGAAGTCTCCAGGACGACGAACGTGCCGGGCATGAGTCGTTCCTCCTCAAACGGGTTGCGGTCGTTCATTGCTTTTCTTCGCGGCGAATGGATTTGATGACCACGTCTTTCCGCGGCACATCGCCCATTCCGCCGGCTTGTCCCGTCTCGACTTTGCGAATCTTGTCCACCACGTCCATTCCCTCAGTGACCTTGCCGAAGACGCAATAGGGCGAGCGTGGATTGTCCAGAAAGTCATTGTCCTTGACGTTGATGAAGAACTGAGCCGTGGCGCTGTGGAGATTTTTCGTGCGCGCCATGGCGATGGTGCCGCGTTTATTCGTCAGTTCGTTGGGGGCTTCGTTCTTGATGGGATCTTTGGTCTTCTTCTGTTTCAGGCCCGGCTCGAAGCCGCCGCCCTGGATCATGAAGTCCTCGATGACACGGTGGAAAACCGTGCCGTCGTAAAACTTATCGTCCGCGTACGCAAGGAAATTCTTGACCGTGTTGGGCGCGTGCGCATCGTCGAGCTGGATTTTGATTGTGCCCATCGACGTTTCCATGACGACGACAGGGTTCTTGGCGTCTGCTGCAGCGACCTTCTCGTCTTTGCGATCGCTGACTCCGGGCCTGTCCTCGGCGCACGAGGCGAGTCCGATGGAGACGAGCACGGCAGCCGTGAGTAATAAATGCTTCATAATCGTAACTCTCCGAGAGGATGAAATTTTGTCTGTAGGCTAGGATATGAATCCGGACGCTCCCCGGTTAGCGATGACTGGCCTTCTCAATGCCTCTTCCATCGTGCATGATGGACGGGAATACAGGAGCATCATCGATGTCCGCACCAAGCGCAACATGGTCGTTGGCTGACCTTCAAGAAATCATTGTGCGTCATTGGGGCTACCGCACCCTACGTCCTCTACAAGACCACGCCATGCAGGCCGTGCTCGATGGACGCGATTCGCTGGTCGTGCTGCCGACCGGTGGAGGGAAATCGCTTTGCTATCAGGCGCCCGCCGTCCTCCGTGGCGGAACCACGGTCGTGGTGTCGCCGCTGATCTCTCTGATGAAAGATCAGGTCGATAGTCTGCGCGCTTGCGGCATCGCCGCCGCTTCCATTGACAGCTCCCTGTCGGCAGACGAACGCTTTGCCTATGAGATGGACGTGCGCCAGGGCGAGGTGCGTTTGCTCTTCATGTCACCCGAACGCCTTGTGCAGACGGATTTCTACCGCATTTTGCAGCAGATTGACGTGCGTACCTTCGCCATTGACGAGGCTCACTGCATCAGCCATTGGGGCCATGATTTTCGGCTGGAATATCGACAGCTCAGTCGATTGCGCGAGTTTTTCCCCAAGGCCGCCGTCCACTCCTACACGGCCACGGCCACAGAACCCGTTCGCCGCGACATCATCGCACAACTGGCATTGCAAGATCCCGTCGTGTTGGTGGGAAACTTCGATCGACCCAACCTCATCTATCGTGTTCTGCCGCGCCACGATGTCCTCAAGCAAACGCTGGAAGTCATCGAGCGACACGAAGGCGAGGCCGGGATCATTTACTGTCTGCGTCGCCGCGATGTGGACGACCTGGCCGCCGCCCTGCACAAGAAAAATATCAAGGTATTGCCCTATCACGCAGGTATGACAGGCGAAGAACGACAAGCTGCCCAGGAAGCATTCGCATCGGAACAGGTTGACGTCATCGTCGCCACAGTGGCGTTCGGCATGGGAATCGATCGCTCCAATGTCCGTTTCGTTTTACATACCGCCATGCCCAAATCGCTGGAACATTATCAGCAAGAGACGGGCCGAGCCGGACGCGACGGGCTGGAGGCCGAGTGTGTTTTGCTGTATTCCGGAGCAGATGTTTTCACGTTCAAATCGATGCTGACCAAGTCCGCGCAGGAAGCCGGCAATGAGGCACACCTACCCAACGTCTTCAAGCACCTCGATGACATGGATCGCTATTGCCGCGGCGCCGTGTGCCGTCATCGTGCCCTGGTACAGTATTTCGGCCAAGACCACAAGGGCGACAACTGCAACGCCTGTGATCTGTGTCTGGGCGATACCGAAGCGGTTCCCGATGCCTTGATCGTGGCTCAGAAAATCCTGTCGTGCGTAGCTCGGGTCAAGCAGAGCTTCGGCATCGGTCACGTCGCGGCGATTCTGCGTGGTGAGAATACCGAGAACGTTCGCAAGCGCGGCCACGACAAACTGACGACATTCGGTTTACTCAAGGGGCACAGCAAGGCAGACGTGCGCGATTGGGTTTATCAATTGATGGCTCAGGAAGTTCTGGTGCAAGTCGGCGACGAATATCCGGTGTTGCACCTGAACGACGCCTCATGGGACGTCATGCGGGGCCAACGGCAGGTGCGATTGGTGCAGTTGGTCCGCCGTAAGAAGGGCGAAAAACCGGAAAGAGCCAAGGTCGAGACGGTTTCCTGGGACGGCGTGGATCGTGAATTGTTCGAGTCGTTTCGCCGTCTGCGACGCGATCTTGCGCGCGACCGCCAAGTGTCGGCGTTCATCATCTTCGAGGACCGAGTGTTGCGGGAACTGGCCCGCGTGCGTCCTTCGACGCTGGAACGTATGCGTCTTATCCCAGGTGTCGGCGACAAGCGCTTGCGTGACTTTGGAGCGCTGTTCCTGGCGCTCATTTCCGAGCATTGCCGCACACGCGGCGTGCCTTTCGATGTCCCACCGAGCCGCTGATTGCCAGGCCAGCTTCAAGAATGTTACTGGACAAGACTGTGCATTGAACTAAACTTGTTGCTAATCCAACGAGTATCTCGCAGTTATGCTCAAGGGGCCTCACCATGATTCGCTTCGTCTGTGAGTGCGGCACGCAACTGCAGGTGCGCGACGAACACGCGGGCAAGCGCGTCGCTTGCCCCTCATGTCAGCGACAAGTGATTGTGCTGGAAGAACCACAACCCCTGGAGGCTGTCCAAGCGAATCTGCCCCTGCGCCGCGCCGAAGAGGCCTTGGAAGAGAAAGGTGAGATCGAGGATCGTCCACGGCGCGGACAGCCCTCAAATACTAGCCGTAAGGCCGTGACCAGCCTGGTGCTTGGCATCCTTTCGCTGTTCTGCAACGTCCTGACCGGTGTTCCTGCTCTCATTCTGGCTCTGCTGGCTTTTCGCGATATTGGCCGCAGCCGAGGACGTTTATCTGGGCAAGGACTGGCCATCGCGGGTATAGCAACAGCTTGTGTTTGCACGCTTCTTTCTTGCGGGATTGTTATTCCCGTCACATCCATGTCGGTCGGTCTGCTGCTGCCAGCGGTCCAGAAGGTGCGCGAAGCCGATAATCGCAAGACTTCCATCAACAGTCTCATTCTGCTTGGTCTCGGCATGCAGCATTATCAAATGGTCAATGGAGGTCGTTTCCCTGCTGCGGCGATCTGCGATAAAGAAGGGAAGCCATTGCTGAGTTGGCGGGTTGCAATCCTGCCCTATATACAGCAGGAACATCTTTACAATCAATTCAACCGGGATGAACCCTGGGACAGTCCGAACAACAAAAAACTGATTGCGCGAATGCCGTTGATCTACAAGCTGCCAGGAGATGAAACGCCCTCATCGAATACCACACATTACCAGGTATTTGTTGGCAATGGCGCCGCGTTCGACAAAACGCGTGGCCACCTCCTTCAGGAATTCCGCGACGGTAGGTCCAATACGATCTTGATTGTCGTGGCGGAGAATGCGGTGCCCTGGACCAAGCCTGAAGACTTGGAGTTCGACCCAAGAAGCCCCATTCTGCCCTTGATGAGCGGGCATTTCCAAGGCGGTTTCTTGGTGATATTGGGCGATGGATCGATCCACGTCATTCCTCAAGACATCTCGGAGAATTCGCTCAAAGCGGCCATCACACGCAGCGGCGGAGAAGAGTTCTTACGAAAGTGGTGAACCCAGCAAGCTCGGCGCAAAAAACGAACACGGGGAGCTAGGCGCCCCCCGTGTCGTCCCCCACCCTTGTCGTTCGCATCAAGGATTCATCGTATTGGCCACCATCGGCATCGGCGCCGGCGCGGCCGGCGGATGGGCGTCGTAATCCAGCTCGCGCGTCATCGCTTGAACGACGTCGGCGGTGTTGGACTCGGTGACTTGATCCGCCGTGACCGCAGGCGGTGGCGGCGGCGCCGGTGGTGCGAACGTCATCTGCACCGGCGGCTGTTGCTTGGATTCCTTCGCCACGTGCGATCCCGAGCTGAGGCATCCCGGCCCGACGAGGGCCAGCGTCAGCAGCAAACATGCCTTTCGCATCATAATCAACGTCCCCCCAGGTTGCCGCTCCCCACGGGTTGCGGCACGGATTGAATTATGTCGGCACCGCGGCCATTCATCGTCGGGGAGGGGGCAGTGGCCACCGCTCCTTCACGGCCGCGGATCGGATTCTGTCGGTCATCGGCCAGGACGGACAGCGGCGCCGGCAACGGCAAGCCCGACACCTGCTGGCGATAAATGGCGTTGGCACGCTCTTCCAGCTCGTTCGCCTGAATCATCAGTGCGTCATTACCGGTTTGGTCGGCGATCATCCGCAAGCGATCGCAGACTTCCATCCGGCGAATGAGAGCATTCATGCGCCGTTGCTGTTCGGCGGCCGCTGGTTCAACGTAGCCGGCTTCGGCAGTAGGGACGACGGGCCGCGGCGCTTCTTCTTTGGCATGCTTGGCGTTCTTGGAACTCTTGCCGTGCTTGACCTGCTTCTTCGGCTTTTCGTTAAACATTCCGGACAATAGCCCGGTGGCTTCTTGTGAGTTTTCCTGCTGGTAGAAATCTTCCGCCCGAGTTGTCGCAACGGCCGCCCCAAGCCCTAGAAGCAGGGCCGCCGCCACTCCCCCCAATCTCAGTCTGCGCATGGCTCCCCTCCGGCACATTCCGGTGTGCTGGACCGACCCCCAGCGGTCCAGCCGCGTCTCTTTCATCTGTGAGCAATGAGAGGGCGGGCCTATGCCAAAAAAATCGCGGCTTGTAAAGAGCAATTTTTCGAGTGGGGTAGGGACTAGAGTAGGGGGTAGAGAGGAAACACTTGTTTGTCTAGCCCCTAGCCCCTATTCCCTAGCCCCTGCTTCTTGATGGCGTCTCTCTTCTGTGTTACAACACAAATGGCTCAGGAAGGAACCCTGGCTGTGTAGCCGGCTTCTCTGATTCCGTTTTCATTCCAACGCGGCACTGGACTGCTTTTCCGCACACCGGCGGTATCCGATATGAAACGCGGCCTGCCCATATCTCCGGGAGTGGCCGTGGCCCGAGCCTTTTGCCTGGACCACGGTCTGCTTCAGCAAGAAGCCCTTCCTGTGGACGCGGCCTCGCTGTCCGGCGAAGTGGGCCGTTTCGATCGCGCCTGCGCCGCCGTTGCCCGCGATCTGGACGACAGTATCGAGCGCGTCAGCCGGCAGGTCGGGGAGGAAGAGGCGGCCATCTTCCGGGCGCACCGATTGCTTCTGCGCGATCCTACCCTGAGCACCCGAGTCAAGACGGCCATTCTCGAACACAAGCTCGACGCCGCCGCCGCCCTGCGCGAAATCGTCAAGGAATACGACAAGCTGTTCGGCCAAATTGCCGACCCGTATCTGCAGGAGCGTATGGCGGATCTACGCGACGTGATTGGCCGGATTCTCGCACAACTCAATCGCGAGCAGATGCCGCCGCGTCTGAATCCCAATGAGCCGGTCATTCTCGTCGCCGAGGAGATTCTTCCTTCGCAGGCGCTGACGTTTGACCGCCACCTGGTCGCCGGCATCGTCACCGAATCCGGTGGAGCGACCGGGCATGCAGCCATCCTCGCCCGTGCTCTCGGTATCCCCGCCGTGTCGGGACTGCGCGGACTGATGCGCGAAGTGCAGACGGGCGATCTCATTGCCGTCGATGGCCGCGAGGGACACGTCTATCTGAATCCAGGTCCGGAAGTGGAGGCGGCGTATCGCAAATTACAGCGCGAATATACCGACTTCGCCGGCAAGTTGATCGAGAACCGGGACTTGCCGCCGATCACCGCCGACGGCATTAAACTGGAATTGTTGGCCAATATCAACGGCCCGACTGACGCTGCGACCGCCGGCTCTGCCGGCGCAACCGGCGTCGGCCTTTATCGCACCGAGTACCTGTTTCTGACCCATCCCTCAGTGCCCGATGAGGAAGAACAGCTAGCCGCCTATCGCGCCGTCATCGAGGCCGCACCGAACCAACAGGTGACCATACGCACGCTTGATTTGGGCGGCGACAAGCACGTCCCCTACCTCGGACATCGCAACGAAGCCAATCCGTTCATGGGCTTCCGCAGCATCCGCCTGAGCAGCGCTTATCCGGAATTTTTCCAGACGCAGCTGCGCGCCATTCTGCGAGCAGGACGTTCCGGCAACGTCAGTTTGCTGTTTCCAATGATTTCAACACTGGAAGAAGTGCAGAGGCTCAAGAAGATTGTCGATCGCACACGCCTGGCGCTCCAGCGGGCCGGCACGCCCTTCGCCGAGGAGATGCCGCTGGGAATCATGCTGGAAGTGCCCGCCGCTGCCCTGTGCATCGAGGCTATCCTTGACGAAGTCGATTTCGTCAGTATCGGCTCCAACGATCTCATTCAGTACCTGATGGCCGCCGACCGCGATAATCCACATGTCGCCCATCTGTGTGAACCGTTCAGCCCGGCGTTGATGCAACTCTTGAATCACGTCATTCGCTCTTGCAACGCTCGCAGCAAGCCGGTGACTTTATGCGGGGAGATGGCTGGCTGGCCGCGCTGCTTTTTGCCCCTGTTCGGCATGGGTCTCCGCCGTCTCAGCATGAGTCCCGCATTCGTGCCCTCGATCAAGGAAGTTGTACGCCACACGACCCTGGAGATGGCCCAGGGAGTTGCTCAGCGCGTGCTGACCATGCACACCGTGGGAGAAATCCGAGGCTATCTCACCCGCAAGGTCCGCGAAGCCTGGCCTCACGTCTCCCTTCTGGATATGAGCCACTGATGCCGACCATTGCGGACGATCAAATCACACGATAAACTCTTATATGTGCTGTTCTCGGGCGCTCCTACTACCCAATTCCATCCATTTTGTTTGGAGGGCGGTCGATGACTCCTTGCGCACTCGTTCTTGCTCTCGCCATCTTCGCCGCGGAAGATATTCCCGCGCAGAGCGCCGGAAAGAGCGACAAACCGCAAAGCGCCCCAACCAAGGACAGCAAAGAAAAACCCAAACGCAGTCCCTATGCCCCCAGCCTGCCTTATCTCACCAAAGAAGAAGAGGACAGGCTCGATGAGATCGTAAATCGCTTCATGCAGTACGACATCGGCCGCTTGCAGGGCAAGGAAGGCGCCAAGGCGCTCAAAGAGTTCAGGGCTCTCGGACCCGAGGCCATACCGTCTCTGGTTCGCGGCCTGAATCGGGCGGCGATGATCGAGCATAGCTGCCCTGTCGTCGTCATTGGCCAAAAGCTCGGCCGACTGTTGGCTGCTTCCGACGATCAAGAGTTGATGGAGTACGTTCGGGACAACATTGGCAGCGGTGTCGGCCGCACGCGCCATGCTGGCGTTTTGCAAGACCTGCGCTTCGCCGTCACCCTGCGGAATAACGCGATAGCCCGGCAGGCGACCTCCTCTAACGCGATCACCCGGCAGGCGACCTCCTCTCCCGTTCAGAAGACCACACGCGCCATGAGCGTAACCGAGTTGGCCGATGCAGCCAGTATCGAACGCGGACCTCGCTTGCGCTCGATTCTTATCGAGTTGGAGAAGCGCCAGGGGGAGGAAGTGGGCCCTGCCCTCGCCAATGCCGCAGGTAGTTACGAGAAGGGCATCCAAAAACTCGGTTGTGAGCTTCTGGATCGGCATCTCGCGCGTCAGGGCGAGACGGTCGTTAAGGACAAGCTCGGTCACGAGTTGGTTGAAATTCGTAAATCGGCCATGCGAGTTATCGCTGCCAAGATGCCGCGACTGGGCGGTGAACTGATCGAACTGCTCGGCGACGAAAAGGAGGAAGTTCGCACCGCCGCTCACGAGGCTCTGGTGAAGCTCGGCCGGGGGCAGGACTTCGGTCCCGGCGCCGGCGCCGACAAGGAGAAAATCGCCGATGCGCAGGCAAAATGGCGAAGTTGGTGGGCGCGCAAACAAGGATCAGGGCTCAGTCAGGGGACCGCCATCGGATCTCCGCCATGAGTGCCGACCTTTGACCCCTCGTTTTCGGTACAATCGACCGAACCGTTAAAGTCATTCGGTACGGCTATCCGATACTTCCTGCATGGAAGGAGTCAACTCCTTGCAAGGTTGGCGAGCGCCAGCCGCCATAGGGCAGGAAGGGGGGAGGGGGATGAGTAAAGGTCGTACCCTGGTGCTGGGTCTATTAGCACTAGCGCCATTGGGGTTGAGCGGTTGCTGGCCCTTTTCGATGGGCCTGTTCACCCCTATCCTCATGCCTCCCTGGACGGCAGAGCGCCTTGAGGAAAAATACTGCTGGAAGAATGACTTCCGCACGCCGATCATGCCGCCCATCCGCGAGGGCTTCCCGCCGCCGTTGTGCGAAGATCCGCCGGATGAGGCGCGTATCCTGCGCGCCATGAAGCCGGTCAAGCGCGGCATTCCTTACGTTTACGAGGAGTTCCGCGACAACATCCAGATTGTCACCGAACGCATCGTGGACAAAATCGATCCGCCGCGATTCTTTCCCTTGGTCGGGCCGGCTCAGCTGCATCACTGCCACTGGAAATGCACCATCTACTTCACCGAGACCATCCAGACCGGCTATCCCGTTTTCTTCAAATGTGTTCGTCCGGCCGTGGAAGTCGTCTACATCGATCTGGATCACCTGCACTTGTATCCCTGCCCCACTCCGGAGGTGCAGCGCGATATAACCCGCGACGTGATCAATCAGTAAGCCAGAAGCAAACGGCCGGCGTCAGCCGACTGGTGTGAGCTTCACCAGCCGACGGGCGCCGGCCGTTCGCATTGACCAGGAGAATCCCCCATGCCAAGGATGCTACTACGCATCGTCGGATGCTTGCTGGCCAGCGCCATTTTCCTTCCGACGCCTTCTGCGTCGGCGCAGTTGCTGGGGGGCCTATTCCGACGACCGCAGACGACAGTACGAAATGGCCGCTATGAGATGAGCAACATGCTCTCCTCTGAGCACCAACGCCTGACGGAATTGCAGGTGGAACTGGCGCTCTTGAGCGATATCGCCACTTTCCCCTTTGAGTTCCTTGCCCAGGCCAATGGCAACACCTTTGAGCTGAAGGGGAATGTACCCAACGATTTCATCCGCCAGCGGGCCATGGACCTGGCGCGCCGAACCACCGTTCTGCGAGGAATCGATGGTCTGAGAATCCAACCGAAACTGAGCGTCCAATCAACTCTGCGCCCTACAAATGTCGTGCAACAAGAAGGGATCGAGTTGCTGCACAAAGAACTCGGTGGGCAAGCACGACACATCGGTCTCGAAGTTCGACCTAATGGCATGGTTGTGTTGAGCGGCCACATTGATTCTGTGGAGGGCAAGGTTGAGATCAGCAAGTTGTTCCGCCAGTTGCCCGGATGCACTGCCGTCATCAACGAGTTGATGATTGAGCCTGTCATGCTCGATGGTCAGCGAATGGTGCGCGTGACACGAAACAATATGCTGCTTGTGCCGCCTTCCGTACTTGGACAAGATCAGGATGCTGTGATTGACGAGACTCCAATCCCCGTGCCGGAGAATAAGAAGCACCAGACCATTGACCAACAGATCATCCTTCCACCGCCGCAGAAATCCACCACTCCGCCGCTGGTTCCGTTGCGTACCAGCAATCTGGATGCACGTGAGGTTGAATTGCACTTACCTACCGCCGTTGCGATGAAGCAGCCGAGCACTCCAGCGAAGTCTGCACCGGAGAAGATCGGCGACGACTGGGAGTCGTTCGCACCATCCAAACTGCCGGTGAAGTGGGGTAATCCCTCTGGGAGCTGGGAAGCGCAGGCCAAGGATTTAGAAGCCATCCATTCGCCGCCAGCAGAGAAGGCGCAGACGGCCCGTAAACAAACTCCGAAGCCACCACAACCGCAGTCCAAACCGGCGGAGTTGGAGTGGACGACGCAGCCTGCGCAACCTCAAGATAAGCTTCCTGTACCGATCCGTTATGTCGGGCGCGCGGATGAGTCGAGTAAGACGAAGGCAAGCTCAACGGCCAGTAAGAAGAGTCGAGCAAGTACTCGATCCGGTCCAAACTTTGCGGAGACAAGAGAGACCCCGGAGTCGGCCCTGGCATGGCGGCGTCCGGGAGGCAGCGAAGAGTCCGAGCCGAAGAATTCGGTCCCAACGAAGGATTTACCCCAGAGAACGGACAACGATGTCTCCACCAAAACGGCGCCCTCGACGGGATTGACCGTACAATCCTCGCGTCGCTGGCCGTCCGCCTATGTCACGGGACCGCCGCCGAGCAAAGGACGACCTGGCGTCATCGTTTTCGATGAAGATCCACCAGCGCCGTCGAAGCCGAAGGCCCAGCCCAATGCGACTCCGGCCACGAGTTCAACAGCTCGTCCAATGGCAGCGGCGGAACTGCAGCGACAAATCAAGTCCCTTTGCGGACGGCAGGCCCGCGAGGTCGTCGCCGCTGTGCAGCATGACGGCACGGTGCTGGTCCGCGTCAAGGTGGCCAATCGTTCTATCGAGGATCAGTTATCTCGCAAAATCCTGTCACTACCGGAGATGACTTCGCCGCGCGTGAAGTTGTTGATGGAAATTGAGCAGTAAGGCTTTTCCAAAGACAATGAGCCGGAAGCGTGATCGACGGGCTGTTCACCGTCGCTCACGCTTCCGGCTCATTAACTCATCCAGCGCCGCGTCAAATCGCCATAGGAATCAATCCGACGATCGCGCAAGAAGGGCCAATTCCGTCGCACTTCCTCCAGGCGGCGGCGATCGCAGGGGACCACCAATACTTCCTCACGGTCCTCCGAAGTTCGACCCAGCACCACGCCAAATGGATCGCACACGAAGGACGAACCCCAGAATTCCAGGCCCGCCTCGGCCGGTCCTTCATGACCTATTCGATTCACTGCGGCAACGAAGACGCCGTTGGCAATCGCGTGGCTGCGCTGCATCAATTCCCAGGCTTCACGCTGCGAGGAGCCGGATTCTGCCTTTTCGCGCGGATGCCACCCGATCGCTGTCGGATAAAGTAGCAATTCCGCCCCTTGCAGTGCGGTCAGCCGCGCCGCCTCGGGGAACCATTGGTCCCAACACACCAGAACACCCACCCGGCCAAACCGAGTTGCGAAGGTTCGGAAGCCTGTGTCTCCCGGTGTAAAATAGTATTTCTCGTAGTACAGTGGATCGTCTGGAATGTGCATCTTGCGATACAGTCCGCACAGGCTGCCATCGGCGTCGAAGACGACCGCCGTGTTGTGGTAGACTCCAGGAGCGCGGCATTCAAATAGGGAGGCCACGATCACTCTACCCGTCTCGCGCGCTGCTTGAGCCAGGCGCTCTGTAGACGGGCCGGGGATTGGCTCGGACCAATCGAACAAGGACGCGTCCTGCCGTTGGCAGAAGTACGGCGAGCGGAACAGCTCCTGCAAACAGATGATCTCGGCGCCGTTGCGAGCAGCACGGTAGATTGCCGAAAGCGCACGTTCCAGGTTGGCCGCGAGATCCGCCTCGCAACGCATCTGCACCAAACCAAGGGTGAACGTGTTGGGTTGTGTATTTGCCATACGAATATGTTAGCACCTGCGACAAGAGGAGAAAGCATCTCATGAGCGAGAAAGAAAACAGGCCGAAACAACCCCAATTGCCATCGGCCAATCTGGCCCGACAAGTTCGCCAGCACCTGGATAGTCTTCGCACGGCGGGTGTCTATTGGTTGCCGGATCAACCTGTCACGCAGGAGTCTGGGCCGGTTTCCTCAGGGACAATGCAAACCTCGTTGTTTGCGTCTGGAGGTGAAACTCCGCCACAAGGCGACGGCGAACAGCGACGGCACGAGCTGACTGTACTGGCGGAGCGTGTTTCCGGCTGCCAGCGCTGCGCCGAGTTGGTTGTGAGTCGCTCGCGCACCGTGTTCGGCGTCGGTCCGATCGATGCGGTGTTGTGCTTCGTCGGCGAGGGGCCCGGAGCAACCGAAGACCAGCGCGGCGAGCCGTTCGTCGGCGAGGCGGGACAGCTTCTCGATCGCATCATTGCTGCCTGCGGAATGAAACGCGAGGAAGTATACATTTGCAATATTGTAAAATGCCGTCCCCCCGGCAATCGTCTGCCGACCGCCGAGGAGGCGGGGAACTGTCGCGAGTATCTGGAGCGTCAACTGGAGCTGGTGCGTCCCAAATTCATTTGCGCCCTGGGCGCCTGCGCGGCGCAAAACCTTCTTGGCACAACCCAGGGCATCGGCAAGCTGCGCGGGCGCTTCCATGACTACAAAGGCACTCCGGTGATGTGTACCTATCACCCCGCTTTCCTCCTGCCAGGACGCAGCCCACACAAGAAGCGCGATGTGTGGGAAGATATGAAGAAACTTCTGGAGCGCATGGGCCGACCCGTTCCTGGCTGATCAGGAGGGGAGTGACGGGCGGAGGCGTATCAATCCTAATAATTTGCTTGACACATAAACGGGATAAGACTACGTTGGAGAATTGGATAACGACGATAAATCCGAAAATTCCGCGCTGAGGACGGCAGAGAAAATCCCTAATTAAAGCCGTCAATGTGATCGAAACGCAGTGATCGCTCCGTAGCCCGGAGGAGCCGATGATTCGTCATGCGTTTGAGATAGTTGCGCTGGCCGGCACACCACTCGGTTGCCTGGGGGCGGACACGCCCTACACGGCATCGATCTCCGTCCGTGCTCGCAGGTGGAAAGGGTGTAGAAACAGCGTGCGTTATCGCTGATTTCCTTTTTGCTTCGTTCAGCGTTTTCTAGTTCGGGAGGTCTTAGCCATGATCGTCGTCCCCAAATTCGTCCGTTCCAGGAGGAGAGGTTTCACCCTCATTGAGCTATTGGTGGTAATTGCCATCATTGCGGTCTTGATCGGATTGCTGTTACCGGCCATCCAGAAGGCCCGCGAGGCCGCCAATCGAATGCAGTGCGAGAACAATCTCAAACAACTCGGTCTCGCCGTCCACAATTTCCACGGAACCTACAATGTGATGCCCATGGCCGAGAGCGTCGGACAGCAGCAGGGTATTCCCAATCCCTATTCGTCCAACCCCACCGCCGTTCCGCCCCTCATTTACAGCCCTACAGGCACCACCGGTACGGTGTTCTACTACCTGTTGCCGTTCATGGAACAGCAGCAGCTGAATACCCTGTCAGCAGGCTACTCCTACAACGTCGGCAGCAACGTGCTGAAGGTCTTCCTTTGCCCGAGCGATCCATCGATCCCCAATGCGAGTCGCTATGGCGGCGCCGGCGTCATGACCAGCCTGACTCTGCAGCGCGACGGGTACGCTTCCTGCAATTATGCAGCCAACGTTATGGTCTTCGAGCCGCGCGGAACGTCCAACATCGAAGCCATGATAACCGACGGTACAGCAAACACGGTTATGTTCGCCGAGCGGTTCAAGAACTGCTCGCCGTCCCCCGCCTTCGATGGCGGCCTCAACATCGCCACGCAGCCGGCCTGGGCCTGGAACACAATCACCAACGGCGTCGATTGTACGGCGAGTCCTACTTTTGGGGCGGCAAATGACGCCCTGCTGGCGACATTCCCGAGCACGGCGGGAAATATGAACTGCGGTTTGGCTCAGTTTTTCTATAGCAATGTGGCCTTCCAGGGAGGGCCATCCGTGCAACAGTGTAATTTCTACGTAACTCAGGGTGGTCATACCAGCGGTATGGTGGTCGGGTTGTGCGACGGCAGCGCCCGCGTTGCGGCCCAGGGCATAACGTCGAATAGCTGGTTCGCCGCCTGTACCCCCAACAACGGCGACGTCGCTGGGTCCGACTGGTAATCGCCCGTGCAAAACTAAAAAACCTGCCAGTACGCAGCACCAAAAAAGGAGAAGCTCTTCCTTGCTGGCGCTGCGAACTGGCAGCAGACTTATCTCCTTTCGAGGATTGTCATGAAGCGCCTGCTCCTTTCGCGACGTGTTCTTCTCGTGGTGCTTGTCAGCATCGGACTAGGTTCTGGCTGCGGACAGAAGAGCGGAGGCTCACTGGCACCGGTAACGGGCAAAGTAACCGTTGACGGCAAACCGCTTACGGGCGGATCGGTGTCCCTCATACCCGATCTCCCAATGGGCGAGGAGGGCGCCAAGCAAGCGAGCAAGCTGACGTCGTCCGAGTTGTCGGGAGGAGCGATCAAGTCGGATGGAACTTACAAGATTCAGACCGGCGGCAAGGATGGGGCACCCTTGGGAAAATACAAGGTCCGAGTGATACCTCCTCTTACCGAAACCAAGGGCGCTAAGGAGACTCCCGACATCGGCTTCGATCAGGAAAACACGGATGCCAACAAGACCAAACTGAAGATTGAAGTAGTAGCCAGTCCCGAGGCGGGCCGCTATGACTTGAAGTTGAAAAAGTAAATGTCCGATTTTCGGTTAGCGACGCTTCCGACAAGCGGCGCTAACCGCCCCCTTCGCGTCACCTCTCCTGTTGTTGCTTCATGGCCACCTTTCCATTCGAGAAGGTAATCACGAAGTTCTTGTCGCTAACCTCCCATATTCTTGTCTCGGGTTTGACGGGACCCTGCGCGCCGATGCCCTTCTTCGTCGGTTCGCGCTCTACCTGCTTTCCCGGTCCTCCCATAAGCGTTTCCACTTCCTCTATCGACATGCCTTCCTGGATCTTGTCGTATTTGCTCTGCACAAACATATTGAAGAGCATGTTGGAGAAGAACAGTGCGATCACCAGCGCCAGGGTTCCGAGGCCAACGAGGCTCTTTTGCGTCGATGTCATCGACTCCCATGTGCGCTGAAGTCGAATCAACAACTTCTCTTTCTGTACCTTCTTCTCCGGCACGCCCAATTCATCGCGCCAATGATGCGTGTCCGGCGGCGCGAGGGCTTCTTCATGCGTCAGGTGCTGCATGACCGGCTCCAACTCCTTCTTCCTCCGAGGTTCAGCAGAGTGCGGCGCGGGAGCACTCTCTGGGCGTGAGGGTGGGGGAACGACTGCTTGTCGGCGCGGGGACGGAGAAGCTGCCTTGCGAGGCTGCGGAGGCGGAGTGGCCGTTTCCTTGCGAGGAGGCGGAGGAACGCTCTCCTGGCGACGCCGTGGGGGAGGAGGAACTTCCTGCCGTGGCGGCTTGCTGGCTTCTTGTCGCCGTGGTGGGGCGTCTTCCTCGCTCAGAGGTGAATGCTCAGCCTCCTGGCGCGGCAGAGGTGCGGTCTCCTCTGGAGGCGGCAGCACGACTCCTTCCTCCAGAGCCAGCATGGGGAAGTCATCTCCCGAAGGCCCGGAATAGGCAGGAGAAGTATTCGTCTCTGCCGGTTCGCCTGGGGGCGGCAGGTCGTCCTCTTCGTCGAGTGGCGAGGGAGAAACGACGGCAGCCTCCGGCTCGTGTTGTGGCGGCGGGGGCGGTTCGACTTCCTCATGGGAGGGACTGGACGACCGAGCACTCGGAGCCACCGGTTCGCTGCGTGGCGGCGGAAAAGCGGTCTCATCGCCGAACGAAGCCGAGTCATCGGTCATCACCGAAAAGCCCATAAACGCCGGCGGAGGGCTGACCGCTCGGGGCGGAGGCGGTGACACGGCGGCTGGCGCGATCGGCTCAGGGCGAGGTTGTGGTTTTGGTGGTGCGGCTTCTTCACGGCGCGGGGGTGGCGCGGAGACGCGCGGAGCCGGCACAGGAGGCGGCAGTTCGACAACTCGGGCCGCCGGCATCGGCGGCTCCTCGACGACGCGCGGCGTGGGCCGGGGCGGCGGCAACGGGGCTGGACGAACCAGTGTCGGCAGCGCCTCCGAGTCGTGGGCCGATTCCATCAACTCTTTGAGCAACCGCGACATCTTCCGATACGTGATGGGTTCATCCGCTGTCTCGATCATGACGGCGACGTGTGCCCCGGTGGGCAGACTTGCCACACGGTCGGCCTGCTCCTCCGCGAGCAACAACATGGCCGCGCAACGTAGACGCCGACGGGCCGCTTCATCGAGAATGTGCTCGAAAACGCGGACACCCTCCTCGCCGGTCGTGCGCGCATCCACGATCAAGCCGTCGAAGGGCTGTTTCTGAAAGCGATCCCGCGCCCTCATCGGATCGCCTGCCAGGAAGACACGGTAACCCTGGTCCTTGAGGCCATCGCGGAGAACGTCCTGCAAGCGATCATCCGGTTCGGCGAGAAAGACTGTGCGTGTCGGCGGCCGGTCGTCGCCATTGCCCGACTTGCCATCGACCTCGCGGCGTATACGACGAATGGCGTCGAGCAGCTGCGAGGGGGTTTGGTAGCGCTGCTTGGGATCGAGCGCCATCATCGTTTCCACAAGCATCAGCACCGAAGGCGGGCCATCGATTTCGTTGGGGTGGATGGGCCGCACTTCCTCGAACCGTCCTTTGCGCATTCGGGCGTGTTTGTCTTTTGTCATCGACAAGGGCGGGCGGCCGGTCAGACACTCGTAGAGCACACAGCCGAGGAAGTAAATGTCGCTGCGCACATCGCCTGTTTTGACGTCCGTGCCTCGTTCCAGGCCGGCGTAATCGACGGTGCGATCGACCTTCTCTTCCTCTGTCCGGGCGAAGGCGGAGAAGAACTGGGCCAGACCGAAGTCCACGAGCTTGGCCTCGCCGGTGTCGGAAATAAGGATGTTGGTCAATTTGATATCGCGGTGCGTCATGCCGCGGGAGTAGGCGTAGTACAGGCCGTTGGCGCAGTCCTCGGTGAGCCGCAGCGACTCGGGCACACTCATGGTCTTGCGGATATGCAAAATCTCTCGCAGGTTGCCGCCCTCGACGAACTCCATGACGATGTAATACTGCCCCGATTGGGTATCGCGATTGATGGCCAGCACTTCTACGATGTTAGGGTGCTTGAGCATCAAGCCGACTTTGCCTTCGCGGATGAACATCTCGATGCGTTGCTCATTCTCGCTCCAGCGCCGGCGCAGCACCTTGACAGCGACAACCCGGCCGTCGCGCGGATCAACTGCGCGGTAGACACGACCAAAACTTCCCGACTGAATCTTGTACAGCAGCTTATAGCCGCCCAGGATGTAACCGTCGATGTCGCCTTTGAGGACTTTGCCACGTTGCCAGGGCGTCAAATAACCCTTTCGTTCAAGCGCGGCAATCAAGTGTTGTAAATCCGGAGCACGGCCGATCTCATCATGGACCTCTGTCAGCTGGGTTTGAGTCACCAATCCAAGTTTGAGAATTGCTTGCTCAAATGAGGTGGATTCCATCGTTTCCATGGCGTACCCCGTCAGAACTAGATGCGCAATACGACTGCGAATATGGAACGATACTTAGCCATCTATTTTACCCGTCTTAATCGATCTGCCAAGCGAAAGATGGCGCATTCGGAGCGCCTGCGGGGAGAGAGTAAGCTGGTGGCGGAAAATTAGTGGATGACCTTTAATTGCGTCGAAGCGACTTTGAGGTCTTCGATGGCGGATTCGGTCACGCGGCTGGACAGGATGGTAACCTCACGCAGCTGAGGCATTTCGCGAAGCGATAACAAGGTGCGATCCGTGATTGATTGGCTGCCGCCGAGCACCAGCTTGTGAAGCGACTGCGAGTTGCGAAATTGGGCCAGACCCTCGTCCGTGACCTTGGTGCCATAAAGCGAAAGATCCGTCAGGTTTGGCAGGCCGCGAAGGTATTGCAGGCCGCCATCGGTGACTTGAGTCTCGTTGAGATTGAGGACGCTCAGGCTTGGGATCGATTGAAGAACCTTCAGACCGGCATCGGTAACTTTCGTACTGGAGAGATTGAGGTTCTGGAGGTGATGCAAACCCTGCAGATTGACAAGATCGGCGTCGTTCACAGAGGTGTTATGCAAATTGGCCTCCCGTAGTAGACTCAACGGCGCCAGTGACTCCAGAGCGGCGACGGCGTTGCGGAAACCATGTAGGTCGGCAAAGTCGACGTATTTGTTCAGACCGTCGAACTCGACCCGGACCATACCCTGTCGTTTCATGACGTTCTCAATGCCCAGGTCTTGTTTTGTTTTCTTGCCGAGAGCAACTCCGTTGGGTCCCTTGTCGGCTCCCTTGGTTGTTGCGGTGGAATTGGGTGCTTTCGGCGAGTTGCTCGCAAAGAGGCGAGAGAACAGACCTGGGTTTCCTGCGTCGGCGGCAGGGTTTGGCGCGCTAGGCGGACTATTCTGGCAGCCGAGCGTGAGTGCCAGGACAACAAACGTCGGGGAGAACAGCACCTTGCGCATCCGTTCTCATCCTTTCGGCCAGCGACATACCAGGGAACGGTGCGCAGGGCAAGCGATCTTCCTTACCAACCGTGTACTTGCCGAAGCGCCTCGTAGAGCACAATGCTCACTGCGTTGCTGAGATTCAAGCTGCGGACCTTGCCCGTCGGCATCGGAATGCACAGGGCATGTTCGCCATAACGCGCCACGACGGAATCCGGCAGTCCCTTCGATTCGCAGCCAAACAGAAAGCAGTCTCCAGCTTGATAGGAAACGTCCGTATAGGGTCTGGCAGCATGCGCCGAGAAGCAGTAGATACGGCCGGCGCCGCGGCCGGCCTCGAATTCTTCCAGCGTGGCGTAACGACCGAGCGATATCTCGTCCCAGTAATCGACTGCGGCACGGCGAACCGTCCGCTCCCCGAGAGGGAAACCAGCTGGGCCAATGATGTGTAATTGGGCGCCGGTGGCCACGCACAGGCGAATGATGTTGCCTGTATTCGGCGGGATTTCCGGCTCCAACAAAGCGATGTGAAACATAACTCTTCTCCTGATTCTGCCACAGCGATCATTTTAGAGTTGCCCAATCCCGCTGAGTCCGCGTAGAGTGGAAGTACCATGAAACAGCTCACGATTGTCGTCAAACCGTTTCGCGCTGAGGCCGTTCTGCGGGCCATCGCTGAGGTGGACGTGGCGTCAGTGGTCGTGCGCGAGGCCAAGGGCTACAGCCGGCAGAAGGGTTATCTCGATCGCTATCTTGGCAGCGAGTACAGTATGGCGTTTCTGCCCAAGATCGAGATCAGCGTCAGCGTCAGCGACGAGCGTGCCGAGGAGGTCGCCGGCCACATCGTCCGCGCCGCTCGCACCGGCCGAATCGGCGACGGCAAGATTTTCGTCGTGCCCATCGCCTGGCCCGAACCCCTGGAATTCTGAGTGTCGCTGAAAGGAATCGTCTCATGAGGGCCAGGGAACGGCTCAGCGTCGAACAATCCTTCCATGATCGCCAGGCGCGCGGACGCGCACTATACTTCGCCGAAGCCAGTTCCTTGCGGTTTTCTGATAGCTCGTATCTCGATCACGAGACGTGGATTCGTCCCGCGCTGGATCGTCTGGGGGACGTTGCGGGCCTGCCGGTATTGGACTATGGTTGTGGTCATGGCATGGCAGCCGTGGTGCTGGCGCGGCGCGGCGCCAGCGTGACGGCATTGGACTTATCGCCCGGTTACTTATTCGAAGCTCGGCGGCGAGCTGTGGCCAACGAGGTGGCGATCGAGTTTGTGCAAGCCGATGCCGAGCGCCTGCCCTTTGCAGATGGCCAATACGCCCGTATATGGGGCAATGCCATTTTACATCATCTCGATTTGCGCAAGACAGCCCGCGAATTGCATCGTGTGCTTCAACCAGGAGGCATGGCCGTCTTTTGCGAGCCGTTGGGCGCGAATCCGTTGCTCGCCTGGGCGCGGCGGCGTCTGCCGTATCGCGGCAAACAGCGGACTCCCGACGAACAACCACTGCTTCCGCATCACATCCGGCAATTGCGTGAAGTATTTCCAGATCTGGAAATGGAAGGCCATCAGTTGATGTCGATGGCCCGCCGCGTGCTCCAACCGGGACGAATCGTATCGGGGCTGGAGTGGTGCGATACGCACTTGCTAAGGATAGCGCCGTCCTTGGCGCGGTTTTGCCGTTATGTCGTGCTCACGTTGCGGCGCTAAACAGCGACAAGGTCGCGCAACTCGCTCAGATTGTTCAACAGACGATCCGGATGAGCCTGTCGGAGCGTCTCGATCTCATCGGAGCCGGTGGGCACAACCCAGACGGAGATACCGGCCGCCCGCCCCGTCTGGATGTCTACCGTCGTGTCGCCAATATAGAGTGCCTGATTCGCGCCAACCTTCAATCGGGACAATCCGGCACGTAACATGTCGGGTTCCGGTTTCGGGTGTGGTACGTCCTCGGGTCCGAGCACCAGATCCAGATAGGAAGCGATACCGAGATAAGTGACCAACTCCTTTGAGAAATCGACAGGCTTGTTGCTACAAACGCCGAGGAGCAGTCCGCGTTCGTGCAGTATCCGCAAAGTGTCCGCGGCTCCCGGCATTAAACGGGTGCCCTCGCGCAGCACGGACGGATGGTGAGCGCAATAGGCCGCCGTGTTTGCTTCCTGATCCCCAGCCGGGACCGTGTGTCCTAAGAGATGGCCGGCGCCGCGGCCGACATGCCGTCGCACTTCCGATTCGCTCAACGGCGGCAATCCGTGCAGAGAACGGACATGGTTGACGCTGGCCGTGATGGCCGGGTAACTGTCTACAAGGGTGCCGTCGAAATCAAAGAGGATCGCACGGAGGCTGGCTCCCGGACCGCACTGCGGTTTGTTCATGGATCGTCCCTTTCCCTTTCCTGTTCCGGGTTTGTCTTAGTAGAATGGATAGGATGACGCCACATGAGATCATGCGATGACCAAGGACAACGTACCGAAGCTGCCTCCTGTTACTGCCGAGCACCGCCGCATCGCGGTTGGGAAGTTCGAGCGCGCCAATCAGGTCATTGCCACGTGGAACTTCGACTACGGCATTCATCTGCTGATGGATTGCTGCAAACTGGACCCGGGCAACCTTGTTTATCGTCAGAAGCTGCGCGCTACCGAGAAGGTCAAGTATCGCAACAATCTGCGTGGCAGCCTATTCGCTCGGCTGACGAGCTGGCCCATTCGCGCCCGCATGAAGACAGCTCTCCGCGCCCGCGAGTACCTCAAGGTAATGGAACACGGCGAACGCATCTTGATGCGCAATCCCTGGGACGTGGGGGCGCAGATGGACATGGCCGAGGCTGCGGAGATGATGGGACTGCTCGACATGGCCGTCTGGACCCTTGAACAAGCCCGGCAGAAAAAACCGCTCGATGCTCATGTCAACCGTGCGTTGGCCCGTCTGTATGAGAAGCGCGGCAACTTCACTCAGGCCATCGCTCTGTGGGAGATAATCCGCAGGGCCAAGCCCGGCGATGCAGAAGCGCAACAGAAGGTCAAGAACCTCGCTGCCGACGACACGATAGCCCGCGGCCAGTACCACGCAGTCATCCGCTCCAACGAGCAGCAGACTGAGGAAGAACCCGCAGAGCAATCACCTCAGCCCAAGAGGGGCAGTACGGATGAGGCCCCCGCTTTGGGATGGCAAAACGAGACCGGCACGCCCCCTCCGCCGACGAAGGCGGCTTCCGCACCTCCGCCCAGTGGCTCGTCGATACCCGTCCCCGATCGCCTTGAACGCGAGGCCACGCCGATTCGCGCACGACTCAAGGATGATGCGACCAACCCCTACTTGTACCTGCAACTGGCCGCCGTCTATCGCCGCGGCGACGACCTGGAGAAAGCCCGCGCCGTATTGCGGGAGGGTTTGGGAGCCACCGGCAACGACTTCGAGTTGAGCGTGCAGTTGGCCGATCTCGACATCGAGCCGTTCCGCCGCAACCTGGCCATAGCCGAGGAGAAACTCAAGGCGTCCCCGGACAACGCCGAGTTGCGCCGCTTGCGTACGCGGTTCCGCAAGGAAATCAACACACGCGAATTGGACATGTACCGCCAAAAGGCCGACCGCTATCCCACAGAGATGAGCCATCGCTATGAGGTTGGCGTTTGTTTGCTACGTGTCGATCAGATCGACGAAGCCATCCGCGAGTTACAGGCATCGCGCAACGATCCGCGCTATAAGTGGCAATCGCTGTATTCGCTGGGCCAGTGCTTCAAGGCACGCAACAACTGGCGGCTGGCCGAACGCAATTTTGAGGAAGCTCTAAAGAATTTACCCGCAGGAGAAACAAACTCTCGCAAGGAGATCCTCTACGAATTGGCCGTCGGCTGTGCCGAGTCTAACGATCTCAACAAGGCCATCGACATGGGCTCCGAACTGGCGAATATCGACTTTTCCTATCGAGAAATTGGTCGTTTGCTCGACGAATGGCAGACGCGCGTGCAGCAAGCGAATGTTTCCGAGTGAATCAGTCCATCATCCACTTCTCAGCAGCTCAAGAAGAAACTGTGGAGGCTCCTGCAACAATTCTGGGTGGAACAGTCCCAAACGCGTACGTCGCAGCAGAAAATCGGCAGGCTTCTCGGCCATCTCATGATCGCGCTCATAGGCGAACTCAGCGAGAATATCTGGTTCGTTCTCTACGACACGCTGGCTCAGCACGGGATCGCGTCTTGCATAATCTGCGACTTCCACAGCCCGGCGCCCATAACGATCGACCAGATGCGCTGCCGTTTCTTCCTCCAACGGAAGTGCGGATGTCAGTGCTCGGATCGTCGCTGCACGGTAGGACTGCCACGGCTGGCGGGGAGCACCGTCCAGACGAAAGGAGCGCGTACGGCAGCTTCGCGAAAGACCCAGACGACGAACCACCGTATCGGTGATGATCTCGGCCATGTTCCGATAGGTCGTATACTTGCCGCCGACCGCCGTGAGTAATCCCGATGGCGAGGTGTAGAGCTGAAACTCGCGCGACAGTTCCGATGGCTCACCAGGCCGTGAGCGGATTAGCGGCCGCAGGCCTGCGAAACTGCTCAGGACGTCCGACGTGGATAAGGATGACGAGAAATAATGGTTCAAGCCGGCGAGCAGATAATCGACATCTTGTGGCGTGACACTTATTTTGTCGGGCGATTCGTCCCACATCGTATCGGTGGTTCCAAGAAGCATCTTGTTCCAAAATGGAAAAACAAAGAAGACACGGCCATCGGCGGGGTGCAGCAGAAGAAAAGCAGCCGACAGCTCGCGATTGGGAAGTATCAGATGCACGCCCTTGGTCGGCTGAAGCAGTGGTTCGCCATCATCGCCTGCGAGCTGTCGCACACCGTCTCCCCACGGGCCGGTCGCATTGAGCACTTGCCTTGCGCGAATCGTCAACTCACGACCGCGGAGGCGATCAAGTGCGCGTACGCCACGAAGGGCGCCGCCGGAGAAATCGAATGAAATCGCCTCAACATAGTTGACGACATAGGCGCCGTGCAGTGCCGCCGTTCGCAACACTTCCAGGCACAGGCGGGCGTCGTCCATCTGGGCGTCGAAGTACTCGGCTCCGCCGCGCAGCCCCGCCGTCCGTAGTTCGGAAAACTCGCGACGTAGGTGCGGCAGAGAAACGACTCGGCTGCGACGAATATTACGTGCGCCGGCGAGAAAGTCATAAAGGATCAAACCGATCCGAAACTTCCAGGGGCTAACGCGCGCGCCTTCATAGAACGGTAGGACAAAACGGAGCGGATGGACGAGGTGCGGAGCGTTATACAGAAGTCGTCCCCGTTCATGGAGAGCTTCGTAAACAAGGTGAAAATCGCCGTGTTCCAGATACCGCAATCCGCCATGAACCAACTTCGAGGAATGGCTGCTGGTGCCAGAGGCGAAATCGCCCTTGTCGATGAGGGCGACGCGCAGCCCGCGCAACACAGCGTCCAGAGCGACGCCGGCGCCTGTAATTCCGCCGCCGAGAATCAGTAAGTCGAAAGCCCCATCCGTTAGCGCTTCCGGCATCCGTTTCATGCGGCCGCACTCCGTTCTCAGGCCAACAATTTGCGGACGATTTGCCCATGCACATCGGTCAGGCGGAAGTCGCGGCCCTGGAAGCGGTAGGTCAACTTGGTGTGATCGAAGCCGAGCAAATGCAACAATGTCGCATGCAAGTCGTGAACGTGAACGCGGTCCTCGGTGACGTTGAAGCCGAACTCATCGGTTTCTCCCATGACGAGGCCCTGCCTAATGCCGCCGCCGGCCATCCACATCGTGAATGCGTTGGGATGATGATCGCGGCCGTCGTCTCCATCCTGCGCCATCGGCGTGCGGCCGAACTCGCCACCCCACAAAACGATCGTATCCTCAAGCATTCCGCGCTGTTTCAGATCGCGCACGAGAGCGGCACAAGCCTGATCGGTGTTCTTGCAATTCTTGACGAGATCTTTCTTGAGATTGCCGTGCTGGTCCCAGGCTTCGTGGAAAAGCTGCACGAAGCGCACGCCGCGCTCAAGCAGACGACGCGCCAGGAGGCAGTTGTTGGCGAACGATGGTTTGCCCGGTTCGGCACCGTACATCTTGAGAATGTGTTTCGGTTCCCGCGATAGATCCATCAGTTCCGGGGCACTGCTTTGCATGCGATAGGCCATCTCGAAGGAATTGATGCGCGTGGCGATTTCGGGATCGCCCATCACGTCGAGGCGCGCCTGGTTCAGGTGCTGAATCGAGTCGAGCGATTCGCGCTGGATCTGGGCATCGACGCCGCGCGGGTTGGACAGGTACAGTACGGGATCACCGCTGCCGCGGAAGGACACACCTTCGTAGACCGTCGGTAAGAAGCCACTGCCCCAGTTAGAGTTCCCGCCGCTGGGGCCTTTCGACCCGGAGCTGAAGACGACGAAGGCCGGCAGATCTCGCGATTCGCTGCCAAGCCCGTATGTCACCCAGGCGCCGAAGCTCGGACGTCCGAACTGTTGCGTGCCCGTGTTCATGAAGATCTGCGCCGGTGCATGATTGAACGCATCCGTCACCATCGATTTGACGATGGCAACGTCGTCGACAACGGTGGACAGGTGCGGCAGCAATTCGGACAATTCCGCACCACAGTTTCCCTGTTTGGCGAACTTGAACTTCGGACCCAGCAGCTTCGAGTTGGGATTGATGAAGGCGGCGCGATAGCCCTCGATCAAATGCCTGGGCGGGAGTGTGCCATTGTATTTGGCCAGTTGCGGTTTGTAATCGAACAGCTCAAGATGACTGGGAGCACCGGCCATGAACAAATAGACAACGCGCTTGGCCCGCGCGGGATAGTGCGGCTGTTTGACCGCTAACGCATCGGTGCTCGCTGGCGCAGCAAAGCCGGACTGGCGCAGCAGTTCGCCCAGAGCGATTGTCCCCAGGCCGATGCCGCACTGGCGGAAGAACCAGCGGCGTGTGATAAGATTGGGGTCCTGGCCGGGATAAAGATGCGTCTGGCAATTCATGTCGTCGAGTCTCGGATTGTGGAGCGGGCTCCTCCAGAGATTATACTCGTTTCCGGCGATTCCGTCAGGTCGGCAGCGCGAACCTGGCGCCTACATCGGAGGTCTGAGGACGGGAGCGCGCTGGAATTGACACGATGGGGGCAGTTACTACAATCCATGACTCACCCGTGATGCGCACTTTTGCTGGTACTTACGAGAAGGCGACAACCGTGTCTGCACCCCAAGATTCGTTCGAGGCCGCTCGCCTGGAGAAGCTGCACGCCATCGAGGCGCTCGGACTCGATCCGTGGGGTGGTCGTTTCGACGACCATCAGTCGATTGGCGCCGTCCTCGCTCTGCCGGCCGACGTGCCGGAAGGGCAACGGCCGCGCGTCCGCATCGCTGGACGCATCGTCAGTCGCCGCGAGGGCGGAAAGGTCCATTTTCTTGATCTCAAGGATTGGTCCGGTATACCGACGCTCCGCGAGATCAAGGGAGAACGCGAAGGAGAGGTCGAAAAAGTCCCCGATCTGAGCAGCCGCATCCAGGTCATGGTGGGACAAAAGCAAGTGGGAGAAATCGGTTGGCAACTGGCTCAACAGCTCGATCTTGGCGATTTGCTCGGTGTGGACGGCACGTTCGGCAAGACGAAGCGAGGCGAACCGACGGTCTTTGCGGACAAGCTGACGTTCCTGGGCAAGTCGCTGTTGCCGCATCCAGACAAGTTCTCCGGCTTGCACGACCTGGAGTATCGACTGAGGCATCGCTACCTGGATTTGGTCCACAACTCGGAGACGCTCGACCGCGCCCGCAAGCGCATCCAGATTCTGCGAACCATGCGGCGCTTCCTCGACGATCGCGGCTTCTGGGAGGTGGAGACGCCGACGTTGCACGCCATCGCGGGAGGAGCCGCTGCAAGGCCGTTCGTCACGCATCACAATGCGCTGGACATTGAGTTATATTTGCGAATCGCTCTGGAATTGCACTTGAAGCGCCTGCTGGTTGGCGGCGTCGAGAAGGTGTACGAGATTGGCCGAGTATTCCGCAACGAGGGCATCAGTCCACGGCACAATCCAGAATTCACAATGATGGAGCTGTATCAAGCGTATGGCGACTACCGCTCCATGATGGATCTGACGGAGGCATTGATCGTCGCTTGCGTTCGAACCCTGGGCGAATGCATGCAACTGCCATACGGCGAATATACCATCGATTTCACACCACCCTGGCAGCGCAAGACCTACGCCGAGCTGTTTGAGCAGCACGTCGGCGTAGCGATGAACGACGCCGATGGCGTACGTCGTGTGGCCGACAAGGGAGGATTTCCGACCGCAGGCAAAGACAGCGCCGTCATTGTGCATCATCTGTTCGAGGAACATGTGGAGGAAAAGCTGGTCGGCCCTGTGTTCGTTTATGATTACCCGGCTCCGCTCTGTCCTTTGACCAAGCGGAAGCGCGAGAATGCGGATATCGCCGAGCGATTCGAGTTGTACGTGCGCGGCATGGAATTGGCCAACGCTTACACAGAATTGAACGATCCGATGACGCAGGAGCAGACGTTCCGCATGCAGTTGGCTGGTCTGCCGGAGGAAGAGTCGATGGCCAAGATGGATGAGGATTTCATCCGCGGGCTCAGGCACGGAATGCCGCCGGCTGGCGGGCTTGGCATCGGCATCGACCGCCTGGTCATGTTGCTGACGAATACGCCGACCATCCGCGATGTCATCCTGTTCCCATTGCTTCGCCCTCTCAGTTGAAAGTACTCAGTTGTCGGTGAAGAGTTGCTTTCTTCACTGACAACTGACTACGATGAGGTGAGACGTGTATAAACTGCTGCTGTGCTGGCGCTATTTGCTGACGCGCTATCTCGCGCTAGTGTGTATTGTCAGTGTCATGCTCGGTGTGGCCACACTCATCGTTGTCAACAGCGTCATGGCCGGCTTCAGCACCAAGCTGCGCGAACGGCTGCACGGACTGCTCTCCGACATTGTTATCGAAGCACACGATTTCCAGGGGTTTGCCAATCCCCAGGGCAAGATTGCGCTCATTCAATCGGACCCCTTCCTTAGCCAGCGCATCGAAGCCATGACGCCAACGCTGGAAATCTTCGGCATGATTCAGTTTAATTGCAACGGCACAGCCATCGCTCGGCCGGTTCACATTATCGGCATCGATCCAGTAGGGCGCGCCCGAGTCGGCGGCTTCGCGGAGCATTTATTGCTTCATAAAGGACAACCGACCTTCGAATTGAGTCCCGAAGCGCTGCAACATCAGAGATCGCTTCATCCGCCGCATCGATTGGATCGTATCGCCGATATTCTCGCCCCGCAGCCAATCGACGGCAAACCCGCCCCTGAGCCTCCACCGCGGACCGAAGCACCGCCGTCCACCATTATCCTCGGCTATGCAATCGCTCATTTTCGCGCCAAGCTCCAACCGGACGGAGCCCCTGAGGAGGTACGCACACTCGGACCAGGTGATGATGTCATCCTCACCACCATAAGTGGCCACGGGCTCAAACCAGTTGAATGGCGCTGCGCCGTCTGCGATTACTTCAAGTCGGAGATGAGCGAGTACGACGCGAATTATGTGTTCGTGCCTATTGAAGAATTGCAGCGTCTGCGTGCCATGCCGGATCGCGCCACCAGCATACAGATTCGCATCAAGGATTATCGTGATTTGCATGCGGTCAAGGAAGGTTTGCAAAAACTGCTTCCCGCTCACTGGGAGTTGTCCGTCCATACCTGGGAAGACAAGCAGGGGCCGCTCCTGGCCGCCATCAGCATTGAGAAAGGCATTCTCAATGTGTTGCTGTTCATGATTATTGCCGTGGCCGGTTTTGGCATTCTCGCCATTTTCTCGATGATCGTTGTCGAGAAAACGCGCGACATTGGAATTCTGAAGGCCCTTGGTGCTTCCAATCGAGGCGTGCTGAACATTTTCCTCAGTTATGGCTTGTTGCTCGGAGCGGTGGGCGCCCTTCTCGGCTCCGCTATCGGTACGACCATTACCCTTTACATCAATGAAATCGAACAATTCTTGACCAAGTGGACGGGACACGAATTGTTTGATCGATCCGTGTATTATTTCAATGAGATTCCGACGGATCTCAGCGTGAGCAGCGTACTGATTATAAATGTGGGTGCGATTGCCATCGCCGTACTGTTCAGTGTGTTGCCGGCGCTGCGTGCAGCTTTGCTGCATCCTGTGCGGGCGCTGCGATATGAATAAACGGGGAGTGGAGAATCATGCTGGATAATCTGCCAATGTTGGCGGCGATCAATCTTCACAAGACGTATCGCAAGCACGCCATCGAAGTGCCGGTGCTGACCGGGGTGGACCTCGAAGTCTTCGCCGGCGAGTTTCTTAGCATCGTCGGCAGCTCCGGCAGCGGTAAGAGCACGCTGTTGCACCTGCTTGGCACACTCGACAGGCCGGATGAAGGCCGCATCCTTTTCAACACCGAGCGCATCGACAATCTGCCATCCGAACAGCGCGATCGATTGCGCAACGAGACGTTCGGATTCATTTTCCAGTTCTATCACCTGTTGCCGGAACTAACGACACTCGAAAATGTGTTGATGCCGAAGATGATCGGCCTGTCGGTGCGTCGCTGGTTCCGGGAGCGCCGTGCCCTCAAACAGCAGGCCACGGAACTGCTCGATCGTGTCGGTCTGGGCCATCGTCTGCACCACAAACCGCGCGAGCTATCCGGCGGCGAAATGCAGCGCGCCGCCATCGCTCGCGCCCTTATCAACCGGCCGCGCGTCTTGTTGGCCGATGAGCCAACGGGCAATCTCGACGCCGACAAGGGCATCGAGATCATCCGCCTGCTCCGCGATCTGAATCGGCAGGATCGGCTGACAATCGTCATGGTGACGCATAATATGGAAATTGTAGGAAATACCGATCGCGTGGTGCGCTTAACTAAGGGACGTGTAGAAGATGCGAACAACTCCAATTCACTCTTACAGTCTTCCTTGACCGGCTAACGGGAGCCAGCGATGAACAACGTGTGGATCAACGGCAAACGGTTTGACAAGTCCGAGGCGAAGATCAGCGTCTTCGATCACGGTTTCCTCTACGGCGACGGCGTGTTCGAGGGTATCCGCATTTACAGCGGCAAAGTTTTCCGCCTCCGCGAGCACATCGAACGCCTCTACGAGAGTGCCCGCCATATCCTCCTCGAAATCCCCCTCGGGCGCGAGCAGATGACGCAGTCGGTCGTCGATGCGGTCAAGGACAGCGCCAAAAAGGAAGGCTACATCCGGCTGATTGTCACGCGCGGAGCCGGCTCTCTCGGACTGGATCCGCGCAAGTGTTCCGATCCGCAGGTCATCCTCATCATCGATGACATCAGTCTTTATCCGGCCGAAGCCTACGAAAAAGGCATGCGCGTAATTACAGCCTCAGTCATCCGCAATCATCCCAATGCACTCAATCCGCGTATCAAGTCTCTGAATTATCTGAATAACATTCTGGCCAAAATCGAGGCTGACCGCGCAGGGGTTCCGGAAGCGATCATGCTCAATCAAAACGGCGAGATCGCGGAATGCACCGCCGACAACATCTTCCTCGTCAAGCACGGCATCCTGCGCACGCCGCACCTGGCCGCCGGCATTCTCGAAGGCGTGACGCGCAACGCCGTCATCGAGTTGGCGCGGGCCGCCAAGATTACGGTGCAAGAAATGGCCCTGACGCGGCATGATCTCCTAAGTGCGGATGAAAGTTTTCTGACCGGCACCGGAGCCGAGATCGCACCAATCGTCGAATGCGACGGCCGCCCCATCGGCAACGGCAAACCTGGCCCAATCACGCGGCAGTTGCGCGAACGGTATCATCAGATGGTCCGAGAATCATGATCGCGGCCCACAGCGTCTAGAACAAGCGCCAACCGCCAGCGCAGAGGAACAGAAACACAAGTATGACGGAAGCGTTGATGAGTACCGCCCCGAGGAACTGACGGACTCCTTTGGCGCTCATTTCGCCTCCGAAGACAACAACGCGCAGGATATAGATCCACGCTACCGGTACTAAGATCGGTATTACCACGCCAAATAGCGACGCCAGAAACGCTTTACGGGCCAGGTCGTCGCCGCGGGCTGTCGGTGGCAGCGTGATCTCCACCTCTTCGTTCGGCAGCGGCGCGGCTGATGGTAGAGCGAGGACTGGCGTCGGTGCCGGAGCGTCTGTGATTTCGTCGTGTCTCTGGACTTCTGCTCCAGTCGTCAAAGGCGTTGGGTCCGACTGAATCGAAGTTCGGTCTCGCGGAATGGCAGCTCGTATACTCTCACGCGGCGTCTGACAGGAATAGCACATCGACAGCCGGTTGCTGATCGGCTCTCCACAGATGGAACAGATCCACACGTCAGAGCCTGATTCCGCCTCATCTTCCCAGTTGTCCTCAAGTTTAGCGGCGGCCACAATGGCGAGGATGCTCGCCGCGCGCTGTGCGGCGCTCTCAGGCACCTGCAAGACAATCTGATCGCCTCCACCCGCTTGGCCAAAGGGCAGCATGTCTGCAGTCAATTCGCCCGACAACATCGAGGCGATACCTTCTTCCTCAAGAAGGTTCTTGGCTAGATGGGCCTCGGGTGTCCTGTTATATGTCGCCACTGTCACGAACTTCTCGCTCATCTTCTGAATCCCCCGGGAGGGCATCGACAACGCACCCCTTTCAATCTTCGCGGTTCACGCCGCGAATTGCAAATCGTTCTTTCGTTCGGAACGTCTCGACGATGAGTCCGCTGGAGTGGCTGCGGACGGTGACCGCGCCATGTTGATACGTGTCGAGTACCTGTGCTCCGACTTGCCGGTAGCGCTGACGTACGTCAGGCGAAATGGGCGGCCGTCCCTGACATGAGATGACAACGTGCGGCCGCGCCCACCGTCCCAGTTCCGACGTATTGGCAAGATGGCTACCGTGATGCGGTGCCATGAGCACCTCGACGCTCTGTGGGGGTACTTCTGTAAGCACGCGCTGCAAACCATTTCCCTCCAGATCGCCAGTCAGCAATATGGAATGCCCGGCGTATCGAACGAGAAGCACCAAACTGCGGGCGTTTTCGTTGCCGTCGGGACCGGCTGCCAGTGGATGCAATACTTCCATCACGACATCGCCAGCCGTCAAGCGATCACCCGCCTTGACGATGCGCATGGGGATGCTGCGTTCGCGTAGGATGCGCAGAGCAAACTGAACTCCCGGCTCCTGCTTGTCTGCGAACGTGGGCGTACACGTGACCTGACCTATGGTGAAGCGATCGAGCAACTCCACGATGCCGTTGAAATGATCTAGATCGGCATGGGAGAAAATGACTTCGTCGATGCGATGAATGCCGCGATGCCAGAGGAATGGAGCGATCTGACGGCGCGTCACGTCGGGACCGGCGAGCGAGCCGGCGTCGTAAAGGATCGCGCGTCCGTCCGGCAGTTCGATCACGATGCAACTGCCATGTCCGACGGCGAGGAAAGTGCAGCGAAGCTCATCACTGGGCATGCGTGCAGCACCGGCGGCCAGTCCGGCACACAACCACCCCAGGCCGGCGACGCTGGCCCAGCGCCAGCGACGTCGCAATGGTTCCTGTGTTAGCGCGGCCAGTAGGCCAATGTAAAACAGCCACAGCCACCAATCGCCGATTGCTCCAATGTAGACATGGCTAAACGGAACATGATCGGCAGTATCCACGAGAAACTCGCAAGCGGCGAGGCTGGCTTGAACCAACATCGCCAACGGACCGGTCACAGGCAAGCAAAGGACACCTGCCACAAGCAGGAGAAAACCGGTGAAAAGGGCAACTGTTGTCAGAACAACGAGAGGGGGTCCCAGTAGTAAACCAGCAGGCGAGATCATCTGATAGCGTGACGCAGCCAGCGGCGTGATCACCAACCAGATCAGAAGCGTCGCCGCGTAGCTCTCGTAGACGGCCCGGCCCAAGCCACGCAGCCACCGTTGCCATGGCGGGCGCGCTTCATCCACGAGGCGATCCAATGGATCTTCCTCCCGCTGTCCCCAGGCCTGCGTGCCCCAGTACAATAAAGCTACGCAAAGAAACGATAACAGACAGCCAGTCGTAAACAGGTCGGCTGGATTGACGAGAGCAACGGCCATCCACGACAGAGCGAACAAATTGGCCAATAGTACCCGGCGTCGCAGGATCATCGCGCCGCACACGGCGCACACAGCGACTGCCGCACGCAGCGCCGGGGGCCGGCCGCCGGTGACAAGCGCATAGCCCAACACAACAAGCGCAACTATCCACGCTGCATGTCGTTGCCTCACGCCCAGCCGCGGTAGCGCAAACCAGAGAAAGCCAGCCAGGATCACGAGGTGCTGTCCGGATATAGCCAGAACATGAAGGACGCCGGTACGAATGTACTTGTCCCATTCCGCGCGCGTCATGCTCGCATCTTCGCCTAGTAGCAACGCCTCAGCAAGCCGTTCGTGGTGCGGCGGCAACGTCTCGCGCAATACTCGAAGTCCGCGGCCGCGAATCACGGCCAGCCAGCCCTGCAACGAATTGGGCCAGCCGCGTTCGAGGCGCGTCACGGCCTGAGGCGACTTGCGCGCGGTCATTACCGTGCGGATTCCCTGGTCGCGCAGATAGCCGGCAAAGTCGAACTCACCCGGATTGCCCGGCGGAGCAGCGCGGACCATCTGGCCGACGACGTCTACAACGTCGCCACAATGTAGGTCCGGCCAATCCTCGACTCCGACGATGCGCACCCTCCCCGAGGCGGCCAGCCAGTCTCCCGCGCCGCGAATCTCGTGGACACGCAAAACCGTCACCGTGTCACCCGCGCGAGCCAGCGATCGTAATGGGTCATCGGGCAGGGCGCGATGGTGGATGGGTTCCTCATCGAGACTGCCCCGCAATTGCACGAATGTTGGCTCGTCCTTGGCGTAAAGAAAGATGTCGTCCGCCGCATAAGTATCACGTCGATAGTGGTGGTATGCGGCTCCGAAGGCGACCCCGGCCAGTGCAAGGTAGACCAGGGGCAAACCATGATGTGGAGTGGTCCGTACGCAGAACCAGGCCACCAGGCAAACAGCCAGGGCGATCAAACTTCCCGGCAGCGGTAACGAGAGATGTCGATCCAGCAGGATTCCACAACTGAGCGCCAGCGCCGCTGACATCAAAGGCGAATGCCAAATGCTGCGCGGCAGCCGTGCATCCAGCTCCAGCTGTACTGTATGCGGAGAAGATGAGGAAGCTGCCAGGTCCGAGGACATGGTGTCGCGCTCCGGTCAATCTCGGGTTCGGCTCTATCTCGGCGATTGTCGCTGCTTCACCTTCCGATGGCAAGGAACAAGTGATCCAGAAAAGAAAAAATCGCTGCCTGCGCGGGGGCTCAATTTGTCTTCTCTCGCGGGGGGAATGCCCCGGTCGGGGGATTTGTGCCCATCCCTAGCTGTCTCATTCGATTATGTTCGGCTTGATTCTTGATGCGGAAAATATTTCGTAACTCACGAAACGATAGAGAATTGCGTTGACTCAACCGATGGCGGATTTGCCGTCGCATTGGCTTGGCACCTCCATTGCTTTTTACATGCTTCGGATTTCGAGGCGGCGTGTTTCGAGAATAGCAAACCGATATCGGGAGGAGAGAATCATGACAAGAGCGATGCGAGGGATCGTGGCCCTTACGATCGCCGCGATGGCTTGCGGATTGATCGCGTGGGGACCGGAAGCAGGATTCATCAGTAAGGCGGAAGCGAAACCGAAGAAGAAAGGAGAAAAGGGACCCGGAAAGGGAAAAAACGATTTGCAGAAGGCCTACGACGCACTGACCGACATGGCTGCCTGGACAGAGGTGGGCAGAGCGCGGCCGCCGCGCGATCTGGCACCGCTGATCGATCAAGCCAAGGATCTCTACCGGGACGCGGTACGTGCAGCACGAGAGGACGAATCGCGGTCGGCCAACGAATTGGCGCTAGCGGCACACGATGCTGCTCGCGGTCTGGTGCATGCTTTGCGAGCGGATGCGCCAGTCGTCCGGGGAATTCCGGTGCCACCCGTCAGGGACTCTGATGAACTGGAGGAGTTGTTAAAGCGGACACGCGATCGCTTGGAGGATATCGGCGGTTTGGGTCCGCGCGGAGCGGGCCGAACGTTCCTCGATGCGGCTCGCCGCCTCTACGATCAAGCGAGGCAAGCCAGCCGCGACGATGCGGTCCGTGCCATCCAACTAGGCCGCGCCGCTGAAGCCTGGACGCAAGTTTGCGAACATCTGGCGCGAGCCGATTTTCGACGAGATGAGCCTGCCGCCCCGGAACGGAGACGCGAACGACCCTTGCCGCCCAAGGAACGTCGCCCGTCGCCGCCAACCTAAACTCCCCAGTCGGTTCCGTTTTCCGTGTTTGCCTGCGGTGCCCGGCACACTCACCGTGCCGGCACCGCGCCAATCAGCGAGGCGACTTGTTGATCTTGCCTTACTCCCCCCGCATCATCATGCTCCCTCGCCGACACAACATCGGCATGCGCAATGATGCCGGACTGGAGCTGAAGATGTTTTCCATGGATCAGCAATCGATCATTTTTTTGACTTGGATCTTTTTCATGCTGACCTATGCTGGCCTGGCTCTCGGCAAAGTACCGGGTTTGCGCATGGATCGTGCCGGGATTGCGTTGGTCGGGGCCACGCTGATGCTTCTCGTCGGAGCTGTAACCCTTCAGGAAGCCTTTTCCGCCAGTTCCATCGATTATGAAACGCTAGTCTTGCTTCTGGGAATGATGGTCGTGGTCGGCTGCCTTCGCTTGTCCGGCGTTTTCCGGCTGCTGGCGCATTGGTGCCTGGTCCGCATCGAGTCACCGAAGGGACTTCTTGCTGTGACCATCGTGTTGTCCGGGGTGCTATCGGCATTTTTGGTCAATGACATCGTTTGTCTGGCGCTGACGCCTTTAGTGTTGCATTTGACCCGCCGTCTGCGCTTTAATCCCCTGCCTCACTTGATCGGGTTGGCCACGGCGTCCAACATCGGCTCGACCGCAACCATCACTGGCAATCCGCAGAACATGATTATCGGCATTCAATCGCATATCTCGTACCTGCGCTTCGCCACTCGTCTGTTCCCGGTCGCTCTCCTCGGCTTGGCCCTCAACTACTTCGTCATCGCCGTCATCTATCGGCGTTTTCTGGTGCCGCCGAAAATTGTCGATGTTACGGGTCCGATACTCCCGGAGCCGCTGCCGCCGATTCGACGGGCGCATCAGTGGCTCTTAGGCAAGAGCGTGTTGGCTGCTTCCGTGGCCGTCGTGCTGTTCTTCGCGTTGCCCAGCCAGTCTTTGCCGCTCATCGCACTAGGAGCGGCCGCCTTCCTGCTTGTAGGCCGCATTGTCCGACCGGAGAAGATCTATCAGCAAATCGACTGGAGCTTACTGATGATGTTCGCCGGCCTGTTCGTCGTCGTCCACGGCTTTCGGATGCATGTCGTCGAGCGCTGGAGGATTGACGGTTGGACCTGGCTCTTGAATCATCCGGTGGATTTGCTGAGCGGCGCGTCGGCAGTGCTCTCGAACCTGGTCAGTAACGTGCCGGCGGTTCTGCTGTTCGAGCCGGTGATGCTGGCCATGCCGGCTTCAAATCAAGAGACGGCCTGGCTGGCACTGGCCATGTCGAGCACGTTCGCCGGCAACCTCACAGTGCTCGGCTCGGTAGCCAACCTCATCGTCGTGGAGAACGCTCGACGTGAAGGCGTATCGATCTCATTCTGGGAATACTGCAAGGTCGGCGTTCCGTTGACGCTTGTGACACTCGTACTTGGCATCGTGTGGTTGAAGTTCGTTTTCTATTGAGCTGCTTCCTCGGAAGGATCAACTTCATGGACACTTGCAACAGAATCGGACTTTACGGATCGTATTTTCTGTGTATGGCAGGTATCGGTTTCATTCTGCCCTATCTGCCCTTATATCTGCACCAACGGGGATTGTCGGAGTCGGCCATCGGATATATTTGGACCGCGTCGGCACTAGCGGGTTTGCTGCAATTCCCTTTGGGCGTGTGGTCGGATCGACTGCGAGCCCGCAAGCCATTCTTACTCGCCTCCTTGGCTGTCTTGACTCTCGCCACGTTTTTCCTGCATGGAGCGAGCGGCGCGCACGGACTGGCAGTGCTCGCAGTGCTATTTGCTGAGAATGGGCCGTGCCGGGCGACAGTCGAGAGTCTCGCCGGTGCTGAGGCGGTCCATCTGGCGCCGCCCAGTCAAGTGGGCGCGGCGCTCGGCGCGCTGCGATTCTGGCGACCCATCGGCATCATTGCGGTTGCCCTGGTTGGCAGTATACTGGTCGATCCCCAGGGCTGGGCGGCGGACCTGCTGCCCGCTCGTCTCATCGATATGATCGCTTCCCAGGAGTACACACTCGGTTCGATTTTGCTGATGCTGGTCGTCGTGCAGGGATTGGCGTTCGTCGCTGGTTTGTTGATCCATAAACCACAGTCGAGCCTGAGCCGCGGTCATAAAGGAACGGAGGCGCAATCGCTCCCGTACTGTCGCAACTCTTACTCGACAAACCCCTGGCGCGATGGCCCCCTGTGGACGTTCGCTGTTGCGATGGTGCTGTTTCATGCGGCGGCGGCACCTGGCGGAGCTTTTCTTGGTTTGTTCGTTAAGCACGACCTCGGCGCCAGCGACGGATTTTTGCCCTCCCTTTTCATCGTCATGATGATAGCCTGGATGGTGTTGGTGCGTCCGGCCGGTCGCTGGGCTGATCGAGTGGGACGCAAACCGTTGTTAGTGCTGGGCTGGTCGGCCATGAGTGTTCGCTTGGCGCTCCTTGCCGTGGCGACTTCACCTGGGCAAATCCTGTTCATCCAACTGCTCGACGGACTGGCTCAGGGTTTGTTCGGCGTTCTGGCCGCCGCCTGGGTGACGGATCGCTTCGCTGACCCGCGTCGCGCCGGCGCAGCTCAGGTTCTGGTCGGCTCTTGCCTGGTGCTCGGCTCTGCGCTAGGACCGCTGCTGGCGGGCCTGGTGGTGCAGTTGCTTGGCTATCGCGGTCTGTTTTCGCTGTTGGCTGGCGTCGCGGGGGCGGCGACGTTGTTGGTGCTGCTGTGCGTGCCGGAGACGCTGCCTGCCGTCCGTTCTTCCTTTTCTGCTCTCCGTCCCGAAGCAGACGACGCTCGCCGAGCCACGGCGGAAAGCCAAGTGTGAAAGACGTTTCATGGGCGAACGCTTCGGACTTCGCTGGCAGGTTGTGTTGGTTGGGCTACTGTTTTTGGCCTCGCTTGCCGTGCTGTTATCGAGCAGCCTGGCCGCCTTCCAACTACCGCAATACGAAGCGGAGATGCAAAAGCAGTTGATCACTGCCAGCCGGCGAATGGCCGAGGCAGCGAGTCAACTGCTCGACACCGCGGAAGGACGCGACCGCAGCAAAACTCCGGTCGAATGGCATCCGCGTCTCGCCCGGATCACTGCCGAGGCGCTGGCCGACTTGCATGGCGTCGAGGGCGGTTTTTATCTCCGCGGCGAGTGGACCGGCTACGCTTTTCCCAACGATCCGCACGCTCGGCCGGAACCATCGTTGCCGGGCAAGCATGTGCCGGGCAAGAAAGGCAAGGGTAAGCACGCGACTGCGTTGGAGACATCCTCGCTCGCAGAGCGCCGCGATCCTCCGCCCAAGGAACGCGATTTCATCTATGCGCAATGCAAGGCCAGCCTGAACCCCCTGTTGGACGATACGCTCATCGTGCAGACGACCGTCATCCCGCCGAGTCGCATTCTGGTCGTCACGCAGGGGGTTGGCCGACAGACTCCCGCGGAAATGGCCACCTGGGTGATGACGCGCCTGACTCGGCCGGAGAACATGGCTGCCGACCTGAACCGCTATTTGCTGTCAGCGATTTTGGCTCTTGCGGGCATCGTCGTGTCACTGTTGTTGACCGTCAACCTTGGCCGTAATCTCCGTCGCGAACGCCAACAGCGAGAACAGCTCCGCGAAGAGCTGCGCCGTTCCGAGCACCTGGCAGCCCTGGGACGAATGCTGGCAGGGGTCGCGCATGAAGTACGCAATCCGTTGGCCGCCATTCGTTCCACCGTCCAACTGTATCAGCGCCTGGCGCCCGCGCGCGATCCGTCGATGCTCGATCCCATACTGCAAAACGTCGATCGCCTCAATGCGCTTGTCAGCCGCTTGCTTTTCTTCGTTCGCACGGGCCATGATGAACGCAGGCCCATCGACTTGAACGCCATCGTTCAAGAGACACTGACCCTGCTCCGCGCTCAGGCGGAATCGCAGGGCGTCATGATTCAGACCGAATTGACTCCGGAGTTGCCGCCGCTATTCGGTTCGGCACAGGCATTGCAACAGGTTGTGCTCAATCTGGCGACCAATGCCTTGCAGGCGATGCCGGACGGAGGCAAGCTTCTGTGTCGCACACGCCGCTCGGAGTCACCATCGCGTGTCGAATTGTGGGTCGCCGACACCGGATCAGGTATTGCAGCGGAGGAAGTACCGCACTTGTTTGAACCCTTTCACACGACACGGCCGGAAGGGACGGGGCTTGGTCTGGCCCTGTGCCGCGAGATCGTGCAACAGCACGGTGGACAGGTCAAACTGGATCACCTCGCCGGCTGGGGCGCAGTGTTCCGCGTCACGTTGCCGATCAAGCCGACTTCTTGACCAGTGCAAGGGCGACGCGATTACGGACTAAGACTATGGCAAAAGCATTCGATCCGCCGGTCATTCTCGTCGTGGATGACGAGCCGGCGATCCGCGCCAATCTCAAGCTGCTGTTGGAGTCGGAGGGTTACCGTGTGCTCGAAGCCGCCGACGGAGAACAGGCCGCGCATTTGCTGAGAGAGCCGGATGTGGCACTGTGCCTGCTCGATCTGAAGATGCCCAAGCGCGAGGGCATGGAAGTACTACGCGGACACGCTGACCGACTGGACGAAACGCCCATCATCGTCGTGACTGCCTTCGGCGGCAGTGCGCCCGCTATCGAAGCCATGAAGCTCGGCGCGTTCGATTTCCTCAGTAAGCCGTTTGACTTCGATGTGGTCCTGTTCGCCATCCGCCGTGCCCTAAAGCAGCGGGCCTTGGTTGCGCAGGTGCAAGCGCTCGCCAACGAACGCCCCGGCCACGATGAGGAGCTGATCGGTCGGACGGCAGTGATGTTGCAGGTGTTCAAAACCATCGGCCGTGTGGCTCCGACGGGCGAGCCTGTGCTGATCGTCGGTGAGAGCGGCACCGGCAAGGAGTTGGTCGCTTCAGCCATTCATCAAAACTCTCGCCGTGCCGGTCAGCCATTTCTCAAGGTCAACAGCGCTGCTCTCAGTCCGGCTCTGTTGGAAAGCGAACTCTTTGGACACGAAAAGGGTGCTTTTACTGGAGCCGTCTCTCGGCGTATCGGTCGGTTTGAACAGGTCCACGGCGGCACACTATTCCTTGATGAGATAGGCGAGCTGGATGTGGATTTGCAGGCGAAGCTGCTCCGTGTCTTGCAAACTGGCCAATTCGAACGTGTCGGTGGTGAGCAGACCCTGCAAGTCGATGTCCGGGTCTTGGCTGCCACCAATCGTGATCTCTCGTTGCACATCGCCGAGGGCCGATTCCGCCAGGATCTGTTTTATCGGCTCAACGTGGTGACGATCGAGCTGCCGCCGTTGCGGCAGCGACGAGAGGACATCCCGTTACTGGCCGAGCACCTCCTGGGCAAACTGGCCCGAAAGTATGATTGGCCTAACCTCGCCCTGTCGCCGCAAGCTCTGAAACATCTGTGCGACTGCGACTGGCCTGGTAACGTGCGTGAATTGCAGAACGTGTTGGCCCGGGCGGCCATCCTGGCGCGCGGTCGGATCATTGGCATTGAAGACGTACAGTCGCCGGCACCGGCTTCCAACTTCCCTGGCGAATCAGCTGCGTCTTCGCTGCGACTGCGTGATGTCCTTGCCGAAACGGAGCGCCGGATCATCCGCCAAGCGCTCGACCAGGAGAAGTGGAATCGCACGCGAGCGGCTCGGGTTCTGGGCATCAGCCGCCGTCAGCTCTTCGACAAAATCCGGCAATATGACCTGCATGAGTGATATGAGCATCCGAGTCTGAAGCATAAGCTAAGGATTGCTCCCTGCGCTGCTTGAGCGAAGACAACATTCTGGCGATCCGCTGCCCTCGAATTTGCCGAGAGGGGCTACCCATCCAGCGTTTGCAAAGTTCATTGAGCCACATGAAGCATCTCCACGTCGGTGGGGAGAAAGAGCGAATCGCCTCATTCTCTCGGTTAAATCAAAGAAGGAGCCATTGCTGCCTATCTCGATAAACGCGACAGGCTGGCGGATCACGAGAAACACGGCACCATCATTCGAGTCTGCAGCGCAAGATAAGTGCGAATCTTGACTTAAGATTGAGGCTCAATCCGGGTAGAGCAATTTCGATGTCTTCCCGGCGTCCTGAGAAACTGCGTTTTCCACAAGCTCTGCCCCTGCCGGAATTTGCGATCCGACAGTCAATTTATTCAACCGGAGGCACGCTCAAAAACGTTTCCGAGTATTATCATGTGCCGACGGAAAGGGTGAGTCTGTGTTAAGCTTTCTTAACACGCTAGAAGTCCTAGCTCGAAGCGAAAGCAGAAAATTAAAGCCCTTGGTTTGCGATTTCGGCAATGACTCGAAGTTGTTCTCAGGGACGTAGTTTTTCGTAAAATGAGGTTGAGCCTAAGACCCAGCGGAATCGCCGCGTTCACCCGGCGGCCACTCGTGGATGAATAACTCATGGATCGCCAATCCGAACAGGCAGCTTTCGCCAAGGCCTGTGCCTATCTCAACTACCAGCAAGGCGCCAAGTGGACCGCGCACATTGCCGCGGCCGGCACAGGCCTCGTCTATGTCGCGCTGCTCATTGTCTTGTGGCTGTTCACCGACTTGCTGGTTTATCGCGGCCAGCTGCCGACCTTGCATACCCTGACTCCCTTACAGCAAAACCGCTTCCGCGGCGAATGGAACCAACTCCCAGCCGAGGAGCGGCACCAAAGGCTGCAAGCCCTCGGCTACCTGACGCAGGATCAAATCCAGCGGCTGGCAGCAATGCAGCTCGAACCAGACATCTCCAGCGAGACGGTGCGATCCGATGTGCGGTACATCTGGTACGCTCAGGTGCGGCATATCCTGTCCGAGAAGCTAGGCGCCGAGTCCCTACCGGAGCGAGATGATTACAACGCCAACGTCGGCATCACCAGTCTGCTGGTGCGTTCACAAACCGAGGGCCGTATCTACGCGCCGGTCGTATCGAAGTTGGCGAAATGGGCGCCGTGGACGCGCAATCCCAACCCTCGTCGCAGCGGAATTATCTCGTCCTACCTCATCGGACTGTTGCTGATTGGCGTCTTGCTTGCTCTTCTGGGTGCGACCTTGATGTTGCTGATGCGCGAAATGGCGGCGCGAGCAAGCATCGAAGCGGCCACACGGCTGCGCCGCGCTGTTTATCATCACACCTTTCGCCTGGGCACGCTGGCCTTTCGTGCATTGGGACCAACAGAGGCCGTGAGCATCTTCGCCCGCCATATCGAGGCCGTCCACGATGCCCTGTTCACACACTTGACCGTGTCCTACCGCGCCCCCATTAAATTCGCCTTGTTGATCGCCTTCGCGCTGCTCGTCCAGTTTTGGCTGGCGTTGGCGTCGCTGGTGTTGGCCATCCTGGTGTGGCTGATCGGCGGACAGATGGCGGCGTATTTCCGCCGGCGCGGCCGACAAGCTACTCATCTCGCATCCGAGTATCTGACGATCATGCGCGAGAGTCTGATGCTCATGCGCCTGGTCAAGTGCTACCTGCTGGAACAATTCAATCAAAATCGAGTGGAGCGGCAGCTCTCGCGCTATTCGCGTGTGCAGCTGATACGCCTCCGCGGCGAAGCGCTCTACCAACCTCTGTTGGTATTGTTTGGTTTGTTGTGTGCTCTCTTGTTGTTGTTCGTGGCCGGCATTCTCGTCTTGTCGGGTCAATTAACGGTTGCCAGCCTGGTGGCACTCAGCACGGCTCTGGTGAGCTTGTATCAACCCCTCCAGAGCTGGCTGGAAGCGCGAAAACTCGTTCGCCGTGGCCGGGATTCGGCGGACAACGTCTTTAAGTTCCTGGAACGCCGTGGCGAGGTCGGGCAAGTCGTGGGTGCCGAGTTCTTGCCGCCCCTGCACAAACAAATCGAGTTCGATAGCGTTAGCCTGCGCGAGCCAGGCAGCAACCGCATGTTGCTTCAAGACGTTTCGCTGACCATTCCCGCAGGCAAGCGCATTGGTCTGATCGGCTCGGACGATCTGGAGAAACATGCTCTGGTTTATCTGATTCCGCGCCTGCTCGATCCGACCAGTGGCGAGATACGTATCGATCAGCACAACCTCCGCTGGGTGACGCTCGATTCACTGCGGGCACAGATTTCCATTGTGCTGACCCACAATCTCGTTTTCCACGACACAGTCGCTAACAATATCGGTTGCGGCGACAACGCCTATACACTCGGCCAGATCATCGATGCCGCCAAGCTCGCTCACGCTCACCATTTCATTCAAAAGCTGTCCAAGGGCTATGAAACGCCGATCGGTGAGTTGGGGCATTCACTGTCGATAAGCGAGCAGTTCCGCATCGCCCTGGCGCGAGCCGTGCTGCGCGATCCCGCTCTGCTCATCGTCGAGGAACCGGAGACGGCCCTCGATGAAGAGACTAAGGCGCTGCTCGACGACACCTGGACGCGCGTCTTGCCCGGACGCACGGTCATCTTCTTGCCGCATCGCATTTCGACGATTCGCTCTTGCGATACGCTGTTCTTGCTTCACAAGGGCCGCATCGTCGCTTCCGGCGTTCACAAGGAGCTGCTCGCTCAAAATCCGCTGTATCGCCATCTGCATTATCTGGAATTCAATGAGATGGTTGAGCAGATCCAGGCGTAAATCCTCAAAAGGACATCATGGCGCACGAACGTGAATTGGAAGCAGCCCTGGAAGCGGGGCGAGAGGCGGGACGAGTCGTCCTCGACGCCTACCGCCAGTTCCAGGCCATACCCGATGCACCCATCGATATCAGCACAGAGGCCGATCGCGAGGCCCAAGAAACCATATTGAGCTATCTCAAGAAGCGCTTCACTGGAGATGCATTGTGTGCTGAGGAGAAGACGCCGGCCCTGGCAGGCGTGCCGAGCGTTGGGGCACGATTGTGGGTCGTCGATCCTATCGACGGCACGCGCGGCTTCGCTCGCAAGAACGGCGAGTTTTCGGTGATGATCGCGTTTGTCGAGAACAGTCAACTTGCCGTCGGAGTTGTCCTGGAACCTGCCAAGGGCCGCTGTACCTATGCGGCGCAGGGCGGCGGATGCTGGCGGCAGGATGAAGGGAGCGAGCCGGTCGCTTGCCGCGTTTCGGCGACGAAGGACCTGGGCAAGGCCGCGATGGTGCAGAGCCATTCGCGCAATCCGGGTGTACCTTCACGCATGGCTCAAGCGGTGCGTCCGGCTCAGGTTGTCGAGACGTACTCGGCGGGCATCAAGCTGGCCCTGGTGGCGCGCGGCGAGGTCGATCTTTATGTCAACGATTACACGCAGTTTCATGATTGGGACATCGCGGCCGGTCATTTGCTCGTAACCGAGGCCGGCGGCACTGTGACGGGTTTGCACGGCGAGGGTCTGCGCTATGGTCTGGCGGAAGCCTGGCAGCGATTTGGACTCTTGGGCAGCAACGGTCACGTCCACGCGGAGGCGCTAAAGCGCCTCGAAAGTGTGAAATTGTAATCCGCAGTTCGCATCAGCAATAGACGAACGGGCCGAAGCGATCGCGCAACCGCTGTTGCTCCGCCTCACCGATGTCATTTCGCAGCAGATCGAGCCGTGACAAGCGAGGCAAACCCGAGGCCTCGATCAAACGCCTCGCGCCCGAGTTCGTGATGGAATTGGCGGTCAGATTGAGTCGGGTCAGCTGGGAAAGCCCTTCTGATGAGGCGAGTGCCCGAATGCCTTTGTCGCCGATGCCATTGAACCACAGGTTCAGCCCTTGCAACCGGGTCCAGCTGGAGAACGCTAAGGCCACAACTCCCTCATCGCAGCTGACATTTCTGGATAGATTCAGGGAGACTAGCTCTCTCAACGCCGGGGATTCGGCGACTGCTTTCATACCGGAGGCGAATATTTGATTCTGCGCCAGACTAAGACTCGTCAAGCGCGGCAAGGCAGGCCACTCGAGCAATGCTATGGCGCCCGCATCACCGAGCAAATTGGCTTCGAGCCACAGCCTCTCTAGGGACGAAAGTATCGTCCCCTCAGCCAGGACCGATACCGCTTTGTGAGTCAGACGATTGCCATTGAGGTTCAATACCCTCAGACTAGCCAGCCTGGGAGAGTGAACGAGGTAGCGCAGATCGTCGAGTGTCAGCGAGGTCTGAGCGAGATTGAGATGCGTTAGCTGGGCCAGATGCGGCATCTCGACCAACGTGCGTAGTACAGCGGATGAAATCCTGAGGCAATTGCTAAGATCGAGATGGCGCAGGCGGGGCCCGCGCGGGACTGTCCCCCAGATGACCAGCGGATTGCCGTCAAGATTGCCCGATAGACGCAGCCTCCTTAATCCCTCCAGGTGAGGAGATTCTATGAGGGCTTGAGCGGCATACCGACCTACAGGGAACTGCAAGTCCAACCCGTCCAGGCGTGCGAGAAGCGGCGATTGCGCTAGGCGCACTACGGGGCTATCGGAACGATCCGAGTCAGCGTGGCTCTGCTTGCGTTGCCGCAAGCAGAGCTCGCGAATCGGTGTCTGCCCGAAGAACCAGCTGGCCGAAGTGAGAAATTCCTCTGGGGTCAGTGTGATTTCCTCGACGAATCCGCGGCGAAAGGCACACGGGTTGCCGCCAATTCCACTGGGCAACCACTTCTCCCCATGTTCGTGCAGCAGTTCTTGTTCGC
>DATBHJ010000242.1:0-2013 GCA_036557565.1 Gemmataceae bacterium
GGATCGCTCTTACGCAGATTATCTGGGTGGCACATCCTTGCAGCGCTATCACCGCGACCTGCTGCGCCGCGCGATGGAGGAGCAAGGCTTCACGGTGTACGAGGCGGAGTGGTGGCACTTCGATTACAAGGACTGGCAGAAGTATCCCATTCTCAACAAAACGTTCGAGCAGCTGGCGGCGTCGAAGATGAAGAAGTGATACCGACGACTCACGGCGTTTTCTGGATCTCTTCCAGAATAAGCTGCTCCACGACCTCCGGCCGAGCGGTGCCCTTCGTTTCGCGCATGACGGCACCCTTGATCGCCTGGGCGGCCTTCGTCTTGCCCGCCTTGAAGTCGGCGACCGCCTTGGCGTTGGCGGCGAGTGCCCGCTGAACGATCTCGACCAGTGCGCCCGTGTCGGTCGGTTTGATACCTAGGGCATCCATCGCCTGCTTGGCGCCGCCGCCGCTTTCGAGCATACGGTTGTAAACCTCGCCGGCCATCTGCCGGTTCAAGCCAATCGCTTTCTGCTGAGCGATCAGTTCCGCCAGTCGCTCGGCTGTCAGCGGGAAATCCCTGATTTCGATTTTGCGTTCCTTGAGCGTCGCCAACACCTGGTTGGTGACCCAGTTGCACGCCACCCTCGCATCGCCACTGCGCCGGGCCACGTCCTCGAAGTAGGCGACCAGCGCCCGCCCCTGGAGCGTCAGCACGCCGGCGTCATACGGCGAGAGTCCGTACTGCTCGACCAGCCGCATACGCTGCACCGACGGCAACTCGCCCATCGCGGCCCGCGCTCGCTCCAGCCACGCGGCATCGACCACGATCGGCACCAGGTCCGGCTCGGGGAAGTAACGATAATCCGAGGCCTCTTCTTTGCGGCGCTGCACGATCGTCACGCTGCGGTTCTCGTCCCAGCCGGCCGTCGCCTTCGACACCTGACCAAAACGATAATTGCCATCGCGTAGCGCTTCTTCATAGTGCCGCTGAGCCTCAAACTTCATGGCCCGCTCGACAGCGCGGAAGCTGTTGAGGTTCTTGACCTCGACAATGGGAGTCTTGATGACGGAACCATCGTCTTGGGGGATGTGGATATTGATGTTTGCATCACAGCGTAGACTGCCCTCCTGCATCTCGCAGTCGGACACGCCGATTTCACGCAGCAGCAGGCGAATTTCTTCGAGGTATGCTTTCGCTTCCTCCGGAGACGACAACTCGGGTTGACTGACGATCTCCAGCAGCGGCGTGCCGGCGCGGTTGAGATCGACGAGGCTGTCCTTACCGGTTCCGTGCTCGTCGTGCAGCATCTTGCCGGCATCCTCTTCAAGATGGACACGGATAATGCCGACACGCTTGCGTCCGCCCGCCGTTTCAATCTCCAGCCAGCCATCGTGGCTAAACGGCAGGTCGTACTGGCTGATCTGATAATTCTTCGGCAGGTCGGGATAGTAGTAGTTCTTGCGGTCCCATTTGGTGAATGTGGCAATTTGGCAATTCAGGGCCAGTGCCGCGCGCAGGGCGAGGTCGAAAGCGCGGCGGTTCATGACCGGCAGCACGCCCGGCAAGCCGATGCACACAGGGCAGGTCGCCGAGTTGGGCGGCAGGCCGAAGCGCGTGCTGCAACCGCAGAACAGTTTTGTCTGGGTGAGCAACTGAACGTGGACTTCCAAACCGATAACGATGCGATACGGGAGGTCCGCCATGATTGGCCTCGATGCCGCGAACGCGGTTCGACGAAAGCAACCAGTCGCAATCTCTTTGTTTCCCGAAGAGTCATGGCCGGTTGCATGAGGTAGGGTCCGTGGTCCGCGTTTATCATATGCCCCAGGTTCCTTCGCGGCGAGGAGGGCTGAAGGAGTATAAGGGCAAGCCAGTCAGGGAGCCGATGGACAGGCGAGTCGGGTCGAGTTACGCTGCACGCTGGGCAATCGAGGACATCAGCGGAGAGAAGACCGTGACCGAGGGGGAATGGGTGGAGTGCAAGGACGCTCAGTGGATGTTGAAATCGCTGGTATGGTTCGAGAGGAAGGC
>DATBHJ010000243.1:0-3575 GCA_036557565.1 Gemmataceae bacterium
TGTGGAGCGCATCTTGACCACCGTGCAGAGCCTGCGTTTGCAAGAACGAAACGTCCTTGAGTTCCTGCGTCAGACTGTGACAGCCCACCGTCATGGCGTACCAACGCCTCAATTACTTCTCCAGGGATGAACGGTTACGAATAAAATAGATAGATGTTCGGCCACCTTCGTGGTAGCAGATCATTCTGCTGAGTTGGGTCGTTCGGCATCGAAACGAACGGGGAGACAGTGATGGGTCTTCTCTTGGGAGGGGTGCTCGTTGCACTTGTCCTCACTTGTCTCGGGGCATTTATTTCCTGGAGGGGGCGGCTCCTCGCCCAGGTGCTTAACGGCAGCGAAATCGCCGAGACCGCCAGGGGACCGATCGAATATGCGCGCGTCGGGACAGGGCCGGTCATCCTCCAATTGCACGGCGGAGCGACCGGATACGACCAGACCTTGGCGCTCAGTTGGGACCTGCACCAGGCCGGATTCTCGATCCTGACTCCGTCCCGCCCTGGCTACTTGCGCACTCCTCTGGCTACGGGAGCCACTCCGGAACAGGCCGCGGACGCCGTGGCCGGCCTGCTGGACGTGTTGAACATCGATAAGGTCGGCGTCCTCGGCACCTCGGGCGGCGGACCGACAGCGTTGCAGTTCGCCTTACGTCATCCCGAGCGCGTGTGGGGCCTGGTGCTTCAATCGGCCGTTAGCCAACGCTTCATCGAGCCTCGGCGATCCACTCATTCTCTCATTGGGCGGGTCGTCTTCTCAAGGTCCGGAAAGTGGTTGGTGGATTTCGGGGCGTGGGGCGTGCATTTGCTGGCGCGTTATTGGCCGAGTTTACTGGTTCGGACGTTGTTCAATGCGAGTGAGGACCTTGAAGCGCACAAGGCCAAGCAACGGCGCTTGTACGTGCGGCAGCATCCCGAGCAGCTAACTTTTTTCCGGCGTCTGGCCGCGTCCGGACTACCGCTAAGCGTGAGGCAAACGGGCATATGGAATGATTTGCATCAGTACGCCCATTTGCCCGTCTATCCGCTGGAACGGATCGCCTGTTCGACGTTGGTGTTGCACGGTCGTGCCGATGGGAATGTGCCGTTCGCGCACGCCGAGTTCGTCGCTCGCACGGTGCCGACGGTCGAGTTGCTGGCTATAGAGGATTGTGGGCATTTGATCTGGGTCGGGCCTGACGCAAGCCAAGCGCGTGAGAAGGTATTGGCCTTTCTGACGCGACACGCCCCACAAGAACAGAGCGGCTCGTTCGCGCACAAAAAAGGGTCAGGAATCGAATGGAGACCAAACCGAGCCGAACAAGCCACTATGGCAGACCGGCCACGCGACACAAGGTTCGGGATTGCAACAAGGGTAGGCTCTCGTTTAGGAGATTGCCATGAAGCTCAAGCGCATGCTGTTCGGTCTCGCGGTGCTGGCCGGTGGGATCGTGGCGACGGGCTTGGCCGCGCAGCAGCGGCGCGCTCCGGAACGGTTGCCCTATCCCGAGCCGCGCTTCACGCCCAAGTTCGAGGCCGTCGCCGAGACGAGCCTGCTCATGGAAGGACTGGCCCAGCCCAATTACCGCGCCGTGGAAAAACACCTCGACGGCAAGGGACCGCCCGACGCCGAGACCTGGAAGTTCGCCCGCGGCCAAGCGCTGCTGATCGCCGAGACGGGCAATCTGTTGCTTCTGCGGCCGCCGCGAAACACCGGCCGCGATACGTGGATGCGCCGAGCGATGGACATGCGGCAATCGGCCGGCAACCTCGCGCAGCGGCTGGGTAACCGCGACCTCGAACGCAGCCGCGCCGCCCTCGCCGATCTGACGATCAAATGCAACAGCTGCCATCAAACCTTCCGCGTGCCGACGCGCATCGAGCCGAATGCCGAGTGAGTTTCACCCTTATCGGTTCGCACTACACTGTCGCGGCTGATAGCACCCATATCGACTGCTTCTACCGTATGCGGGTGTCCTTCTCGGCCGAAGATTGAAAATCACCGCTCATCGGAAAACCTCCCCCCTGTGTCGCCGAACGACCCAGCTCAGCGGCCGGCTCACGCGGGGCACGACGCTGAAGCTCGGATGAACCTCAATCTTTAAGGTTCATCAAACGGATCACGGGGTGTCCCATTCGATGGGGGCATTGCTAGTAGCGCCGTCGAACACCACCTGGTCCGTGGACTTATTGCCCGGCACGGTGCCGTTAGAACCTTGCGATTGGCTATTCAACAGCCAGTTCTGGGGGTGACTGGCCAGATTAGTCCCGTCCGTCGGATTCCAGGTGTAAACATCGCCAGAGCCGCCGCCGCTCCCTATGCCACTGCCTTTCGGCGAGGCATTTCTTGCCGCAGCCAAGCTGCTTGTGTTGGCCTTGGGCACTGCAGAAGTTCCATAGTCAGTGGTGACAGCACAGAGAATCAACAGATACATCGCGCTGATTGGACGAGCTGACATGGTTTTCCTCCGTTGAGGCAGAATAACTGATTAGAGAGAACGCGCTCTAACACCGTTGACACCCGCAGCTTTCAGTAGCCCATCCTGGACCTTTCAGGAGCCGCTGTCAAGCAGATTGCCCCCTCCCTCCCTGCTCGACTCCACATGGTTGTTCGCGTCCCGTCTTTGTGTCGATCATCGTGAACCTTTCCGGCTGCCATGCGTCTGTACTTACATGGAAGGTAGCCGGATACGGTTTGCCGGGCCGCACCGCTAATGCGTTCCCCCGTCAGGGGATGAGGGTTCGACTCCCTCGCCTTCCGCTCGCGCCCCGATGGTGAAACGGAAATCATGCCTCTCTTCTAAAGAGCGCGATCCAGGTTCAAATCCTGGTCGGGGTAGTCGGCCGAGCATACGACTCCGTGAAACTCGCTCACCTCTCTAAAATTGCCGGGAAACGAGCATTTTTTACTCGCCTCCTTACGATTTGGTGATACGCTGGGGGAAGAACCCTCAACCAAACGGAAGTCTATGTTCTTGGGCATCTGGAGATCATGATGACCATCAGCCGACGTCATTTCTTGACCGGCTCCGCCGGGATCGCCCTGCTGACAACCGCGACCCCTACCCAAGCGGACGACGCCTCGTCTCATCCCAAGCGACCCAATCGGATCGCTGTCTCTACCTACTCGTTCTGGCAGTTCCGCCACAAGGACCTCCGCGACATCGACAAGTGCATCGACCTGGCCGCCGAGATGGGCTTCGATGGCGTCGAGATTCTTCACCGCCAGATGCAGGACGAATCCAATGGCTATCTGCAAAAGCTCAAGCGCCGCGCCTTCGTCAACGGCCTGGATCTATGCGGCTTCTCCACGCACCAGACATTCCTCTCTCCCAAGAAGGAGGTCCGGCAGAAGAACGTCGAGCATACCCTCAAGTGCATCGAGTTGGCCTACCGCATGGGCATCCCGACCATGCGCGTGAATACGGGCACCTGGGGCACCAGCAAGAACTTCAACGAACTGATGAAGAACCGCGGTATCGAGCCGCCCGTGAAAGGATACACGGACGAGGACGGCTTCCAGTGGGTGATCGACGGTTTCAGCCAATGCTTGAAGAAGGCCGAGGAATGCGGCGTCATCCTGGGTCTGGAGAACCATTGGGG
>DATBHJ010000244.1:0-19230 GCA_036557565.1 Gemmataceae bacterium
GGTCGTGGACGCTTACAGTGTTTATGCGGCCCCGCCTGTCGAGCGAAAGTTGCACCCGAATCTCGTGGTCCGGTTTGCTCCCCTCGCTTACCACACCGAGGACTATCGGCAAGACAGCTTGCGAGAGTGGGATGGTTGGTCGAAGGCAGCGAAACGGATTTTCTTTCGGCCCAACCTGATGTTGGCAGGTCGGCGTGACGGTATGCCCCTCCTCTACGTCCACAAGTTTGGCAAGGACTTCCGCTATCTGGCCGATCATGGCATGATGGGCACCGACTTCGACGCCTGTTGCCACCATTGGGCAACGCAGGGCCTCAACTATTATGTCGTGGCCCGGCTTCACTGGAACCCGGAACAGGATGTGAGCGCTATTGTTGACGATTATTGCCAGGCCGGTTTCGGGCCAGCCGCCAAGTCGGTTCGCCGCTATTTTGACGGGCTGGAGGCGTTGCTGGACGAAGCCGCCAGCAAGAAAGCAAAACCCATCACGGTCTTCCACCCCAAAGCCCTGGACAAGCTTCGCAAGGAACTGGAACAAGCCCGCCGAGATGCGGGGAGCGACCCGGCCATCGCAAAACGAATCGCCTTTCTGGAACTCGGCCTTCGCTGGACCGAGATCGAGGTCCGTGCCCATAAGTTCCTGACCGAGCCGGCGAAGGCGGACAAGGAGGCCGTGAAGAAAACTCTGGATGAGCGCTTCACCCTGATGCGTCACATCTTTCGGGAGACGCCCCTGGCCCTGAATGTCGCCTATATCTCCTGGGGCGAGGACGCCCTGTGGTCACGGGTGGGCTGGAAGCGGCCCGTCACGAAGCGGTGACGACGACAACACAAGGACGGGGCAGACTGAGCCTAGTTTCGGGCGACCGTCTACTCCACCGTGACGTTGCCTGCCAGGCCGAGGATAAACTGAACCGAACGAGGCTAACGATGATCGAGGCAGAGTGGCTTGCGTGCGCCGATCCGAAACCGATGCTGGTTTTCCTTCAATTGAAGGCCAGCGCACGGAAGTCGCTGCTTTTCAATGTCGCTTGTTGCCGCCGAATCTGGCATTTGCTTTTAGACGAGCGAAGCCGAACCTTGGTCGAACAGGTTGAACGCTTTGCGGACGACAAAGTGACCATTTTCGATGTCTCAAGTGCCTTCGACCTTCACGACAGCGCCCAGGAAACATACGATTTCAAGGCTCCTTGGTGGGCAGCGATGTACGCATCATCTTCCAGCCATTGCCAAGAAGCGGCCACGGATGCCGCTGAAGCTGTCGGTTGTGCAGCATGGTGGGACCGTATTCCAGAAGAAGACCCGCTCCTCGAATCCGTTCATTCGGTTGGCAGACACGCCGAACTTGAGGCTCAATGCTCGATACTTCGGGACATCTTCGGCCCACAACCATTTCGGCCTTTATCGCTCCAGTCCTCATCGTTGTCGAATACGGTGTGTGAACTTGCGCAGGCGATCTACGAGGACCGATCCTTCGACCGTCTGCCCGAACTCGCTGGCGCCATGCAAAAAGCCGGATGCGACAGCGAAGAAACCCTGAACCATCTTCGAGGGATTGAGCCGCATGTTCGTGGTTGCTGGGTGCTGGATTTGGTTCTGGGGAAGAAGTGACGAATCGGACGGCTCACGCCGCACCCAGCAAGATTACCGTGCCATTCGGTAGCCGAATCTTGATCGCCGTCCCCTTCTCAATCATGTACTCCTCGCCTCGGCCCATCGGTCGGTTGGCCGGAGCCAACATCTTTGTGCCGTTCATCGGAGGCCGGATGCCGCCGCCTCGCCTGGGAACGCCATTTACGAACAGGATTCCTTGCGCCGAGCCGCGCAGCATGAAGTGGCCTCGGCTCACGAATAGGTCGCTTCCCCGACTGAAAGAAGTCACTACACGTCGAGTCGAGTTGGGCAACACCTGCGTCGGGTGATACCGTGGGTCCAGGTAGTCAATCTGCCCGCCTTCTTTTCGGCCAATCACGACCGACTGATCGGGTTGAAGCTGAAGCGTGAGTTCGTCCTCGGTCTTACCCTCTCTCGGTGTCTCAATCGACCACAGGTTGATTGTTGGCCCTTCGACAATTGAGATGCTCAAGGACGAACTACCGGCCTGCTTCTCATGAGGAAGTGGGACGATCTTTGGCTGATCGAGAATGTTCGGTTGTACGGTCATTGCCGTGTCCTTGCTGTGGGCGATTTGAGAAGAGGACAAGGACACATTGGCTGCCCGGCATTCGGTGACGTGATTTCAGCCGATGGCATGATAATGCCTGGGCGTGGAACGAGCAAGACCAGGGCGGTGTGTTGAACGATGAATTGCCCCCGAACCCGTTTCGGCATGGTCTTGTCATTCGAGCGAGCGCCACCAGGCGTAAAAGAATCCGTGTGACGCACCCTGGCAGGAGCGAGCCACTGTCCTGGACTTATTCGTGATCTTGAACGACGGCACGTCGTCGGCAAAGGCGGTGTTGGCGGCGACGGCCAGGGCGAGCCGCCCGCAGGCCAGGAAGCCGGACAGGGTTATGCCTCGCCGATATACCGGAAGGTCAGGTTGATGCGCTCGCCGACACTCTCCGTGGTCTTCGGGATTTCGTGTTTCCAGAAGTGCTGCATGGTTCCGGCCATGATGATTAGCGTGCCGTGGCCCACCGGGAATATCCTTGTCTCCCTCGTTCGGTTGTGCCGAATCCGAAACGTCCGTGTCGCACCCAGGGAGAGGGAGCCGATCACGTTCCCCATGCCCGGCTCGTTGTCGGCGTGCAGGACCACGCTGTCGGCCCCTGACCGATAGCGGTTCAGCAGGCAGTAGTTGTACCGGCCCCGAACAGCTTCGATCCGCCGCTTGATCTCTAGCAGCGTCGGCGTCCACGGGAGCGCCCTGTTCTCCGTGCCAGAGTAGAAGTAGGTAACGCCCTCGTCGCCGTAGGAAGCCGTCAGGCGGGGCTGCAAGTGGCCGAAAGTCGCCTTCTTCTGCTCCCAGGGTGCAGTATCCCGCAACTCCACAAAGTAGCGATCAGCGAGGTCGGGCGGCAGGAAAGCATCATCGTAGAGCAGAAGCCCGCCGTCCGCCAGTTCAATGGTGTCCATGCGTCGTCCTCACCGAAGCTGCTGCTCCCGGCTGATCCGCGGTGACGACCTTCGGTTCCTGGTTTGCTCAGGAGAAGAGTGACCTCTCACCTGGGTAGATCACCTGCCTGCCTTCGATCACCGCACCGTCCGTCAGCTTGTGCGGTCACAACTCGCCGGTCGGCATGTTGTGCTGAACCGTCACGCCGTTCATCACCAGGAAGTCGCTGACCAGCCGCCGGTGGCACTGCCAGAACAGCCTCTCAGCACACATGATCGCCGTTCGCTTCTGCTGGGCAACCTCCAGCAGTTGCTCCACCCCTTCCCGGAACTCGTCCGTGAGCATGTAATCGGCGTAATTCCGAAACCCTCGGTTCTCCAGCCCGAGGTTGGGAGATTCGTCCCGCTGCTTGTGTCGCCGCCCTCCCAGGGCTTCCAGCCAGTGGTATTCCACACCTGACTTCGGCAAGGCGGCGGCGAGGTTGTCCCGGCTGAAGTGGGGGTGTTTTCTGGAGCCGGGGAAGCGCCGGATGTCCACCAGGGCCTCGATCTCGTGCTGGACGAGCAGGGCCAGGAAGCGATCCAGGGGGTGGTTCGAGTGGCCGATGGTGAGAACGGATGACGGCATGACGCTCCTCCCTCGGCTCATTGTACCCGCACTATCGGTAGAATGGCCGCAGGAGATCGAGTTCACGGGGAGGCTTCCATGCAGATCGGTGCTATGAACCATCCGGCCCACAACCCGCTCGACGAGATCGACTGGTTCGGGCAGCACGGCTTCGACTTCGTGGACTTCACAGAGGCGTAGGGCCGAGCCGACCTGGGAGATCGGCCCGACAAATAGCTTGAGCTTCGAGGCCGAGGGATGGCACGAATCAACGAAGAATGACGGCAAGGCTAAAGGATTGGTGAATCGAAATGCTCCTTACCCCACAGGATGTTGAACTGTTTTTCAAGCTCCACCGGGCGCTCATGTTCTTCGTGAACCAGCGCCTCAAGGTGCTTGCCGACGAGGTTGCTTCGCCGGACGAGTTTTCGTCGCTGTCGCCGGAAATCCGTCTCAAGGTCCGGGACGCCTTTCTCAAGCGTACCGACCTGATTGAAGCGTTTGCCGACGAAAACCCGGCTCACCTGACGGATGACGAACTCGACACCGTGCGCTCCTGGCGGCATCTCGTTCACGGCAAGTTCTACGTTTTCCGGCAGTTGAAAAAGTACATGGTCTTTCTCTCCGCCGATGAGCAGCCGGTCGCCTACGGCGTCCTGGCGCTCTCGCAGCCCTTCGAGGAACTGGTCGGCCCCTACCTGCCGGTGCTGACGCAGACAGTGCTGCTGCCGTTCAAGGGCATGATCGTTTACGACGGCCTGATGAGCAGCTATCGCATTTCCTTTGGCCCTGGCATCCGACGCTCTCTGAACGAGGGCTTTAAGGAGGCCAAGGCTCGGCATGGGATCGTCACGTCGCTGCCAATGTCCGACGAGCCGTTGCCGGTAAGAGCGCCGAAGCCCAGGCCGGTGCCGAAGCCGCCGACCAAAGAGCAAAAGGATGAGGCCATGCAGAGCATCATTGGCCTGATCGACCAGTTCTGCAAGGAGCATCTGAACGAAGAATATGCCGTGTTGTGCCGCAATCTGGCCGAGAAGCTGGGCCGCAAGCGTCCCTCGCCCTTGCTTCACGGCAAGCCAGAAACCTGGGCCAGCGGCATCGTCCGCACGATTGGCTGGATCAATTTCCTCCATGACAAGAGCCAGACGCCGTACATGCGGGCCACCGACATCGACCATTACCTCGGAACCAGCCCAAGTAGCGGGGCGGCGAAACTTGCGGCGATCCGCAAGATGTTCAGGATGCACCTGTTCGATCACGAATGGACGCTGCCGAGCCGCATGGAAGACAACCCGCTGGTGTGGATGTTGAACGTCAACGGCCTGATGCTGGACGTGCGCCAGGCCCCCAGGGAGGTTCAGGAGATCGCCTTTCGCAAGGGACTGATCCCGTACATCCCTGCGGATCGGCGGCAAGGAGAGTGAACGATGGCGAAGAAACCGAATCCCTTCGAGGGCCGCTGGCGCATCAGGTCGGTGTCGGCATGGGAGGACGACTTCCTTGATGAAGAGGTCGAGGCGTTCATTGAGTTCAACGACCGGGGTTGGGGTGCGTTTCACTTCGGCAACGTCCAAGGCCACATGGATTGTCGCCAGGCCACGAGGGACGGTGAGCCAGCCGTCGAATGGTCCTGGGACGGCAACGCCGAGATGGACGCCGCCCAGGGCCGAGGCTGGGCCGTGCTGAGAGGCGACGAACTGCATGGGATGATCTTCTTCCACGGAGGCGACGATTCCGAGTTCGTGGCGGAGAGAGCGAAGGGGAAGAAGCGGTCGAAGAAGAGGGGCTATCCATGACCAAAAACCTCGCTGATCTCGAAACCACCCTTTTTGCAGCAAAGGATGGCGGCAATGCGTGTGATGCAATCAACGAGTTGAGCAAGCTCGCCCAAAAAGGCAACCAACACGCACAGGAAGCGTTGGCCCTCTACGTCCGGGAGGGACGGATCAACCACATGAGAGTATACGCTTGCTCTTGTCTGGCAGAATCCGTGAAAGAACCGCATGTCGAGTTGGCTGCACTGTTTCGGGAGGGATTGTCTGTTCCAGAGCTTCGCTACTGGAGCATCTTGGGCTATATCAACTCTGCGGGGAAGGACGCTTACGAGGAACTGACGAAGATAGCCGGAGACAGGCTCATTCCGCTGGGCGACCGAGGGCAAGCAATCAAGTGTCTCGCCCGTTTCAGCAAGCGGCCATTCGACCGACACCTACCTTCTGATCCGGGACATTGGGAGGAAACCGACCTGCGGCTTTCCGAGGTAACGACCTGGGCCAACGAGGGTTATCCTGATGGTCAAGGCTATTCCCCACCCAGCCGACACACAGCGCTCGACCAACCCAGGACGGACTTCGAGAAGATTGTCAGCCTCCTCGACAAGAAGTTGGCCAAGAAGCGAGAAAAACGACAGGATTTGGCAGACCCAACCAATTGGCTGACCGTCGCAGCGCCGGAGGACATCCAACGCCTCAAGGCACGCTGGAAATTGCCTTCGGTCTATCTCGACTTCCTGACAAGGTTCTCGCCAGTCAACGTGACAATCGAGAATCCCAAGCTTTACAATCACTTCCAGCTATTCGGCGCTGGCGAATTGATCGAAGCCCAGGATGGCTATTCCTTCGATCCAGTGGAGCAGACCCCCATCGACGATTGGCCTCCTCATCTCGTCGTCATCGCAAGTCACGGGGGCGACCCGTTCGTTCTCGATCTCTCGAAGTCTAATGGCAAAGACGCTCCCGTAGATACAGCCGAACACGGCATGGGTGTGTGGGAGTTCAGTCGGGTGGCCGATTCCTTTCAGGCGTTCTTGGAGACGTTGGCAAAGTGACCGAGTTGGCGACGGGCAGGCTAATGATCGGAGAGCAAGGGATGCGCAAGAAACCAAAGCCGCACGAAGAGCGAAAGCCCGAAGACTACATGGAGGCGGCGGACAACGCTCTGGAACTGGCGAAAGTCCTGGCCGGGCAAGGCGGGATCAGCGACCAGAACTTTCTGGAACGCATGGCCTGCAGTGGCGAACTGGTGGACCATGACGGAACGACATGCGGCCAATGCCATTATCAGATTCTCGGTGCCGAGGTCGCCCGTGAGATGATCGAGGCCGGCGAGTTCGAGGATGTGGTGGGCAAGTGGGCGGCGGAACACAAGCGGCGCTGGGAGAAGAGCAAATTCTTCAAGATGTGGGAGAAAGAGAAGAAAGCCGGTCGTGACCCCCGCAAAGCTTTCAAGGAGCGGGGATGGGAGCCGTGAACGGTTGAGGGATCATCTATGGGCTTCTGGGAAAGAACATGGCAAGAGCGTGGCGATGAAGTGCGGCGACGGTTCGGCCCCACCGATCCGCCCGATTACGTTGTTTCGTTTTCTTGGAAGGATGTTCGGCTGCCTGGGGCCTGTGCGCTCATCTTCCCTCCAGTCCTCGAAACCGGCGATCCCCGTGGAGCGTGGCATCGGCGAGATCACTGGCTGTACCTGACTCTCGGCCTGACGCAACCGCTCGACAAGAAACAGGTGGAGCGAGAACGACGGGCAGGAAAGCAATACTCCTCCTACGGCTTCGAGTTGGGAATCCTCACTGCCGACCGTGCCGATTGGCCGCCGCAGGCTCTTTACCTGTTCCTGTCGCACATCACCGAGGGCCTGAACCTGAAATGGGGAGATCGGTTCGCTTTCGGCTTCCGGAACGAATCGGGCGGAAAGATCGTCCCCTTCACCGGCCTGGCGCAAGACCGGGGAATCAACCCGGTGGGCAACATTCGGGCGATGCTGTTCTAGCCATATCTCCTTCCCGATTCCAGCTTCGTCTCCAGCACGGGCAAAGCGATGATCTTCATTGCGACGGGCATCACCGAGGATGAATGGGAGTTGGCGAAATCGACTACGACTGCCCATGTCCTCCTGCTGCTTTGCCGTGCCGGGGTCGGGCAGCGCACCAATCCAGGGCGTCAATCAGTTCTGAACGATCCACGATGGCGGGCTGAATGGACGCAGATCGCCCGGTTGGAAGGCGAGGAGGCCCATGCCGAGGTCGAGGCACAGTCTCCATAACGCAGGAGGTATCTTGGACATCTTCGTTTGCCAGAAGACGTACAACACCTACGGCGGAAGCCTCCTCTTCTCCGCTGTCGGCGATCTGCTAACTACCCGACTCGAAGATTACGGTTCCGGCGTCGAATCCATTGAGTTGATCGCCTGCTTGCCGCACCGAAGGCGGAAGTTTCTCTCGACGCTGGGGGAGTTGTTCGATCAGCACCACAAGTTCCTGAAAACGTTTCCCTACGTTGCGTTTCGCCGGAAGCTTAAACGTGTCGAAATGAGCTTTCGGAGCGAGCATTTCTTTGCGGAGGACGAAGAGGACGGAAAGCCCTCGGCGAAGACATACAGCGTAGCTGCCGAGGAAGTGGCTGCGGCCCTGCCCTTGCTCAAGAAGCGGATCAAACCGACTGACGACTTCGACGTGGAGCGGTTCCTGAAGGACGCCTCTCGTGTGCTGGCCACGAAGATCGGGTCACTGAAAGAATGGCAGCGTATTGAGGGGCAAGCTGCGGAAAAGCGGCAAGCGATCCAGGCCACGAAAAGTCCTTGGGAACTTCTGGAAATTGACTGGAGCGAGTATCATCCGAAAGCCAGGGATATTCTCGATGACCCGTTTTTCTGGGAAGGTGCCGACGATCTCGCCCCGCACGGCAACGACACAGGCTTCGATCTCCTGGAAGACTTCAAGGATTGGGACAAGCGCCACCGCACCCGATCTCCGATGCTGTTCTTCGACCGGCTTCTCAAGAAATGGGGCGTGGAACCGATGGACTGGAGCATCACCGATGAAGCCACGGTCCTGAAGCTGGATAAGGCCGACTCGATTTCGTTGAGCCTCTGCGACGAAGCCGCCATCGCCCTCGCCTTCGCCGTGTTGAAAAGGCGAGCGAAGTGCCCACGGGAAATCGTTCGCATGGCGCTGGCTGCGCTGGCACGGACGGCAATCCTCGTGAATCGCAGCAGGCTGAGCACCAAGATCAAGTCCGAGTGGGCCAAGGCCATCGCCAAAATGAAAGGCAAGCTGGAATCGCTGCCGAAGTCGTAAGGGAAAATGCGGCATGATACTCACGACGACCAAGTGCGGACACTGCATGCATCCAGAATTCACCCTGGAGGCAGATGACCTTGCTGTACCCGCAACCCATCTTCAGGACATGGCCAAGACGATTGAAAGCATGGTTGCACAGGGGGCGGTGTTCAAGCCTGGTGAGACGTTTCAAGTTGGCTGGATGATTACCGAGGTCCAGCCCTACGACAAATCACATCTCACGCTTGTTGAACCTGACATGAAATCCTTTCCGATCAAGTGGGTTCCCGGCATAACCCACGCGCTTCGGCAGAAGATGATTCAGGTGTTCATGCTGGACAGTGTTTCCCTCCGTGACGAAATGGAGATTCCGCGCATCCTGCAATCGCTCCTCGTTTGTACCCGATACACTTCGTCCAGCTTTTTCATGAATAGATCGGAAAACACGAATGAAACCGATTCTGGATGGTTCGTCGGTTGTCTCGAAGAGGGGCACAATCATAATGACCCGGCGAATCTCCGGTGTGTGTCGTTGTACGAAGCGTATCTCCACCAGCATGGAATTGAGGGTTTCGTCACGTTTCCGGTTGGTTCAATGATCGTTTGCGAGCCGGGAGAGGGAGTGACGATATTCAAGGACGGCCAGAAACGCACAATTCAAGAGGGCAGCTTGCTTGAGGCATGGCTCAGGCAACGAAGTAAGTGACCGAAGCGGTAGCTCGATGAAAAAGCGCATCGTCCTGACCACGTTCGGCTCCCTTGGCGACCTGCATCCGTACATCGCCATCGCCCTCGGTTTGCAGGTAAGAGGTTATGAGGCCGTCATTGCCACGAGCGAGAACTACCGGCAGAAGATCGAGGCGCTGGGCATTGGCTTCCGAGCGGTGCGACCCGACCATGCCAAGGTGGACGCCGACCCCGCCCTGCTGCGAAGGATCATGGACCTCCGCAAAGGGCCGGAGTGCGTGATCCGTGAACTCGTCATGCCGGTGCTGCGTGAATCCTACGAGGATACCCTGGCGGCTGCGGACGGTGCCGATCTCCTTGTTTCCCACGTCCTCACGTTCACAACTCGGCTGGTCAGCGAGAAGACGGGAATTCCGTGGGCATCCACCGTACTCCAGCCGTTTTGCTTCCTGTCGGTTTACGATCCGCCGGTGCTTCCAAACGCCGTCTTCCTGGCGAAGTTCCGCTTCCTGGGGCCGATATTCCACCGCTTGCTGTTCGGCCTCAGCAAGTGGAGCATCCGGTCGTGGGTCGAGCCGTGGCATCGCTTGCGTGCTGAGATCGGTCTACCTCCGGTTCGAGAAAATCCGCTCGTTGATGGGCAACACGCCCCGGCGCTGGTCCTGGCCCTGTTCTCGAAGGCGTTCGCCGGGAAGCAACCCGACTGGCCCGCCCAGACGGTCATCAGCGGCATCCCGTTCTACGACAAGGATGGCGATGAAGGCATGTCGCCGGAGTTGAGCAACCTCCTCGACTCCGGCCCGTCGCCCATCATCTTCACGCTCGGTTCATCGGCAGTTCGAGATGCCGGTCAGTTTTACGAACACAGCGCTCGTGCCGCCGAAATGCTGGGCCGAAGAGCGATCCTCGTGGTCGGCAAGGATACTCGCAACCGCCCGGCTTCGCTGCCGGATAGCGTCATGGCCGTCGATTACGCTCCCTTCTCGGAACTCTTCCCACGGGCGGCGGCGATTGTCCACCAGGGAGGAATCGGAACCACGGCGCAGGCGATGCGATCCGGGAGGCCCATGCTCGTGATGCCCTATGCACACGACCAGCCGGACAACGCCGACCGGGTGGTGCGACTGGGAATCGGTCGCTCGATTGCCCGACGCCGCTACAACCCCGCCCGTGCTGCGGCTGAACTTCGACAGCTTCTCGACAATCCGAGCTACGGGAAACGGGCCTCGGAGATCGGCGAGCAGATGAGGAAGGAAGATGGGGTGGCGACGGCGTGCGAGGCGCTGGAGGGGATGCTGGAAAAAGGACGGTGTGCGGCTCGAAGGTGAGGAGGAGGGTGATGACGGAAGCAGAGTGGCTGGCGAGTACCGATATTTGGTCAATGGCGAGGTTCTTAAGTGGGAGGGCGAGCGACAGGAAGTTGCGCCTATTCGCATGTGCTTGCTGCCGGATGGTCTGGGGATGGATGACCGATGCCCGAAGTCGTCAGACAGTCGAGATTGCCGAACAGTTTGCAGATGCAAATGAAACCCTCAAGAATTTGTCCGAGGTAAGAGAGGCGTCCTACGCTGCCTTTTATGAGGCCGACCAGGCTAATGCCGCTCTTTCGAGAATGTACGCCGCTTGGGTTGCGAATATGGCAACCGCAAAACCCCTCCATACCGAGGACGTGATCCAGCATACGGCACTGGTCGCTGGCTGGAGCGCAGTCCCCGAAAAGGATGCTATCAGCGACGATTCTGCTCTCGATGATCCGGCATGGGACACCGCCTATGATAACAGCATGAAGCAAGAGGCCGGTTTGCTTCGGGACATCTTCGGCCCGCTTCTGTTTCGCTCAGTGGCCTGCGACCAACATGGGCTGAACAATACCGTCATCGCCTTGGCCGAGGCCATCTACGACGAGCGAGCTTTCGACCGTCTCCCCATCCTCGCCGACGCCTTGGAGGAAGCGGGCTGCACTAACGCCGACATCCTGAATCACTGTCGCCAGCCTGGGGAGCATGTGCGGGGCTGCTGGGTGGTGGACCTGATCTTGGGCAAGGAGTGAGACCATGACGGAAGGCGAGTGGCTGGCCTGCGCCGACCCGCAGAAGATGCTGGAGTTCCTGCGGGGGAAGGCCAGCGAGCGGAAGCTCCGACTGTCCGGTTGTGCCTGCTGTCGGCGCATCTGGCTACTCTTGGTGGATCAGCGCAGCCGCACGGGAGTTGAATTTGCTGAGTGGTTTGCGGATGGCGAAATAGACGATGAAGACCGCCGCCAAGCAAGCAATGCGGCGTACAGAGCATGGGAGGATGCTTCGGCTGTTCCCGATGACCCAGGCGAGCCGCCGGATAAAGTTTTATATGGGTCGTCTCGACTGTGGCGAAAGAAACCCTACGAAGACGATTCCGTGGCACGCCGCTACCTGTCCCCGCATCGTGGAATCGCAGTCTTCCACGCCGCCTACGCTGTAGTCATGGCGACGGTGGCGGCAGTCGAGCGAGTTATCTCAGATAGCCAGGAGGCCGTCTGGTTCGCCTCTGAGCAGAACCAACGATTTGCGGTGGCTGCGGAGGAGCGAGCGCAAGCCAACTTGCTTCGTTACGTCTTCGGTCCACTCCCCTTCCGCCCCGTGACCATCAACCCTACATGGCTAACTTGGAACGACTGCACTGTGGTCAAGATGGCACAGTCCATTTACCAAGACCGAAACCTGCCCGCTGGCACGTTGGACCCCGCTCGGCTCCACGTCTTGGCCGACGCTCTTGAAGAAGCCGGCTGCACGAACCAGGACATTCTCGGCCACTGCCGGTCGGGAGGCGAACACGTCCGGGGCTGCTGGGCCGTGGACCTACTCTTGAGCAAGGAGTGACTGGCAATGAGTGAGCAAGAGTGGCTCGAATGCACCGACCCGACGCCGTTGCTGGAGTTCCTGCGGGGCAAGACCAGCGAGCGGAAGTTGCGTCTTTTCGCTTGTGCGTTCGGGCGAGCCGTCCGGGTCAGTCAGCACCAACTCGGCCCCTCGACGGTCGCTGTCGCCGAGCGGTACGCCGATGGGCTGGCCAGCGACCAGGATTTAGCCTCCGAGCGACGAAGGTGGGCTTGCTCGCCAGAAGAGAGGGGGCCGGTTGCGCCGTCCGCCCACGATGGTGCCTGGGGAGCCGTTGACTCGCTGACCCGCTACGAAAGGGTGTGGAGGCACGACCCGGACTCCTATTCTTGTATCTCTGCGGATGCAGTCCTCAAACGCTCGGCGCTCTTACTCCGGGACATCTTCGGCAACCCCTTCCGCCCCTCGCCTCCCTTGCCCGCCGCCATTCTCGCCTGGAACGATGGCACCATCCGCCGCCTTGCAGAAGGCATCTACGAGGAGCGGCAGATGCCCGAACGCACGCTGGACACCGCTCGACTCGCCGTGCTTGCCGACGCCCTCCTTGATGCCGGCTGCGACAACGCCGAAATCCTCTCGCATTGCCGGGGGCCGGGGCCACACGTCCGGGGGTGCTGGGCGCTCGACCTCATCTTGGGCAAGGAGTGACGCCATGACGGAGCAGGATTGGTTGCAGGCCACCGACCCCCAGCCGATGCTGGAGTTTCTCCGAGGCAAAGCCAGCGAGAGGAAGTTGCGGCTATTCGCTTGCGCCTGTTGTCGAAGGGTTTGGTGGACTTCCCCACGAATGGTGAGCGCTCAGAAAAGAGTGTAAACTCTTCGTGAGGAGGTCCAGTATGGGCAAACCCCGACGCACGTTTACCCGCCAGTTCAAAGTCGAAGCCGTCAAACTCGTCACCGAGCAGGGACGCAGTTTCGCCGAGGCCGCCGCCAACCTCGGCATCGCCGAGAGCTTGCTCCGCAAGTGGAAGCAAAACCTCGATGCCGAAGGCGACCAAGCCTTCCCCGGCAAAGGCAACCTCCCGGCCCTCGAAGACGAACTCCGCCGCCTGCGTGCCGAGAACAAGCGGCTCCAGATGGAACGCGACATATTAAAAAAAGCCGCGCCTTCTTTGCCAAGGAGTCGCTGTGAAATACCGCTTCCTCGACGAACACCGCAGCCCGTGGCCGGTGCGGTTAATGTGCCAGGTTTTGCAGGTATCCCCCGGCGGCTACTACACCTGGCGGCATCGCCCCGCCCGTGCCCAGCCGCAACGCCGCGAGGCTTTAACCAGCGAGATCCAGGCCATCCATCAAGAGGTCAAAGAACGCTACGGCAGCCCTCGAATGCATGCCGAGTTGCAGGCCCGCGGCCAGAGCTGCTGCATCAACAGCGTGGCCAAGCTGATGCGGCAGCACGGCATCGCCGCCAAGACCAAACGGAAGTTCCGCTGCACCACCGACTCCAACCATGATCTACCGGTGGCCGACAACATCCTCGATCGGCAGTTCGAGTCCGTGGCGGTCAACCACGTGTGGGTGACGGACATCACCTACATCCCGACCTGGGAGGGTTGGCTGTACCTGGCGGCGGTGGAAGACCTGTATTCGCGGCAGATCGTCGGCTGGTCGATGAGCGAGCGGATGACGAGCCGGCTGGTGGTCGATGCCTTGGAGATGGCGGTGTCGCGTCGCTTGCCGGCTGAGGGTCTGGTAGCGCACTCGGATCGTGGCAGCCAGTATGCCAGCGACCACTACCAGCGGCTGTTGGAGCGGCACGGCATCACCTGGAGCATGAGCCGCCGTGGCGATTGCTGGGACAACGCGTCGATGGAAAGCTTTTTCGCCACGTTAAAGAAGGAGTTGGTGCATGAGGAGAACTAGCAGACGCGAGCGGAGGCGTGAGCGAGTGTGTTCGAGTACATCGAAGTGTTTTACAATCGTGTGCGGCGACATTCGGCCTTGGGTTACCTGTCCCCGGTCGAATATGAACAGGCCGCGTAACCCTTAACCCCGCGCTCATTTTTCGTGGGGAACTCCAGTCTTGCTCCGTGACATCTTCGGCAACCCGTTCCATCCCGTCACCCTCGACCCCTCCTGGCTGACCTGGCACGACGGCCTGCTCGTCTCGATGGTTCAGAAGATGTACGACAGCCGTGACTTCAGCGACATGCCGGTGCTGGCCGACGCCCTCGAAGAAGCGGGCTGCACCAACGCCGACATTCTCGACCACTGCCGGGGTCCGGGGCCACACGTCCGAGGCTGCTTGGTGGTGGACCTTCTCTTGGGGAAGGAGTAACGGCCATGACCGAGGGCGAGTGGCTGGAGTGCGATAGGCCACACCTACTCTTCAACTATCTCTTTCAGCAGGCGAGCAGCGACCGGAAGATGCGGCTGTTCGCTTGTGCTTGCTGCCGCCGAATTTGGCATCTTCTGACCGATAAACGAAGCCGCCATGCCGTCGAAGTCACGGAATTGAACGTGGACGGAGCAGCAACGTCCGAGGAACTGGCGGAAGCTTTGGCCCAGGCCAAGAAAGCGGTGGCGAACGCCTACTTGTGCGCAAAGCAACTGCCACTTGGGAAGGAGAAGGTTTCTGCCCTTCGGGAAGCAGAGGCTTTGCAGGTGGCCGTGTTGCTGGCCGAAATAGAGCCGAGCAAGCGAGATGATAATTGGATTGGGCAGGTCGGTGTGATGGCGAGCCAATGTCTTGTTTCCCATCTGCCAGGGACCGACCTCGACCGGCACACAGAAAGACAGCGAGAAATAAAGCTAAGATGCGTCTTTCTTCATGATATTTTCGGTAATCCTTTCCGACCCATTGCTTTCTCTCCAAGTTGCCTCACTACCACCGTCGTCTCACTTGCCCAGGTGATTTACCACAAGAGGGCCTTTCACAACATGCCGGAACTAGCCGACGCCCTTGAAGAAGCGGGCTGCACCAATGCCGACATTCTGGCCTATTGCCGCCAGCCGGGCGAGCATGTGCGGGGCTGCTGGGTCGTGGACCTACTGCTGGGCAAGGAGTGATGCTATGACCGAAGCCGAATGGCTGGCCTGCACCGAGACCGAGGCCGAGTGGCTGACCTGCACCGATCCTCTGAAAATGCTGCGCTACCTGCTCGGCAGGACAAGCGACCGCAAGTTGCGGCTGTTCGCCGTGGCTTGCTGCCGCCGCATCTGGCATCTTCTGATTGACAAGCGGAGCCGGGAGGCGGTCGAAGTTGCTGAACGGTACGCTGATGGCCGAGCTACGGACGAAGAACTCGAAACCGCTTCCGATGCGGCTCATGCTGTGTGGGACGCAGATATGGAGCGAGCTTCGACAGAGGGGAAATGGGACAGGCGAAGCCGCCTCCCCTACTACAATGCCTCCGCTGCTGCTTACAATGTCGCAATTCCGCTTGGGTGGTGGGGGGCTGCGCCTGCGTTCGTGGACCCCGATAAGATAGCCCGTGAAACAGTCCCCGACACCAGTGCTGAGGGGGCGGCGCAGTGTGTCCTCTTGCGGGACATATTCGGCAACCCCTTCCGCCCTGTAACCTTGCACTCCACCTGGCTGGTCTGGCAAGGCGGCACCATCCCGAATCTGGGGCAAGCCATCTACGACGACCGAGCCTTCGACCGCCTGCCCATCCTAGCCGACGCTCTGGAGGAAGCCGGTTGCACCAACGCCGATGTTCTGGCCCACTGTCGGCAACCTTGGGAGCATGTGCGGGGCTGCTGGGCGGTTGATCTGCTCTTGGGCAAGGAGTGACACCATGACCGAAGCGGAATGGCTGAGCGCCACCGAGCCGACGCCGATGCTGGACTTCTTGAGGGGCAAGGCCAGCGACCGCAAATTACGGCTCGTCGCCGTGGCGTGCTGTCGTCGAATCTGGCGTTCTTTCACCGATGAGTGCAGTCGGAGGGCCATCGAGGTTGCGGAACAATTTGCGGACGAAAAAGCAACGATTGAAGAACTTGGTAAAGCGTGTATCTCTGCCAGACAAGCTGTTGAACAAGTCAATTGGGATGTGGTTCGTCAGGCTGCCTGTGCAACTGCTTGGCTTAACATCTCTTCGGAAATCAGCGGTGACTCTGATTACAATTCGGGAATCGCCACGGCGATGGATTTCGCTGTGAGGGAAGTAGGCAAAGGCGGCAGGGTGCATGAGGCTGCACTTGAAAACAAGGGCCAAACCGATCTTCTCCGTGAGATCATCGGCAACCCCTTCCGTCCCGTCTCTCTCGACCCAGCATGGCTCACCTGGAACGATGGCACTATCCCGAAACTGGCTCAGGTCATCTACGACGAGCGAGCCTTCGACCGCCTGCCCATCCTGGCCGATGCTTTGGAAGAAAGTAGCTGCGACAACGCCGATGTTCTGGGCCACTGTCGCCAGCCGGGGAATCATGTGCGGGGTTGCTGGGTCATCGACCTCATCTTAGGCAAGGAGTGACGCCATGACCGAGGCTGAGTGGCTGACTTGTGCCTCGCCCAAAGACATGCTGGAATGGTTGGCTCGAAATTGGCGACGGCGATTCACTCGTTGGTGCGGCCTTTCTGCCAGTTTTTCAACGCGACGGAAACTGCGCCTGTTCGCTGGGGCTTGTTGTGTTCGCAGCACTCAGGGAGTAACAATTCCTCATTGGGACGATGAGTTGCGTAACCTCGTTGCCCTTGGGAATGGGGAAATCGAGGTCGAACAATTCGAGATTTTTCTTGGCCACGAGCGTCACGCCTCGGTTGCTCCTGAAACGTGGGCACTTTGGCGGGCAGAGAGCGCCGGGAAGCACCGGGGAATCAAAGTCGCATGGGATGCGGTGAACCACGAGATCGTTACAGGCGAGAGCAAGGGCTTGGATTGGAACAACGTCATATCCGAATGGGCTGAGGAGCGAAAAGCCCAATGCGATTGCCTTCGAGACATTTACGGCCCACTGCCATTTCGAGCAGTAACAGTCGATCCTTCTTGGCTGACGTGGAACGACGGCACGGTAGTCAAGTTGGTCCAAGCTATTTACGATGACCGGGCCTTTGACCGCTTGCCCATTCTAGCCGACGCCTTGGAAGAAAGTGGCTGCGACAACGCCGACATCCTGACCCACTGCCGGGGGCCTGGGCCGCACGTCCGAGGCTGCTGGGCGGTGGGCCTGATCTTGGGCAAGGAGTGACGGCCACCGACAAGGAGCGATGAAGCATGAATACAGCAGCACTCATTCGTAACGATTTTGCCACCCGCCTCTACGACAAGTTGGCGGGCACCCAGGCGGGCAAGAACCTGTTCCTCTCCCCGTTCAGCATCCAGGTGGCCCTCGTCATGTGTGCCGTGGGCGCAAGGGGCCAGACACGCCGGGTGATGGCCGAGTTGATCGGCGCACCCGAAAGCGTCGAGGAGCAGAACCGCCAGTACGCCGATCTGCTGAAGTCTGTCAACGGCGAGGGAGAGCGGCCCTTCCAACTGGTCACGGCCAACGCCCTGTGGGGCCAGCAGGGCTACCACTTCAACCCCGCCTACAAGAAGACCGTCGCAGACTTCTATGACGGTGCCTTCAACGAAGTGAACTTCGTCGCCCTACCGGACGAGGCTGTGAAGTCGATCAACGCCTGGGTCCGTGACAAGACTCGTGAGAAGATCGGGGAGTTGATCCGGCGAGATTGCATCAACGCCGACACCCGCCTGATCCTCACCAACGCCATCTACTTCAAGGGCCAGTGGGTCGAGCTATTCGACAAGGGAAGCACTACGGACGAAGACTGGCACGGTCCCAATGGGATCGGCAAGGTGCCGATGATGCACCGCACGGGAGGCTATTACCACTACTACCAGGGCGACGGCTTCCAGGCCCTCGACATGCCTTACGAGGGCTGGGAACTGTCCATGCTGATCGTGCTGCCCACTGAGAAGGACGGCCTCACTGCACTGGAGACAAGGTTCGCATCGGAAGGGCTATATCAGCAGGTAATGGGCGAGCTTTACCAGGAGGAGGGGATCATCGTCTCGCTCCCCCGTTTCACGATGGAGACGGAGTTCCGCCTGAAGCCGGTGCTGTGCGCCCTGGGCGCTGAACTGGCCTTCAGCGACGAGGCCGATTTCAGCGGCATTGGGGAGGGGCCGTTGCAGATTTCCGAAGTCATCCACAAGGCGTTCGTGGAGGTCAACGAGGAGGGCACCGAGGCGGCAGCCGCAACCGGCGTGAGCATGGGCCTCTGCGCCGTCAGGCCAGCCACCGAACCGATAGTCTTCAAGGCCGACCACCCCTTCCTGTTCTTCATCACGGACAGGGACACCAGCGCCGTGCTGTTCTCAGGCCGTGTCCTCGATCCAAAGTGACCTCGCCCAAGAGGAAGTGACCGTGGCACGAGAGGAGGAGAAGCTGAGGCTCGGCAAGGGTGCGTCCTTCCTCAAGAGGCGGTTCAAGCGGCTGCGTCGGGAGGACGAAACCTGGGAGGCGGACTTTCAAGCGCTGCCCAAGCCGATCACGCAGCGCCAGACGCATTACCGGGGGATGGTCGTGGCCCCGGACGGCTCCCTCCTGGCCGATGCCCACGTCGAGGGCAGGCCCACGGTCAATGACATGGCCACGCTGCTGGCCCAGGCCATGCGGCGACCGATGATTGGCAAAGCTCACCGGCCCCGGCGCATCCACGTCCGGGGCCACCCGCAGTGGAAGGAGCTATTCCCGCACCTGGAAGAACTCGGCATCAAGGTCGCCGTCCACCGGGAGCTTCCGAAGGTGCAGCGGGCCTATCAGGGCTACTTGCGGCAGCAGCGAGAAGCCCACCGAGTCGGCATGGTCAGGCCGACCGCAGAGCAGCAGAGCATCGAGCAACTGTTCCCGGCCATCGCCCAATGGGTCCGGGGCTACGGGCATATCGAGATTGGCGACCAGGAGATGTTCGGCTTCGTCGTCAGGGCGCTGGACTACGGCGGGCTGGCCTTCGAGGACGACAAACCCGATACACTAGCCGAGGCGATGGCGGC
>DATBHJ010000245.1:0-6186 GCA_036557565.1 Gemmataceae bacterium
AGACTCGCTTCCGGCCGCTGGTCAGGCGCTACCGGACGGGCTTTCCACCCGCAAGGTTCCGCTGAAAGGTTTCTGATCAGTTTCCTACATCTCGTCCTCCCTTCCCAAGCTTTCTTGGCGCAATCGATAAAACCGGAGCAGATCAGGGAAATGCGATGCGCGCCGATGTCAATAAAACCCGGAGCGCGCAACGTTCATTAACGCTGTGTCAACGATTACGAATGGTTTGGTGGTCCGACTATCTCAAGACGCGAGCAATGCTGATGCCACTCAATCCTGAATTCAACTTCATGGCAGTGGCTTGTTCGCTTTTAGCCAGGACATCAGTTCGTAGACCTTCTTGAGATATGTCGGGAAGATAATCAGGTTGGCGTAAGCTTGTTCACGCTCGACGGTCTTACCGGTGGGATGCCCGGCCTCATTGCGGTTCGTCCGGAGCATGGCGAAAACGGCGAGTAGCGCGACATCGAGGTTTTCCTTGATGTCGGCAGTCAGCAGACCCTTGAGGTGGCTCTCCAGCATCTTGTTGAATTCATCGAACTGCCGCTTGATGACTAGTCCTTCGGTATTTTTGCGGAACTTCTCTTGCCGAGGGTTTTGAAGTGCGTCCCCGTAGGCCGCGAGCAGCAACAGCAACGCCTTTTCCGACGCGCAGCCCAGTGTGATCGCGAAGACAGTAGTGAACCGATTCGGAACGTATGGAGGGCTTCGGCAAGGTAAGTCATAATAACGTCATCCACGCCGGAGATGTCCCTCCTGACTCCCCTGAGGTAGCCGTCCGGGTCGTAGGGAGTCATAGCATTCTTGATCTTTTCCTTCCCGAATTCGGTGACGTAAAAGAATGGGAGTTGGCCGTCGCCCCCATTCTCGTTCCCAGGGCGGACTACGCCCTCGATGATCAGATCCCAGATGATGCTAACGACCCGCCCGATATCCTTGTCAGTCAGACGCACGCCACTGCCATACATCAATTCTATGATTCCCGTATCTCCCTCGCGGTGCGGAGTTATCCCGTGCTGTTCGACCGCAAGCTTTGCCACGCCGCCGTGCAGGTCGTTCAATTGTCGCGGGTCTGTCGAAGGCTGCGCCAGGTATTGAATCACCAGCGAGCGCATCTGCTCGTAGCTCAAGGCAAGTTGCTGTCTCATCGCCGCATTCCTCCCGTCTTCGGGGCAGGGCTCTCGGTCGTTGACGAAGCATTCTTTCCATTCATTAAGTAGGCGTTCAAACTCCTTGCAACCGATCGTCTTTTGGATCTGCATGGCGTGGTGAGGTGGGAACCGCCGATTGCGTTCTCCTCAATTCGCTATCCCAAGGGCAGGCGTCCTGCAGTGGAGAAGTCACCCCTGCGGGTTAATGATGTTGATGACCAGGAACTCGTCTTTGTGCCCCAGCTCGCTCTCGCGCAGCATTCGGACTCGCATCTTGTGTTGCCGAAGGCTCGCGATGGTCGCCGGGAGCAACTCGGCGGCTTCCGCAGCCGCCAGCTCCATATTCTCGTCGAAGCTTAGGTCGAGATCCGGCTCGATCTTGCGCAGCGTGTAGGCATTCACCTCCATCGCCACGGCCTTCCCGCCCGAGAGAGCGCCGATGTACTCCTTTAGCCGCGGGGAGCGTAGCGTGCCGTCCAGCCGCTCCGGCCCTCCCATGTGCCGCAGCCGATGGTGCTGCTCGATCCCGGCCCTGAAGGCCCGAGCCACGTCAGCGGCGAGTTCGGGGCTGCGGGCGTGGAAGGTCAGCGAGAACCAGTAGACCGCGCGTAGCGGACTCTCAAATTCAAACTCGACGAAGTACCGGTTCATGGGGGACTCCTGAGCGGTGCGCCTGTCAACCTCGTCGCGGCACCAGCGGGGCAACGACCTTGTCGCAAAACATCTTGTACGAACGGCGGCTCACCTCGAGCTCTCGGTGCAAGCTCTCGATCTGGTCCATGACCTCGCGCGAGTGCTTGAGCAACTCCGACACGGGCAGTTCCTCTTTCCTCAGCTGCTCCTGAACAATCGAAAGGACCATGCGGTGTCCGTCCATACTTCGCTCGAAGCGAGCGATGTCGCTCTTCCGGTACGCTTCGGCCAGGACGTAGGTCACCAAGCCGAAGACAACTACGTTCTCGTCCTTGCAGCTGGCGTTGGCGGCCAGGAAAGCTCGCTTGAAGTCGGCGTAGCGCTGCCCGCGCGTCTGGGACTCCGGGATGTCGTACCCAATGTACAGGTCGATGAGCAGATCATCCAGGACGGCGGGATCCAAGCCGTCAATCAGGTCGAACAGCCGTGAGCATTTCAGCCCGCCAGGCGTCGGTGCGTGCAGGACGAAGTGGAGATGCACGTTCTCGATCATGGTACTCTCTCTTCGTGCGGGCGGCCCTATTTCACCTCACCGATGTCCTTCAGCAGGTCTGCGCACATCAGTCCCTACTGAAGTTGTCCGAAGACATCGCCTGCCGCCTTTTCAAAATCATCCACGGCAAGATGAACTTGGTATTCAGGATCTGATCCGTTGCCGCGCTCGCGGGCGTACAACAAGGCTTTAGGATGGGCGTCCGCGTGTTCCTGGTGGGTGAGCGGAGGGTTTGTGAAGATTCGGCTCACCGCGCTGGCGCTGAGCATCGGAGTGTTTGGGAACTCGACATCGGCCAAACGGCGCGCTCTCTGCGTATAATACTGTCGAGCACGTACTCCGGCCATAAGCGCAGTCGCGCATTGTCACTGCGCAATTGATAGGAATCTAGTTCGCCGCGTCTACAAAAAATCGCGGAACCGTCCGGACCGTGACACCGGGAATGAAAGGATGCCCCGGACCGTCGGCGTCATGGAGCCTGCCGCAAGCGTCGTCGCCCGCCACGTGCTCCGCGACCGTCACCATCAGCATCCAGTGACCGCCCGGTGAGGCTGCGCGTGACCTTGGGGGGATTCTACATGGCCAGCGGTGAGTTCGAGTACGACGTCGCGGTCTCGTTCGCTGGCGAGGACCGGTCGGTCGTGCTACAGTTCGCGGAGATCCTGAAGGCGCACGGCCTCAAGGTTTTTTACGACAACTGGGAGCAGGCTAACTTGTGGGGCCGCGACCTGTATCAGCACCTCGACGAGGTGTATTCGAAAAAGGCGCGGTTCTGCGTCATGTTCCTGTCCGCCCATTACGCGGCCAAGGCTTGGACGAATCACGAGCTGAAGTCCGCCCAAGCGAGGGCGTTCCAGGAGAACGACGAGTACATCCTTCCCCTGCGGCTCGACGACACCGTCATCCCGGGCATCAGGCCGACGCTGGGGTACCTGGACCTCCGCAAGATCAAGGTGGAGGACGCGGCACAGCTCGCAATCCAAAAGATCACGGCGGCGAAGTCGCGCGGCGCGGGGGACAAGGTGCAGGCGCAGTCCCCTGCGGCGACCGCCGCGGCACCGGGCGCGCGGACGGGCAAGCTGCGGGTTAAAAAGCAGTTCACCGAGCACGACCGCGACACCTTTCTGGAGGCCGCATACGAGGACATCGCCAAGTATTTCCAGGACACACTGGCCGGGCTGGCAGCCGAGAGCCCGGGCTTCGTGGGCAAGTTCAAGAGGATCAACGCCAACCACTTCACCGCGATCATCTACAGGGACGGCAAGAACGTGGCCCAGTACGGGATCCGGCTGGGCGGCCTCGGCGGCAGTGCCTTCACAAACCAGATCGTCTACAGCAACGACCCAAACGCTACGAACAGCATGAACGAAGGCGTCAGCGTCGCCGACGACGGCGAGCAGATGTTTCTCAAGTCCAGCGGCATGTCCAGGATGATTCGGTCCCAGCAAAAAGACCGGCTGACACCGCACGACGCGGCCGAGCTGTTTTGGGAAATCCTTACCTGGCCGCTTCAGAGGTAGGGATACGAGGATGCGGCATGATCGTCAGCTAGCTCAAGAGGTCGATGAACTGCCGCTGTTGCTCTGCGCTGGCTGCCATCTGGATGAGCGTTATGGCATGGGCAAGAGCTTGGATCTAAGCATCCCGTTGTTGACGCTGGTCTCGCAGTGATTCTTCCTACTGCCCTTCCCTCACCTTAACCAGTGTACACTTGGCTGGCCCCGCCGAACCAGGGGAGTTGGCGGGTTACGTGGAGCGTCGGCCGGCGCGGTTGGGCGCGGACGCAAGCACTCCAGACGAGGTACTCGCTGGCAGCTATAATTCCTTCTGGTGCAGCCCCATGTGGCGACGGACACCAACATCCACGTGTTGCGGAGGTAACTGGTGGCTGCCGCTGACGAGTCTGAGCAAGCCGCGGTCGTCATGCCTTTGGTCATCGCGCCTTGTCTGATCCGCCGTGTGAGGGTTCTTGTGGCAAGTGAAATCCGGTTAGGCTGCGGGTCCATGCCCGACATCGTCGGGAGACCGGTGAAAGGGCAAAACCGGCTAGGCACTGTGTTAGCGATTACTCCCCGTGGGGTTGTGTTCAGTCTGGGATCGAAGATTAAAGGGACCATGCATCCCTCCTATCTTTCCTGGCTGAACAGGCCAGGAATGCCAGAGATCACGTTGAAACCAGGGGCCGAGCTTACGGTGATTGTCAAAGCAGTCCATACGGCGCTGCTCTCGGGCGAACTATGTGTTCGGCTTGGGCATCCGTACACGGGCGAGAAACCCTGGGAAAGAGCACGCAAGACGCATCCCAAAGGGAGCCGTGCAAAGGGCAAGGTGGTCGAATTCTACCCGGGCGGCGCTTTTCTTGAGTTTCAGAGCGGGTTCCGGGCGTGGCTGCGTAACGAGGAATTGTCTTGGACGCGGCCGGATTGCAAGGCATCGCAGTCGCTCAAGAAAGGCGACGGGGTGGAGGTGGTCGTCTGCGAGCACGATGCCAAGAAACGGAGGCTTTACGTCAGCCGGCGTCAACTCTGCAACCATCCCTGTGTCGCATTCCTGGGCAAACATCCCATCGGGTCGGTGACAACTGGTATCGTTGCCAGCCGCTGGCGGATGGGGTGGTTAGTCTGTCTTTCAGAGGCCTGCGCTGGACTCCTTGCTGAGAGCGAGGTGCCGAGTGCTCGCCCAATTGCCCTTGGTGAAACCCTGCGCGTCCGGGTGCTGGGCTTACACCCAAATAGGCGGCGGATTAACCTAGGATGGCCCCAGCAAGAGAAGTTCGCCGAAGGGCGAGAACGCCTTGGCCTCCACAGGAGGAAGGAGCGCAATGCCAAAGCCGTCCAGCGCAAGAAGGAACATGTCCTTGCCACAACCGGTAGTCTGCGTTGCGAAGTATGCGATTTTGACTTTTATGATTTCTACGGCCAAACAGGCTTTGGGGTCGCGGAATGCCACCATATCGTTCCTGTTTCCGAGCTGACAGCCGAGACGCGCATCCGTCTTTCGGACTTGGCCATCGTTTGCTCCAACTGCCATACTATGCTGCATCATCCGCCGATGCCCACCATTCCACAGTTGCGAGCCTTAGTCGCGACCCGTCGTCGCCTGAACCGTGACCGAGGGTAGCCTTGTCTGAGTCCGGGTCCGCGTCGGCCGCGACCCGTTGACGGTGGCCAGATGGCGAGGGAAGATCAGGGCGGTGGTGGCAGAGGCAGTCACGCGACTGGAATAACTCCAGCAGCCAACAGGGATCATGCGATGGACTTTCAGATCGACTTCCTGTTCAAAACCGGCGCTGGCTACGACGATCTTGTCAACCTCATCCAAGGGAATCCCCGCTACGTCTTCGAGATTTTGAAACAGGATAAAATCGACAAGCGGACGAAGAAGTCGAGAGAGTCGGGATGGGTCCAAATCGGCCACAAGCAGCACGCCGGCTACATCAAGCTGACTAAGGACAACGGGGTGTGCCGCGCCGCCGTCCACGACGACTCTGGCGGACTGAAGCTGATCGGCGCGTGGACCAGCTGGATGGCGAGCAACGCCAGCCATCTGATCTCCGGCTTGGATTTGCGGATCTTGTAAGCGGTGTTGGCGCTGTAGGCGAAAGCTGGGCCGAACTGGATCGCAAATCCCAAGCAGCAAGCCCAGGACGCCACCGCGGTCGGGTCGATTCCCGGCCCAACTCCGAGATTACCGGGAAGCGAGCGTTGCCTGCTCCGGTTTTATCGATTGCGCCAAGAAAGCTTGGGAAGGGAGGACGAGATGTAGGAAACTGATCAGAAACCTTTCAGCGGAACCTTGCGGGTGGAAAGCCCGTCCGGTAGCGCCTGACCAGCGGCCGGAAGCGAGTCT
>DATBHJ010000246.1:0-4149 GCA_036557565.1 Gemmataceae bacterium
TGCGCTGCGTGCGCGGCTCGGAAAGGTATTAGCGCGCCGCCCCCGCCGTCAATGAGGCTCGCTTTTCCGAAATCAAATGCAACAGCGCGTGTTGCGGATCGGCGAATTTCTTCAGCCCCTCTTCCATGAGGGTCTCTTCGAGGTGCTTCATGTTCACCTTCTCATCGATCTCCTTGAGGACTTCCGGCGGAGGTAACTTGTCCACCTGCCGAGTGAAGGTCCGGCCACTTTCCTGCACAGCATGATTGGTCGCTGGCGGATTCGTTTCAATACCGTCGCCAGCGAATGCTTCGACGTACTTCCACGCTGGATCGCCCTTTTTCTTCACGCCCGTGCTGGCAAAGATCATCTCCTGCTTGAGAGGAAGTTTCTTGTTGGCCCAGAATTCGTTATTGAGTTTCCAGATGCGCTTGGCGTTGACGATGCCGACTTGCCCCTGTGAGGCAGGCGATAGAGAGGGGACCTGCTTCTCCGTATAAACGTCAAGGCGGCTGACGAAGATGCTGTAAACCGACTTGAACTGCGTCAAGCCGCCAGGCCGCCGCTGCGCACCGCGCCAAATCGCTTCGCGGGCCGCGTGATACTGATCTTCGCCGAAGATCAACGTGACGTTGAGCGTGACGCCCGCCGCAGCAAGCGCTTCCAGAGCGCCCAGGCCAGCTGGTGTAGCCGGAACTTTAATCATGCGGTTCTTGTGGCCCTTACTCCATTTTTTGCCCAACTCCACGTACCGGGCCTTGCGCTCCTCCAACGACAAGCGACAGGAGCGATCTTCCAAAAGCGGATCGAGTTCAAAGCTGACGTAGCCGTCATCACCCTTGGTTTCTTCCCACACGGGCAGGAACACCCGCTGGGCCTCTTGAACAAGGTGATCCGTCAAGCCCCAGGCCAGCGAATCATCGTCATTGCCCATGCGGATCAAGTCCATGAGCAAGTGATCGAAGCGTCCTGTCTTGATCAGGTCAGAGATGATGATCGGGTTGGAGGTAGCGCCCGTGGCGCCGAAGGCGCGATTGGCTTTCACCTCGTCGGGGTCTACCGAATCTAGCCACAGTTTCGTCCCCGTGGCCACCAACGATTGGAGGGGGGTCATCTTAGCCATAAAGCTCGCTCCTAAATAATGGAGATTGCGTGGCGATGCTGGGTTATATTATAGTCACGGTGCCGAGTCCTGTCCGAGGGCCAATGGAGCCTCTCGACGGCCCGCAGTTGTCATAAGAGCAGGTGCGACGGCCATGTCTCCTCTAATACGTAGCTTTTCGATCAGTTCGCTTCTCCTGGCCCTATCCTTGGCGGCGCAGCCGGCCGAAGAGAACAAAACGCAATCCAAGGAAGCCGCCGAGCGCACCAGCGACGCCGGCAAGGAATCTCTGAAGACCACCTCGCATTCCATCACCCTGGGCGGCGTCAAGTTCGATTACGAAGCCACGGCTGGAACACTGGTGGTTCAGGAGGAGGAAGACAAGCATAAGGCCAATGTGTTCTTCGTCGCCTACACCAAGTGCCTGGGCAAGGGCGAGGACGTGTCGCGGCGGCCGATCGCCTTCGCCTTCAACGGCGGACCGGGCTCCTCTTCGGTATGGCTGCACATGGGTCTCTTGGGGCCCAAGCGCGTCGATCTCGGCGGGGACGGCGCTTCTCCCGCGCCGCCCTATCAACTGGTGAACAATGAGGCGACCTTGCTCGACTGCGCCGATCTGGTTTTCATCGATCCGGTGACGACCGGCTACAGTCGTGCCGAGCCGCCCGACGACGCCAAGCAGTTTCACGGAGTCACACAAGACATTCGTTCGGTGTCCGAGTTCATCCGTTTGTACGCAACAAAGTTCCGCAGGTGGGATTCGCCCAAGTACCTCATCGGCGAAAGCTACGGGACGACGCGCGCCGCTGGCCTGGCGGAGAGTCTCCAGGATCGGTTGGGCATGAATCTTAACGGCGTGATCCTCATCTCCTCTGTCCTTAACTTCCAGACTCTCCGATTCGACGACGGCAACGACCTGCCTTATCCTCTTTTCCTGCCCTCGTACACGGCAACGGCGTGGTATCACAAAAAACTAGCTCCGGAGCTGCTGGCCGACCGGCAGAAGACTTTGGAGGAAGTCGAGAAATTTGCCCTGAGCGAGTACACACTCGCACTGATGAAAGGCAGCACGTTGACAGCCGACGAACGCCAGGACATTGCTCGCAAACTGGCACGCTACACGGGACTTTCCGAGGAGTACGTTCGTCACGCCAACCTACGCATCGAGATACATCGTTTCCTCAAGGAGTTGCTGCGCGGCTCTCATCAGGTCGCGGGGCGCTACGATAGTCGTTATGTAGGTAAAGATGGCGACGCTGCTGCAGAATTCCCCGGTTTTGATCCCAGTTATACTGCTGTTCAGGGACCGTACACGGCCCTGTTGCAAGAATACCTGGCAAAAGAACTCCAGTTTGTCCGTGAAACACCTTACCGCATCTTGACCAGCCGGGTTCAACCGTGGGATTTCGGACAGGCCAAGAATCGCTATCTGAACGTCTCGCCCTCGCTGCGAGAGGCATTGGCACGAAACCCGGGCTTGCGCGTCTTCGTGGCCAACGGATACTACGATCTGGCTACCCCCTACCTGGCCACGCGCTACACGTTCGATCACCTCGACCTCGATGGCGAGCTACACAAGCGCGTCTGCATGTGTTATTACGATGCCGGCCACATGATGTACATTGACAAGAAATCGCTGCACAAGCTGCGCAGAGACCTCGTCGCGTTTTTCCAAAATGGCACGCCCTTGCAGCCAGCGTCCCGCTGACGATATCCTCGCTCTTATTTTCGTTGTTCAATCGCGTACAGCGCTTTGAAGCAGCGCAAGTAAATGCGGCCCTTGGCGATGACCGGCGAGGCCGAGATATCATCGTTCATGCGATTGACCGCCAACAACTCGAACTTCGGGCCTGCTTTGACGACGCTGATAACACCGTCGCGGGCGGTGAGGTAGATCTTCCCGTCGGCATAGACCGGCGACGCCCGATAACGCTGCTTGTGCAGGCTCTCCATGTAGTGTTGCTCACCGGTCTTGGCATCCAGGCAAATCAGCGTTCCATCTTCACGGCACAAATAAACCAGCCCGTCATGGACCAATGGGGACGGAACATCCGGCGTGTTTTTGGCTCTGCGCCACTGCTCTCCGGAACCGCCGGCGCGAATCATCCCCGTGGCCGAGGGATTGACTCCGACCACCGCACCATTCTTGGCTGTCGGAACAACAATCAGGTCAGCGACGGCGACCGGAGAAGCAACGAAGCGGAGGGTTCGATTGTAGCGCTCCTTGGGATTGAGATCGGCCAGTCGCCAGATCTCCGCGCCGTTATCGAGGCGATGCGCGATGGCATAATCGCAGCCATGCGTGACGAGATATGCCTTGTCGCCGTTGTGCCAGATGCAAGGCGAGGCGTAGGAATGCTCGCACTCCGCCACGCCGTCGCTTTTTCGTTCCACCTTCCAGACCGTCTCGCCGGTGTTCTTGTCCAGAGCGACCACCCAGGCGCCGGCCGAATGGAGCAGCTGCAAATACAACCGATCGCCGTACAAGACCGGTGTCGTATGCATGCCGAACTGAATTTTGAACTTACCGTATCTCTCTTGAGCATTGAATTTCCACACTTCCTTGCCGTCGAAATCGAAGCACGCGAAATCGCCCGAACCAACGAAGACCCAGACGTGTTTGCCGTCGGTGCTCGGCGTGGCCGAGGCGCCGTTGCCTTCGTTGCCGAAGGTCCGAAAACGAACATTGCCGAGCTTGCGTCTCCACAGATCCTTGCCGGAGGTATCCAGGCACAAAAACCACAGATCGTCCTTGTCGTCGGCGCTGGTCAGAAAAATGCGCTCCCCCCAGACGATCGGCGTCGAACCGCCCATGCCCGGCATCGGCAAGCTCCAGGCGACGTTCTCGGTCGCACTCCAGCGCGCCGGCAAGTTGGATTCGGTACTGATGCCGTCGCCGTTGGGCCCGCGCCACTGCGGCCAATTCTCGGCACGAACAAAGCCGGCGAGTGAAAGAGTCAACAGGCAAGCACTGAGCAAGTGGCGAGCAAAAGGGAAATGCATCACGGCAGGACTACCTCATTTGCTAAGGAGAGAATTTCGACGCTCCAGGAGAGATAATCTAATTC
>DATBHJ010000247.1:0-38660 GCA_036557565.1 Gemmataceae bacterium
ACTCCGCTGCGCTGCGTGCGCGGCTCGGACGGGATGGCAAACGATAGCGATCGCCCGCGGTCCCAGCAAGATCAATTCGGAGGGACAGCGAAATCATGGCCTTTGCAAGCAATGGTACTCCATCGCCCGGTAATAGCTCGGCGTCGCATTCCTCGCCGCGTTGTCCGCGCCGAGTAGTGCTATTGTGGGACGGCGAGGACAGTGAAGTGGACCGTGTGTTGCAGGAGTATAGCGGCGCAGAAGTGAGCGGCAAACGCTTGCATGCCGACGTGCAGCGCCTGGCGGGCGAGTTTCGTGGCCGTTACGTTGCCGCGGAATGGCTCGGCCCGCTCGGTTGGACGCGCTTTCTCTGGTGCCGTCTGGACCAATCAGAAGTATAATCCCACAGAGAAGAGCGCCCGCATTCTTGTGACATTCCGATTCCCCGCCGGTTTCCGCTCCCGGTCTTCCAAGACGGTGCAGCCCAGAAACCTCCCTGTCAACGATTTACGACGGTGGAGGTTTCCTCATGAACGACTACGACGCTGATCCGTTCGCCGCCACGCGCATGTCCCTGGGCGATCACGTCGAGGAACTGCGGCTGCGGTTGTGGAAGGCACTGGCCGGCTTCGGCATTGCCTTGGTTGTGGGCTTTTTCCTCAGTCCTAGCATGCTGGCATTTATTGCCGCCCCGGTGGACAGGGCGCTGGCGAAGTTTCACCGGCGGCGATTCGATCAACTATTGGAGCGACTTCGACAAGGTGATCCTCAGCTGTTCGACGTTAATCAGCCCCGCGATGCGGAACTCCTGCTGCCCGCGACTCGTCTGGCGGCAATGCTCGGTCTTCCGCAGGAAAATGTTAACCAGGAATGGGTACCGCTTTCGGTTCGAATTAGACCGCTGGACTGGGCCTTGTTGACTGGCGAGGCGACGCGACTGGTCAATCATCCGCCGAGTTTGATGTCGCTGACGGTGACGGAGCCGGTGCTGGTTTATTTCAAGGTCAGCGCCTATTGCGGCATTGTGCTGGCCAGTCCGTGGCTCTTTTATCAACTTTGGCTGTTCGTCGCCGCCGGGTTGTATCCGCACGAGAAACGTCTTGTCCACGTCAATCTGCCGTTGAGTATCGCACTATTTCTGGGCGGAGTTGGTCTGTGTGAGGGGATCGTGCTGCCGATGGGATTGGATTATCTGCTGAGTTTCAACGATTGGCTCGGTTACTATCCGGAGCTGCGTGTGAGCGATTGGCTGAATTTCGCTCTTCTGATGCCGTTGATGTTCGGTTGCGCATTTCAGACGCCGCTGGTGATGGTTTTTCTCGAACGCATTGGCGTTTTCGATGTGGAAGGGTATCGGCGCAACCGCCGGTTAGCGATTTTCTTGCTAGCCATCCTGGCGGCGGTCGTGACAGTGACGCCGGACCCGCTCAACATGTTGGCTCTCGCCGTGCCGCTGTGGGGGCTGTACGAAGTGGGCATTCTATTGTGCGGCTGGCCGAGATTCCGTCCGAGCCGCGCACGCAGCGCAGCGCAGTAAGCGACGTACCAGACGGCCGCTTACTTTGCTGCGCTGCGTGCGCGGCTCGGATGAAAAGCGTTGCACGCGTTCTAAAATGGATCGTCACCGTGCCGGTTTATCGACTTGTTCGCGCGTGATGGCCACGCTGAGGGCGATGCGTTCCACTTCTTTTCGCAGCGCTGCCAGGTCGTCTGGCAAGAGGCGAGCGGCAAGCGTGGCGCCGCCGTTGTTTTGCCGCGTCACGTAGTAGTCCATGACGAATTTTTGTTTCCCCATCTCCCCCTCCAGGGCGAATTGTTCGAGCACCGGCGATGCGCGCACCGTACGCGGCTGCTCGATGCGCGACAAACGCGCCTGTTGCTTGTTGAGCCAATCACGCGATTCGGCCAGGAAACGCGCCCCGGTCGGCGCACGCGTCAGCGGTTCGAGCGTCAAAAGCAGACCGCTGCCGTCGGCACTGTCCAGTGCCACCTGAGGGCCACGCACGCTGGCAATGTGCCAGCGACGCGGATACAGAAAACGCACGCCCAGCTCCGCATTGTCGTACAGCAGCAGGGTGTTGTCGGCGTTCGGCTCCGTGACCACGCCCTTGAGCGCAGCCTCGCTCAGGTCCGGCGCGCGCGTGTTCACCTGGCACGTCAGCACGAATCGGCCCTCAATCCGGCCAACGTCTTTCCCATCTTTATCGAGCAAGAAATGCTTGCCTTGCAGATACAGATAACTCAAGTGGTTCGATTCGAGGTCAAAGAAGAAATACCCTTCGAGTTCCTGCCGATTGGGTCCGTCCTCGTTGGTGCCGCGGAGCGTGCCGCGGAAGGAAACGCGAGCATGGCGACGCTTCTCGATGTTGGCGATCTGCTCCAACCGGCAGACCAGCGATCCTTCATCGATGCGCTCCAGGTCGGTCAACTCCTGGATGGCTGCCTGTGTCGCAGACCAGCGGTCGCCCACATTTACTGGATGAGCGGCCAGCATTCCCGCCAGTGCGGGTGTGAAAACGTCGGTACGAATGAGATCGATCTCACCCCACATCAAGGGACCGTCCGGCGAAAACGGCACTTCCTTGTTCTGATAGCGCAGCAGAACGAGCCGGCGCACCTCCGGACGCAGCGAGTTTTCCTGCGGCCGATCGCCGACGGTGCGGCGAAAGTCAGTGCGGCGGCACAGCCGAACCGTCTTTCGCACCTGACCATCCTGTCCGAGTTCGAGGATGCGTTCGTCGTATTCAATGGCGCTGTTGCCTCGCACACTCAACGGTTTGGGCGCCGGCTGGCCCTTCTCCGGTGGCAAAGTCAGGGTGCCGGTAAGATCCACCCGTGTGCTCACATGGTACTCGTAGCCGGCGGAGAAACGCTCACGCAGCTGGATAGGGCCCTCAGCAGCTAGCGAAGGTACGGAGACGAAGCAAAAGAGCCATCCCGTGATAAGAAAAGGGTATTTGCGGAAAAGCGCGGACATGGAGAAGCTCCGTGGGGAGGCAGCTGCCGGCTTGGCAGATAATCCTCTGCCACGATTCTACCCGTCGCCTGCCATAAGCGCCCGAAACGACAGCGGAGGATCGCTGGACTTGTCGAAGGGAGAGAGGTTTTTTACCACCTGGGTAAAAGATGAGGCGGCAAAAGAAAGTCTAGCGAGGTCTCGCCCGACCTCTTACCTGTATTGTATTCAACCGCTCTTGCAATTTTGAACAAGGTTCCTGTATACTTGTACAGAAATATGGGAGATTTACAAGGACGCGCCGGCCCAGCGGCAGAAGCGTCTCCCCGAAATGAGAGAACGGAAGCCTGGACGCAGCAAGAATCTACGTCAAATCATGAATCCAAAGGCTGAGTTTGCCGTCTAATTAATTGAGAGATCGGCCCGACTTTTGCAATATCAAAAAGCTAGTGAGGGTTAACGACGGACCTTCGCAGCGAGTCTGGAAAGAATTCCTGGCCGTCCGCGAATAAGACGGCGGCGATGTATCTACCTGTTCCTGTCCTAGCTGTAAAGAGGAAGTTGCGGCAATGGGTGAGTGGCAGGATTCGGCCGAATAATCCCGAACCCTTTTACCCCTGGAATGTGTCTTCTTCAGAAGAAGATCGGTTGGCCAGGGATCCGAACTTGAGACCCTTTGGACTTTGGTTGCGGGGGATACGTAACAACAGAAGAGGTCCGCGACATGCTTCGCGGCGTCCTCTGCCGTAAGAGGACGAAAAGGACGCCGGCGCCGACCGGAACCCGCGACCCGGCCGGCGCCTACAAGCGGCTGAAACGTCCTGACCAGCCGGACGTTAGGCCGAAAAGGAGTGGTGGCTGTGATCGGCTTCAAGCAATCAGCCTTGAAAGAGTTGACGGATCAACAAGTGCGATTCGCCCCGCCAGCCCGACGAGCCGAGCAATTAGTTCGCGCCGAACGCCTCCTGGCCGAGGTCGATGCCAACAAGCGGTATCCGTATCCCTTTGTCTGTTGGCGAATCACGGACTACCGCCCGACGGCCCACGCCGACCTGCTCATTCGCGGCGACGATCTAGTCCATGACCTGCGTCTGATGATCCAGACGATGCGTCAGATGGATCAGACGTTCGCCGAACGCAGAGCCGAGCATGTCGAGGCCAAGGCGCTGCCGTTGGAAATCGACAAGGCGCCCGAGCCGGTTCTGACTCTGGACGAGATCAGCAAGCAGCTTAACGTCTCGACGAAAACCATTCGCCGCTGGCGCAAGTTCGGTCTGGTCGCCCAACCCATTGTGTACAAGGGCAAACGACAAGTTGGCTTTTTGCAATCGGTGGTGGAGCGCTTCTTGAAGAGCCACCCCGACCGCGTCGAGCGCGGCAGTCGCTTCACCCAGATGAGCGACGGTGAGCGAGAGGACATTCTGCGACGCGCTCGCCGCCTGTCGCGTGTCAGTGGCGGCACCCTCACCGAAGTCAGCCGGCGCATCGCGCGCCGCCTGGGACGTTCGGTCGAGACGGTTCGCTACACGATCAAGAACTACGATCGCCAGCATCCTGAGCAGGCCCTGTTCCCGAATTTGACCGGCCCACTGGACGCGGTGGCGAAACAAGCGATTTATAACTCTTGGAAGCGGAGAATTCCCGTGGAAACCCTTGCCAAACGCTTTCAACGCACTCGGAGTTCGATCTACCGAGTCGTTAACGAGGTGCATGCCCAGCGCTTGCTGGCACAGCCCCTCGACTATATTCCGCATCCTTCCTTCGACGACCCTGCGATGGAAGCGGCGATGCTTGCGCCCATGCCCGATGCCGCGACCTACGAGGCCAAGCGCCGCGCCATGCACGCCCCGAAGGACGTTCCGGCGGAACTGGCGTCTTGCTACGAGTATCCGCTCTTGAGCAAGGATCAGGAGCAGCACTTGTTCCGCAAGATGAATTTCCTCAAGCACAAGGCGGCGAAGCTGCGCGATCAGTTCCGCAAGGAAGGCGGTCAAGTCGATGAAGTCGATCCGTCACGCGTCCGCAATCAGACGCTCAAGGAGATTGAGGATCTGCAAAGAGAAGCGAGCACCGTCAAGGAACTGCTCATCAATGCCAACATGCGTTTAGTGGTCAGCATCGCCAAGAAACATTCCGGCCAGTCGGACAATTTCTTCGAGCTCGTATCGGACGGAAACATGTCGCTGATTCGAGCCGTCGAGAAGTTCGACTTCGGTCGAGGCTTCAAGTTCAGCACCTACGCCAGCTGGGCGATCATGAAGAACTTCGCGCGGACCATCCCGGATGAACTTCACCGCCGCGAGCGCTTCGTGACCGGTCACGAGGAGCTGTTCGAGGTGGCTCCGGATACACGCACCGATGAGCACGAGATCCTGGCGACCCACGAGCGGGCGACGCGCAGCGTCAATCGTCTCTTGGAGTATCTGGAGCCGCGCGAGCGTGAGATCATCCGCATGAGAGCTGGACTGGATGCCGATCCGCGTACGCTGGAGGAGATCGGCCAGCAATTCGGCATCACCAAGGAGCGCGTACGCCAACTCAACGCTCGCGCCATGAAAAAGTTACGCAGTCTCGCCGAGGATCAAGATCTCGATCTACTTCTGTGATTCGACACCTTTGCAGGACGAACGGCCGGCGTCAGTCAACTGACGTCGGCCGTTCGCATTTTCGGGACATTTGGGGCGTCTCACGGTTGGTGTAGCGAGCCGCCGGGTTAATCCCGGCGGGGAAACCCCGCCGCTCGCCAGCAAGTTCATGTCTTCAATCGATGACGAGATTGCTCCTTGAACGACGCCAGTTCAGCTGTCGTGCTCTGGAGTTGCGCCTCGGTAGTTTTGCGTTCGGTGATGTCCTCGAATGATGCGGCAACTCCACACAAGGTTGTGCCGTCGGCCCGGAATAGCGGCTGAGAGTTGATCGAGATCCATGTGAGTGTATTGTCGGGTTTGCGGACTCCCATCACAACATTGGAAAGAGGTCGGCCCGTACGCAGCGTGACCATGGGAGGGTGAGTCTCGCCGGGGAAGGGCGTACCATCCTCGTGGATGGCGCCCCAACGCATGTCGGAGGGCGTACGGCCTATGATCTGTTCGGCGGACAATCCAAGAATCCTTTCGGCGCTGGCGTTGCAGGCACGAATGCTGCCGTCGGTGTCCAGTAACACAATCCCATCCTGCATAGCGGCAATGACCGAGCGGTAACGCTCTTCGCTGGCGCGTAACGCCTCTTCGGCTCGTTTTCGATCGGTGATGTCTTCGTGCGAGCCGGCCATGCGGTACGGCTTTCCGGAGGCATCGCGCAGGGCGACGCCGCGGGCCAGGACCCAGCGAAAGGAGCCATCCTTGTGCCGCAGGCGGTGCTCGACTTCATACTGAGGCGACGAGCCGGCCAGGTAGTCCCGCACAGCTGCCATCACGCGCTCGCCATCGTCGGGGTGTATTCGCTTCTCCCATTCCTCCATTCGAGACGGAAACTCTTCCACCGTGTAGCCGAGCATGCTCTTGTAACGTGGCGAGAAGTAGACTTCGTTACTTTGCATATCCCAGTCCCACAAGCCGTCCTGGGAGCCGAGCACGGCCAACTCGAACCGTTCCTGGCTTTTGCGCAGTTCTTCTTCGACTTGCTTGCGATCGGTCAAATCCCAAAAGATGCCCTGCGTTTCGTTGCACTCGTCGAGCGGATCAACAATCGGCGTTTTGATGACCTGGACGTAACGCTTTTCGCCTGTGGCAGTGACGTGCTCCTCCGTCGTTTCCATGACCGTCTTGGTCGTACAGACCCAGGCATCATCGCGCTGGTATTTCGCCGCTAACTCGGCGGGAAAGAAATCGAAATCCGTCTTGCCGATGACGTGATCCAGTGATCGGCCCATCAACTCACAGAACCGACTATTGGCGAAGGTGAATCGTCCTTTCAAATCCTTGCGCCACACGCTCAAGGGCAGGGTTTCCACAAGAGAGTGGTAGAGGGCCTCAGACGCCCGCAGAGCTTCTTCGGCCTCGCGTCGCTGGACCTCTTGCCAACCTTGCACTTCCTGGCCCAACTCCGCCGCCGAGGTGTATCGATCCGAAGGTTTCTTCGCCAAAGCCCGCAAACAAGCGCGCTCCAGTGCGGGAGGTGTTTCGGCACAGAGCAGGCTGGGTGCGATCGGCTCTTCTTCCTGAACTTTCCGCAGTACTTCGCGCGTATCGCGGCCGGTGAACGGTGGCTGGCCCGTGAGGATCTCATACAGGATCGCTCCCAACCCATAGACGTCGGTGCGAAAGTCGATCAGGTCGGGCCGGCCCTCGGCCTGCTCAGGGGCCATGTAGGCCGGAGTGCCAACCGTTTGGCCTTGTATGGTGAGGTTCGAGTCGCCCGGATATTCGATCTCCTTGGAGGCCAGCGATCCCTTGGCTTCCGTCTCCGGATGGTGCAGGAACTTCGCTAGTCCCCAGTCGAGCACCACGACTTCGCCGAAATCCCCAAGGACGATATTCTGTCCCTTGAGATCGCGGTGAACGATTCCGCGGGAGTGGGCATAGGCGACGGTGTTGCAGATAGCCACGAAGGCGTTGAGGAGTCTCAGAAGGTCGAGCGCATCCGCCTGGCCGGCCAGGCGTTTGACGTGGTAAGCCTGGGCTGCTTCACTCAAGGTTCGGCCCTTGACGAAGCGCATGGTGTAAAACGGCCGCCGGTCCTGCTCTCCTCGGCTCAACTCATAGACCGACACGACGCCGGGATGTTCGAGCTGGCCGGTGATACGCGCCTCCTGGAGAAAGCGAGCCTGGATGTCGCGGTCGTCGCGGCGCTCCGGGCGGATTTCTTTGAGCGCGACATCGCGGCCAAGAGCGCTGTCGTGAGCCAGCCAGACCTGACCAATGCCGCCGCTGGCATGCAGGCAAGTGCGACTATAGCGCGGACGCGAGACAACCACATGGTCAATCGTTGCGTTCGGGTCGGAGATCCTCGGTTTGCGAACTGCGGCCAGGGATCGTTGTATGTCGGGATCGTTCACGACTGACAGAGAGCGCTTGACATCGTCGCTGACTGTGGCCAGACCAGCCCCGATGTCGTCGCCGTGCTTGTGCAATTTACGTTCGAGTAGATAATCCACATGCTCCTTGTCAGCGGGAACAATCCAGCCGCGCTCCAGGAGAAGATCTGCCAGGAGTACATTTTTGCGTGTGGACCAGAGCGAACAGATCTCGACGAACTGCTGTGTATCGATCAGGTCGGCCTGAAGTGCCAACACACCGAAAAGAAGGTTGCGATCGGTGTTCATCTGACCCTCGGGCGTTGAGGCGGGAGTCTCGTAAACATACCGACTTTATCACAATCCCAACAGCACGGCTACTGCCGCCCATTCCTGCCGAGGAGTCCTCTTATTAGAATGAAGCGTAACGGCCGCCTCCAACGAGGAGCCGAAGTTAGCCAAGCATTCTATCCATCATCGAGAGAAGCGATGCGTCTGGGTTACAATACCAATGGCTTCGCTCACCATCGTCTCGATGATACACTTTTCATCCTCGCTGAGCTGGGCTATCGCAGCGTCGCCTTGACGCTCGATTATCATGCGCTCAATCCCTACGATCCGGATACGCCGCGGCAACTGCGGCTCGTTCGCCACGTTCTCCAGAAACTCAATTTGGCAGTCGTCATTGAAACCGGCGCTCGGTTCTTGCTCGATCCCTGGCGCAAACATCAACCGACCTTGCACAGCTCCGATGAGGGACAGCGACTACATCGCCTCGATTTTATCCGCCGCGCCGTGGATGTGGCCGCAGCCCTCAATGCGGAGGCGGTTAGTTTCTGGTCTGGTACAGCGGCAGAACCGGCAAGCGACCAGATGCTGATGGATCGTCTGGTGGCGGGATGCCGACAATTGTGCGAGCATGCCGAGAAGAGAAAGGTCCGCCTGGCTTTTGAGCCGGAGCCGGGCATGTTCATCGACACGATGACACGCTTTGCGGAACTGCATCAACGAGTCGCACATCCTTGCTTTGGTCTCACCATCGATATTGGCCATCTACATTGTCTTGGAGAAACGCCTATCGGTGCTCATCTGCGTCGTTGGCGCGATTGGTTGTGGAACATTCACATCGAGGACATGCGCCGCGGCGTCCACGATCACCTGATGTTCGGCGAGGGTGAGATCGATTTCGCCGAGGTATTGGCAGCGCTGGAAGAAATCGGCTACAAAGGGGGCGTCCACGTCGAACTGAGCCGACACAGCCACGATGCGGTCGAAACGGCCCGGCGATCGCTGGCGTTTTTGGTTGACTGTTCGCAGCGAGGCAAAAGCGGAGTATAATCGCGGAGTATAATCGAATCTTGGATGCTCCGTTCTTTCCGAAGAGGGGGATCATCATGGGCTTCAAATTGGATCGCGTGCATGTCTGGTCGGGTGAGGTGAAAGATCAGGCGGGCGGGGTGGCGGCGAAGTTGTCTATGCTAGCTCAGGCGGGCGCCAACCTCGAATACATCTACACAAAGCGTCTGGAGGACCGCCCGGGCGCAGGAGTGCTTTTCATAGCGCCGATCACCGGTTCGCTGCAGCTACGTGCGGCGCGGTCGGCCGGTCTGAGCGAGACCGATAATCCCGTGGTGCTGCGTGTTGAGGGCGACAATCAGGCCGGCCTGGCACATCGTCTGACGCAGCAATGGGCGCTGGCGGGTTTAAGTCTGCACGGACTGATGATGTCTGTGCTCGGTGATAAGTTTGTCGGCTACGCTTCCTTCGACAGCGTGGCCGACTCCAATCGCGCCGCCGCTATCCTCGGCGACCTTGGTGCTGTGAGTTAAGGCGAACGGCCGGTGTCAGCCGGCTGGTGGGTCTCTACCAGCCGGCTTGACGCCGGCTCTTCGCCGACGTCACGCAGAGCTTGGCGGGCGGCATTGAAACCGCAGGCCCCGTGAACGCCCGGACCCGGATGTGTTGACGCCGACGCCAGGTACAGTCCCTTCACCGGCGTGCGATAACGGAAATACGGAAACGCTGGACGAAAGATCAATTGTTGTCTCAGCTGGGCACTGCCGCCACCGAGGTCGCCGCCAACCAGGTTCTCGTCCATCGCTTCCAGATCATCCGGGGCAGCGATGAAGCGGCCGCGGATCAACTGGCGGAATCCGGGCGCCAGTCCCTCCAGGCGACGCTCGATGCGATCGGCGAAGACTTCACGATGTTTCTCCCATCCTCCTTCGATTGTGGAAGGAACGTGCGAGTACGCCCACAACGTACGGCAGCCAGGCGGGGCGCGGCTGGGATCTACGAGCGATTGTTGGCCGATTACAAGATAGGGATTGTCCGGTAATTGGCCGTCTCGGACCTGGCGCGTGAAAGAAGCGAGATCGGTGAGGCTGTCTCCGGCATGGATCACGGCCGATTCCCGCGCTTCCTCCGATAGCCATGGGATCGGCCCGGACAGGGCCCAGTCCATCTTGAAGGTGCCCCAGGCATAGCGAAAGCGCCGGATCTGAGATCGCAGCCACCGCGTCGTCTCTCGTTCGTCCAGCATCCGCAAGAACAATGCCGGCGGCCCGACATCGGCGAGGACGGCGCGGCGCACGGCAATCTCTTCTCCTTGCTCCGTGCACACGGCGACCGCACGGCGTTGGCGGACAATGATCCGAGTGACCCGCGCATTGAGCCGCAGCTTACCACCTGCGTCCTCGAGGCGCCGAAGCAGTGCCTGGGTGATGGAGCGCGCGCCGTCGAGCGGAACGGGAAAACCGCTGCCCGCCGCCAGCAAAGCCAGCACCAAACCGAGGCTCGCGCCACCGAAATCATCGGGGCCCAGATCGGCGTGCAAGGACAACCCCGGCACCACGCGCCGCGCCGCCTCCGATTGAAAATGTCGTCGCGCCCAAGCTCCCGAACTCAGCAAACTCTGTGGACCCAAGCGCAGTAGATTCCCAATGCCCAGACGCCAGCCGGCACCGATCGCAGGCAGGGGGGCGAGCAGCGCCTCGGCCAAACGTCGGCCCATGTTGCGCCGCCATTCCGCCAGGCGCCGCCAGGCCGGTCCATCTCCACCGAAGGAACGCACGGTTTCCTCAATGTCGCGGCCGATCGACACCGAACTGCCGTCGGGAGCAGGATGGCAACTTTCCCAACGCGCATTGGCGAATTGTAAGCCGGCGCCAGCCAGATCAAGAAAGCGAAAGGCAGGGCTGTCCTCAGCGAAAGGAAAAAAAGCGGCGCCGACATCGTGAAGGTGGCCTGGCACCGTTAGCGGCTCGGAGTACACGGCCCCGCCGGGGCGATGCGTCGCTTCCAGCACAAGCACGTCCCATCCGTTCCGCGCCAGCGTCGCCGCCGCTGTTAAACCGTTCGGCCCAGCGCCAATGACGATTGCATCCATTCAAGACCTTTCATTGCGATTTCCGGAACGATTCAGCGTGCCGTTCCAACCAGCGCAGCAAATCGGCGAGGAAGACTTCGGGCCTTTCCTCAAATTCCAGCGTGTGATGGGCGCCGGTGTACTCTCGCACTTCCTTATCCAGGGCGGGAAATCGCTCGACGAATGCTCTGGTACGGAAATTGTCGATGATGCGATCGTGCTCGGCCAGAAGCAGCAAGACCGGCAAGCGCACGTGAGAGACGGCAAATCGCAAATACAGATCCAGGCGCACACTCTCGACGAAAAAGCGTGCTGTGGCCTGGCGGATCGACAATGGATCGTCGTGGATGAATTCTTGCCAGCGCGGCGTGGCCGTGAACAGCTGCGGATCGCTCAGGGGCACAGGAAAATAGCGGCGCGGCGAGGTCAGGCGCGACCACACGATGCCGAGCCGTTCCTTACGGCTGGGCCGAACCTGCGGACAAAAGCCGGGGCACAGCAAGGCTAGTCCATCGCACAGGCCGGGGTGGCGGCGTTGCAGAGCGGCGACGGGTTTGCCTCCCCAGGAAATGCCACTGAGGAAGATGGGCAGCTTCGGCTCTTGTTGCCGCAGGGGCCGCAAAAACTCGGCGATGTCGTCGAGCAAACGGCGAAAGCTCGGCGTGTCGCCGCGTGCCTCGGAGTTCTGACCGGAGCCGCGGCGATCCAGAAACGATATGTGGAATCCAGCTTCGCTAAGTCGCGTGCAGGAATGCTCGTACCAGCCGGCATGGCTCTGAATGCCGTGCACAAACACGACATGGCCGCGCGGCGTACCGGCAACAGGATAGTCGCGGTAATGACAGTAGTAGCTGTCGCTGACGGGGTACGTTTTCAGAATAAAGATGGGGAATCCTCCGCAGCGCCGTTTCTTCTTAAGCATTTCACGCATCTCCTCCATGTCAGCAGGTGGTATGAGGGAGACACCGTACAAATGACCGATTCGTAACCCTACGTTTCGTAGAACCCGTCGATTGGCTAAAAACTTCGTAATCCTCGCATTCGCTATCAACATTCTCTTCGCCACTTGCCGATTAAAGCCTACGACTTCACGATCCGCTGCAATTGTGTTTTGCGTTCCGATCGACCGGAAGCGGCTGCGGCCGCGACCGAGGGGACGGAAGAGTTATCCTATGGTTCGATCCAACAGGTTATTGGTTCTGTTCGCTGTACTGACGGTCGCCCAGTGGGGTGACTTGCCCTGTTCCGCTCAGCCCGCAGCTCAGCCGCCATCGGACGGCGGGGCCGATCAACAGCTTCCTTCTCCGCGATCGACCACCGCATCGCCCCTCCTCAAAGTGCCTGTGCAACTCGATCTGCCCCCGCAGCCGAGCCAGAAGTCTCCGCTGGAGCTGCCGCCGCCGCCGGGCGGAGAAACTGTGACTCTGCCGCTGCCGCCCCTGGAACCCGGCGATCTGCGATTCCCGATCAACTTGGCTACCGCCCTTCGTCTGGCCGATGCCCGGCCGCTGATCGTGGCCGCCGCACAGGCAAGCGCTTGGGTAGCCGAGGCGCAACTCCAGAAGGCGAAGGTCCTCTGGCTCCCCGCATTCATGATGAACGCTGCTTATTTCCGGCACGACGGCTACGGCCCGGACTTTAATCAGGGCATCAATGTTCCGCAAGGGATCAATTCCTTAGGGCAGCCCTCCGTCGGCAGTTTTGGAAAACCCCTTAATCAGAACCTCAACTGGTTCATTTCCGGCTTCTCGCTGTACCAGGCCGTCGCCACCACCGACGTCATATTTCAGCCTCTAGCCTCGCGGCAAGACCTCAACGCCAAGCGCTGGGACATCCAGACCGCCAAGAACGAAGCGCTCCTGGAAACCGCCCAAGCCTACTTCAACGTCCACAAGTATCGCGGCCAGTACGCCGGCGCTGTGTACTGCGTCGATCAAGGGCGGAAGCTGCTCGCGGCGATCGACGCGCTGAGCAGGGACCTCGTTCCCAAGGTCGAGGTGGACCGAGCCCGTAACCTGCTGGCCGCCCTTGAGGAGCAGGCAGTCTCCGCCCGCGAGAATTGGCGCGTCGCCAGCGCCGATCTTACGCAGGTCCTCCGTCTGGACCCCCGCGCCGTGGTCGAGCCCCTCGAACACGATCATCTCCAGATAACCCTGATCGATCCCTCACGATCCCTCGACGACCTCATCCCGATCGGCTTGACCAATCGTCCCGAATTGGCGGCACAAAAAGCACAAATCGAGGCAGCGTTAGTGCGCATCCGTCAGGAGAAGTTGCGTCCCCTCCTTCCCTTAGTCGTGATCAGCGGCTTTCAGACTCCCGGAGGCATGACTACCGAGGCATCGATCTTCGCGACCGGCAATGGCGGGAAGCTGAACCTGTGGAGCTTTCGCGATGACATTAGCGGTCAAGTGGTCTGGCAATTGCAAAACATGGGGTTTGGCAACTCGGCGTTGGTGAAGAAGCGACGCGCAGAGCAATCGCGGGCTACCGCCATGTTGTTCCAGATACAGGACACGGTGGCCCAGGAAATAACTACGACTCAGGCAACCCTGCAGTCGGCGGCAGCCCGCGTTGTCCAAGCCGAACGCTCCTTACTCTCAGGTCTCGTCACGTACCACAAGAACTACGAAGGTATGGGCCAGACCAAGCGGTTCGAGAATGTCCTTGAACAGATCTACCGACCGCAGGAAGTGGTCTACGCTCTCTTCTTGCTTAAGGTAGCCTTTGACAATTACTTTGCCACCGTAGCCGAGTACAACACGGCGCAGTTCCAACTGTTCCACGCTCTGGGCTACCCAGCCCAGGAAATCGAGTACTTCCGGCCGCCCGATGGCTTGGCGCCTGTGGAGACATCGCGGCCTAACTACCTGCCGCTGGTGGGCACCGGACCGCCACCGTCGACCAGGTAATCGTTAGATCAGACAGTTTAGCCGCGACCGGGAAGGAGTGGAGGGAGGCGCGGCCGCTCCCTTACGGTCGCGACTGAGATGACTGGGAGGAGCCATCCCGATGCAACGATTCAAACGGATAGAGATCGTTTTCACGGTCTTGCTGCTTCCTTGCTTGAGGCCGATGCCCTGCCGCGCTCAGTCTTCGGTGCCGCCCGACCGCCAGGTGGAAAAGCCGGATTTACCTTCGCCGCAGCCGATGACGCAACTCCGGGGCGCCGGCGCCAGGGGCGCTGCCGAGCAGACCCAAACTCCTATCCCTCTCGAACTGCCCGCGCGGCCGAGCCAGAAGTCTTCCCTGCAGTTGCCGCCGCCCCCCGGCGGCGAAGCCGTCAAGCTGGAGCTCCCGCCGCTGGAACCGGGAGATCTTCGCTACCCCATCAATCTGGCCACAGCCTTGCGGCTGGCCGAAGCCCGGCCGCTCATCGTGATCGCCGCCCAGGCCAGTGCCTGGGTCGCCGAGGCACAGCTGCAAAAAGCCAAGGTCCTCTGGGTGCCCGATTTCAACCTCGGCTTCGATTATACGCGCCACGACGGCCCCGGCCCCGATGTTCTCAACGGCCTTAATATTCCTGGGGGCGAGAATATCTTTGGGCAAAACTCTCCGGGCAGCTTTGGAAAGCCCTTGAGCCAGAATGTCAACTTTTTCTACGCCGGCGGCTCCCTTTTCCAAATGCGCAACATGACCGACATGATCTTCGAGCCGCTGCGTGCCCGTCAGTCCCTGAATTCCTCGCGCTGGAACATCCAGAGCGCTAAGAACGACGCCTTGCTCATGACCGCACGGGCCTACTTCGACGTCCACAAGTATCGCGGCCAGTATGCCGGCGCCATCGATACCGTCCAGAGAGGCCGCAGACTGATCCAGGAGATCTCCGAGTTGGGCCGGGACCTTGTTCCAGCGGTGGAAGTCGATCGGGCCCGCAACTTCCTCGCCAACCTGGAGCAGCAAGCCGTCTCCGCCCGCCAATACTGGAGGCGCTCCAGCGCCAATCTTACCCAGGTCCTCCGCCTGGACCCCCGCGCGGTGGTCGAGCCACTCGAACGCGACCACTTGCAGATTACCTTGATCGACCCCTCCCGGTCGCTTGACGACCTCATGCCGATCGCCTTGACGAATCGCCCCGAATTGGCGGCGCATCAGGCGCAGGTCCAGGCGGCTCTCGTGCGCATCCGTCAGGAGAAGTTGCGCCCGTTCTTGCCTACCGTCATGCTCCAGGGCTTCCAGACACCGTACGAGCAACTTGAATTTGGAGTCCAGGGCTTCGGCTATGGCGGCAGGCTGAACTTTTGGAGCTACCGGCAAGATTGGAGCCCTCAACTCCTATGGCAGGCAGATGCCCTGGGGTTAGGAAATATGGCGATGGTCAAGTGGCGGCGTGGCGAAGCATCGCAGGCCACCGTCGAGCTGTTCAAGTATCAGGATATGGTAGTCGCAGACGTAACCCGGGCACAGGCTCGTCTTCAGTCTGCAGCCGCTCGCGTCGTTCAGGCCGAACGCGAACTGCGCGGGGCTCTCGTCAATTTCGACGGCGTCATCGAGGGTCTGAAGCAGACCAAACGTTTTGGCAACGTGCTACAGTTGATCTTCCGACCGCAGGAAGCGGTCTTTGCTCATGTGCTGTTAAAGTTGGCCTACGATAATTATTTTGCCACAGTTGCCCAGTACAACACCGCGCAGTTCGAGATGTTCCACGCCCTTGGTTACCCGGCCCAGGAAATCGAGTTCGCTCGGCGCCCCGGCGAAATCATGCCAGTGAACACAATGCGGCCTGGTTTCCTCCCGGCGGTGGGCACGGGCCCTCCACCGCCAACGCGCTGACTCTGTGATGGGGATTAGCGCTGGCGCGGCCAACGGACATGAATATCGTCGGTGCCAGAGTCGATGAAAGCTAAGGCAATACGTCCGAGGGGAGCGGAAGGAGCTATGCCGATGGAGCGATTCAACAAGGGCTTGATCGTCGTCTCGATCTTGTTGCTTTCCGGACTGGGCTCGATACCCTGTCACGCGCAGGTTCCAGCCGCTCAGCCGGTGTCATCTCCGGTTGTGGCCGCTACCGGCTCACCGGAGGCATCTGCGCCGCGCGATCCGGAGCAGAGCACCGCCTCCTCGCGTCCAAGCCAAAAATCGCCTCTGGAACTGCCTCCGCCGAACGATGGCAAGGTTCTGGATCTGAAGCCACCACCGTTACAGCCCGGCGACCTTCGTCTTCCCATCAATCTGGCTACGGCCTTGCGGCTGGCTGATGCCCGGCCGATCATCGTGGTCGCCGCCCAGGCCAGCGCATGGATGTCCGAGGCGGACCTTCAGAAAGCTAGAGTCCTCTGGGTTCCTTCACTCAACCTCGGTGAGGATTACATCCGACACGACGGCTTCGGCCCGGATTTTAATCGCGGCGTCAACATTCCGACTGGAGTAAACGCCCTCGGGCAAAACTCACCGGGCAGCTTCGGAAGACCGCTCAATAACAACATCAACCTGTTTTGGGCCGGTGGCGGCATGACCTTTACGCCATCCACCCCCAACTATTTTTATCAGCCTGTGCCGGGTGGGCCTCTGCTTCCCTCGCCGCAGATGCAATTCCTCTCCGACATAATCTTCGAACCTCTGCGTGCACGGCAGGATCTTAATGCCGCGCGCTGGAACATCCAGAGCGCCAAGAACGACGCCTTGCTCATGACAGCCCAAGCCTACTTCAATGTCCACAAATATCGCGGTCAGTACGCCGTCGCCATCGACGCCGTTCAGCGAGGCCGCAGACTGGTCCAGGAGATCGCCGATCTCAGCCGCGACCTAGTTTCGGCAGTGGAGATCGATCGGGCCCGCAATCTGCTCGCCGATCTGGAGCAGAACGCCGTCTCTGCCCGCCAGAACTGGCGCATCGCCAGCGCCTCTCTCACTCAGGTCCTCCGCCTGGACCCCCGGGCGGTTGTCGAGCCGCTTGAAGACGATCACCTTCAGATCACGCTAATCGATCCAGAACGCTCACTGGACGACCTGATGCCGATCGGCTTGACGAACCGTCCCGAGTTGGCGAAGTATCAGGCTCAGGTCCAAGCGATGCTGGTAGCCATCCGCCGGGAGAAGTCGCGCCCGCTCATGCCCGCCCTCCTGTTCAACGGCTTCACGACGCCCTACGAATTGATGCAGGCCACGGTTTATGGCCAAGGCAACGGGGGCAAGATAAACGAGTGGAACTTCCGCGATGACATTACGCCCCAGGTTTTGTTTATGACGGAGAACCTGGGCCTGGGGAACATGGCGGACGTCAAGGAGAAGCGCGGAATGGCGTCGGCGGCCATCGTCCAGTTGTTCCAAATCCAGGACTCGGTCGCTGCGGACATTACCAGGGCCCAGGCGGATGTCCAGTCGGCGGCGGCCCGAGTCGTCCAGTCGGAACGTGAGGTTCGCGGGGCCCTCGTCAATTACAACGGCAACGTCGAGGGACTCAAACAGACGAAACGATTCGGCAATGTCCTGATCCAGATTTTTCGACCACAGGAAGCGGTCTTCGCCCTCCAGCTGCTAATGACGGCTTACGACAATTACATCGCCACCGTCGCCGAATACAACACGGCGCAGTTCGAACTGTTCCATGCGCTGGGCTACCCAGCGAGAGACATCGCGTTCTTGCGAAAGCCTGGCGAGCTCCTGCCGGTGAATACGACTCGGCCTGACTACTTGCCGCTGGTCGGCTCTGGACCGCCGCCAGCAACCCGGTAATGCTCTGTTTCCGACACTCGGTAGCGACGCATCCAGAAGCGACGCCGACCGAGTCAACCGAGAGGGATTTCAATGAAACGGCTGCTTTTATTCTCTTTTGCCTCGGCGTTCGTGGCCGCAACGCTGTCCCCGCCAGCGGCGGCTCAAGAATACTCCAACGGCGGCATCTGCAAGTGTCGCGGCCCGGCGATTGTTACGCCGGTGGAAGCCTTTGGCGTCCATCCTCCAGGCCCCGATCCAGCGGATCTGAAACGCTGCGTCTTTTGCTGGTGGAAATATACTTATATACCCTATTACTCTCCGTTAGCTCCGATAGCGACATCGATTCGCTGGAAGCCCTGGTGTTACTTCCCACTGATGCCGTACTACACCCCGTATTACATGGGTTATTGTCCGCACCGTCTCTGCAATCCGAAGCCTTTGCCCTACGGATACGACGGCGGATGGGGGCACGGACCCGCGCCAGATCATCCCATCCCTCCCGTTGCGGATGTTGCTCCGCTCGGCTTCGGACCTTACACTTCCGTTTTGACCGACGATACCGTCTTCTGGAACATGGGTGGAAATGGACTGGTTCCCTACGGCACGCCGCGGCCTCCTCACAGCGGCTCCCCGGACCTCGTGGATGCGATACAGGTCACCCGACAACAAGGCGGGGGCGTCTGTGGCGCCGGTCCGGCCGAGATGGGCGCACCACCGATGATGGTTCCCGCAGTCTTGCCGCCCGGAGAGCAGACAGGTGGAAATGAGGACGACAAAAGCGAGCAGCCAAGCAAGGCAACGCCACCGGCAATTAAGCGGATACTGCCGCAATAAAACCTTAGTCGAGCAAAGCCGCGACCGTAAGGGAGTGGTCTTCGTCTAACCGTTCCCTAACGGTCGCGGCTCTGTACAGGCGCGCGTCATTTCGCAACCTTCACCGGACCTCCCGCGGTGAGGATCGACAAGTCGCCGACAATTACTTGTTCCGAACCATCGATCGGCGTCCACGGATCTTCGCCGCTGGATGTCGGCGGCAACTGACGGTTGTTAAGTTCAGTCCATTGGCCGTCACTGATGCCGGTCCGCACTTCCGTCGGCGTTGCCTTTCCGTCCTTGAACGTCCAGACGTAGGTCTTCTCCGCATTCTTTACCAGAGTGGCGTTCGGAACCGCACGGACGTTGGGGCGTTCGATGATTACCTTACCGTAGGCATACATTCCGGGCAGAATCTGGCTGCCGGGGTTGTTCAGATCGACCTCGGCGCGAAGCGTACGACTCTTGACGTTGAGGGCCCAAGAGGTGCGCGTGACCACGGCCGGAATCCATTCGTCGCGGTATGCCTGAACGAGGACCTTCGCCTTTGTCGGGACGGGATGCTTGTTCTTATCGCCGTCCTTCTCTCCGTGGACATAGTTGGCATCTGCCTCGGGAATATCGACGAAGATACGAACGATGTCGGTGCGATCGACCACATAGATGGGTGCGGCCTTGCCGCTGGGCGACAGGTGCGGCGCATTGCGATCGGCCGTGGGGTCGCCGGTGGCAGGCAGAACGAAGTCGAAGGTGTTGGCGTTACGAGCTGAGATGACGCCGTCGAAGGGGGCCGGGAGTGTCAGGTAGCCCACCCACGCCTCCAAGCGCTTGGCATCGCTCTTAGCCACGCTGACGCGAGCACGGCAGACATCCACGTAGACCTTGGCCTCCGCCAGTGCGGACTTCCTCGACAGCAGGTCCGCCTTGGCCTTCTGAATCGTTGCGTCCGCCGCGTCCCTTGCCGCGATGCTCTCCTTCCACTGATTGGTCGATTCGAGAAGGATCTGGGGATCGACTACGCCCTTGTCCACTTCGCGCTTGAGGCGCTTGACCTCCACGTCCCAGCGATCGACCTGGGCCTGAAATCGAGCCAGGATCTTTTCCGTCTCAAGTAGCCGCGCCTGAGCCGCCTCAACGTCTGCTTGGGCCACTTCGACACTCTTGAGCGACAACGCAACGCGTTCCTCATCGAGCTTGACTGTGTCTTTCTTCGTCTGCCAATCTTCGCGAACCTCCGGCACGAAGAGGGTGGCAAGCACATCGCCTTTCTTGACTTGATCGCCGATGTCCACGTTCCATTTCTCGATGTAGCCGGTCAATTTCGGATAGACCGACGTGCGTTCATACGTTTCCACGAAGCTCGGCTGTCCCACGATTCGTGTGATCGACCGGACCTGCGGTTGAACGAGGTGAACAACGGGAGGATCGGTAACGCTCTTGACATCGATCTTGGGCTTTTCGCAGCCCGGCGCAAGAACAGCAGCCAAAAGGCCGAACAGCAGCCGGTTGCCGCCGACCGAACGAAGCGAAAGCATCGGGCAAGGAATTCGGCTCATATCAATTATCTCCGTGGGAAGGCGGTAATTGGGACTTTCCATCCGGTGCGGTCGAAGACGCGCCATTGCCGTCTGGAGTGCGGATGTGTTCGTCGGTCGGAGGATGCGTGCCCGTTCGAGGAACGCGGAGGGCTTCGACGACCACCGATTCTTCAGAATCTTCGATCTTGACCATTTCTGTCGGGCCTTTTGCACTGATTTCGACCTCAGGAGGAAATCGCACGGGATCGAAATGCGTGCTGTCCGGATCGGCGGGATAAATCGACGGCGAGCGGGACTTGCTCCGGCCGATGACTACCGCGAAGATCGACGGCACGATCAGCAGGGTAGCGAAGGTCGACATCACGAGTCCGCCAATCACGGCGCGGCCAAGCGGAGCCTGCATCTGGCTACCCTTCTCCAGCGCCAGGGCCATCGGCACCATGCCCACTGTCATGGCACACGCCGTCATCAAGATTGGCCGCAAGCGCTCGCTGGCGCCGAGGATCGCTGCTTCTGTCGCTGGCGTCCCCTTCCTCCAGTGTTCGTCGATGAAGGTTACCAGCATCACGGAGTTCGACACGGAAACGCCCAGGCACATAATCGAACCCATGAACGATTCGATGTTCAGCGAGGTCCCGGTCGTGTACAGAATAACAGCGATGCCCGCGAGAACGCCGGGTACAGCGCCGATCGAGATCAACGCTAGTCTCGGCGACTCAAAATAGGCCGTCAGCAGCAAGAGGATCACGAATACGGCGGCTGCCAGGCCGACTCCAAGCGCCTGGAACATCGCCTCCATGGCCGGCAGTTGCCCCATGGTTTCTACACGCACGCCGCGTGGCGGATCGCCGGCGGCGGCAACAGCCGCTTCGACCTGGCGTGAGGCACGGCCCATGTCTTCGCCTTCGACATTGGCCGTCAGGGTCAGATAGCGCTGCGACATATCGCGATCGAGTTCGCCGGGCCGTACGCTGGTGCGAACGGTCGCCACGTCGCGGATCGTGAGGTTGACCAGGGGATTGACCGGCGCCAGCGGCAACTGTTCGATGTCTTGCGGACTGGTCATCGCCGTGGGCGGCATCTGGATCTGGACCAGGTAATCGAAACCGGTCCTGGTCTCGATCCAGTAGTTGAGCGATTGGAATCGTGTCGAAGAGGTCGCCATGACCAGGGCTTTTCCCACGTCGGCGGGTGTGATGCCGCTCAAGCCGGCTTTCTCGCGGTCAATTTCAACCTCGATGCTGGGATAGTCAAGCTGTTGCTCGAAATGGACATCGCGGAGATAGGAAATGCGATTTAACTCCGTGCGGATTTTTTCCGCATGTTTACGCACTTCTCCCAGGTCCGTGCCGACCAGACGAACTGCGATCGGCGTCGAGGAGCCGAAGCTCATGACCTCGGTAACGATATCGCCCGGCTCAAAACCGAACGTGGACCTCTCAGCCTGAGCCAGCGCTTCCGTCTTGGTCAATCCGCCTTCTTCCAGCCGTTTCGCCAACCAGGGCAGCACGCGCTCGGGCAATACGTTGCGGAGACGCTCGCGAAATTCATCGAGCTTGATCTTGGTCCCTTCTCGGAAGGCGACGCGCAGTTGACCGTCGTCCGGACCGCGCATGAACAGGGCCATGTTGTCGATGCCGAAGTTGGGAGCTACCTGGCCGACGAAGCCCATCGTGATTTCGATGTTCTCGGCTCCCGCCTCGTGTTCGATTTCCTCCAGGCACTTGACGGCCATCTGCCGCGTCAGCTCGAAGTTCGATCCGGGCGGCGGCCGAAAGCGCAGCACGAATTCTCCTGAGTCGATCTGGGGAAATAGTTCGGTCCCTACCTGCAATCCAACAACCGCGAGAATCAGGACACAGCCCGCCAGGTAAGCCGGCACCGTTATCCAGCGCAGACGGACGAACCAGTGGACGGCCTTGCTGTAGACGGCAAGGAGATGCCCAAACAGTCCACCTTTCTCCTCGCCATGCTCGGTGTGCTTGAGCAGATAGACGCACAAGATCGGCACAAACGTGCTGGAGAGCAGATAGGACGAAATCATGGCGAAGCCGACGCCCAAAGTCAGCGGCATGAACAGCGAGCGCAACGGATCTTGCATGAGGAAGGCTGGAATGAACACCGACAAAATGCACAACAGGGCCAACAGTCGCGGCACCGCTGTAGCGTTGCTGGCGTCCAGCACCGCCGTGGCCGTGTTTTTCGTATGTCCCATCTGGACGTGGACATTCTCGATGGTGACGGTGGCTTCATCGACGAGGATGCCGATAGCCAGGGCCATGCCGCCCAGCGACATGATGTTGATGGTGTTGCCCGTCATCCAGAGTCCGAGCAACGATCCCAATAGTGCCAGCGGAATATTGCACACGACGACGATCACGCTTCGCAAATCTCGGAGAAACAACAAGATCATCAAGCCGGTCAAACCCGCGCCAATGGCGCCTTCGGTGGCGACGCTTTTCACCGCCGCCAGCACCGTCGGCGACTCGTCAAACTCGAAACTGATCTTCACGTCTTCGGGCACGGCGTCGCGGAAAAGCTGCATCGACTTGTGCACGTCGGCCACAACCGTCAACGTCGAGCCGGTGTCTTTCTTGATGATCGGCAGATAGACCGACTTCTTGCCGTTGACGAGCGCATAGCCGTAGGTGATGTCGGTAGCGTCCTGAACTGTAGCAACATCGCGGATATAGACGTTTTCGCCTAGCTTGATTGGAATGTCGTACAGCTTCCTGATATCGACTACCGTGGCGTTGTTGGCGACGATGGGCATCGAATCCTTGATGTAGACGTTTCCGGCCGGGACAACAGTGTTCCCCGTCATCAGCGCTTCCGTGACGTGTTGAGGCATCAGATTGTAGGCGGCGAGCTTCTGGGGATCGACGTTGATGATGATGGACCGCATGTTGGGACCGAACGGCGAGATGGCCACGGTGCCTGGCACGTACTTTTGCACAAGCGGCCGTATGACGTTCTGAGCCAGGTCCCCCATTTTTCCCAACGAAGTTACGTCGCTCTCCATCACGAGATAGCCGACCGGCACGCTGCCGGCATCCATGCGCATGATCATGGGCGGCAGAGTGCCCTTGGGCATCCACGACATGGCGCGATCGGACATGGCCACCACTTGTGCCATCGCCTGTCCCATGTCGGTGCCGGGGAAGAAGGAAAGTTCGCAGAGGGCGACTTGCTGGATGTTCCGCGATTTGATGTCCTGGATGCCATCGACGTATTGAAAGTACAACTCCAGCTCGTTGACGATGAAGCCTTCGATCTGGTCGGGACTCATGCCGACGTAATCGAGGAAGACGTAGATTTTGGGTACGTTCAGCGAGGGGAAGATGTCCACGCGCATCTTGGAGTACGCGACGGCGCCGCCGCTAATCAGACCCACGACCAACATCAAGGTCGTGATAGGGTGCTTCATGGCGAAGACGGTGGGATTCGCGGATCCTCCTGTCATGAAGTAATCTCCTGGTGTAGCTGGGCTTACATAGCCGTTCCGATGCGGCGCGCAGACAAGGGCCGACGAGAAAGCGAGCGGCATTACTCAACGAATTCATCTGCCGGATAAAAGCTTAACAATTTGTAACAGAGCGGACAAAGGTGAGCAAGTGTTAAAGTGGAACTTTGCGTCTGACGTGACCGCAATATCAAATCGCACTAGCCCGGAGCGCGAGCGACGGGCCGAAGCGCCCGTCGCTCGCGCTCCGGGCTGGTTGAAAGACAACTTTCCAACGTCGCGCTCCGCGAGAGGGGTAGCGTCAGGACTTCTCCGATCTCTCAGTCGCCTCCAACTCTTTCCGCCACTCTGCCGCCTTGTTCGGCTTGCCCCACTTTTCGTAGAGCTGCACGAGGCGCTTGAGAGCCTTGGTTATGCGAAACTTATCCTGAGAGGGGATTTGAGACTTACTTTGTTTCAAGCCGCCGTAGCCAGACAGAAGCAGCGGCTCGGCTTCGTCGAATTTCTTCTGATCCAGGAGCGCTTCACCCAGGAGCGATTTCGTCTCAAACGTGGTCCAGTCCTCGGGCTGCGACTTCATGCGGATTCCTAAGCTCTCGCGCAGCTTCAGCTCGGCCTCGACGGGGTTCTTCCGCATCAGCAGGGCCGCTCCACGTTCGGCCAGCGCAGCAGCATGTGAGGGTGCATTGGGCAAATAGTGAAACAGGCGGCTGGCCTGATCGGTCTGTCCGGCGAGCCGGTAAGCAAGGGCAAGCTGATTGCGGGACTCAACCGTTTCCGCGTGTTTGTCCCCTTCATAAGCTTCCCGCAATGCAAGCGCGCGCTCGTGTTGTTTAACTGCCTGAGATGCGTCCCCCAAATTCAAATAGGCCTGCCCCAGCATCTCGCGGACCGAAGCCTCTGCCAGCGGACGATCCACGAACGCCGCGGTCACTCTCGACTCGGCCTCATCCACCGCCATGCGCAAAGTCACGTTCTTGCGCACGGTCGCGTCCTTGCCCTGGGTTCCAGCCCAGAAGGCCTCGGCCAGAGACACGTCCGCAGGGCGGCCTGCTGCCAGCAGTTTACCCTTGAAGAAATCCAAGATCGCTTTTATCTCTTGTTCCTTCTCTCGTGCCGTTTTTTCCCCCTCCCGTGCCTGATCTCGCTCCTTCTTCGTCCCTTCATAAGCCTTCTGTGCTTGTTGGAGATTTCCCTTGGCCTCCTTCTCGGACTTCTCGGCTTCTTGTTGTTTCTGTTGCGCCTGTTGTTCCGCCTTCTTGGCATGATGTTCGTCAATCCATGACCAGACAGCTAAGCCGGCACTTGCCATCGCAATAAGGAAACAGAAGGCGAGAATCATCGCCGCTGCCATCGTGACGCGCCGATACTTCCGCGCTACTGTCCGCAACTGCGATCGGGTGCCGTGCGGACATGCTTCCACCGGCTCCTTGGCCAGGTAGCGCTGGATGTCGTGCGCCAGCTCGCTCACCGTGTCATAGCGGGCGGAACGGTCCTTCTGTAGCGCCTTCTTTACCACGCAATCCAGGTCGCCGCTCACGGCCTTGACCAACGCATCCGGCTTCATTTGCATCTTCGCCGCTACGGAGTCCTTTCGCTCTGTCGATTCGTCCAGCCGGGCGCTCGGCGCGGGAGGCTCTTCCTCGCGGATCAACCGCAGCGTCTCCGTCATTGACACATCTTTCAGACGATCCGGTGTCAACGGCGTTGTGCCCGTCACCAGCTCATACAGGAGCACACCCAGGCTGTAGACGTCGCTGCGTGTATCGATGTCCGGGGCATTGGGATCGGCTTGTTCGGGACTGAGGTACTCCGGTTTGTCGCGTAGAGCTTCGGGGCCTGAGGATGGATCATCCTCGCGCAGCTTTCGTCGCACTGCCTTGGCCACACCGGAGTCGAGCACCTTGGGCACCGCTTTGTTATCTTGGCTGGAGACCAACACATTCGACGGTTTGAGATCGCCGTGGATGACTCCCTTTTGGTGGGCGTACTGTACGGCCCGGCAAACGGATACGAACATCTCGAGCCGCTCGTGGAGAGATTGCTTTTGCTGGTCGCAATACTTGGTGAGGGGAAGCCCCTCTACCAATTCCGAAACGATGTAAGGTTGACCCGATTGCCGTGTTCCTGCGCCGAGAAACTTGGCGATGTTGGGATGTTCCAGCTGTGACAATGCTTGGCGCTGGGCTTGAAAGTTGGCGACGATTTCGCGCCAGTCGAGGCCTGGCTTGAGGAGCTTGATGGCAACCCGGAGCTGCACGGGTTCCTGTTGCTCGGCTTGATAGACGATGCTCGACGGCCCCGCTCCGATCTCCTTCAAGACCTTGTAGGGACCAACGCGCTGGATCTGCGCTTGACGCTCTTCATCCTGGTTTATTCCATTTCGCTTCGGAGTGTGCTCCGAAGCGCGCTTGCCATTGGTCGGAGCGCCACCGGACTCCTTGTGGTCTTCATTGTGAAAATGTTCCTCGATTCGTTGCTCCACCTGCCGCTTCAGCTCGGCGTCGTCACCGCAGGCTTCGGCGACGTAAGCGGCCCGGTCCTCCTCCGAAGGAATCTCGATCGCCTCGGAAACGATGGCATCTTGGATCATTCTTTCGTTACGCATTGTCCGAACCCTCAGTAGTCCCAGAAGACCGCCCCACAGGAGTACGTGAGAAGCAGTTCTCTAAGGGACTTACATGGTGTTATCTTTTCTTTGCAAAGGCTCCTCCTCGATCTCCGGCGGCGATTGATCTATCCGCACGGGTGCCCCTTCCGTAAGAGTTGTGAGCAGGGGGCCCATAAGCACTTGTTCCGATCCGTTAATGGGCTCCCATTCTTCATGGCCGTGGAATTTTCGTCCGATGCCGCGATTGATGACCTCGACCCATTTGTCGCTTTGGACGCCGGTCTGGACTTCGGTACGCTTGGCTTTTCCGTCCTCGTACAGCCAGATGAAGGCCTTTCCGCCGGCATAGGTTAAGGCGGATTTCGGCAGCGCTCGTACATTAGGGCGCTCGACGATCACCTTGCCGTAGGCGTACATTCCGGGCAGGATCTTGCTTTGAGGATTGGGTATGTCGATCTCGGCCCGCATGGTTCGACTCTTGGGATTGAGTGCCCAGGAGAGGCGCGTCACCGATGCCCGAATCCACTCATCGCGGTACGCCCAAACCTTGACCTGTGCTTCCGAACCAACATGGATGAAGTCGGCATCTCTCTCGGGAACATCGACGTAAATACGAATGATGTCCGTGCGATCGATCACGTAGATAGGGGCGGCCTGACCGTTGGGAGAGAGGTGAGGAGCACGGGAGATGGCCGTGGGGTCGCCGCTCTGGGGCAGGACGAAGTCCCACGTGTTCGCGTTGCGGTCCACGACGATGCCGTCGTAGGGCGCGAACAGCTTGAGGTAGCCCACCCACGCTTCAAACACCTTCGCCTCGCTCTCGGCGACGGCCACTCTCTCTCGGGCCACCGAGACATCCACGATAACTGCCTCCAGTGCGGCTCGTTTCGCCAGCAGTTCCGCGTCCGCCTTGGCGATGGTAGCCTTCTGCGCATTCCACCGGGCAACGGCTGCCCGGTGCTGATGCTGCGTCTCCAGGAGCACCTGTGGATCGACAACGCTTTTCTTGACCTCGCGGGCCAGTCGTTCGTCCTCCACCTCCCAGCGATCGACGGCAGCCTTGTAATCGTCGAGAATCCGCTGCGCCTCAGCGACATGCCACTCGGCCGCCTTGACTTCGGTCTCAGACACCTTCACCATCTTAAGGGCCAAGGCGACCTTCTCTTTATCGAGCTTGACGGTGGCCTTCTTCGTCTGCCATTGCTCGCGCAGCTCGGGCACGAAGAGATCCGCGATCACGTCGCCCTTCTGTACCTTATCGCCGATGTCCACGTTCCATTTTTCAATAAACGCCGTCACTTTTGGATAAATCGACGTTCGCTCGTAACTCTGGACAAAACTCGGTTGTCCGACGACTCGGCTAATGCTCTTGAGTTCGGGATACATCAAGTGAAGGGCTGGAGGCTCGGAGACACTCGGGGCAATTTTTTTCTTTTCCTTGGCACAGCCCGAGATTGCGAGCACTGCCAATATCCAGAGGCCAAGCCGGCGGCTACGAGGAGCATGAATACGGATGTTAGGTCGAACGGCAGTTTCCATTGTTCATCTCCTTTACTGCCCAGCCGCGCACGCAGCGCCGTTTACTCCGCTGCGCAGCGTGTGCGGCTCGGACTAGGCATTGTCCTCGCGCTCGCCCTCGATGGCGTTGGCGTAAAGCTGAGGATCGTAGTACTTGCTTTGCGGATTGTCCGGGTAGAGCGAGGGCGAGCGGGCCTTTTTCGTACCGATAAGGACCGCGAAAATCGAAGGCAGCACCAACAAAGTGGCGAAGGTGGACATACCCAATCCCCCAATTACAGCCCGGCCGAGCGGTGCTTCCATTTGGCTTCCCTTCTCCAACGCCAGTGCCATCGGCACCATGCCCACCGTCATGGCACAAGCCGTCATCAAGATCGGTCGCAGGCGTTCGCTGGCGCCCCGCTGGGCCGCCTCCGTTGACGGTTTGCCCGCCTTCCAGTGTTCATCCATGAACGCCACCATCATCACCGAGTTGGACACGGATACGCCCAGGGACATAATCGAACCCATGAATGACTCGATATTGAGCGTGGTGTTACTGAAGTAGAGGATAACGGCGATGCCAGCGAGGACACCCGGCACGGCGCCGAGAGAGGTCAGGGCCAGGCGCAGCGATTGGAAATAAGCTGTCAACAAAACGAGGATGACGAAGACGGCCGCCGCCAGCCCGATTCCCAGCGCCTTGAACATCTTGGACATCTGCGGAATCTGACCTTGCTCCTCCACACGTATCCCGCGGGGCGCTTCGCCGACATCTTTGACCGCCTGGCGGACTTGCTGGATCGCTCGACCCATGTCCTCACCCTCGACGTTGGCGAGCACGGTCAAGAACCGCTGCGACATATCGCGGTCGTACTCGCCGGGCCGCACACTTTCGCGAACGTGGCCATCCTTTATCACGTCGCGAAGCATCAGCGGAACATAAGGGTTGACCATCTTCAGCGGCAGTTCCTCAAGGTCGGACGGCTTATCCATGTGCAGGGGCGGCACCTGGATTTGCACCAGATAGTCGAAGCCGGTTTTCACGTTGATCCAGTAATTGAGGTTGGTGAAGCGAGTTGAGGAGGTCGCCATGACCAGAGCATGCTTGAGGTCTTCGGGGGTGATGCCGACCAGCCCTGCCAGTTCGCGATCGATCTCGAGCTCGACGGAGGGATAGTCGAGTGTCTGCTCAAAGTTGATATCGCGGAGGAAGGGAATGTCCTTCATCCGGGAGGCGATCTTTTCCGCGTGTTCACGGACCTTGTCATAATCGGTACCGATAGTACGAATGGCGATCGGCTGGGTGGCACCGAAACTCATGACCTGGCTCACGATGTCGCCCGGCTCGAAGGCGAAGCTGCATTTCTGTGCTTCTTGCCGAGCCTCCTTGCTGTCCAAGCCTCCCGTCTCCAGGCGTTCGGCTAACCACGGGATAACTCGTTCGGGCAGGGACTGGCGAAGGCGCTCGCGGAACTCTTCCAGTTTGATTCCGCTGTCCTCTATAAATTTAACTCGCAGCCAACCGTCGTCCGGTCCGCGCATGAACAACACCATGTTGTCGATGCCGAAATTGGGAGCGACCTGGCCTACGAAGCCAAGGGAACTCTCCAGTTTCCCCTCCCCGGCCTGCCGTTCGATTTCTTGCAAGCACTTCACTCCCATCTCGCGAGTCAGCTCGTAACTTGATCCGGCCGGCGGCCGGAACCGCAACACGAACTCTCCCTGATCGACGCGGGGGAACAACTCGGTGCCGACCTCTAACCCCAGAAACCCCAGGACCAGGCCGCACGCGACAAGATAGCTTGTCACTACCCACCAGCGGAGGCGGATAAACAAGTCCACGATCCTGCTGTACCCCTGGATCATCCGATCGAACAAACCGCGTTTCTTCTCTCCCTCATGCGCAGGATTCTCCTTGTGTTTGAGCAGATAGACGCTCAAGATCGGTACCAAGGTGTTGGAGAGCAGGTACGCGAAGATCATGGCGAAGCCGACTGCCAGGGTCAGCGGCATGAACAGCGACCGCAGCGGGTCTTCCATGATGAACGCCGGCACGAACACGGACAGAATGCACAAGAGTGCTAGCAAGATCGGCACCGACGTGGCGCGGTTGGCGCGCAGTGCCGCCGTGGCCACGTTCGACGTGCCCTCCATCTGCACGTGCGTGTTCTCGATGGTCACAGTGGACATATCGACGAGAATGCCGATAGCCAGGGCCATGCCGCCCAGAGACATGATGTTGATCGTGTTTTTCGTCACCCAAAGCCCGAACAACGCTCCAATCAGGGCCAGCGGGATATTGCTGACGACGACAAGTACGCTCCGCCAGTCGCGGAGAAACAAGAGAATCATCAGGCCGGTCAGGGCGGCGCCGATAGCCCCTTCGGTGGCAACGCTCTGGACTGCATGAATGACCGTAGGCGATTCGTCGAACTCGAAGTCGATTTTCACGTCTTGGGGTACGGCGTTGCGAAACGTATCCAGCGACTTGCGAACGTCGTTGACGACTTCGAGCGCCGAACCATCGGGTTTCTTGATAACGGGCAGATGGCACGCTTTCTGGCCGTCTACGAGTGCATAGCCGTAGGTGATGTCCGTGGCGTCCTGGATGGTGGCCACGTCCCGCAGATAGACATTTTGGCCCAGCTTGATCGGGATGTTTCCCAGTCGCTCTATGTCGATCACGGTGGCGTTGTTGTTGGTGGTCGGCATCGAGTCTTTGACGTAGAGATTTCCGCCTGGAAGCACCACATTGCCCTTTCTCACCGCCTCAACAACACTATCGGGGTTCAGGTCATAAGTGAGGAGTTTCTGCGGATCGACGTTGATGATGATCGAGCGCATGTTAGGGCCGAAGGGCGAGATGGCGACGGTGCCAGGAACGTTTTTCTGCACCAGCGGACGGATGATGTTGTTAGCCAGGTCTCCCATCGCCCCAATCGAGGTTTTGTTGCCCTCGCTTTTGAACACAAGGAAGCCAATGGGGACGCTGCCGGCGTCCATGCGCATGATCATGGGCGGCAATGCGCCAGGCGGCATCCAGGACATGGCTCGGTCGGACATCGCCACAACCTGAGCCATAGCCTGGCCCATGTCAGCCTTTGGGAAAAACCCTAGCTCAAGCAAGCCGACCTGCTGGACGTTCCGCGATTTGATGTCCTTGACGCCATCGACGTATTGAAAGTACAGCTCCAGCTCGTTGACGATGAATCCCTCTATCTGATCGGGACTCATGCCGATGAAATCGAAGAAGACGTAGATCTTCGGGACGTTCATATTGGGGAAAATGTTCACCTGCATCTGTTCGTAGGCCAGCAAGCCGAGGCTGATCAGTCCCACGACCAGCATGACAGTTGTGATGGGATGATCCATTGCCAGAACGGCGGGACTTGCTGATGCTGTTTTTTTCGCGGATTGGTTAGCCATGAGTGAGGCTCCTCCATTCTGCTTACGCAATGGAAGACCTCATTCAAATTCTGTGCCGAGAAAGCAAGAGAAGTGAAATGTAAGGTCGAACTTGCTGCAAATAGACGTGCGAGCGGACACAACCTTACGAAATGTAAAGAATAAGCGAGGGATGCTTTCCCATCGCTTACCGTTCCGTCTCTGAGGTTGTGTCCGCAGGTTGCCCGTTTCGACGTGAGCTGCAAGTGGACGCGACTCTGCTTGCCTACGACTCACGCCGAACCGGGGTTGCTGAGTTATCCTTTCTGACCCGAAGGGCGAGGAGCCGGCCCCGGTACTCGATTGTCCTGCGGGGCGGCATCCTGGCCACGGGCAGGGGTACGCTTTCGCATCGCTTCCTGAGCATTGAACAGGTCATACAGGCGGCTGGCCTCGTCGGTGCGGCCGGCGTCCCGGTATGCTACTGCCAATTTATTGCGGCAATCGCAGGTAGCGGGATGGTCGGGGCCAAGTTCTGCTTGTCGCAACTCAAAAGCTCGCTCGTACTGTTTCACCGACTGCTGCGCTTCTCCCAGATCCTGAAAGCTCGCGCCCAGGAGTTCGCGAATCGATGCCTCGACCATTGGCCGATCAGGAAAGGCTCCGGAGACTTTCGATGCGGCCAGATCCACTGCTTTGCGAAGCGTCACATCCTTGCCCAGTCCCTCGCGGCTCCAGCTCGTCGGACGGCCCGGCGCCAAGAAGACGTTGTCTCGAAGAAAGTCCAGCACAGCCCTGGCGTCGTCCGCGGAGCGGCGCGCTTCTTTCACTGCCGTCACGGCCTGATCGCGCTCTCCCTCCAGCAGGGCACGCGCCTCCACCGCCTGCTCCAGGTGCTTCTTGACCTCAGCCTCGGCCTTAAGGGCATGATCGCGCTCTTCCTGGACCTGTTGCAGCGTTGCCTGCGCCGGATCCTCCCGCAGCTTCCATGCGGTCACTCCAGCGCCTCCCACCGTGGCCGGCAGAAGCAACATGGCCCAGACGGTCATCATGCCACGAGGTCGTTTCTGTGACATTTTTTTCGCCTCACTGGTCTCGTTAGCCAAATTCAAATGAGTGTGGTGTGCCGCCGTACCGGGAACCTCCCGAGCTTCGGCGTGGCTTGCGCCAACGTGTTTGCTTTCACCTTGCATTTCCGTAACCATAAAAAGTTCTCCACGAACAGTAGTGCCTAGAAGTTCGTCCGATTATTCGGACAGTTAATACCCTGGTGAATGATGCTCCTTACTCTTTCTTTTCTGTAGCTGAGCCTGCCTTCGCGACTGCTCCTCCGTGTTGGAGTGGCGAACTCTCAAGCTTTACAGCACAACCCTCCGTGAGTTCCGACGTGTTGCCGAGAATCACTTGCTCCGTGCCATCGATCATCGCCCAGGCGTCGTCACCGAATTTGGTTGGGACCTGGCGATTGGTAACCTCGATCCAGTCGCCATCGCTGATGCCCACTTGCACTTCGGTTCGCACAGCATGGCCATTCTCGTAGCTCCAGTAGAAGGCCCTGGCGTCGCTGTAGGTAAGGGCGTCAACCGGCAGCGCCCGAACGTTATTGCGCTCGATGATGACTTTGCCATAGGCGTACATACCCGGCAGGATCTCACTGTTTCCGGGATTGCGCAGGTCGATTTCGGCACGTAGCGTTCGGCTCTTGACGTTGAGGGCCCAGGCCGTTCGCGCGACATAGCCCTGTATCCACTGGTCGCGGTAGCCCTTGATCTGGACGCGCGCCTTGGAGCCGGCACGGACGTAGTTGGCGTCTGCCTCGGGAATATCGACGAAGATGCGGACGATGTCGGTTCGATCGACCACATAAATCGGCGCAGCCTTGCCGGAGGGAGACAGATGAGGCGCATTATGATCGGCGGTGGGATCGCCGGTCCCAGGCAGGACGAAATCCCAGCTGTTGGCATTCCGGGCCACGACGACACCGTCGAACGGCGCGGGAATCGTCAGGTAGCCCACCCAGGCATCGAGCCGTTTCGCATCGCTGGTTGACACAGCCACACGCGCCTTGGCCACACTGACGTCTACCTTGTCCTCCAGGAGCGTCTCCTGAGCCGCCAGCAGGTCTGCCGCCTTTTTCTCGACGTCCGCTTCTGCCGCCATCCACATCGCCTTGCTCTGCCGGTGCTGATTTTGGGATTCGAGGAGGACCTGAGGATCAACCACGGATCGCCTGACCTCGCGTTCCAGTCGAGTGACTTCCGAGTCCCAACGCACCGTATCGGCCTTGTACTTCTCGACGATTTCCTTGGCTGCCTTGAGGGCTGCCGCCGCCGACTTCACCTGGGCATCGGCCACCTTCACGAGCTGCTCGGCCAATCGCACCTTTTCCTCGTCGAGCTTGACGGTATGCCACTTGGTCTCGCGGTCCTCGACCAATTCAGGCACGTAAAGGGTGCAGAGCGTATCGCCCTTTTTCACCTTGTCGCCAATGTCCACGTACCACTTCTCGATGTAACCGGTCACTTTCGGGTAGATCGAAGTGCGTTCATAAGGTTCGACAAAGCTGGGTTGCCCGACGACGCGGACAATCTTGCGGTAGCGCGGTTGAACCACTTGGACCGTGGGAGGCTCGGCCACGCTAGGAGCCTTATTTTTTTCTGTTTTTTCGCAGCCCGGCGCCGCCAAAGCTGCCAGCAAGCCCAGCGCAAGCCAACGGCAGCCGGCGGAACGAGACAATACGTTAAGCCAAGAGAAGCGATTCATAAAGGCTCTCAGGTTAAAGGATCTCAGATTAAGGGGACTCATCAGTGAACCTCCGAATAAAGGGCGCCTGACCTCACACGCCTCCGAGGAAGGGGCCTGCATGCGGGGGCGACTGGCCATCCTCCGTCGTATGGCTATGTTCGTTCGTTTCGTCCACGGAGTCGTAGACGTGTGGATCATAGTGCGGACTGTCGGGATCATCGGGATAAATGGAAGGCGAGCGGTGCTTATTATTGCCGATCACCACGGCGAAGATCGACGGCAGCACCAACAAGGTGGCAAAGGTGGACATCACCAAACCGCCAATCACCGCCAACCCCAAAGGCGCCTGCATTTGGCTGCCCCTCTCCAACGCCAACGCCATCGGCACCATGCCCACCGTCATGGCGCAGGCCGTCATCAAAATCGGCCGTAGACGTTCACTCGCGCCAAGGATGGCCGCGCGGATCGAAGACGCTCCCGTCTTCCAATGCTCATCCATGAACGTCACCATCATTACCGAGTTGGACACGGAAACACCCATGCACATGATCGCGCCCATGAACGACTCGATGTTGAGCGTGGTGTTGGTCAAATAAAGGATCGTGGCGATGCCCGAGACAACGCCGGGAACTGCGCCAATCGAGATCAAGGCCAAACGCGGCGACTGGAAATAAGCGGTCAATAGAACGAGGATCACAAATACGGCAACCCCCAGTCCGATTCCCAACGCCAGGAACATCTCGATCATGGGCGGCAGTTGGCCCATCAGCTCCACACGCACGCCACGCGGCGGTTCCCCCGCCTCGGCGATCGCTTGCTGCACTTGACGCGAAGCCCGGCCCATGTCCTCGCCCTCGACATTAGCCGTTAAAGTCAGGTAGCGTTGCGACATGTCGCGGTCCAGCTCACCCGGACGCACCCCCTTGCGGACCTTGTTGCCGACGATGACATCGCGAAGATAGAGGTTGACCAGTGGGTTGACGCTTTTGAGCGGCAACTCCTCGACAGCTTCCGGCTTGGCCAAGCGCTTGGGCGGTACCTCGACCTGGACCAGATAGTCGAAGCCGGTCTTGACATCGACCCAGTAGTTGAGGTTGGTGAAACGGGTCGATGTGGTCGCCATGTCCAACGCTTCTCTCACGTCGTCTACGGTGGCGCCGCTCAAGCCCGCCTTCTCGCGGTCGATCTCGACCTCGTAGGTGGGGTAATCCAGCTGCTGCTCGAAACCGACGTCGCGGAGCTGCGGGATTTTTTTCATGTTGGCGAGGATCTTTTCCGCATGTTGGCGAACCATCTTCAGGTCGGTGCCGATTAGCCGAACGGCGAGGGGCGTCTGTGAGCCGAAGCTCATGACATTGCTGACGATATCGCCTGGGCCAAAGCCGAAGGTGCATTTGTTAGCTTCAGCCACGGCCTCCTTTGCGCGCAATCCTCCTTGTTGTAGCCGCTGAACCATCCAGGGGATGACCTTTTCGGGGAAGAGCTGGCGTAGCCGCTCGCGAAACGCGTCGAGCTTGATGCCGCTGTCTTCTTGCAAGGCGACGCGCAAGTAGCCGTCGTCGGGTCCGCGCATGAACAGGGCCATGTTGTCGATGCCGAAGTTGGGAGCGACCTGGCCGACAAAGCCCATGCTGATTTCGACGTTTTCGGCTTTGGCTTCTTGTTCGATGATTTCCAGGCACTTGACAGCCATCTCGCGTGTCAGGTCGAACGTGGAGCCGGGCGGCGGCCGGAAGCGGAGCACGAACTGTCCGGAGTCGATCCGCGGGAATAGCTCGGTGCCGACCTGCATGTCGCGCAGCCAGGAAGGCGCCTTCCTATCGTACCAACCCCGTATCCCGACCAGGCCCGCCTTGCCCGTATCCACGCACCGCGACCACAAACCTGAACTCTCCTCCACATCAACGGGTTTCGTACCGCGTTCCTGAAGACGTTGGCTCAGTTCCTTGGTTTTTCCCTCTGGCTTCCCTTGCTCAACGGGCAACACTTCGGTGCAGACTTGCAAGCCCAGCAAGGCCAGGATCAGGACACAGCAAGCGAGATAAGTCGGGACCACCACCCAGCGCATGTGGACAAACTTGGTCACGACCCGGCCATAGACCTTGAGCATTTTCCCGAAGAACCCGGCATGAACGTCGTCCTCGCCGTGCCCCATGTGCTTGAGCAGCTTGACGCACAAGATGGGCACGAATGTGCTCGACAGCAGGTAGGACGAGATCATGGCGAAGCCGACGCCAAGTGTCAGCGGCATGAACAGTGCACGCAGCGGGTCTTGCATGATGAAGGCCGGAATGAACACCGACAAAATACACAGCAAAGCCAACAACCGCGGCACGGCCGTGGCGTTGCTGGCGCGCAGTACGGCCGTGGCAATATTCGGCGTGCGTCCCATCTGCACGTGAGTGTTCTCGATGGTGACCGTCGCCTCATCGACGAGGATGCCGATAGCCAGGGCCATGCCGCCCAGAGACATGATGTTGATGGTGTTGCCTGTCAGCCACAGGCCAACCAGCGCACCCAGGAGCGCCAGCGGAATGTTGGACACCACAACGAGCACGCTACGCCAATCGCGGAGAAACAGCAGGATCATCAGCCCGGTCAAGCCCGCGCCAATGGCACCCTCCGTGGCCACGCTCTCCACCGCCGCCACCACTGTCGGCGACTCGTCAAACTTGAATTCCACCGTCACCTCGTCCGCATCGTCCGCGGCCTTGGTAACGGCAGTTGAGGCCGATGACTGTCCCGCCTGTTGCAGTCGCTGCCTACGGCGTTCCTTCATCGTGCTGTTGGTGGCATCGCGGAACATCTGCATGCTTTTGCGGACGTCGGCTACCACCGTCAGCGTTGATCCCGTGTCCTTTTTGATGATCGGCATCCAAACCGATGTCTTGCCGTTAACCAGGGCGTAGCCATAGGTGATGTCGGTGTCGTCCACGATCTTGGCCACGTCGCGCAAGTAAACGTTCTGTCCGAGCTTGACCGGGATGTCGCCAATGTGCTTGACATCGACGAGCGTGGCGTTGTTGCAGACCTGCGGCATGGCATCGCGGACGTAGATGTTCCCCGCCGGAATGATGTTGTGCCCCTTGGCCAGGGCCTCGCTGATGTCCTTCGGCGTCAGGTTGTATTGATCCAGCTTATGCGGATCGACGTTAATGACGATGGAGCGCATGTTGGGACCAAAGGGCGAGATGGCCACCGTGCCCGGAACGTACTTCTGCACCAAGGGCCGGACGATGTTCTGGGCCAGATCGCCCATGTCTCCCAGCGACACCGTCTTGCTCTCAAATACCAGATAGCCGACAGGCACGCTGCCGGCGTCCATGCGCATAATCATGGGCGGCAGAGTGCCCTTGGGCATCCACGACATGGCCCGGTCGGACATGGCCACCACCTGGGCCATGGCCTGTCCCATGTCGGTACCGGGGAAGAACGACAGCTCGCACAGGGCGACTTGCTGGATGTTGCGTGTGTTGATGTCCTGGATACCATCGACGTACTGGAAGTAGAGTTCGAGTTGGTTGACGATGAATCCTTCGACCTGGTCGGGGCTCATGCCGACGTAGTCGAGGAAGACATAGATTTTGGGTACGTTCATGGCGGGGAAGATGTCCACGCGCATGCGTTGGTAGGCCAGGAAGCCGCCGCCGATGAGGGCCACGATCAACATCAGTGTGGTGATCGGCGCCCGCATGGCCAGGACGGTCGGATTCGCGGAACTACCGCTTTTTGAACTCTCTCTCTGCGCTGAGCCTGTTGTCATGACGACCACTTTCTCCTCAATCCAGCGTGCTCCTGCCTCCGTGCGAGGCTCCGAGCCCGGCCGTGTTTTGAATCAGACGAGAAAAGGGAGAATTTGCTCCCGATTCATGCCTGAGATGATTCGTGCTACCCAATTGAGTAAAATCTCGTAAGGAAATCCAAGGAACAACACTAGACGCTTCATAACGGCGATAATCGCGGAATGCCCCCCATCCGCTCGCACAAGGAGTGGGGTGTGGGAGAGGTGGAGAAGCACGCGCTAGCAGCGCAAGGGACGAAACACGCGATTCAAGCTCGCGAAAGCCGAGGAATGACCAAAAGCGTTGGAACGACTTGAGGCGGATGAAGAAAGTCGTTTCGCGGCGCGCGGTCTCGACTCTTGATCGCTCGCGGAGGGCAATCGGGCGGAAGCCGCCAGAGCAAGTCTCGCCTTGAGGACGAGAGGAATCTGATGTTGTTTTCGAGGCAGGTGGGTGGACGGGTGCTGGTGTAAGTTTGTGCCGAGCGCCATGACGTAGGGAGTGGACGATGCCATTATCCCCACGGCGATCAGAATAGAAACCAGAATTCGGCAAGAACGAGGCATCATGGCCGCTCGAAAGCACTGTGAGTCAGGGCGAGAGACAACCAGCGCGTTTCCCAAGTTGATACCTTTCACTACACAATGAATTCTAAGACCAGATTGCAGAAAAATCTATGGCGATTTCTCTTAAAAAACTGTTAGATTACAGTGTTGTTAATCATGGCTCCTGGATTACAAAACTGTAAGAATCCACTGTTAGATTACAAAACTGTAAGAATCCGGGCATGAACTACGTATAGTATCTCTCCAATCAGTGGTGAGTCTGTCCTTTCCGTAACTTTCCTTTAGTCAGGCGGCCAGATCGAGCAAGCGTTCGGCGAAATCTTGAAACTGCTGACACTGAGGCCG
>DATBHJ010000248.1:0-8016 GCA_036557565.1 Gemmataceae bacterium
GAACGCGGCCGACGCTTCGGCGACGTTTGGCTCGGTCTACGCCTGTGGCAGGCACTGGGTCTGGACACCCTGCTCGCCGAGCTTTTACCGGCAGGAGGCGAAGACGTGCCCTGGGCCCAGATGGCCGCCGTCCTCGTCCTAGCTCGCTTCCGCGAACCCTCCAGCGAATTGCACATCGCCGAGGATTGGTTCCGCCGCACCGCTTTGGGCGATCTGCTCGGCATCGCGGACGACAAGGTTAATTCAAGGTTGGACAGGTTTCGGAAATACCACGAGTACGCGCTCGCCGCAGTGGACGCGCACTTGCTGCGTCTGCTCCACGGTTCGTCCGCTGCCGTCGATCCAGCGCGCGCGCAGGGTATAGACATATTCGCCGCCCTTCTCCAGCGGCGGCGAGCGGAAGAGACGGTCGGTACCCAGCTGCTCGGTCGGCACGCCGTCCACCCACAGATCGCCGTAGCATGGCATCTTGATGTCGATGGTCGCCGCCAAGCCGTTGACTTGGTTCATCGGCGGCAGGACGACGTTCCGCGCCATCTCCTTGGTGTAGCCAGGAGCGCGCGGCGGAATCAGGTAGGCCGGATTCATGCCGTAGATTCCGTCGCCGTAATAGCCGCCGCGCGTGTTGCGCAGACCCCAACCGTAGGGAGTGTAGAGGGTATAGGGGAAAAAGGCGTAGTAAGGATAGGCCGAGGTCGAGGAGACGCCGAAGTAGCCGTAGGATTCGTTGTAGCTCCAGCCCTGGTCGCCGCGATAGGGACCGAGCGAGAAATCGTAAGGGCCGCGGAAGAGACCCGCCGAAGCGGTCCCGGTCAGAACCAGTGCCGCCGCCGCCGCCAGCGGTAAACTCCGTATCTTCCTCATAATGCACCTCGGGAGGCCGGAAGTTTCTTTTGGCAAAGATCGACTCTTTGTCCTGTCCGGTCCGCCCCAGACAACGCGAACCGTCTCGTCTCGCTGCGCAAACGCCCCTGCCGTCGCTATCCCCGGAGCATCCGCCCCTTCCGTTACTTCCGGTCGTGGAGTCGCGCTTGACCGGAATGGGGAGCTTCACTAGGATTGCGGCCCCTCGCAGGAGGCTGGACAGAGACCCGCTGTTGGGGAGGAGATAGGGACATGACACTGTGGGCAAAGCGCTGGGAGAGCGCCGCGCGGCGTTTGGCTGCGGCCGCGCTCATTCTGGTCTTGACGTTGACCGGCTGCGGCAAGAAATCCGTGCCGGCGGAGCAGGCGGGCAACACCTCCGAAGGCGGAGGCGTCGCACAGACCGGCGGGGCGCCGGTCCCATCGGCATCGACCGGCGAGACCCCGCAGCCTCAAGACGCCCAGCACGAACCTTTCGACAAAGTAACGCGCGGTGGCGACGACCCGCCGCCCAACAGCAACCCGCCTCCGGATCGGACCGTCAGCGGCAAGTCTGTCTACAAGGTCTACAAGGAAGTCCTCGGCCTGTGGGACACCATCCGCTTCGTCACGCCCGACGGCAAGCGCATCGACTACTCGGCCAGCGTCGAAACGGACATGGGCGACATCGAGATCGCCCTGCGCCCCGACCTGGCGCCCAACCATGTGCGCAACTTCGTGGCCCTCGCCCGCGCCGGTTACTACGACGATCTCTTCTTCGACCGCATCTGCCATGAGGAGGAGGAAGTGGAGCCGGGCAAGGTGCAGGTGCTCGACAGCATCGAAGCGGGCTGTCCGCTGGGCACCGGCGAGCCGGGCAACGGCAGCATCGGCTACTGGCTGAAGCCGGAATTTCCCAAGGAGGATGCCAAGGTGTCTCACGAGCCGGGCACCGTCGGCGCCTGCCACGCCGTCGAGGCGGACACGGCGGCCTGCCGCTTCTATATTACCCTATGTGACGCACCTTTCCTGGACGGCAACTTTACCGTTTTCGGAAAAGTTACACGCGGGCTGGACGTGGCGCGTAAAATATCTCAGCAGCCGGTTCGGGAGTACGAAGAGGACGTGGCCGGCAGCCTTCGGCCCGATAAGCCGATCCGCATCAAGAAAGTGGTCATTCATACATCCGGGGCGGAGGCCGGTCGCTAGAATACAAACGGGACAGCATGGCCCCGTTTTCGGAAGCCCGCGGTGAGGCGCCGGGAGGGGACCCACCCAGAGGAAAGTTGCGAACCGGGTCAGGCTCGGAAGGGTGCAGCCCTAAGCAGCGGACCGAGTGGCGTGGATCAGCCTCTCTCGGCGCCCCACGGCGGGCTTTCTTTATTCGACGTTACCAGCCCGAAGCGTAAGCGAGGGCCGCCCTCGCTCGCGCTTCGGGCTGGTGAATAAGCACTGAGCCAAGGATCATGGCCAAAGAGAGATCATCTGCACCGATGGCAGAAACACCGGCGTCACCCGAAGGTTACACGGTCCTGGCGCGGCGCTATCGACCGCAAACCTTCACGGACATCATCGGTCAGGAGCCGGTCGCGCGCGCCCTGGCCAACGCCCTCAAGAGCAATCGCGTCGCCCACGCCTACCTGTTCACTGGAGCACGCGGCGTCGGCAAGACCTCGACCGCCCGAATCCTGGCCAAGGCGCTCAACTGCGAAAAAGGGCCGACCGCCACGCCCTGCGGTGAATGCGACATCTGCAAGGGGATCGCCGCCGGCGAAGACGTCGATGTGCTCGAAATCGACGGCGCCAGCAACAACGGCGTCGATAACATCCGCGAGCTACGCAGCAACACTCAGTACATGCCTCAGCGGGCACGCTTCAAGATTTACATCATCGACGAAGTCCACATGCTCTCCAAGGGGGCCTTCAACGCCCTGCTCAAGACACTCGAAGAGCCGCCACCGCACGTGAAGTTCATTTTCGCGACCACCGAGGTCGAAAAAGTCCCCATCACGATACTGTCGCGCTGCCAGCGTTTTGATTTTACCGGTATTCCCGTGCCGCGCATCGCCGAGCATCTGCGAGACATCGTCCAGCGCGAAGGCGTGCCGGCCGATGAGGAGGCGCTCGAGCTGTTGGCGCGGCGGGCCGGCGGCTCGATGCGTGACGCTCAATCGCTCCTGGATCAGCTGTTAGCCTTTGGTGGCGAACGGTTGACGACGGATCAGGTGCATTCCCTGCTCGGCACTGCTGGCGACGAACGCATCGTTGCCCTGGTCGAGTCAGTCCTTGCTCACGAGGTCAAGCAAGCCCTGGATCTGCTGGACGAAGCTATCGTTACCGGATTGCAACTGGGCGAATTGCTCGATCAGATGATCGCCTACTGGCGCGATCTGATGGTGGTCCAATGTGCCGGCGTCGAAGGCCGCGATCTTAGCGTACCCAGCCGCCATCGAGAGACGCTGGTTCGGCAAGCAAAGACGTTGACCCTCGATACCATCCTGGCCGGACTCGACATCCTGTCAGCTGCCAAGAGTCAGCTCAAAAACAGCAATCATGGCCGCACTCTGGTCGAAATGGCCCTGGTACGGCTGGGCCGGCTCGAAAACCTCGTGGCCTTGCCGCAGCTGGTGCGCCTGCTGAGTTCGCCGCGCGGCGGAGCAGCTGTCGGCTCATCGCCGGTTTCCGTCGCTCCGCCCGAAGGAGTAAAAAAAAACTCCCCGGATCTCGTTCCTGAGAATGGAGCAACTGAACCGCAGCCTCTGACCTACTTGAATCTGCCGGAAATATGGGCGCAAGTGCTGCGGAAATTGCCCAAAATGCTATCGCGTTCGCTGGAGAAAGGCGATCTACCAGCAATTGGCGCGCCAAACAATCTAGTCTTGCGTTTCTCCATCGACTATAATGGAGCGAAGGAGCTTGTGGAGGCAGCCCTGAAAGAGCTAACAGGGCAGCCCTGGTCCTTACGGGTGGAAAACTCAGGCGACTCGACATCCACCCTTGATGTCGCTCCTCCAAGTGGAGGCGTCCGAAGCAATTTCGAGGCTGGCGACGCGTCAAGTTCCCCTTCTGCAGGCGTCGTCAATTCTCGCCGGAATGCCCGTGAGGAGGCCGAGAAGTTGCCGCTGGTCAAGCGGGCCATCGATGTTCTGGGGGCCTCTTTTCAGCGCGTGGACGAAGGTTTTGGTGTGGTATCCAGCGCCGGCACGAACGCCGACGAAGCGCCTATGGAGGATGAATCGTGAGCTGGTTAGGCAACTTCGGCCAGATCGCCAAGATGATGGGACAATTGCCCCGCCTGAAAGAACTCAAAGAGCAGGCGGAGCGCATGCAACAACGTCTCGATCAGATCGTCGTGGAAGGCGACGCCGGCGCCGGCATGGTCAAGGTGCGCATGAACGGTCGATCGGTCGTTCTGGGCTGCACCCTCAGCCCCGATGCATTGGCTCTCAACGACCGCGAGATGCTTGAGGATCTGATCACTGCAGCGACCAATCAGGCGCTGGAAAAAGCCCGGCAAGCGCTCAACGAGGAAACAACAAAGTTGATGGGTGGAATGGGTCTGCCGGCAGGCCTGAATCTCCCGGGGATGGGTTAGGCGAGCGGGGCGTGTAAAGCCCCGGTTCCCGGACAGCGGCAAGGGGATGAGTTGTGGAACGCGAGCCTTCGGGACCGATCGCTCGTTTGATGCACGAGCTGGGCAAACTGCCCGGCATCGGACCCAAGACGGCCGAACGATTGACGCATCATCTTCTGGCCGCCTCGCGTACCCAGGTCAATGCCCTGGCGGATGCCCTGCGAGCTATCAAGGACAGCATCCGCCATTGCCGGCAGTGTTGCCAGTTGACCGAGAATGAGCTGTGCGACATCTGCGCTGACCCCCGGCGGGATGCCTCGGTCATTTGTGTTGTGGAACAGCCGCGCGATTTGGCCGCGCTGGAAAGGGCAGGCACTTATCGCGGACTGTATCACGTGTTGCACGGACGATTGGCGCCCCTGGATAACATTGGTCCGGAGCAACTGACAATCGATCGCCTTCTCGAACGCATCCGTACCGGTGGCGTTGGAGAAGTCATCATGGCTACCAATCCCACGCTCGAAGGCGATGGGACGGCCCTGTATCTGTCGAGTTTGCTGGCGCCGTTGGGAGTGCGCCTGACGCGTTTGGCACGCGGTTTGCCTTCTGGATCCGTGCTTGAGTTCGCCAATAGCCAGATGCTCGTCGATGCTCTGGAAGGTCGGCGATCGTTCTGACGCAAGGACGCGGGACGACCCGCGCAGAGAAGAGAGAGACGGGGTATCGAATTATGCGACTTGATACGACTATGAATCAACGCATGGTGCAAACCATGCATTTAGCTCCACGGATGATTCAGTCCATGGAGATATTGCAGTTGCCGATCATGGCTTTGCAAGAACGCATTCAGCAGGAACTGCAAGAAAATCCCGTTCTGGAACAGAAGGATTCCACCGAAGAGCCGGCTGCTGACGGCGAAGAGATCGACTACGAAGCTCAGGCTGCCGAGGAGTCACGCGATCCGGGCGACGCCGAGCTGATTATCGACGACAGCGGCAAAAACGAGCTGGACTTCGACCGCCTGGAAGCCCTGAGCCGCGATTGGGGCGATGTTCTCAACGAGGAACATCGGCCGTCGCGCGGCGGCATGGATGAAGAGGGCGACAAGAAACACGATGCCATGCAGAACATGGCCTCGCGCCCGCAGTCGCTCCAGGAATATCTCAGCGAGCAACTGTCCTTCCTGGAACTCAAACCCGAGTTGGCCGAATTGGCGCGTTATCTCATCACGCACATCGATGATAATGGCTTTTTGACGTTTCCGGATGAAACCGACCTGGAATATCAAAAAATCCAGCACGACCCAGAATACAAGCCATCGCGGCCATTGCGTCGCCGCTCCCCCACACTGGAAGAATTAGCCGGCGGCTACCGTGACGGTACAACATCGGCCCAGGTCGAGGAAGCGCTGCACATCGTCCAGAAACTTGACCCACTCGGAGTCGGCGCTCGTGACCTGCGCGAGTGCTTGCTGCTGCAACTGACGCCGGAGACGCCGCACGCCAAACTGCTCCGCGCCTTGATCTCAAATCATCTGGAAGACATCGGTCACAATCGCTTGCCGATTATACAGAAAGAGACCGGCGCCGACCTGCAAACCATCAAGGAAACGATCGAGGTGCTGAAACATTTCAACACGCGACCCGGTTCGCAGTTCACCGCCGATAACATCCCATACGTCGTGCCCGACATCAGCGTCGAACGCCAGGAAAGCGGCGAATACACCGTTCGTCTTCTCGACGACTGGCTGCCAAGTATCTACATCAGCCGCCGCTATATCGAGATGTATCGCGACAAGGGCGCCGATCCCAAGATAAAGGAGTATCTCAAGCGCAAAATCCAGTCGGCGCAGTGGCTGCAAGAATCGATCGAGCAGCGCCGCCACACGCTGGAGAAAGTGACCAAGGCCATTATTCAGCGACAACGTGCCTTTCTTGACAAAGGCGCCGAACACATTGAGCCGCTGAAAATGCAGCAGATTGCCGATCAGGTCGGCGTTCACGTGACGACCGTGAGCCGGGCCGTCGATGACAAGTGGGTGCAGACGCCGCGCGGCATCTTCCCGCTCAAACGCTTCTTCGGCGGAGGCACGCACAACACGGCCACCGGCGAGGAAGTCGCCTGGGAAACGATCAAGCAGAAACTGCTGGAGATCATCGACCGCGAAGACAAGTCCAACCCGTTGTCTGACGAGGATCTGGTCGCCAAGCTCAACGAGGCCGGCTACCCGGTCAAGCGCCGCACCGTGACGAAGTATCGCAAGATGGCCAACATTCCCTCGTCGCGCCAGCGCAAGGACTGGACTGCGGCCCAGTCATCGTGAGATAAACCACTTTTTTACCAGCCCGAAGCGTAAGCGAGGGCCGCCCTCGCTTACGCTTCGGGCTGGTAAAAAAACTTCTCATCACGCCAGGTCAGGAGGACCGTCGATGGCGATCTTGGAAGCGCGCGGGTTAGTGAAGTTTTACGGCCGCCGCAAGGTCGTGGACGGCGTCAACTTCGATGTCGATGTCGGCGAAGTCGTGGGTCTGCTCGGTCCCAACGGCGCCGGCAAGACCACCAGCTTTCGCATGACCACCGGCCAGGTGACGCCCAACGACGGCCGGATCTTCTTTGCCGGTAACGATGTCACACGCCTGCCCATGTACCGCCGCGCTCGTCTGGGCATGGGCTATCTGGCCCAGGAAACCAGCGTCTTCCGCAAGCTCACCGTCGAAGAAAACATCCTCGCAATCCTTGAGGCCATGCCCCGTTATCGAAGCCTCAACCGCAAACTCACCAAAGCCGAGCGCTTCCGCAAGACCGATGAAGTGCTGGAAAAGTTCGGCATCAGTCATCTGCGAAAGAACAATGCGGCGCGCCTGTCCGGCGGCGAAAAACGTCGTCTCGAAATCGCTCGCTCGCTCGTCTGTGATCCACTATTGATTCTCCTCGACGAACCGTTCACTGGCATCGATCCGCAAACCATCGAGGACATTCAGAAGATTGTTCGTGGACTGCGCGACGAAGGCATCGGCATTCTCGTGACCGACCATCGGGTACGAGAAATTCTTACTATCACGGATCGCAGTTATCTCATTAAGGGTGGCCGCGTGGTCACGCACGGCACGCCGCAGCAGATCGTCCGCGATCCCATCGCCATCAGCGAATATCTCGGCAACAGCTTCAACGAAGACACTCTGACACGAACGGCGACGTCCTCGACTGCGCCGCCACCGCCGCCCATCCAGGCCATCCATGAGGTAGTCGAGCAGGAGAGAGTGCATCGCCTAATCGACCGCTTGCAAGCTGGCGATCCCACGGCGGTTGGCGAATTACTCCAGCGCGGTCCCGACGCCATTCCGGCCCTACTCGAAGCACTGGAGCGACGAGACGTCGATCTGCGCCGTCATGCTTTCGAGATTCTGCAACGCCTCCTCGGCGATCAACTCGACTTCGACCCGTACGCGCCGGAAGCGCAGCGCCGCCAGCAGATCTCTCAGTTGCGCGAACGCAACGAGCGCAAGGCAGGGTGAGTATCAATCATGTCCGAGCCGCGCACGCAGCGCAGCGGAGTAAGCGGTCGCGCCGCGCAGCCGCTTTCTCCGCTGCGCTGCGTG
>DATBHJ010000249.1:0-2712 GCA_036557565.1 Gemmataceae bacterium
GGCCGCTTACTCCGCTGCGCTGCGTGCGCGGCTCGGTTTTGTGTGTTATTTCTGTGCCTTGGCCTTGGCTTGCAGATCCTCTAGCGCCGCCTGCAATTCCAGGACGCCCTCGGTGACGAGGACTTCACCGGGCTTGACCTCCTTCAAACCTTTTTTGCGTTCGGTCTGGGTCAACACGCTGCGAACATAAACAACATCGCGCAGCCGCATGGCCACGGACACGCGCCGCATGACGTAGCGCCGTTTTGCGGGATCGGGCTGGACGAAAACGATGCTCTCATCGCCATCTTCGACAAGGGCCGATGACGGCAGAGAGATCACATTGGGCGGAGCAGGCAGATCCACTGTCGCCGTCACGAATTGACCGACACGCAGCTCGCCGGAGCTGTTATCCACCAGGCCCATGATCGGATCGGTGTGCTGTGTCGGATCGACGACTAAACCGATCTTTTGTAGGCCATCGCTTTGCAGCACGCGGTTATTGAGATCGGCGCCGGCCCGCACCTGCCAGGGATAGCCTTTCGGCAGCGCTCGCAGCGTGCGTAAGTCTTCCTCGTAGGCATGAACTACCACGCCCAGCTTGCGCAGGTCGGCGATCTTGTAGAGATCGAAGTTGGAATCGACAATCTTGCCCACGCTCAGGTTCTTTTCCACAATGGTGCCGTCGAACGGCGCCCGCACATCAACCTTGGCCCAGTCCATCTCTTTCTTGACGTCGCGCTTTTTCTTGCCTTCAGACACGAGGCGGGCCTCTTCCTTGACGGCATCGATCTCCTGATCGGCGACTTTCCATGTCCGTAAAGTCCGTTCCGCCTTGGCGACAGCGTTGCGATCGCTGGCCACGTCTCGGCGCGTCTGATTGAGCGTGTCCTCCGGCAGCGCACCGAGGTGGTAGGCTTTCTCGCGGTCGGTCAGTCGCCCTTCGTCCAGGGCTAACTGAACCAGGGAATCGACCAGCTCGCTCTTCTTCTCGCCAAGATCTTTGGCCCAGACCACGGCCATGACCTGCCCCTGGCTGACGCGGTCGCCGTATTCGAGAGGCCGTTCGCGCATCGGGCCATCCGCATAGGAATACGAAGTGGTGCCGATAGAGATGACCTCGCCGGGGAAACGCGACTGGACGCTGCCCAGGCGGTTGGGCTCGAAAAACAGCGAGCCGGCCAGCGTCAAGGAGCGCGGCGCCGCCGCTTTCTCTACCGCAGCGCTCTTGACACCCAGTCGCTCCACAACGTCGGGCGGCAGTTCGATTTCGTCGCTGCTATCTGGGACGAGTCGTGCTTGAGAATCACGGTTCGGAGCCGCGGGTTGCTCTGCCGGGCGCTTGAGCCAATCGCGGATGTCCGGCAGGCCAATGGCATGACCTCCCAGGGCCAGGCCGGCGAGGGCGAGCAGAATGCTCACCAGGATCGCCCAACGCAGAAAACGCCATTTTGTAGGGGGGTGCTGGGACTTCATGGTTCACCTGCTGCCGAGGCTGCAACCATGTTCAGTCTAGCATTTTCGCTGGCCGGCTGGAACAGACGATCGAACAGGGAGTTTTTTCAGAAATTGAATTCCGCCCGGAAGAATATGCCGTACAGATCCAACTGGCCGCGTGTATCGACAAATCCGTTGGTGAGACTAAGGCGACCAATCTGGAAGAACGTTTCCCACTGCACGCCCAGCATGAAGCGGCTATAGTTCCATTCTGGAACAGTGTAGCTGATACCGGCCACTTCGCGGAGAATCGGCACGCCTGCCGAGAAAGCGAAACGGCTGTTAAACGCCAACAAGGAACCGTTGCCGCCGGCCACGGTTTCCGAGTAGCCTTGTCGCACCTGCGTTTCCAAGTCCGTAGCTTCGAACCGACCAAAAAGGGCCATCCCCGGAATCGGCATCTTGCGTTCCAGGTCGCCGAACGCCCACACGCCGGCGCCCGATACGGAATTGCTTGAGTTTTGAGCGACGATGTCGCCCAGAGCCGAGCCGGGGTTGAGGAACCGAAGCCCGGAGTTGAAGTAGAGAAACAACATGCGCGCACCGGCCCCCCAGCGCATGTTCCAGTAAGGTCCGAGGGAGTATTCGCGGCTGACGTAGGCTAAATCGATCAGGTTAAAATTGAGGATTCCCACTTGATGGGCCGGCGCCTGGATGTCGTCTTCCGGCCCAGTGGTGGTAAAGTCGGAGCCTTGAGACGTCAGGAAGCGATAACCCAGCTGAATCCCGCCCCAGTTGCTGGGGAAGCGATAGCCCACCTCGAAGCGGGGCGAAACCGTTGGATTGATCGGATTGCCGGCGAACATGACGGTATCCGTGTTTCCTGTGAGCGTGTTCGTCACGGGGGCGCCCAACTGATTGCGGAGGTGGACAAGGAGAAAATTGGTCTCGACATTGGTGTACCACCCCGGCTGGGCGCCGTAAGGACGATCGAGCAACGGATCGGGCTTGTCGAAAGTGTACGTGGGCCAGGAAGGCGGCGGCAGCACATAGGCCGGCGGTTGTGGAGGCGCCACCGTGGTCGGCGTAGGCAGTGTGCCCGATGACAAGTCTGCCGGCGGCGTATCGTCTGCGCGACCGGGTTGCGGGTGCAACCCAGCCAGCGCCGCAATCGCGGCCACGACAAGCCAACCACGCACGGTTGGGATCATGACCCACTCTCCCAGGCGAAAAACAGTCGCCGCATGCTCACCTCATCCTACTCTTCCGGACCCGCCCGGAGCGCAAGCGACGGGC
>DATBHJ010000250.1:0-23070 GCA_036557565.1 Gemmataceae bacterium
GCGGGGCAGCCGCTTACTCCGCTGCGCTGCGTGCGCGGCTCAGACGGAGTGTTCGGACTGGCAAATCCACTCGACGATACGCCGCTCGGCCCAGCGGATGCCGCCGCCACCGTCCCAGCCGAGAAAGCCGAGGTGTCCGCCGTGATTCACGATGCGCACCAGGATATGCGACGGCGCCTCCAAATTCTCGAATGGCTCAATGGCAATGAATGGATCGTCGCGCGCCGTCAGGATCAAGGTAGGTATCTGAATGTGGGGGACCAAAGCAGCGCACGATGCCCTGTGATAATAATCCAGGGCATCGGCGAAACCGCTGCGCGGGGCGGTGTACAAATCGTCGAAGAGCCGCATGGTCAGGCGGCGGCGCGGAAAACGCAACGGCGGCAGATCGGGAAAGAATCGCTGACGATGCCGGGCCTCGATCAAAAGATCGCGGAGGAAGTTGCCTTCGTAGATGCGGTTTTTCGGCAGCGACAGCAGGGCGGCGCAGCGCGATAGATCGATAGGGGGAGACAACGCAACGAGGCGCGTCAGGCCAGGCACCGGCCGATCCGCGGCCTCACCGGCCAGCCGCAGCGCCAGGGCGCCGCCCAGCGACAGACCGATCACGAGCAACGGCGAAGAGGGACTCCAACCGTGGATCTCGGCCAGCGCGGCGCGAACATCGTCGGAACGGCCGGCGTGGTAAACGCCGCGCGCCAGCGCTATACCCGCCCCGGCCCCGCGCTGATCCATGCGAACTACTCGCACTCGTCGCGCCAGCAACAGGGCGGTCAACCGGCGGATGTGCGCCGAAGTGTGTGAACCGCTCAGGCCGTGTACCAACAACGCCATTGGATCGCCGGCTTTCCAGCCCAGCGGCGTGTTGTTATGCAAAACCAGCCGGTCGCCATCGGCAAGATCGACGAGATGGCGCTGGTCCGGCAAGGGACAATTCAGACCCGGCATCAGGACGCCAAGCACGGTTTGAATGTGCGCATTACGAAGAAACGGTAGGGGCTGAAAATCGAAGTCCGCTAGCCACGTCTCGGAAGCAGACAAGGAGGGGCGGAGCATCGTGCAGTCCTCAGCTTGATGGATCTCCCCTCGATCGCGCGATGATCGAAGGCTCTCTTCATCATAAAATACAACCCATCCAGAAGTGAACACAGAAAATGGCAAAGCGGAAACAAGACCATGATAATCGTGCTGATAGGTGTTTCTGGTTCGGGCAAGACGACCGTGGGCAAGGAACTGGCCCGCCAGTTGGGTTGGACGTTCGTTGACGCCGACGATTTCCACCCCGCCGCTAACATCGCCAAGATGCACCGTGGCGAACCCCTCACCGACGCCGACCGCTGGCCGTGGCTGGAGGCGATCCGGCAGCGTCTGCTGCTCGCCGCCCAGCGCGGCGAGAACGTCGTCCTGGCCTGTTCGGCGCTCAAGCACGCTTATCAGGAATACCTACAGCACGAGGACCCGGAGCGTATCTACTATGTGTATCTCAGCGGCTCCGAGGAATTGATTCGCCAGCGCCTGGCCGCCCGCAAGGGCCACTTCATGAATCCCAATTTGTTGCACAGCCAGTTCGAGACGCTGGAGCCGCCCGAACACGCCATCGACGTCGATATAGCTCCGCCTCCCGACGAAATCGCGGCCAACATCCGCCGCAAGCTCGGCCTGTGAGCGATTCAAGCCCGCTCCGCTTCTTGCTGCATCCGCTCCCAAAGTGCCGCAACATGCTCGCGCTGGGTCGCTTCTGCGCCGATGGAAATACGTACCATCCAGCGGCCATCGAGGACCGCGGGAGTGAGATAGGCCGCACCGGAACGATTGATGCGTTCGGCCCAGGCCAGCGTGTGACGATCGAGCGCCTCGCCCTCCAAGCCCGGCGGTTCATGCCGTACACAGACAGTTTGCAGCGGCACCGGGGCCACGACGCGCCAGGGCGGCGCGGAACGTACCTGCTCGGCCAGCCACTGAGCATTGGCCAGATCGCGCCGCAGACGCGCTTGCAGATTGGCGACTCCCTCGGCGCGGAGCAGACACCACAATTTGAGCGCCCGGAAACGCCGGCCCAGTGGAATGCCCCAGTCACGGAAGTTCTTGACACGACCGTCCGCGGCCGATTGCAGATAGCTCGGATTGGTGGACATAACGCGCACCAGATGCTCCGGATCGCGGACGTAGTAAAGCGAGCAGTCGAAGGCGACGCCGGGCCATTTGTGCGCATTGAAAACGAGCGAATCCGCCTCCTCGATGCCGCGCCACAGGCCGCGGCACTCGGGCAAGATCATGGCCGCGCCCGCCATCGCCGCATCGACATGCAGCCACAGATCGTGTTGCCGCGCGAAGGCGGCAACGGCATCGATTGGGTCGAAAGCGGTGCAGGTGGTGGTGCCGGTCGTGGCGACAACGGCGCACGGCTTTCGCCCTTCGGCCAGATCGCGGCGAATGGCCGCATCTAACGCTTCTGGCCGCAGTGCATACGCCTTATCGTGAGCGATCATGCGCACATTGTCCCGGCCAAAACCCGCCAACAGCGCCGCCTTCTCGACAGAGCTATGGCTCTGTTGCGACGTGTAAACGATGAGCGGCCGGGTCTCGGCTTGCAGACCACCCCGGCTTAGGCTGTACTCGGTCGTCCGCTCGCGGGCACACAACAAAGCGACCAGCGTACACGTCGAGGCCGTATCCTGGATCACGCCGCTCCACGCCTGGGAGAGACCCACCGCTTGCCGCATCCAATCGGTGACGACTTCCTCCAGTTCCGTCAGCGCCGGGCTGGCCTGCCAGGACAGGCCAAGTACGCCCAGTCCGGTACTGAGATAATCGCCCAGCACACTGGCGAGCGCGGAGTTTGCTGGAAAATAGCCGAAAAACTGCGGATGCTGCCAGAGAGACAATCCCGGCAGGATGATGCGCTCCAGATCGCGGAACACAGCGGCGAAATCCTCTGGCAGCTCCGGCGGCGCGGCGGGAAGCTGGCTCTTGATCTCGCCGGGCGCGGTTCGCGCCATGACGGGACGATCCGCGAGGTTTGCGCGATAATCGGTGATCCAGTCGATGAGTTGATGTCCGAAACGACGAAATTCTTCCGGTGTCATAGCGCTCTCGCCAACAGGAAACGAAGACGGTGGAGTCAATGTAGAGCGCGCCGATGACTGTCGGCGAGCGGGGGCAGTTATTCGCCCGGTAAGTCGCTTGCCCATTTGCGTATCGGTGAGCAAATGCGGATAATCGGACTGAGGGTGAAAGCTGGATACTCAACAATTTCGACCGCTCTCACGTTGCGCCCGACCCGAGGGATGAGAAATGCTATGACCTGGGACATCGAGCATTCATACGGTTGGTCCTCAAAGCATGAAAGTGACAGCAATCGATTGAAAGGAATTGAGCGATACAAACTTGCTGTATCGCCGGCCGCTGCGGAGATCTGGTTCCAAGTCGCCGTCCAAAGAGTTACGCAGGGAACGGAGGTAAGAGGGCAGATCGTGGGACCTCGGTGCCTTTTCACGCAGACTCCCGAAGTCTCATCGCCGCTGCGATCAGTCAAATATAAGGAGGGGGAGCAGTTGGTATTGATCGCGCGCACGGCGATTCCAAAACCAGGCTTCTGGGATCCGCTCGCTCCTCTGCTTTACCGAGTTGTGCTTGAATTGTGGCAAGACGGGCAACGTTGCGATGTGGCGGGGTTTGATCTGGGATTCCGCATGATCGAGATAAGTTCAGACTACGTGCTTGTCAATAAGCAACCGCTCTCTCTTCAAGGGATGTCATGCTTGCCTGAATCACGAGAGGAGGCGGCTGCTAGGAAGCAGGCCGGTTACAATTTGGTACTGGCCGATGAAAAGCAGTGGCATTGGTGGGTTCGGGCAAACCCCATGGGGTTTTTCTTGCTAGAAAAGGCGGCGCTTTCGACATTGACACCACATTATATTGGCCTGGTTACCCAGCAACCGTGCTTTTTGGGCTTTGTGCTCGACAGGGAGCTGCTGGATCGCTCGCTGTCTGAAAACGAGAGCTTTCTTCGTCCTTGGCAAGAACGGCGCGTGTTCATCGGCCTGGAACTCGACGGGCTGCCTCCTTCGTCTCTGCCGAACGGCTTGTCTTTTCTGGTCTGTCCTGAATCCGTGCTGCCCGCACTGAGCGCAATCTCGCTACCCAAGCTCATCTTGCGGAAGTCCGAAGCCGAAAGAGAGGAAATGCCTGAGGGAGGGATTCAAGGCGTGCTAGGATGGATCGTCTAGAAACACGACATGAATTGGCCATCGAGAGCGGTTCGGGTATCATGCCCGGAAGATTCTGATACGGAGGAACAATCATGGTTATCACGCTCGATCCCGAACTGGAAGCTGCCTTAAACGAGGTTGCTCGATATAAGGGAATTGCCCCGGAAGCATTGGCGCTCAATGTTTTGCGTGAGCGCATACTCAGCATGGCTGAGTTAATACCGCGAGATGAGTGGGAGCGTGAACTGCTGGAACTGGCGATAGACTGTGGCGTATCCTTACCCGACTGGGCCGTTAGCAGTGAAGGGATATACGATTAGTGGCTTACTTGATTGATACCAGCATCTTGATTCGCCTAGCGAATGCGGCAGATGTACGCCATGCCGTTACCGCACAAGCTATGCTGGAATTGCACCGGCGCAGTGAGGTGGTGCATCTGACGCCGCAGGTTCTAGTCGAATTTCGCAACGTCGCCACACGCCCGCTAACCATCAATGGCCTGGGATTGCCGATCGCAAGAGCCGAGGCCGAGGCAGTCGGGTTCGAGGCCAAGTTTCCTCTATTACCGGAAACACCCAATATCTATCCCGCATGGAAAGCCCTGGTAGGATCGTTGGGTGTGATCGGCAAGCAAGTCCATGATGCCCGCCTAGTTGCTATCTGTCATGTCCACAAAGTCACGCACTTGCTTACGTTCAATGTTCCTCACTTCGTTCGCATGGCGAGCTTCGGCCCAGGGATCACGGTGGTCGATCCAGCGAGCATCTGAGAACGCCACAACGGGATCATCACTGCTTCGGCCACTGTGAGGAAAGTCTGGAGAACATCACGAGGACTGTACCATGAACCAAACAAATCGGCGGCACAAGATAAAGACGTTCTGGAGCACGGTCGGCTTGATCGCTGCGGCGCTGCTCATCAGCTTCACTGCCGGCAGGGGCGAGGACAATCCAAAAACGATCCTCAAGACCGAGCCTTTTGACCGCGATCCCGGTTGGGAGGCGCACAACAACCGCATTGTGCCCAAGGAATATCCGACGATTGTCCAGGATTTCGGTTACACCAAAACGAATTTTGCCGGCAAATCGCCGGGAGAATTGGGAGGACAAGTCTGGCGGGCGTCGGAGCCGGCGTATTATGCCGCCAAGATCGGCCCCAAGACGCTCGACGATAAACTCAGCGCCTCCGGGACCTTCGCCTTCACGAAGACCAGCGGCGGAGCCGGCGTCTTTTTCGGCTTTTTCCGTGCCGAACAACCGGGTGCGGGTGGTCGGCCCGTCAGCTCGCTGGGTCTGGATTTTGACTGCGAACCAGGCGGCGCTCGCCTGGCCGTGCGCTTGATCACCGGCAAGAACCAATCGTGTGGCACCTTCATCACGCCGTTTATACCCGGTAAGTTTCGGCCCACGCCGATCCATAACGATGGTAGCCGCTATACCTGGAAACTCGACTATGACCCGCAAGCCGCCGCGGGTCGCGGGCGATTCACCTTCACGCTCCGAAGCGATGTGCATAAACCAGGAGAGCTTGAAAAGCCCGACCTACCCGAAAGCCATAGGCAGGAGGCTCGCCGGCGCTTTCCCAGCACGACCACGTTTTCCGTCGATTTGCCCGAAGGCTACAAGCAGCAGGGGACGCGATTTGACCACTTCGGCCTGATGAACCTGATGAAGGCCGGCGGTCGGGCGACGATCTACCTCGACGACCTCCAGTACGATGGCCATTCGGAAGACTTCGGCCGCGATCCAAACTGGGACGCTCACAGGAATCGCATCCGCTACCAGGCCACCGACGTCGGCGGTGCGCACAACTTTGGATTCAGCAATACCAACCATGCCGGCGGCAAGCCGGGAGAAATCGGCGGCACCTTTTGGCGGTCCGGCAAATATGGCTATTATGCCGACCGTGTCGGGCCGCTGACGCTCGACGATGGCCTGGAGGCCAGCGGCAAGGTTGTGTTGAAGGTGGGGGCCCCGGACTCGGACATGTTCCTGGGCTGGTTCAATAGCGCGAACAAGGATAAGTCGCCGACCGAAGCAGGGAATTTTCTCGGCGTCCATGTCGGCGGACCGACGCGCGTCGGACACTATTTTCATCCTGCCTTTACGACGGCAAAGGGAACCAAAGGCTTGGCCCCTGGCGGACCAGTTCTTGAGCCGAATAAAGTCTACAATTGGTCCTTGATCTACGATCCACTTGCGGAGGAAGGGCAAGGGGCGATCCAGGTGACCCTGGGCAAAGAGTCCGTAAAGCTCGTTTTGAAGAAGGGTATCAAGGCTCAAGGCGCTCAATTCGATCGCTTCGGTTTGTTGACCTCGAACATCGGCGGGCAAGTGGTAAAGATTTTCCTGGATGACTTGAAATACACGACAGGTCGCTCGGTTCGTTAAACAGCAGCGTTCCAACCATGCGCATCGCCATCGCCGGATTCATGCATGAGTCGAACACCTTCAATCCGCTGCTCACCGACCGCGCCGCTTTCGTCGCCCAGAGCCTGACGAGTGGTCTCGATCTGATCGACGAGTGGCGCGAGGCTCATCACGAGGTCGGCGGCTTTATCGAGGCGGCGCGCGATGAGGGATTCGAGCCGGTGCCGTTGCTCATGGCCTGGGCGACGCCGGGCGGTCCTGTCGCCGATGTCGTCTTCGACGAAATCGCGGGACAACTCTGCGACATGCTCCGCGCCAGTCAAGCCGATGGTCTGCTCCTTGCCCTGCACGGCGCGATGGTGGCGCAATCGCATCTCGATGCCGATGGCGAAGTGCTGGCGCGGCTGCGCCATGCTGTTGGACGCGAGCTGCCCATTGCTGTCACGCTCGATCTGCACGGCAACCTTTCGCAACGTCTGGTCGATCACTGCAACCTGGCCGTGGCGTATCGCACTTGCCCGCACGTCGATCAGCGCGAGTGTGGGCGACGGGCAGCGGCGTTGCTGGTACGACGGGTGCGCAGCGAGATTCGGCCGTGCCAGGCGCTGGCGAAGCCGCCGCTGCTGCTCAACATCATGACGCACGATACGTCGCTGCCGCCGCTGCGGCCGTTCATGGAAGCGGTTCGTGCGCTGGAAGAAGAACCGGGCATTTTCGCGGCCAGCTTGTTGCCTGGATTCGCCTACGCCGACGTGCCGCAGATGGGACCATCGGTCCTCGTCGTCAGCGACGGCGACCCCGAACGCGCCCAACAGGCGGCGGATCGACTCGCTGATGATTTATGGCAAGCGCGCGAGCAGTTTACGGTGCCGTTGCCCAACGCAGCGACAGCCGTGGCCCAGGCGCTCCACGCCGAAAAGCGCCCCGTCGTCCTCGTCGATACCGGCGATAACGTCGGCGGCGGCTCGGCAGGCGACGGTACGACGCTCCTGCGCGAACTGCTGCGACAGGGAGCGTCGGAGAGCGTGGTTTGCCTGTATGCACCGGAGGAAGTGCGCCGCTGCGCCGCCGCTGGAATTGACAGCGAGGTGTCACTCGTGGTCGGCGGCAAAGTCGATCGGCTACACGGTAATCCGGTGTCCGTGACTGGCCATGTACGTCTCTTGCACGAGGGCACCTACATCGAGCCGGAAGCACGGCACGGCGGCCGCCGCGTCCATCACATGGGACCAACCGCTCTTGTCGAGCTGCCCGGCCGCAATCGGCTCGTTCTCACGTCACTGCGGCATCCGCCGTTCAGCCTGGGACAACTCACTTGTCTGGGCATCCGGCCCCAAGAGCAACGCATCCTCGTGGTCAAGGCGGCCATCGCCTACAAGGCCGCTTACGCTCCCATCGCCGGCACGATCCTCGCTGTCGATACGCCCGGACTTACCGCCGTCAATCCGCAGCGCTTCACGTACCGGAACATTCGCCGGCCGCTGTATCCACTTAATTGAACCTCGTTGTCTCGCTTGACCCCGCCTCCCTATAATGACGATATGAAGCGAACGCTCCTACTCATGAACAACAAGTCGAGGAAAACGATTTCAGAAAGGCGGCAGGCATGGCAAGTGCCAATGTGATCGAGTTGACGGCGGCGAACTGGGAAACAGAGGTCGTCAAGAGCGACAAACCCGTTCTGGTGGACTTCTGGGCCGTGTGGTGCGGACCGTGCCGCATGTTGGCGCCGACGGTCGAAAAGGTCGCCAACCAGTTTGCCGGCAAGGTCAAGGTCGGCAAGCTCAACACCGACGAGAACCAGGAAATCGCCATAAAATACGGCATTTCCGCTATTCCGCAACTTTTGCTCTTCAAAGGCGGCGATCAACCGATCGACAAGCAAATCGGCAATCAACCGATGGATAACATCGTCAAGATGCTCAATCGCGCGCTTGAATCGTAAGGGCACTTCTTACCAGCCCGAAGCGTAAGCGAGGGCGGCCCTCGCTTACGCTTCGGGCTGGTGAAGTAAATTCTGCGGGTGTCTCCGGCCGATATTGGATGAAACTCCGAATCGCGCCATCTGGAGATCACCCGCCTGAGCGCCTCCGCACAAATCCCTCAATCACATTCGGATAAGCTACTTACGCCTGCCACGCCGTCAAAGGGTATGTCCCACCGTCGTTTCTGACAACGGCCGTTGATACTCACGCCGCTTGACTTCGAATCGGGTCGCAAACGATTATCTACTTAAATTATTCATATGTTCTTCTCTTCATGAACATTCGCGCTCTCTACAAAACATTATCGCTATTTGAAATCGGCCCTGGGGCAGCCTTGCCGCGCGGGCCTGGACCTGTTTCTCAACTGGAGGACACATTTTGATGTTTGGACGCACCTCTGGTCGGAATCCTCGCCGGGTTGCCTTCACCTTGATCGAGTTGCTGGTGGTGATCGCCATCATTGCCATTTTGATCGGCTTGCTGTTGCCGGCCGTGCAGAAGGTCCGCGAGGCTGCCGCCCGCGCGCAATGCAGCAACAACCTCAAGCAGTTCGGCCTCGCCCTGCAAAATTACAACGATACCATCGGCTACCTGCCGCCCGGCGGCTCCAACGACCCGACGAAAGCGGGCGCCGTCAACTCCAGTGGTAACCCGATGGGCTGGAACTGGACGTACAACATTCTACCGTTCGTCGAGCAGCAGAACCTGTTTGGCCAGAGCCGTGCGGTTATCTCCAATACTCCCGTGAAGATTTTCTACTGTCCGAGCCGACGCGCCCCCGCCGTCTACGGCAGCAGCGCCAAGAGTGACTACGCCGGCAACGCCGGACACAACTTCGATCAGTACGGCGCAACCGGCGTGATCGTCATGACCTACCAGCCCTTCACCGCTCCGACGACCAACGCGCAATTTCAACGGCACCGACTGCTGGACATCACGGATGGCCTGTCCAACACCATCGCCATCGGCGAAAAACTCCTCAACCCCAAGAACTGGGGCGTTGACGGCGGCGACAATGAGTCCTGGATCGATTCCGGTTGGGATGAGGACGCCGTGCGCTGCGGCTGGAACAACGGCATATATCACGGTGGCCTGTATCCCGATAGCGCCGAACCCATCGCGCCCCCCACGACCTGGCCGATCGCGTTCGGGTCCTCGCACACCGGCGGCGCCAACTTCGTCCTCTGCGACGGCTCGGTTCATTTCGTTCCCTTCTCGGTTGATCCCGTCGTGTTCATGAACGCCTGCACGATCAATGATGGCCAGGCGACCACCCTGCCTTGAACGGCCCCATTCCTTCGAAGCCGGAGGCGAAAGCGAGGGAGCAAGCCTCCATCCTTTCCGCCTCCGATTCGAAACGAGGGACCAAGATCTTGATTGAGGAGAAAAAACCATGCGTTTTGCTTCGTTGTTGTTCGCCTTGATGGTTCTGGGCGCCCTTGCCGGCTGCGGCAAAGATGGACCAACCATACCCATGGCGATGACCCCGGAACAGGAGCAGAAGTTCCAGGAAGATGAGAGGAAAGCCGCGAACGAGGAGTCACGCCATCAAGTGGAGCGCCGCAACAACGCGCCGCTGACGCCCGAGCAGCAAGCCGAGCTGGCCGAGCAGCAACACCGCCGCTAGAGGCTGTTCCATCTTCAAAGCGGGCAATGGAACCCAATCTCCAAGCGCAGGCGAGGCTTGTTCTCGCCTGCGCTTCTTGCGCAAACTTTGCAGACCACTTTCAGCCTGAAAGTAAATTTTGCATATCTTCTCAGCCGATAATAGAAGAAACTCCGAACCGCACCTTCATGGATCACCTGCATGGAATCCATTCCCGTCTCCGCGTCCGAACCCTCGGATGATGCACTGCCGGCGAAGACGGCGGCCTTCCAGACCGAGCGCGACGCCTTGCGCATCCAGGCCGCGGCGGTGGCGGCGCAGCAGGCCGACCTTGCCGAGCAAGAGGTTCAACTCCAGCAGCGTCGCAAAGCCCTCGAACGTCAGAAAGAACAATTGGCCGCCCATCTCGAAGAGCGTCGCCAACAGCTTTTGCAGCTGCGCGAACAGGTCCGGCAAGATCGCGCCGCCCTCAAGGCCGAGACCGAGGCCGCCCGGCGGCAGAATGAGGAAGTGCGCACGGCCCTGACCAGGGAACGCGAAGCCGTGCAGAAGGAATTGCAGCAGGCCGGCCAGGAGCGTCGCCGTTTGATTGAGCTGCGCAAGCGCTTGAAAAAGCGCTGGTGCAGTCATTGGCAGACTCACGAGATCGAATTAGAGCGCCGCGAACAGACGTTGCAAGCGGAACGCGCGGATCTCCAGCGCGAAGCACAGAAGCTCCAGAGGGAGCGCGTCCAACTGACGCAGGCCCAGCTGCGCTTCAACGGCGAGGTCGAACTGGGGCGTCGCCAACTGCAAGACGAATGGCAGCAGCTTGGACTGGCTCAACAGCAATGGGAAGCCTGCTTGAATCAGGAACAGGCGGAGCGTGCCCGGAGGCTGCGCGAGTTGGATCGCCGCACACAGGAGTTGTCCGGCGTCGAGCAAAAGCTCGCCGAACAGCGGCGTGCGGCCGAGCAGATTCAGCTCCACCTCCAGAAGGAAGCCGAGGGACTGGAGACGCGCATCTGCAATCAGCGTCTCAAGCTGCTGGATTGCAAGAAGCAAGAGCCTGTCACTCTCCCCTCTCCCCTTGGGGGAGAGGGGAGAGGGGAGAAAGCCTCCTGCTCGCCGGCGTTGCGCGATCCCGATGTGCCGCGCGTGTTGGCCCGACTGGCCGGCGATTTGGCCGACCAGCGCCGCCATCTACTCGAACAATGGCAATGCTTGCTCGAATTGCACGAAATGTGGGGCCCGGAACACGCGGCCATCGTCGCTCAGTTTGAGACGGCGGCGCGCGAACTGGTGCTGGTCGAAGAGCGGCTCACGGAGCGCGAACAGGTGCTGGCGGCCGGTGAACAGGATTTGAGCCAGCGTCAGCAAACGCTCTTGGACGTTCGTTGTTCGCTGGAAGCCTGGCAAGCGCGCTTGACGGCGCGCGAGACTTTCCTGGACAACGAGCGCGTCATGCTGCTGGCCGACCTGCGGGCGCGCGAGGAAATCGCCGAGTCGCAGACACGTCGTCTCGAAGAGATCAGGCAGCGGCGCGCCCGGCGTCGCAGCCAGGAGATCGAGGAGCTGCGTGTCGTGCGCAGCCAGCACGAACAGATGCGGCGCGATTATGCTCTGTTGTGGCAGGAATGCCAGGAACGCCGCGCCCAGCTCATTCGCGAGCAGCGCCAATTTGCCGCCAAGGCACTGGCCCTGGAGCAATTCCGCCAGGAATTGCTTGGTCGGACCGCCGACACGCCCGGAGCGGACAAACGGCTCGAACGCCTGCGCCGTCGCCATCTCGCGCGCATCCAGGCCGAGGAGCGCGATCTGGAGCGCGAACGCACCGCGCTGATGGGGGAGACGAAACGGCTCGATCTCCGCGATGGCCGGCTGATCGAGCAAGAAGACAAACTCCTCGCCCAGCACGAAGAGTGGATGAAACAGGTCGCCGAATGGGAAGACCGGCGAGCGGCCGAAACGTCCCTCGAAGAGCATCGCCAGCAAGAGCTACGTCACTGGCAACTTCTGCATGAACGCGATGAACGGCAGTTGACCGAGTTGCGTGAGGAACTGGAACGGATCGCGCGACTGCTGCTGGAAGAGAGTGAGGTCGTCAAATCGCCACTTGCGGCGTAGAAACGAAATTCCGACTAGCCCGGAGCGCAAGCGACGGGCACTTCGACCCGTCGCTTGCGCTCCGGGCTAGTCGGAAGAACGCTTGCTATTTCTGCTCTTTGATCCGCGCCAGCGTTTCCGCTTCCGGCAATCCTTTGTAAAACGCATCGAGTGGAAAGCATCCGGACACCAGGCCGTTGCGCGGCGCGGTCGTGCAATCGCTGAAGGTACGACACAGACGCTTGCGATCGATCGGACGGCCGGCCAGCACGTCCGCCGGCATCTCCGGATAGCTCAGGGCTAGCCGACCCAGACCTATGAAATCCGCGCCTCCGCTTCGCACAACGGCTTGAGCAACATGTGGCAGCCATTCCTGCAAGTACGAATAGCCTGACCCGACGATCGTCAGTGATGGTCGATGGCGCTTCAAGTCCGCGGCGATGGCGAGTTGGCGGGCCACACCGACGAGCGGATCTTCGGGCGGCAGGTAGCCATCCGAAGGCGGAAACAGGGCTGGCCGTTGCAGGTGCGGATTGTAATAAGGACTGCCGGCGGAGATGCACACCAGCCGAATGCCAAGCGTCTCCAGCAGGTCAAGGAAAGAGCACGGCTCGGTCATATCGATGCCGTGACCACTGCCGTCGCCGCCAAAAGCGTAAGGATACCACTGACTGGGCCAAGGCTCGGGTTCGCCTCGGCCGTCCGTTCCGGCGCGATAGGGCAGCCAGTCGGCGGCGCTGACGCGGACGGCGATGCCCAGTTGTGGGGCCTCGGCACGGATGCCGGCCACGATTTCTCGCAAGAAGCGCGTGCGGTTCTCGAAGCTGCCGCCGTAGCGGCCGGGTCGATCGACGGCGCTAAGAAACTCATGGCCGAGGTAGCCGTGACAGTGCTTGATGTCCACGAAAGCGAAGCCGGCTCGTTGGCTGCGTTTGGCCGCCCGCACGAACTCGTCCACGAGTTGTGACACCTCGTTGTCACTCAATACCGGCAGATCGGGCGGCACGCCGAATTTGCGATCCAGCAGTGGGTGATGATAGACGAGGCTCGGTTTGGGCCGGTCCTTGTCGTCGGGGTGAGCGAACCGGCCCGAATGCGTCAGTTGCAGACCAACGAGCAAATCGTCGCTTTGGCCATAGCGCTGTTGGTGCTCGGCGATCAGCATTTCGCGCAGATGGGCGAGATCGGCGAGCGTGTCTTCGTTCAGGAGCAGTTGATGGGGATTGGCTCGCCCGTCGTGGCGAACGGCGACGGCCTCGCCGCCCCACATGAGCTTCGCCCCACTGGCGCCGAAGTGCCGCCAGCGCCGCCGCGTCAAATCGCTGGGGCGGCCGTCGCGTGTGCCGTCCCAGCCCTCCATAGGCAGAATGGCGAAGCGATTGCCGATGCGCACGCCCTCGACTTCATACGGTTGCGCCAAGGGCGCGTCCGGACCTTGTTGCAATTGTTCGTCGAAAGGGATGGTGATGCCCAACGACGCCAGATGCCCGCGGAAGTCGTCTGCGGTTTTGAGCTGGGCGACGCGGCGATAGGCAGTCATCGCGGCGCCTCCCCGAAGACGACGAGTCTCTCGGCGAGGTCGCCCAGAACGTCGCGGTCACTCGCCGGCCTACGCGGACTTTGTGGATGTGTATAATCGCAGTTTATCCAGCCGCGCAGCTTGAGGAACTGCGCCGCGCTGTGCTTGTACGCCGGCACAGGCGGGCGAAATGCAAAGAAACCGAGATATTGCAGTAAATCGTTCAATTCATAAAAAGCCGCATCGCCCGCCGCCCACAGAGCATCGCGCCGGGCGAACAGATCCGGAGCGAACGTGCTTAGTCCCAGTAAGTAATCGCTTCCATACATAATCATATCAATCGCAAGATCATTGCCCGTCAGTACCAGGAAATCGGGTCGGTGTTGATCGCGCAGCATTATCCGCTGCCATTCGAGAACGCGGTTCAGCGAAGAATGCTTGGCGCCGATGCAGGCGCGGATGTCGAGCAGGCCGGCGTACGTTTCGAGATCGTAAATCTTTCCGAACGGTGCGAACGCCTGTCCTAGCTCGAAAGCGAGATAACGCCGACAATCTCGGCCCAGGGCGCGATAAGTGTCGAGCAAGCGGTCAGCCTGCTGAGAAACGAGGCCGTGGGATTGGAAGATAATCGGCAAGCCGCCGTGTTCCTGGATAGCGTCGATGCCCCGGCGATAAGCGTCGAGATTGAAGGCATCGCCGGGTCGATCCGAGACAAAGGCGCCGGCCACGAACGCGCCGCCGCCGAGAGTGTACCGCGTCTCATAAAGGACACGACAGCGCGTATCCTCGTCCAGGAGATTGCCGTAGCCGGTATCCATGTTGACCGCCGGAGTCAGCCCGGCAGCGGCCGTGCGCTCGACATGGGCACGAAAGCCGTGCCAGTCCACTTCACCGTCTTCCTCGAAGGGAAGCAGGACGGCGGACATGCCGACGGGCTTGCGCATCGGACGGAGCAATGACGTGGGATTAACGGCAATAGCGGACACGCAACATCCTTTTTTGAGCGTGGCAATGAAGTTGTCGCTATCGTAGCTGCCACAACGACCAAACGCAACGGCGGCATCTCGGTGGTGAGAGGGGAGGATGGATGAGTCAAAATGCAATCACGAAAACACGAAAGAAGAAAGCACGAAAGAAGAAAAGAAGAAAGTAACACCAGCAAATAAGCAGGTTTCTTTCTGCCTCCCTATTGTTCCTTTCGTGTTTTATTCTTTCGTGTTTTCGTGATTACATTTAACCTTCGCGCAGCTTGAACGAGACGTATTTCGTCTCCAGATACGCCTCCAGTCCTTCGTGGCCCAGCTCGCGGCCCAGACCGCTCTCTTTCATGCCGCCGAACGGACACTGCGGCGCCGCCGGCACCGGATCGTTGATGCCGATGATGCCCGCCTCCAGACCCTCGGCCATCCGCCAGGCGATCGACAAATCGTTGGTGAAAACGTAAGCGGCCAGGCCGTAACGTGTGTTGTTGGCGGCGCGGATCACGTCGTCGATCTTGCTGAAATCCAACAGCGGCATCACCGGAGCGAATGGCTCCTCGGTCATCATCCGCAACTGGCCGGATACGTTGGTCAACACCGTCGGCTCAAAGAAATAGCCCTTGTTGAAGCGATCGCTGCGCTTGCCGCCGGTGAGGATCTTGGCACCGCGCTGCTTGGCGTCCTCGACGAGATCGAGCGTCTGCTGCATCGCCTTTTTCTCGAACATGGGGCCGACCTCGACACCGGCGTCCAGCCCATTGCCGAGCTTCAGGGCGCGGGCAAACTCGACCGTGGCCTCGGTGAACTTCTTCTCGACATCCTTGTGGACGTAGAAGCGGCTGGGTGCGATGCAGACTTGCCCGTTGTTGCGGAACTTGCCGGTGACGGCGATCTTGGCGCCGACTTCCGGGTCGGCGTCGGGGAAGACGATGAACGGCGCATGGCCGCCCAGCTCCAGGCTGACGCGCTTGACGTGTTCGGCACAGCCGCGCATGATCTGCTTGCCCACTTCGGTGGAGCCGGTGAAGCTGATCTTGCGGCAGATGGGGTTCTCCAGAAACTCGTCGCCGATCTCCTGAGCGGGGCCGACGACAAGATTGGCGACGCCGGCCGGCACTCCCGCCTCAATCAGGCATTCAAAGAGCTGCATCAGACAAAGCGGCGTCTGGCTGGCAGGCTTGCAGACAATCGTGCAGCCGGCCGCCAGGGCGGGAGCGATCTTGCGCGCTTGCAGCGTCACGGGAAAATTCCACGGGCTGATCGATGCCACGACGCCGACGGGATGCTTGACGGTGATGTGGCGTTTGCCGGCGATCCCCTGGGGAATGACCTGGCCATAGGCGCGTTTGCCTTCCTCGGCGAACCATTCAAAGGTATCGGCGGAGTGCAGCACCTCGGCCTTGGACTCGGCCAACGGCTTGCCTTGTTCCATCGTCAGCGTGCGCGAGATGGCGTCGGCGCGCTCGCGCATCAGCTCGGCAGTCTTCTTGAGAATTCTGGCGCGGTCCCAGGCGGTCAGCTTCATCCAGGCGGGTAGGGCGCGCTGAGCCGCTTCCAGAGCGCGGCGCGTCTCGGCGCGGCCGCCGTAGGCGATCTCGGCGATCACTTCTTCCGTGGCGGGATTGATAACGCCCAGAGTGCGGCCGTTGTCCGCCTCGACCCATTTGCCGTCGATGTACAAGCGCCGAAGCTCGGCCTTGGTGGTTGCCGTGGTCATGCAAGACTCCTGAGAAAAGAGCAGCGATGTTCGTGTAGTCTGCTCTCATTCTCGTCCTCTGCCGCGCTTCCGGCAAGGAGGTTTATCGTTTCGCGAAACGATGAATTGTTCAGGGAGTCTGCCGCCAGAGGACGCGCAAGATCCGTGCCTCGCCGGTTCGCTCGGCCGTCATTGTGCCGCCCAACTGGCGTAACAACGACTGTCCCGCCAATCGGCCGACTTCATCGAGATTCTGCCACAGCAGCTCTTCGAGGGTCGAGACATCGCCCTCTGCGCCGGCAAGGGTCAAGCTCAAGACGGCGCCGCCGTCCTGTTCGTCGGTCGCCGCCTTTATCGTTGCTTTCGTCCCTGCACAGACGCCTTGCAGCAACAGATGAACTAGTTGCTTGACGGCGCTGCGCGTACCGTGGATGTGCAGTGCTTTCGGGGACAGTAAGGGCATCAGACAGCGACGCAGCTCCGGCTCTTCCTCCACGATTTCGGTGAGCACGCCATTGAGATCGACCGCGTAGGATTTTTCGCGGCGCTCCTGGACGGCGTGTTGCAGAGTTCGCACCAGGCCGGCTGCCTGGGCGCCATGCTGGCGGATGGCAGCCAGCTCGTGGCGCCCTTGCTCATCGACGCGCATCTGCACCACCGAGGTTTGCAGCATCATGCTGTTGAGCGCATTGTTCAGCTCGTGGGCCAGGCCGATGAACGCTTGCCCAATCAGGGCGAAGCGGGCCAGCTCCGCCTGTTCGCGCTCGAGGGCTTCGCAACGGGCAAGGAGAGCAGCCGGGTCCGACGGGTTATTCATGGTGTTCCTTTTCAAGCTGCGAGCGTCCGTGAAACATGAGATTATGAGAGTCGGCGTGAGAATCGGCCTGCCCAGTGGCGAGCAAGGTGCTCCCGTTTCGACCCTTGGGGCATCCCGCCCGACAGGTCTTTCGAGCCGATCCATCTCGTGCATCTACCATGCCACCAGTCTTAATGGCTTGTAATAGGACAAGTTGAGAGAGACTGAATCTCAACAGTATACGCAGATGGTGGGAATTGGCATCCCGATTGCGTCTCTATTTGTTCCGAGCAATACGAAGCTCGACAAAGGGGCGAACCTCCTTCGAGGCGTCTGAGGAATCGGGCGAGGCTCAAGACGAATATCGAGGGAGGCGCGGGCGGCCGGTGCGGATCACCGGCCGCCTACATTTTTGCGCGATTTATCGATTCGCGCGAAACGATAAATCGCGCAAAGCCTTATCCCTCCTTGAACGATTCCTTTTTGATGTTGTATTCTGCTAACTTCGCCGAGATGCTGCGTCGCGACAGCCCGCATATTCGCGCGCAACGGCCGACGTTGCCGCGGCTCTTTTTCATGGCGCGCGTCAAATAGCGGCGTTCGAGATCCAGTGTCACCTCGCGCAACAAATCCGGCAGCGGCTTGCTCAGATCCACCTGTGCCCCGGCATTGCCCGAGGGCACGCGCAGCACTTCCAAAGGTAGATCGTCCGGCTGAATGATCGAGCCGCGCGCCGTGACGCAGGCGCGCTCGATGGCATTTTGCAGCTCGCGGATGTTGCCCGGCCAGCTGTGGTTAAGCAGTTTCTCCATTGCTTCCGGCGCGAACGAAGGCGCCTTTTCGCCCGGACGAGCGTGCTTGCCGGCGAAGTGCGTGGCCAACAGCGGAATGTCTTCTTGCCGCTCTCGCAGCGGCGGCAGGTCGATCTTGATGACGTTGAGACGATAGTACAGGTCCTCGCGGAACTTGCCTTTCTTGACCATCGCCGTCAAGCTGCGATTGGTGGCGGCGATGACGCGCACGTCCACTTCGATGCTGGCCGTGCCGCCGACGCGCTCAAAACGACGTTCTTGCAGCACGCGCAGCAGTTTGGCCTGCATGGTCATGGGAATGTCGCCGACTTCGTCGAGAAACAGCGTGCCGGTATCCGCTTGCTCGAAACGCCCCTTCCGCTGACCGACCGCGCCGGTAAACGAGCCTTTCTCGTGTCCGAACAATTCGCTTTCCAACAACGTCTCCGGTAGAGCGGCGCAGTTGATGGCCACGAATGGGCCGGAACGCAACGAGGAAGAAGCATCGTGAATCGCCCGCGCCACCTGCTCCTTGCCGGTGCCGGTCTCTCCCTCGATCAGTACCGTCGTCGTCGTCTGAGCCACGCTACGAATCAGCTCGAAGACGGCGTGCATCTTCGGATTAACGCTGAGCACTCCGCGAAAAGCGTATTGCCCCTGCAAACGTTCACGCAATTGCAGTACCTCATCCTGCAATGTCCGTTCGCGCAGGATGCGTTCGATCACCAGTCGCAGGTGCTCGGGGTCCACTGGCTTGGGCAAGTAGTCGTAGGCCCCTGCCTTCATGGCCTGCACGGCTTGATCGATGCTGCCGTATCCGGTCATGACGATGACCGTCACGGGTAACTTGTGTTCCTGAATGCGCTCAATCAGCTTCATGCCATCCAGGCGCGGCATCTGGAGATCGGTCAACAAAATACTGTAGGGATGTTCGCTGAGAGTTTTGAAAGCTGCTTCGCCGTCGGCAACGGTGTCAACCTTGTACTGTTCTCCCGCCTCTAAGAGCGTCTTGAGATGCTCGGAAGTAGCCTTGGAGTCTTCGGCGAGCAGTATTTTTCTTTCCATGGCAACCTCGAATCACAAATCTGGGAAGCTATCTGCATATTATGGGGAAAAACATTGCTAAACAAGCAGCAGATTTTAGCCCGCTTTTCTCTGTGTAACATCCACATTTCCCCACTTTTTTGGCATCTTCTGTGCAAGGCACTATTATGTAGCATTCCCTGGACCATTTGCCGGCGCGTGGTTGGGTTTGGGTTGATTTTTTGTTAGGTCCGGAGAGGCCTAACAATGAGACCGCCAAGGCGGCACGGCAGGAGCATAATGATGGCGACTATTCTTCTCGTCGAAGACCACCCCATGAATCGCAAGCTGGTGCGCGACATTCTTCTCTTCCAATTCGATGTGGACGAAGCCGTTTCCGCCGAGGCGGCGGAGGAATATTTACGGACGCATCGCCCTGACTTGATTCTCCTGGACATTCAGCTGCCAGGCATGGACGGCTTGTCGTTGATGCGCCGTCTCAAGGCCGAGTCGGCGACGGCGGACATCCCCATCGTCGCCCTGTCCGCTCATGCCATGGCTCGGGACATCGAGCTGGCGCGGCAGGCCGGTTGCGTCGATTACATCACCAAGCCCATCACGGACGACCCGTTTACGTTTCTCGAACGCATTGCTCATTCGCTCGACGCCGCCCACATGGGTAGTTAGGTGGTGCGCCAAGAGCATATAGCCCCCGGCTTGCCGGGGGTCGGTCTGCCCCCGGCTTGCCGGGGGCTATATGAGAGTCATGATCGCACGGACTCCACCTCTGAACCCTCTGCGCGCCCGTCTGCTGATCGGCGTTGGCTCCTCGCTTGTGCTGCTCGCCCTTGCCGCCGCCGCATACAACCACTTCGACGATCTGCGCGCCGAAGGCAATAACGGGACGATCCTACTCGGTCTGTTCGTCGTCGTCCTCTGTGGGATCTTTGTCTGGTATTTGTCGGCGAACGTGATTCAGCCTCTGAATCGTCTGCGCTACGAGAAGGAAGCCGCCGAGTCCGCCAGCCGCGCCAAAAGCGAGTTTCTGGCCAAGATGAGCCATGAGCTGCGTACGCCGCTCAACGCCATCATTGGTATGTCGCGCATGCTGACAACGCAGCGCTTCGGGCCGCTGACGGCCAAGCAGGCCGATTATCTCAACGACGTGATCCATGCCGGCGAGCACTTGCTGGCTCTGGTCAACGACATCCTCGACCTGGCCAAGATCGAGTCCGGCCGCCTTGACTTGCGTCCCGAGGGCTTCTCGGTTCGCACCGCCGTGACGGCGGTGGTCTCGACGCTGCATCCGTTGGCTGTCCCCAAGGGCTTGCCTCTGCATCTGGAGCCGCTCGAGCCCGACGGCGAGATCGCCGCCGATCCGGCACGTTTCAAGCAGATCTTCTACAATCTGCTCTCCAATGCCATCAAATTCACGACGCGAGGCTCGGTGACAATTCGTTGTCAGTGGGTCCAGCGCCCCGAGCGCGGCGCTCCTGTGGTGCCAGAGTCCGAGGCGGCGGCTCTGTGCGTCTCCGTTCTCGACACAGGCATCGGCATCGCCCCGGAGAACCAGACGGCGATCTGGGACGAATTTCGGCAAATTCCCGCAGTCGCGCAGCAGGTCGGCGCCATTCCGGGTACGGGATTGGGTCTGGCCTTGACGCGGCAACTGGTGCAGCGCATGGGGGGCGTCGTCTGGCTGGAGAGCAAGCTTGACGAAGGTAGCACTTTCACCTTCGTCCTGCCGCGCAAACCGTCGGTGCCTGTTGGGGAGCACGCGCGAGGCGAGGGCAGTTCCGAGGTGCCCAGCGACTCGACCACGTCCCTCGCCCTGGTAATCGAGGATTACCCCGCCACGCACAAGTTGTTGGTAGACTGGTTGAGCGAGTCTGGCCTGGCCACGGCCTCGGCCTACGATGGCGAAGAGGGCTTGAGACTGGCTCGTCAACTGCATCCACGCCTTATCATACTCGATGTGCAACTGCCGCGACTGGACGGCTGGGAGGTGCTGACCCAGTTGAAGCGGGATGCGGCGACGGCGTCCATTCCCGTGGTCATCGTCACTGTGCGAGGGGAACAGGAACCGCCGAGCGGCCTGGACGTCCAGGGATTTTTCGTCAAGCCGTTCAGCCGTGAGGAGTTCTCGCACACTGTCCGATCCCTTACCATCGCGGCCCCGCCAGCGTCAGGAGATTGAGGATGTCCTTCACTTCGCTGCGTCTCAAGGAGGCGTGGAATTGGGGTGGCCTCTCGTTCCGCGAGCTGATGGTGCGGACGTACAAGGCCATGGACCAACACGACACCCTCAATCAAGCCGCCGTCGTCGCCTTCTATGCCATGATGTCGCTGGTGCCGCTCCTGGGCCTGGTTCTGTCGCTGGCTCTCGGCGCCCGCACCGGAGTCGCCGAGCAGATCGATAGCCTGTCCGGAAATGTGTTGCCCCACGAAGCGTACGTCCTCCTCCATGACCAGATCCACAAGATTCAGTCAGAGAATATCGCCGGTCTGTTGTCGCTGTCCATCTTGTTGCTGGTGTGGTCGGCGTCCAGTCTGTTCTCGGCCGTCATGGCCACGATCAACGTTGCCTATGGTGTGCGCGATAAGCGTCCCTGGTGGAAACGACAAAGCCTGGCCATTGTGCTGACCATCGCCGAGGTCATCTTGCTGCTGGGCGCTTCGCTGTTGATCGCCTTGTGGCCGGAGGTGACCGGCTGGCTCGGTCTGAGCGGTCTGGCGCGAGCGCTGTCCGTGGTAGTGCAATGGCTGGTGGTGGTGATCGCTCTCCTGGCCGCCTTCGCGCTGGCGTACTACTTCGGCGCAGACGTCGAACAGGAATGGGAGTGGATCACGCCCGGCTCGACACTGGGCGTACTGGTGTTGATTGTTGCAAGCGTGTTGTTCCGTACGTACATGGTCTACTTCGGCTCCCGCTACAGCGAAACCTACGGCGCGCTGGCCGGCGTCATCCTGATGATGCTGTGGTTCTATTTGGCGTCTCTGGCACTCCTGGTCGGAGCAGAGATCAACTGTGTCATCGAACACGCCGCTCCCCACGGCAAGTCACCGGGGCAAAAAGAGAGTCCTCCGGTTCCGCCTTCCATATAAAAACGCACAAGTCATTGCCAATCATTCTGGAGCATCCGCGGGAGAATCGAGCGCTCATGGAACCCTATCAAATCGTCCTGTTGACCCTGGCCGCGGTCGTGGTCCTCAAACTCCTCATCCTGCTGATACTCAGCAAGGGGGAGCTCGCGCGCTTCGGCCTGGCCCTGAAAGCGTATTTCCGCGTCCTGGGCGATGCGGCGATCGCCGAACGCATCCGGCCATTGCTCGAACCGCCCGCCCAGGAGGCCGCCAAACCCGCGCGCTTATCGCCGGAGCCACTGCGCTTGCTGGCGCTGTTGCAGCGAGAGGGACGCTTGCTCGATTTTCTCCTGGAAGACATCTCGGCCGCCACCGACGATCAGGTCGGCGCCGGCGTCCGTGAGCTGCATCGCCAGGCGCAGGCGGTCATCAAAGAACATCTCGTCCTGGAGCCGGTGCTGGCCAAGAACGAGGGCGAAACCGTCGAAGTGCCGGCGAATTTCGATCCCTCAGCGATTCGCCTGACCGGCAACGTCACCGGCCAACCGCCCTTCCGCGGCACGCTGCAACACCACGGCTGGCGCGTCAAAAACTACACCCTGCCGACGCCGCCGGAGGGACAGGATCAATTCGTCCTGGCACCGGCGGAAGTCGAATTGCCGTGAGGCTTTTACCGAACACTCTCAACTCGCAGCAGCCTAAGAAGTATTTGATTAGCGCCTCACGCATTTGCTCTATTCGTATCGGTTCACAGTTCAGTGCTACGCAGTCAGTGCAGCAGCTGCGTGTCTGTCCGGCGGATCGCGTTCTTGACAGCCGTGGTGTAATCCTTCCGAAAGGAGGGCATCCTCATGGCCCACGGCAAACCGCGCGATCCGCAGAAAGAGCAACACTGGCGACGCTTGATTCAACTCTGGAAGAACAG
>DATBHJ010000251.1:0-22186 GCA_036557565.1 Gemmataceae bacterium
AGCGCAGCGGAGTAAGCGGTCGTCCCGCGCTGCCGCTTACTCCGCTGCGCTGCGTGCGCGGCTCGGAGTGAATGCGATCTATTTCAGTTCCTTGATGCGGACATTGCGAAAGCGCACTTCGCGCGGCTCGGACTCCTTGCCGACGGCGTGGACCTGCAAGCCGATGAACCCGGAAGTCGTGACGGAATCTTTCAGATCCACGGCTGGAACGCCGTTGATCCAGGTCCTGATCGAATCCCCGCGGCACTCGATGCGGAACTTGTTCCATTCGTTCGCCTTGAACGCCTTACGAGCGGCTTCGTTCTCCTTCAAATCCTGGAGATAAACCTTTCGCCGCGCCTCATCGTAGATGCCGCCGCTGAAGGCACGCGGGGACGGATCAATCTCAACCTGATAACCGTGAACACGACCGGCCGGGATCTTGATCTGCTTGCCCATTACCTCAACGGTCATTTCTTCAGCAAAGCAGTGGCTGCGAATTTGCACGCCCGAATTCAAGCGCGGGTCTACCTTGAATTCCAGCTCCAGAATGAAGTCGGCGTAATCGTGCTGGGTGCAAAGAAACGAGTTCTGTGTGTTAGGCACTGAATTGCCGATAATCTGTCCGTCCTCGACGCGATACTTCGCCTTGCCGCCGCGCTGTATCCAGCCATCGAGATCCTTGCCATTGAATAGTGGCTTCCAGCCGTCATCGTCCGCGGCTGCGCCGAGTAAGCAGCAGAAGCAGGGAAGGAACAGGACAAGCATACGCAATCGCAGAGTAGCGCTCTTCATGGGTGGTCCTTTCACGAGTTTTGTGGTATTCAGGGGTAACCATAGTAAATCCAACGCGAGTTGAGAATCCTATGAAGTGCGAAATTCTTTCCATCGGCAGCGAATTAACAAGCGGACAAAACCTGGACACCAACAGCCAATGGCTGAGCCGGCGTCTGGCGGAGATCGGGATTGCGGTCGGCTGGCACACGACCATCGCCGACGATCTCGATGCGAATATCGAGGCGTTCCGCATCGCCAGCCGGCGGGCTGGGCTGATACTGGCTACCGGCGGACTGGGACCGACCCAGGACGATTTGACGCGCGAGGTGCTGGCGCGTGTGGCCGGCGTCGAATTGGTCGAAAATGCGGAATCGCTGCGACAAATCGAAGAAATGTTTCGCCGCCGCAATCGGACCATGCCGGAGCGCAATCGCGTACAAGCGCTCTTCCCAGTCGGCGCGGTGCCTATCCCCAACGACCGCGGTACCGCTCCCGGCATCTGGATGGGCCTGGGCGACTGCTGGCTGGCCGCCATGCCCGGGGTGCCATCGGAAATGCACACCATGTTCGAGACGCAGGTGCGGCCGCGCCTGCTGGCGCTGGGGATGGGTGGCGGCGTGCTCGTCCAGCGGAAAATCAATACTTTCGGACTGGGTGAATCTGCTATCGAGGAAAAGCTGCTCGATTTGACGCGCCGAGATCATGTTCCGGAGGTGGGTATCACGGTACACGATGCCGTCATTTCGCTGCGCATCCTCGCCCGCGCTCCGAGTCTGCCCGAAGCCCAGGCACAAATCGTCCCTGTCGAACAGACCATACGCGAACGTCTCGGCACGCTCGTCTTTGGGTCCGACGAGGAGGATTTGCAAGGCGCGGTGGCGGCCCTTCTCGAATCCAAACGACAAAGCTTGGCGACGGCGGAGAGCATAACGGCGGGGATGGTGGCCGAGCAACTCGGCAGTGTGGCGGGAATCAGCGATCGGTTTCGCGGCGGGATTGTGGCTTACGATAATCGGATCAAGGTGGAGCTGCTGGCCGTGCCGCAAGCGCTGCTTGATAACCACGGAGCCGTCAGCGCCGAAGTTGCCGAGGCGATGGCGGTGGGGTGCCGCACGCGCATGCGCACCGATTTGGCCGTCAGCACAACTGGCGTCGCCGGCCCGCATGATCTGGCACCCGACAAGCCAGTGGGTCTGGTCTATGTCGGACTCGCCTGGTCCGGCGGCGTCTCTTCGGTGCGTTTTAGCTGGACGGGAAGCCGTACCGAAGTGCAACGACGGACGGCCAAACTGGCGCTGAACCGAGTGCGTTTGCATCTACTGGGTTAAAAGTCATCCGCGCTTTATCGGCTTACTTCGTGAGGTGTTTATCGAGCCAGTCCAGGAGCGTGGCCATGTCGTAGCTCATGCCGCTCCAAAGATGTGGCTTTCCCTTCTTGACCCGCAACTCCGCGGACACGCCGGCCCGTTTCAGTTTGGCGACCATCACCTCGGATTGCTGGAGCGGCACCAGCTTGTCCGCGTCCCCGTGGAGAATCAGCGTGGGCGCAGCCGTGGTGCTGACGTGCGTTACGGGCGACACTCGGCGGCACAACTCCTCGACTTTCTCCCGGTCGCTTATACGCTCCAGACGCTTCGTGTGCTTATCGAACTCGCGGACATCAATGGCCGGGCGCAACTCGGCCAACATGCCGTCTTCGGCAAAGGCGAACTTGCCCTTCTCGCCGTAGTTGAGGAAATCGGTGGGCGGGAAAAAGCAGGAGACCGCCTGGACGCGGCTTGAAGTGCGCCCCACGGCATCGCTGGAGTGAGGATCGCCTCCGTCCCCAGCGACTCCCAGCATGAGCGCCAAATGACCGCCGGATGAGGCGCCAAACACGCCGATGTGCTCTGGATCGATCCCGAATTCGCGGGCATGATAACGGATGTAACGGACGGCCAGGTTAATGTCGGCGATGGCGTCGGGGATGGGGAAATCCGGTTGGCTGCTGTGGCAGACGGCGAACAAAGTGTAGCCGCGCTTAACTGGCTCTTCGAGAAAGAAGGAGAACAAGGGCGAGTCCATTACTCTTTGATTGCTGATCCAACCCGCACTCACGGGATGGACGATGGCGATGCCTTTGGCGCCCTTCTTCGGCGTGAACACGTCCATCGTCAACGCCGCCCCACCTTTTCGACCGTAGATGACATCTCGCTGCCGCGTGTAGGGATTCGGATCGCTGAACCTCGCTGCGTCCGGCCGACCTGGATGGCCGGCGTCCGCCATACTCAACACCGCGGGTTTCTTACTCTTGTTCCACCGGAGCAATTTGGTCGTTGCCAATGACGAGAAAGCGATAAATAAGATCACGCAGGATACGACCCAGGGAGATCTCATCATTCGCTTCATCGTGTATCTCTTCTGTATTTCACTCTAACGGTTGGGCAAGAGAAGGCAGGAACACCGGTAGGAATCAGTGGTGAGCCTTGTCTTGATAGACGCCTCCCTGAATCGAGCTTTCCTTGACCGTTCCTGGTTCCATGGGATTCTCTTCATCCAGATAATAATCGAACCAGCCGGTGAACATCTCATCCCACGTCTGATAACCCCAGTAAACATTCTTTTTCGGATCGGGATTGTTGGGATTTTTCGCGGAATTATCGAAGTGCGCGACACAGTGGAGCTTGGTGTTCTTAGGCAGGGGCAACGGCTCGGCGAGGCGATAAATGCTCTGCCAATTAAAATCGTAACGCGGCACCGACAGCAGGATTTCTTTTCTGCCGTCTGGGTAAATGGCCTCGTAGAGAAAATCCTTGCCGCGCAAGTGCATGTGCGGCATGAAATTCAAGAGATGCGCGTCGTGCCAGAAACTATGTTCGGACTCCATCTTGTAGTTGTCCGCGCCGGCAGGAATATGGTCTGCGTTCCAGAGGAACTTCAAGTTGTAGATGGGTGCGGTGATGACGCGATGGCGCGGCGGTTTTTTGGCAAAGACGATGCCTACTTGGGTTTGATCGCTCTGCGCCTTGCCGTTGGGAGTGTAGTGCATCTGGAAGACGAGCTTCGCTCCGGCGGGGATTTTTTTGGCGAAACCCTCCTGCAGATCCATCGGCATCTCCCCAGGCCCGAAGCCGCACAGGACGATGCCCGGCTCATTGAGGTCGAGTTTCTCACCCGTCTGGACCATCACGACGGAATGATGGACCACGGCGGGAGAGCCGGGACGGATCTCCGCACGCTGAACCCAGCGATCTTCCTTCAATCCAGGATCGACGGTGATGTACTGATATTTGACGCCCTGTGGTGCCTTGGCCGGAACCTCAAAGGGGGTGGGCATCGAGACAATCAAGTCCGGCTCGCCGATGGCCCAGCCTTCCGGAAAGTGGCGCGGCGGCGGCAAGTCCTTGTCGTCGCCGCGCGGCATACCGTTGTCGAGCCAGCCCAGCAGTGTCTCTTTCTCCTCCGGCGAGAGTCGTCGATCATTGCTGAATTTGCCGTACTGTGGATCGGCGTACCAGGGAGGCATGCGTCCTTCGGTGATGACTTCGCGGATGGTGTCCGACCACGCCAGGGCATCGTCGAAGCTCAATAGCGACATGGGAGCGATTTGCCCGGGACGATGGCATTCCTGACAGTTCTTCTGCAAGATTCGGCTGATGTCTTTGGCGTAGGTGATTTTCCCATTCTCTTTGGGCTTGGCGACGCGGCCGATGCAACAGCCGGCCACTTCCGTGTACGGCACTGATACCGACTTGCCTTCCAGGAGCTCATCGAGGGCTTCGGCGAGGTCGCGGCGTGTCGGCTTGCCGGCTCGGGCGTAACCAATGCCGAACTGGTCGTCGATGTGTCCCTGATAACGGATGAAGCCGGAGCTATCCACGACGAACACTTCCGGAGTCCGCCGAGCGCCGATTTGGTCGGCGAACTTGTTTCCGGCATCCTTGACGACCGGAAACGGGATGGCGTTTCGCCGCGCGTGGGTAGCCACGCTCTCGCGGCTGTCTTGTGAATTGGAATTGATGCCGACGAAAGCGACGCCTTTATCGCTGTATTCCTCGTGCAATTCGAGCAGGACAGGAATGTATTGATTGTTGAGCACGCATTCGGTGCCGAGGAAGACGAGAACGACGGCTTTACTCTTTGCAAGCAGATCCGACAGAGCGACCATCTGTTGATCGCGTGGATCCTGGAGGCAAAAATCGCCGGCTTTGCGTCCCGGGCTCAGCACGGTTTTCGCGCGAGGAATCACCAGGATGCCAATAACGACAAGGATGGCAACAAAGAGAAGAATCGAAACCAAACGTAGGTTAAATCGCCATCCTTTTTTTTTGGATGTAGATTTCTCCATTCCCATCTTTCTCTTGTCCCGTTCGTTCCTGGGCGGTTACTGAATCCAAAGCAGGAAATGTCACCGGCGGGCGGGATGTTAGCCCCTATCGCCGGGAAAAGGAAGGCCAACACCGTTACCCGCAACACGCGACCGATGATGTACCATGATGGCGTCAAGAATTCAAATGCTCTTTCTGCCGAAGTGGCCATTCGGCCGCTTACTCCGCTGCTCTGCGTGCGCGGCTCGGATGTACTTTGCCTATTTCCAACATCCCATCCGGGAATCGGCACATCTGATTGATTTTTCCCACAGGGCATGGTATCAGCCAATTCGCCCGGCAGTTACCGCCGCTCGCGGCCTGGCGAGCCGTGCGGTAAGATGACCCAACCCGGCAAGAAGAGGAGGAGGGATGAAGGCCTACCTTGGAGCAATCTGGGCTTGCCGCTACTTTTGGTTATCGTTGGTTAAAATGGATCTGCGTTCGCGCTACCGTGGCTCCGTGTTGGGCATATTCTGGTCGCTGTTACACCCCATCGCCATGACCACCATATTGTGCGTGGTTTTTTCCTGCGCCTTTGGTCAGGATCTGCGCACCTATGCTCCCCTGGTATTTACGGGTCTGACATTCTGGGGGTTTTTCACAGCTTCGGCGGTTCAAGGGTGCATGTGCTTTTTCAACGGCGAAGCATATATCCGCCAGCATCCCGCTCCCCTGGCCATTTATCCCCTTCGCAACGTGCTGGGGGCAGCCTTCCATTTCGCGATCGGCCTGGGGCTGGCCATCATCATCGGCGTATTGGTGGGACCGGACATCGGCAGCAATCCCTCGGCCACGCGGCTTTCGCAAGCGCTGGCGTTGCCCAGTTTGCTCGTTAGCTCTCTTCTTCTACTCTTATTCGGCTGGAGCGTGTCTATCTTGACAGGCTTATTCAGCGTCCGTTTCCGCGATTCGCGCTACCTGGTGGAATTGGGCCTACAAGGCTTGTTTTACTTGACGCCTGTCATGTATCGTATCGAGGTCTTCAAGGACAAGCACCGGCTGACTGCGCTGCTCCAGTACAATCCGTTGGTGTCGTTTCTCGATCTCATTCGCGATCCGATCCTGCTGGGACGAATTCCCAGTCTGACAACCTACGCCACCGCCACGACTGTCGTGCTGGTGGTTTCCGTCGCAGCGGTGACGGCCTTGTGGATCGACGAGCGGCAGTTGATCTTCCATTTGTAAGGACATCCGATGGCCCGAATTGAGCTGGAACACGTGAACTTGACCTTCCGCGTTCGTCAGGAGCGCGGCATTCGGCTCAAGGATTTCATCCTCAAGCGCCTGTTCCTGCCCTCGCGCAACCCGATCATGGAAGTACGGGCCTTGCAGGACATCAACCTGTGCATCGAACAGGGCGATCGCATTGGCTTCATCGGCCACAACGGCGCTGGCAAGAGCACCATCTTGAAAATGTTGGCCGGCATCTATCAGCCTACCTCAGGTCGTCGCATCGTCGAGGGCAAGGTCTCGTCGCTGTTTGATCTGGCCCTGGGGTTCGAGATCGAGGCCAGCGGTTGGGAGAACATCGCCTATCGCAGCTATCTCCAGGGCGAGACGCCCGCCAGCGTGCGCGCCAAAAAGAAAGAGATCGCCGAGTTCAGCGAACTGGGCGATTTCCTTAACATGCCGGTGCGCTATTATTCCGCGGGTATGTTGGTCCGGCTGGCGTTTTCGATTGCCACGGCCATCGACCCGGAGATTCTCCTGGTGGACGAAGTGCTCAGCGTCGGCGATTTGGCGTTTCAGAACAAGGCGCGGCAGCGGATGCGTGATATGATGGCCAAGGCGCACTTGATGGTTGTGGTCAGTCACGATCTGGAATCCCTGCCACACGTGTGCAACCGGTGCGTCTGGCTGGACCACGGACGCATCCGCATGATCGGAGGATGTGCGGAGGTCATCGCCGCGTATCGATCCTCTGTGGATCAACCTGCCATTGCTGCGTAGGAGCTATCTGTGATTTCGCCTCTCCGCTTTGAGTCTTATCTTCGTCCGATGGTTTGGGGTGGCCGGCAGCTCGGCGAAGTGCTGGGCAAGTCTCTTCCCGACGATAACGCCTACGGTGAAGCCTGGGAAATCAGCGATCATCCGTCACATGCCAGCGTCATCACCTCCGGTCCCTACATGGGACAAACCCTGCGGCACTTGATGGAGCGACACCCGGCCGCGCTGCTCGGCGAGGCCGCTCCCCGCCATTCGCGTTTTCCCTGGCTTGTGAAACTGCTCGATGCCTGGGACTGGCTATCGGTGCAAGTGCATCCCAATGACGAGCACGTGGTGCGGCTGTGGCCGGGCGAAGGCGGCAAGACCGAAGCATGGTTCATATTGGAGGCGGCGCCGAACAGTCGCATCTACGCCGGCCTGCTGCCCGGCGTCGATGCGAAAGAATTGCGGAAAGCGCTGGACGAGGGCACGGTTGGCGATTGCATGCACCAGTTTTCGCCGCGTCCGGGCGATTGCATCTTCCTGCCCGCCGGCACCGTTCACGCCGTCGGCGGCGGCGTGCTGATGGCCGAGGTGCAGCAGACCAGCGATGCCACGTTCCGACTCTTCGACTGGAATCGCCGCGACGCCAACGGCCGATCGCGGCAACTGCATATTGAGGAAGCCTTGGCCTGCATCGACTGGAACAGCGGTCCCGTTCATCCCATCCGTGCTGCCAATAATCCCAGCGGCGCGGCGACTGGTCGTTCACGCCAAAAGCTGATCCAGTGCCCCTATTTCACTCTGGAATATCTCCATTACTACGAGCCATTCACATTGAAGGGCGGCAACTTGCAGGTGCTGCTGGTGCTGCACGGACGCGGCCGACTGGAAAGCGACAGAGACGAGTGGCCGTTGGTCCCCGGTGACACGCTGCTGTTGCCGGCCGCGCTCGACGCCTTGACGTGCCATCCCGAAGGAGATCTGGGACTGCTGCTTTCTTCCCTGCCTGCGTAGGGAACCTCCGTCGCCTGCATTCCGGCTTGACCCTGGCGCGCTCGAAATGCTACAAATTGCTGCACTGATCTCCGCCAGGAGGGCGGAGCGGACTTTTGACGCGAAGGACCGCGCATGCAGAAGACGGCCCTCATCACCGGCATCACCGGCCAGGACGGCAGCTATCTGGCCGAACTGCTTCTCACCCAGGGTTACAAGGTTTACGGCATCATCCGCCGCGTCAGCAACGAAAACAATCAACGCCTCCAGCATCTGCTCTCACGTCTGACACTCTTGCAGGGCGATCTACTCGATCAGACATCGTTGATCGCCGCCCTGGAGGAAGCGCAGCCGACGGAAGTCTACAATCTGGCCGCTCAGTCCTTCGTGCCGGCATCCTGGCAGCAACCCGTCCTGACCGCCGAGTTCACGGCCGTGGGCGTGACGCGCTTGCTCGATTCGGTCCGCAAGGTCTGCCCGCAGGCGCGTTTCTACCAGGCCAGCTCCAGCGAGATGTTCGGCAAAGTTCGCGAGTCGCCGCAAACAGAGACGACGCCCTTTCACCCGCGCTCGCCATACGGCGTCGCCAAGTCCTACGGCCACTACATCACCGTCAACTACCGCGAAAGTTACGGCCTGTTCGCCTGCTCCGGCATCCTGTTCAATCACGAATCGCCGCGACGCGGAGTCGAGTTCGTCAGCCGCAAAATCACGCACGGTGTCGCCCGTATCAAGCACCGGCTGGACACCGAGCTGCGCCTGGGCAATCTCGAAGCCAAGCGCGATTGGGGTTTTGCCGGCGATTACGTGCGGGCCATGTGGCTAATGTTGCAGCAGGACGAGCCGGACGATTACGTCATCGGCACCGGACAGACGCACAGCGTCGAGGAGTTCGTGCGTCTGGCTTTCGCTCACGCGGGGCTGGACTGGCGGAGGCATGTCATCATCGATCCACGTTTCTATCGTCCGGCCGAGGTGGATGTCTTGTTGGCCGATGCCTCGAAAGCGAGGCACAAGCTGGGCTGGCAGCCGCAAATGTCCTTCGAGCAAATGGTGCATGCGATGGTGGACGCCGACATCGCCGCCCTTCGTCCGGCCGCCAAGCCGCTGGCGCGGGCCGCCTGAACCCGTCGGCCCCACGGTGTCAGCAAGGGGAGAATATCCAGTCATGAGCGGCACGAACCAATCCGACTTGAATCTCGACGAGTTGAAGGCCCGCATCCGGGAGCAAGCCGCCGGCATGCGCGAGCGCGCCGCCGCAGCCACACCCCTCCCGCCGGATGGCTCATCGATCTGGTCGTTCAACTGGCTGGAGGTGAAATCGCGCCTCAAAATCGCGTCCGGACTGGCACAACTGGGCGTACTGCCGCTGTTGCCCCGCTTCCACGGCGTCAAGCGCAAGGTGGCGCTGGCTGCTTCGCGCGTAATTCTGTATCTGACGCGCTTCCTCACCACCCGGCAGAGCGACTTCAATACTTGCGCGCTGGACGCGCTGCGCGGAATGGGCGAGGCGCTGCACGCCATCGAAACCCGCGTGGTGGAGCAGCAGGAGCAGATTCGTCTTTTGGAAGCGACCATCAGTCAGTTGCAATTGCGCGTCACCAGCATCAGTCCAACTCGCCGCGGCGAACTGGAGCGCAAGGCGTCCTGAGAGATTACCATGACCCGAATCGCCATCGTCAGTCTGACCATCTCGCGCGGGGACGCCGTGGGCAACGATGCCCTGGAGATGGGGCGCATTCTCTCGGCTCGTGGGAACAATGTCGCCCTTTTCAGCTCCCATTGGGTCAAAAAGTGCGAACATAGCCGAGACCTTGCCGAGCTGGACGACTTCCTCGCCGACGATCCCCAGGCCATCGTGATCTACCACCACCTCGTCGGCTGGACGGCGGGTCTGGATCAATTACGACGAGCGCCCTGTCGCCGCGTCGTCAAATATCACAACGTCACGCCCGGTCGTTTTTTTTCCGGCTTCCCCGGCGACAAGGTGCGCATCTGCCAACTCGGTCGCGAACAGCTACGCGAGCTGGCCAGGACTGACTGCGACCTGTATCTCTCCGCCTCGCACTATAACCAGGGAGAGTTGATCGACGCCGGCGCACCTGCCGAGCGCTGCGCCGTGGTGCCGCCCTTCCATCACATTGACCGCCTCAATTCTGTGCCGGCCGATCCCGATGTCCTCCGGCGCCTGGACGATGGTTGTACGAACCTGCTGTTCGTCGGCCGCCGTGCCCCGCACAAGGGCCATCGTTTCCTCATCGACGCCTTCGCCGTGTTCCACGAGCACTACGAACGCAACAGCCGCCTTCTTCTCGTCGGCAGAGAAGAACACAAGCTCCTCTGCTACACGAACCAGTTGCGCGAACAAGCCTCGCGGCTCGGCTTGCTCGACCGAGTCTTCTTCATTGACGGCGTCACGGAAGCAGAGCTGAGAGCTTATTATCAGCGGGCCTCGGTGTTCGTTTTGGCCAGCGAGCACGAGGGTTTTTGCGTGCCCCTGGTCGAAGCGATGGCGTTGCAAGTGCCCATCGTCGCTTACGGCACCACTGCTGTGCCGCCCACGGTCGGCGACGCCGGATTGGTCTGGGACGAGCCGGACCCATTTCTATTGGCGCAGTCCATCGATACCGTGGTCCGCGAGGGGGCGGTGCGGCGAAGTCTGACGGAACGCGGTCAGCGACGCTATCAGCAATTGTTCACCAATCAACGCATCGAGCGCGACTTCCTTCACGCCCTGCGTCCCCTGGCAGCGTAGCGCGTCGCATGCGCGGGGAGGGTCCATGTCACGCATCGCTATTGTCAGCCCAGCCATCTTGCCGGGCGACGCCATCGGCCGAGATGTCTTGCACATGGGCCGCGTCCTTCGCGAGCAAAGACACGAGGTCGAGCTATTCTCTACCACCTGGGGGAAGCCCCAGCCACGCAACGACGACGATGTCCACGTCCGCGATTACCTCGCCGATGATCCGTCCGCACTGCTCATCCTCCATCATTCGATCGGCTGGCCGCACGCCGTGCCGCTCATCGCTGGGACCAAATGCCGCCGTGTCGTCAAGTATCACAACGTCACTCCGGCCCGATTCTATGACGGTCTCGATGCCCAATATGCTGACCTTTGCCGCAGCGGACCCAGTCAACTGCGGCAGATCATCGCGCACGGCTGCGATCTTTATCTCGCCGATTCGCCGTTTAACCTGAAGGATCTGACGGAGCTAGGAGCCGACCCGCACCGCTGTGTCGTGGTACCCCCGTTTAACGATCTGGATAATCTTCTGAATCTGCCGGCCGACCCGGAAATCCTGCACGATTACAGCGACGGCCGCACTAACCTGCTCTTCGTCGGCCGCCGTGCTCCCAGCAAGGGGCACCGCTTTCTTCTCGACGCCTTCGCTGCTTACCACTACGGCCATAACGCCAACAGCCGGCTGGTGATGATCGGCCGGAGCGAGCCGGGGCAAGATAGGTATGCTCAATCCCTCCGCGAACAGGTGTGGCGACTCGGACTACATGGGCATGTCATCTTTGTGGACAGCGTATCGGATGCGGAGCTGAAAGCCTTTTACCAGTGTGCCTCGGTGTTCATCCTGGCCAGCGAACACGAGGGATTCTGTGTACCATTAGTGGAGGCAATGGCCCTGCGCGTTCCCACGGTCGCGTACGGCGCCGGTGCCGTGCCGCACACGGTTGGCGACGCCGCCCTTGTGTGGGATGAACCTGATCCTTATCTTTTGGCACAGTCCATCGCAACCGTGGTCGGCGACGCCGAAGTGCGCCAGCAGCTGACCGGACGGGGTTGGCGGCGCTATCAGGAGCGCTTCAAGAACCAACGATTGGAACGCGATTTCCTCTGCGCCTTGCAGCCGCTGCTTTCTCGCCAGCCTGTTGCGCTAGAAAAATGAGTGGATTATAGAGAAGAATCCACTTCGTGGGTAAAATCGAAGCCACTGCGGTACGCTGCAGCACCAGATTCGCCGGCTTGGGCGATACACGCCAGTGTGATATACGGCCAGCACGAACCCTTGGAACGTCCGTCCTGTCCGGAATGCCGGCGATTTTTCCACTGCCGCGAAAAACGTCCTGTAGTCGGGGAAGTCGTCCGAGTAGAGCGTGACGGTCCCGATACCCAGCCGAAGTGGAGGCGGTACCTTGAACTCTATATGGACCTGTTCAAACCATACTGGTTCCAATCCGCTTACCCCTCGCATCTCAAACTCGCGAGTATAGTCGAAGTAACCATCGAGACCGCTCTCCGGGTATTCGTCACCAACTTGGAAGAACAGATAGTCGCGGGCGCAGACGACCGGAACAGTGGCAAACCGCTTGAAGACTTCCCACGCCGCGATCGGGTCGGGCCGGCCTTCATCCACGCCCGCCTCACGGAGCTTCTTTCGCAATAGCGGCTCGGTGTCCTTAGGTGTCATATGCTGAAAACAATCGTGGGATAGATCAGATACTGCGATTGATCGTACTATATCGCCAGTCTAGTGCAAGTAGACAATAGGGAGATGGAAGTCAGAGCAGCTAGAGGGCTGGACTTGACCCTTGCGCGCTCGAAATGCTATACCCTCGTCGTATGAATACGCGCAGGAGTGGAACCGAGATGCGTGCAGAAGCGGAACAATTGGCCAGACTCTTGCGCTCGGGACTGGAGTTTCGCTGGCCGGTCCCTCCTCCTGCGTCCTGGCCAGGCCCATTCCCACCGGGTGGCAGCGTTCGTGCTTTTCTGACTCCCTCCGCCGATACCCTCAATCATCGATTGCCCACTCGCAGCAAACCCTGGCACCGCGTCATTCGCTGGGCACGATATGTGGTGCGGGCAGTTATCACTCCCTGGCTGCGCGTTCAGTCGCACTTTAATTTCGCTGCCGTCAGTGTCATCGAACAACTCGAACAGCGCATCCGAGCCTTGGAAGAAGCGGAACGCGCACTGCGGCAAACAATCGAAGATCGGGAAAAAATGTTGCGGGAGAATCCGTAACATGCACTTGCTCATCGACGGCCAGGCGCTGCAGACCTCGTCGTCGCGGCTACGCGGCATCGGCCGCTATGCCAGCAATTTGCTTCGCGGATTGGCGGTCGTCCGACCGAGTTGGCGAATCGAGGTGGTGCAGAACAGCGCTCTGACGCCGATTGCGGCGGACAATCTGCATGGCTTGCCGGTCCTCTCGTTCCAAACTCCTTTGCCGCCTCACATGGATCACTGTGATATCAACGAACGCTACTACGCCGATTGGTTGACGGCACAGGGCGCGGACGCTGTAATGGTGCCCAGTTTTTGCGAGGGTTGGGATGCGGTCTTGCCGTCCTTCTGTGGACCGCGACCACGACTGTTCGCCATCGTCCACGATCTCATTCCGTTGCTCTATCCCGAACACTACCTGACTGATCTCGTCGCTCGCCGGTGGTACGCTCAGCGCTTTCGTCAACTGCTCGGGTGTGATGCCTTGATGTCCAACTCCGAGGCCACGGCGTGTGATGTCCGCACTCTGGGAGGAGCCGCGGCGCCGCCCGTCGTCAACATTGGCGGTGCGGGCGATCCTTTGTTTTCTCCGCTTTTGCCAAGCGAGTTTGCTGCCCGTTCCCGTGAGATCCGTAAGCGCTTCAGTCTGCAGCGTGAGTTTTTGCTCTACGTCGGCGCTCCGGATTATCGCAAGAACTTGCAGGGAGCCATTCGTGCCTTCGCCTCGCTGCCGGAGCAATGCCGGGCGAATCTCGATCTCGCAGTTGTATGTCGCATGAAACCGGCAGAGCGAGAGGCTGTCCAGAACTGGGCGAATCAGGCAGGCGTTGCTTCTGCACTGCGTTTGATCTGTTCGGCCGATGATGAGGATCTGCGGGCGCTCTATCTAATGTGCCGGCTCTTCTTCTTTCCTTCGCTCTATGAGGGACTGGGCTTGCCGGTGTTGGAGGCGTTGAACTGCGGAGCGCCGGTCGTCACGTCGGATCGTTCGTCTCTGCCGGAATACGCAGGGCCGCATTCCTGGTTGTGCGATCCCACGTCACCGCAAGTGATGGCGCATGTGCTCCAACAGGCGCTTGCAGAGCCGCTCGAGGCGCGCCGACACGGGCGCCAGCAATTCGCGCGGACCTATAGCTGGGAGAAAACAGCGGATCACGCCTGCGCCGTCATGGAACGTATCCTCAAGAGGCGTGGCAATCCGGTCCGACGTCGGCGGCGTCTGGCCTGGGTCGTGCCGTTGACGAGAAGTTCGCGTCCTATAACCGAGCATGTTGCGGAGTCGATGCCCCTTCTGGCGGAACGATTCGACATCGAAGTAATCGCTGCCTCCGCCCCCTTAGAAATACCGGACAAGCTCGCGCGCCATCATCTCATCCTGACCGCTGGTGAAGTTCCGACCCGTCATGCCGCATTGCCGTACGATATGTTCCTTTATCAACTCAGCCCTCTCCCGAAGCACCGGGAGTTATATGACCTGTTGCGATGGTATCCGGGTTTGATCGTGCTGCGAGATTTTTCTCTAGGGGATCTCCGGCGCTTGATCGAGAGCAGAGTACTTCCCTCCCAGGGTGAGGAAGCGTTCGCGTCGATACTGGGAGTGCTTGTCGATACGGCCAAGGCTAGGCGGCTCGTGCGCAGCGCCACGAAAATCCCCGTCGAATGCTTCGCCGATACATCGGCCGGCTGGATCGAACAGGCCATCCTCCGTCACGAGCAAAGCGATGGTCCATGGCGCAGCTTCGCCATGCGCTGCCTTGCTGACCGCGGCGAAGAGGCCGACAGTATACTCTCTTCCTGGGCAGCACTGCGAGTGCAGGGGCAACAGCATCTCGCTTCCCGGCGGACCGAACTTTTTTCCACTAGACCGGAATCCGCGGCGATGCTATAGCAAGCTGCTTGCAGGGAAGCACCGGTGCGCTCCGCTGCAACCGGCGTCCTTTCGAGGGTTAAGGAAGGTAATATGATCATCACGCGCAGTCCGCTGCGGCTCTCCTTTGGCGGCGGCGGCACGGATTTGCCTTCGTACTATGAGAAGCACACCGGCTTTTTAATTGCTGCCGCCATTGATAAATACGTCTGTATCACTCTGCATCACACGTTCATTCCCGAACTTATCATCAAGCATTCCAAGCTCGAACGTGTCAGTAATATCGATCAAATTCATCATCCTATTATTCGTGAATCGCTGCGTTTAGTGGACGTTGACATTTGCGGCCTGGAAATCATCAGCATGGCTGACATTCCGGCCCGCGCCGGCCTGGGTTCCACGGGCAGCTTCACTACAGCCCTGCTCAAAGCGCTGCACACCTACAAAAAAAGCTTAATTCACCCTCAGGATTTGGCGGAGCAAGCCTGTCACATTGAAATCGAGCGTCTCCAGGGGACAATCGGCAAGCAAGACCAGTACATCGCCGCTTACGGTGGTTTGACATGCTTTCAGTTCCAGCCGGATGGACGCGTCGAAGCCTGGCCGCTGCGCCTCAGTTCCGAGACGTTGTACAATCTCGAAGATAATCTGCTGTTATTTTTCACTGTTTCCAGTCGCACAATTTCGAGCAAGCTCAAGAAGAAAAGTGGGCATGCAAAGCAATGCGAACAGAGTATGGTGGATAATCTGCACTTTATAAAGGAGCTGGGTTATCAGACAAAAGAAGCGCTCGAAGAGGGCGATTTAGTTCGATTTGCCAAATTGTTGAATGTGGAGTGGGAACACAAAAAGAAGTGTAATGGCGGTACAAGCAACAAGGAAATGGAGCGCTGGTATCAACTGGCACGTGCCAACGGCGCACTGGGCGGCAAACTCGTGGGCGGCGGCGCCTTTCTGATGTTCTACGCCGAGGACAAGGCGCGTTTGCGCCGCGCTCTGGGACAGACGAAGCTACGCGAGGTACGTTTTCGCTTCGATTTTGAAGGGACCAAGTGCGTAGCGGCATAGCGTACTTCTCTCATTGCCCCTCGGAACGAGGCGATGAGAGATAAAAAGCCGGGTGAAGGCGCCCGGTTCGGAACGGAGGCACACGATCGCTCCCCCTTTCGCTGAGTGAAGAGGGACGAAGGTTGTGCGCAGAGAGAGGCGACTCACTTCATGCGGGTCCTGGTCAATGCCTTGGCCGCGGCTGGTCCGATGACGGGGATCGGCCATTACACGACGCAGCTACTGCGCTGCTTGCACGCGCAGACGGAAGGCGAGGAGATCCATTCCTTTCCCAACCTCTGGCTGCGCCAGGCCCGCACTGTGTGGGTCCATCTCCGCTCCCTGCTGGATCGCAACACTCCGTCTGCCGCCGGCACGGCCAGTGTGACGACAGTTCCAAGCGGAGTCGCGTCAGCACCTCGAGTGGGTTGGCATAGCCGAGCCTTGCGCGGCTTGCGCGCTTCGGGGCAATGGCTGATTACGCGCAGTTTCCAGGCGACCTGTCGCAGCGGATTCGATCTCTACCACGAACCCAACTACATCCCACTGCCCAGCGATTTGCCGACCGTGGCCACGGTTCACGATCTGTCCGTGTTGCTGCACCCCGAATGGCACCCCGCCGATCGTGTGGCGCATTTCGAGCGCCGTTTCCGGGTCGGCCTCAAACGGTGCCAGCACTTCCTGGCCATCTCCGAGTCTGCGCGGCAAGAGATCATTCGTACCTTGCATCTGCGGCCCGATCAAGTAACGCGCACATATATGGGCATACGTCCGGGACTGATGCCGCTGCCTGAACACAAAGTTCAAGAGACGTTGCGACAACTCAATCTGCCGTCGCGCTATCTCCTTTACGTCGGCACCATTGAGCCTCGCAAGAACCTGACGACGCTGCTCCGTGCCTATCGCGCCCTCGACGCGCGAATTCGCCGCGATTATCCGCTGGTTCTCGTGGGCAACTGGGGCTGGAACGCCGGTGAAGTCGCGCGCATGCTCGAGTCCAAGGACAGGGCGGCGGAAGTGATTCATCTCGGCTACGTTCCGGAGGGAGCCTTGTCGGCGTTGTACAACGGGGCGCGGGCGCTGGTGTATCCGTCCTTGTACGAAGGTTTTGGTCTGCCGCCGGTGGAGATGCTGGCCTGCGGCGGCGCTGTCCTGGCCTCAACTGCCGGCCCGTTGGTCGAAACCGTGGGTCGGCAAGCGCACTTGATCGAGCCTTTGGATCTCGACGGTTGGCGACAGGCCATGCAGCGCGTCGTCCAAGATGACGATTGGTGGCAAATGTTACGGCGCGGTGCCGTCGAGGCGGCCAAGCCGTACACCTGGGAACAGTGCGCCGCGGATACGTTGCGCGTCTATCGACAACTGTGCGGAGCGCCAGTGCAGAAAATCAATCACCATCCGAGTCGGCAGAAAATCGCGGGCTAAACGCCATCGGGGGATGGCGGGATGCGAGGGGAAGGGGGATCCCATGCGCATGATCTTGAATTACTTGGCCGCGGCAGAATCGGCCAAGACGGGGGTCGGCCATTACACGGCCGAGTTGCTTCGCTGCCTGCGTCAGCAGGCCGGCGACGATGTCATCGACACGTTTCCTGGTACGTGGGGCAAGCGGATGCACGCGTCCTGGACGCGCTATCGCCGGGAACGCATGCCCACACCGGGCAATGCCCTAGCCAGTCCGCCGCGCGTTTCTCTGCGGCAGCGTCTGTTTCACGGCATGCGCGCCTGCGGACGAACGGCGCGGCGGATTCTATTTCGTCAACTTTGCCGCTGGAAAAAGTACGATTTATATCACGAGCCAAATTTCCTGCCGCTGCCATGCGACTGCCCAACCGTGGTGACGCTGCACGACCTGTCGGTGCTGCTGCATCCCGAATGGCACCCCGCCGAGCGCGTCGCGCAGTTCGAGAAACACTTCCGCCACGGCTTGTCTCAGTGCAGCCATTTTTTCACCGTCTCGGAATTCGTGCGCTGGGAAGTGATTCAGACATTGGGCCTGTCCCCGTCACAAGTCACGCGTACCTACAACGGTGTCCGTCCCAGTTTCGTTCCGCTGCCGCAGGGCGAAGTGGCCGTCATCCTGCGACGTCTGGATTTACCGCCGCGCTATTTACTCTACGTCGGCACCATTGAGCCGCGCAAAAACATCATGACGTTGCTGCGGGCTTATTGTGCTCTGCCGGAGCGCGTTCGCTCCAACTGGCCGTTGTTGTTGGTTGGCGGCTGGGGTTGGAACGCAGGCGATGTGGCCGATTTCCTCGAAAGCGGCGGACGGCAGCGCGGCGTATTGTATCGTCCTTACATTCCGGAGGAATCACTGTCGGCCTTGTACAACGGGGCACGGGCGCTGGTGTATCCGTCGCTCTATGAGGGCTTTGGTCTGCCGCCGGTGGAGATGTTGGCGTGCGGCGGCGCTGTCCTGGCTTCCACCGCCGGTGCCCTGGTCGAAACCGTGGGACAAAAGGCCCACTTGATTGAGCCGATGGATGTCGATGGTTGGCGGTGGGCAATACACCGCATCGTTGAAGACGACGACTGGTGGCAGGCGTTGCGGCGCGGAGCCGTCGAAGCCGTGCGGGCGTTCACATGGGAACAGTGTGCTGCTGACACGCTGCGCGTCTATCGACGACTTGGAGGAGAGGAAAGAGATACGAAGCAACCGCTTGCAGCCTAATGTTTCCAGAAGATAACCGGACCGGGGAGTTGTGAGTTTGATGTTGAGATTTACGCCAAAAAGCAAAGCCCGCGGTGAGGAAGCACCGCGGGCAGAGCCATCGGCATTGCGTTACGTGAGGAAGCGCGATCAATTGCCCCAGTACGAGGGAGCGGCCATCATTTGCGGCTGCATCTGCGCGGGAGCAACGGTGCGGACCGGGGCCGGCGTGTAGTAGCTGGCCGGACGATAGGCGGCGTTCTGGATCGTACGATCATTGGCCAGTTTCGAGGTCGGGCCTGTCGGCAGCGGGGCGGCAGGTGCGGCGCCCGGTGCGGCGGCATCTACCGGAGCGCCGCCCGCAGGGTCAGCCGCCGGCAGTGAGCCGAGGCAATCTCCACCGCCGCAGCCCATGGGGCCACAGCACCCGGCCGGAACTCCAGAGTAGTTCAAGCCGCAGCCAGCCGGGCCACAGCCGCCGCCGCAACCAGGCCCGATCGGGCAGCAGCCGTCGCAGTAGACCGTGCCGCAGCACACCGGACTGAAAGCGTTGTACTGGCGGACGCAGAACGTCGCGCCGCAGCCGCAGCAACCGCAGCAGCCATGATGCGGGATCAAGCCAAAGCAACATCCAGCAAACGATTGGGCCGTCATGACGCCAGAGACGACCACGGCCAGTATGGCGGAGGGGAGCAGTTTTTTCATGATGGTGGGGTCCGTGAGTGTTCCACGGGAGGGGCCGGCCAACATCCCTGATGGAGGACATCCTCCCTGATTCCAAACTACTATACCCGCGCCGACGAACGGCGGACGGCAATGCAAGGCGATTTTGCTCGGAAGCGGACGATTCGTGAACTGCAGGTTGAGCAGAATGCACGTAATTGCCAGGACGTGCCGGGTCGAGGGAAAGGAACGGATTTTTCGCAAAATTCGCGCAGAAAAACTCAAGTCGAAGCTGCCGGCGTCCAAGTCGGCATGGCGTCGAGATCGAGCGCAGCCCAGTCCCGTCGCCGCCATTTTTCCACGGCGACAGCGGCCATCGCCGCATTGTCGGTGCAGAGCGCCAGCGGCGGAATGACCAGTTCTGCGCCAGCCTCACGCGTCATCGCTTCCAGGGCGGCTCGGAAACTCTGATTGGCCGCGACGCCGCCGCCGACGGCCAGGCGGCGCAGTCCTGCGCGCTGCAAGGCTTGTCGCGACTTGGCGACGAGGACATCGATAACCGCCTTCTGAAAACTCGCGGCGAGATCCGCGCGCCTCTTGCCGGGTGGTGGCGGCGCCGGCCGCGGCTGGTTCTGTCCCGCCAGCGCGTACAGCACCGCTGTCTTGAGACCACTGAAACTGAAATCGAGGCGCTCATCATGGAGGAAAGCGCGCGGCAGAGAGACGGCCTTGGAGTCGCCGTGCGCCGCTTCGCGTTCGACGGCAGGTCCGCCAGGGAAACCGAGACCGAGCAGGCTGGCCACTTTATCGAATGCCTCCCCGGCCGCATCGTCCAGTGTGCCGCCCAGCATGTCGAAATGCAGGGCGTCGCGGCAGTGGAACAGGACAGTATGTCCGCCGCTGACCACGAGGCCGACGCAAGGAAAGATGTCGCGCCCCGCGGCCAGGCGAGCGGCGTAAATGTGGCTTTCGATGTGATTGACGGCGATGAGCGGCACATCCAGCGTCAGCGCCAGCATCTTGGCCGCACTGACGCCGACCAGAAGAGCACCGACCAGGCCCGGCGTATTATGCACGGCGATGCAGCCGATGTCTTCGAGGCGCACACTGGCTTGTTTCAGCGCTTCATCGATAACCGGCAGCAAGCGTTGCAGATGAGCGCGCGCGGCGACCTCCGGCACGACGCCGCCGAAGCGCGCGTGCAGGTCTGTCTGCGATGCGATGATGTTGGAAAGAATCCGCGGTTCGTCGGTGAAGACGGCGGCAGCGGTTTCGTCACAGGAGGTTTCGAGAGCGAGGAAAAGTGTCACAATTGATTCCTCTAACGATCCGGAAGCGTAAGCGACGGCGGATGAGCCGTCGCTTACGCTTCCGGATCGTCTCATTCGCAGAACTCATCGTATCTCATACGTGATCCTCCCATGTTTCTGCGAACGTGAGATGCGATCGGTAGCATATAGCCCAGCCAAAACAAACTCAACACATGACGCCCGCACGGCCTCGTTCTCGCTGGGATTGACCTCGAACGCTTTCTCCCACGCTCGCGGCACGCGCTTCAAGCGCTCGGCGTAGTGCGACGACGGCAGCAGATCGCCGACCTCGATCTTGACGCCCTTGCCGAAAATCCCGGCGATTTCGTCCAGGCCGGCCTTCTCGACGTATTCCTCGAAGACGGTGCGGATCGCTTCGGCAAGGATCGCTTCGAGCACCTGCTTCTCCGTCATCTGCTGGCTGCCCATCATGTCCAGCTCCAGCTTGCCCAGCGACGAGGAATAGATATGTCCCAGATCGCTAATGCGCGGCACGGCTGGACGTTCACCCAGGCGCACGCCGCGCTGCCGGGCGCTGGCGACCATGGTGCGGTAATTGGCGATCGAGAAGCGGGCGCTGACACCGGACTGATGATCGACGTACTTCGATTTGCGGGCACAGATGCTGATTTGCTCCACGATCTCCTTCATGAAATACGGAACCAGCACCGGATAGTCGCCACCCAGGTCGATGGCGGCTTCCTGTTCCATGATCTCGATGCCCAGCGAACGATCGAGCGGATAGTGTGTCTGGATCAGCGAGCCGATGCGGTCCTTCAACTGCGGAATGACCTTGCCCGAACGATTGTACGTCGCGGGGTTGGCCGAGAACAAAATCAGCACGTCCAGATCGAACTGGATCGGATAGCCGCGAATCTGTACGTCGCGCTCTTCGAGGATGTTGAACAGGCCGACCTGCACCAGCTCATCCAGCTCGGGCACTTCATTCATTGCGAAGATGCCGCGGTGCATGCGCGGAATCAGCCCGAAATGCAGCGCCTCTTCCGTGGACATGCTGGTGCCGGCGGCCAGCTTGGCGGGATCGATTTCGCCGATGATGTCGGCGAACTTGGTGCCTGGCGCCAACCGTTCGGCATAGCGCTCGTGGCGCGGCCACCAGCCGATGGGAATTCGATCCTCCGGCAATTCGGCCAGGAGGCGCTTGCCCGCGGCGGTGATGGGACGATAGGGATCTTCGTGTACCGGACAAGAAGGGTGGTCGATGTAGGGAATAGCCTCATCGAGAAACCGGACCAGCGAGCGCATCAGCCGGCTCTTGGCTTGCCCTTTTTCGCCGAGAAAGAGCAGGTCGTGTCCGGCCAGGACGGCGAGGTTGATTTCGGGAAGGACCGTGTTCTCGTAGCCGATGATGCCCGGAAACAGATCGTCGCCGGCTTGAAGCATCCGCAGGAAATTGTCACGAACTTCTTGTTTGACGGTTTTCGATACCCAACCGCTCGCCCGCAATTCCTGGAGCGTGGTGGGCCGCGTACCTTGAGACATGTTGCGATGGTCTCCGCCTAGAGGATGAACAATAGTCGCTAACTGTTTCTATTGTAGGCGCGAAAACCATTGCATCGAAGCCAGACACGCAGCATTGATTGTCCGAGCCGCGCACGCAGCGCAGCGGAGTAAGCGGTCGTCTGTCCGCCGCTTACT
>DATBHJ010000252.1:0-5574 GCA_036557565.1 Gemmataceae bacterium
AGTAAGCGGCCTTTCCCGCGCTACCGCTTACTCCGCTGCGCTGCGTGCGCGGCTCGGAGGGAAATCTGTCTCAGCGCGAGATGTCGATCTTGGGGAAAACCTTCCGCAATTCGGCGATACCCTTATCCGTCACTTTCGTACCATGCAGATCGACGGATTCCAGTTGCTTTAGCTTATGAAGATGCGTCAGACCGGCATCGGTAATCTCACGACTATTGAGATACAAGTGGCGAAGGGTGGGGATATGTTCTAGATGAACCAAACCCGCATCCGTGATCTGGATGCTGGAAAGCCGCAAATCGCGCAACTGGGAAAATGCCGAGAGGAAGTACAAATCCTCATCTCCAATATTGTCCAGAGTTAAGCGGACCTTCAGGATTGGCGAGTCAGGCCGCTTGTCTTCGCGTTGGATCTTGTCGTTGCCTACATTGAGATAGGCGATGGCCAGCGATTCATCGGCCGGCGTCGCTGGCATGGCAAGCGCCGCTAGCGCTTCCAACGCCATAGTCTTTTCCAGATTCTTAATCCTCATGTCTGGCCACAGAATGCTCTGGAGCCACTCCTTCGCCCGGTCCGGCTGATTATTCAGCGCTGCGCACAGGCCGACCAGCAGGTTGTAACATCTGATTCGCTGATTGCTCTTCGCTTGCTGGATGCGCGAACGCAGGGAGTCGAGCTGCTTGCCGATTTCTTTCAGCGCTTCAGCGTCATTGCTGCGCAGTTGCAGGGCCGCAAGGGTAAGACGGCAATTAAGATCGTCTTTATCCATTGCGATGCCCTGGCGAAGGTGATTGGCGGCCTTGTCAAACTGCTGCTTTTGGGCACAGCTAATCGCGAGAAAAAAGCGAACGCGGGAGTTATCCTGGGTCTTGATTAGCTTCTCGCAAGTGGCCAAAGCTTCGTCAAAGCCAGTTAATGCGGGGAAGAACATCATCAGGCCGGCCCAGGCGTTTTCACGAGTGGGATCAAGCTGCACGGCACGAAGGAAGTGCCGCTCTATTTGTCGCTGGCCCGCCAGGGCTTTTAGGCACATCGAAGCCTGGCCTAAACCTTCCTTGATTATCGTCCCGGATTTCTCCGCCGAGCCAGGGGATCCCTCGCGCCGTTCCATTTCTTCTTCACGATCCATCCGTTCCACTTCGCATATCATTTTTTGGAACAAGACTTGTGCGAGGATCTCCGATGCGGCGGCGGCTGATCTCCTGTCCTCGCTCTTGGCCAATTCTTCCAAGCGCCCGATGCCCCAGCGCACGAAGTCACGGCTCGGCTGGGGAAGAGGGTCCGCGAACCAGCCCATCCGTTCGTTGGTTTTGCGATTTGCCTCCAGGCAAAACATCAGCTCCGCGAGCACGGCCCCTCCGACCGAAGCGGGGTCATTCGGGGAGAACCGGGCGATTTGTCTGTTATCGGCAAGGCAATCCTCGATGACGATCGAAACAAACGGAACAATCCCATCGTCCTGTTTCACCTGGTCATTTCGCAGCTTTGCTTCACACATACCGTGCCAGCCGAGCGCGCCGACACGCTGGCAATAAGGTTCCTTCTCCCCGGGCGCCAGCTCGATTGCACGGTCGTAACAGCGTCGGGCCTTCTGCCACAACTCGCGCATCTTCTTGATCTGCTCTGCACTTGGCTTTTTGGTGAACGGTTTTAGACTCTTAATCTCATGGTGGGAGGAATGGAAAGGAACTTTCTCGTCTCCCCAAATGATCTGAGTGGCGCGATCGTCCAAGCATTTCCCCAGCATTATCCAAGTGTGCCAGTCATTCGGCGCTTCCTTGACGGCACGACGAAGGATGGCCTCTCCTTCCTTGATCTCCCCGTTGCAGCACAGAGCATCGCCCAGCTGAGCCAAGCGATGCATGTCATGCGGATACTTTTGAACCTGTCGCCGGAACATATCGATTGCTCGCGAACCGGCGTCGTTAGAAGCTTTCTCGTCCTTGACTTTGAGGTACAAGACGGCCAGACGCAGATAACGCTCGGCGTCGGTGTCGTCGTCTTTCAATTCCTTGCGGACGCGGTCGATTTGCAGCACAGGCGATTCCGTCTTCTCGCTGTACAACTTGAACCCTTCGCTCGATGAGAAGACGATACTATAACGGAACGTGTCACAGAACGGCAGGGAGGCCAACTGCTCAGCTAACTTCCGCAGCTTTGCTTTATCTATCTCGGCGGCCGCCGTTTGACCGGCGAAAACGACAAGGGCGAGCAATGGGGTCCATGCTTTCACGATCGAACCTCCTTTTTCGTTCATGAAAACGACGGGCGTTTTTGTTATTTCGCAATATCCAGGCGCAGCAAGTCGCCGTATCCCAGGGCCGGGATCGTCAGGACAATGCGGCCGTTGTCCTCCTTCATCTCCAGCTCGCCGTGGTAGGCACTTGTGACCTTGCGGATTTTGTCGTCTATGCGGATGTGTAATGTCACTTTATCGCCGACCTGGTTCTGATAGTTGGCGATAGGCAGGATATATCCGCCCGGTGCTTTGAGTAAGCGCGCATCCACCAGATCCGGTTTGGCCAGGATGGTCGGCTGTACGTGGGCGGCGTGCAGCACCAGTTGCAAGAGCGATCGCGCTCCGGGGTTGAACGCGGTGGGGATCGAGTGCGTGCCCGGACCGCGATCGGGCACGGCCGGCGGCTGCAAGGCCGACCACAGATAAGCGACGCCGGGCTGGGCGGCGACGTAGAAGACGTGTCCCTTGCCCAGACGATGATCGAGGATGGCCGGATCGTTGCTGTCCTTGAAACGAGCCAGGACCGTGGCGTCCTTGGCCGGTGTGATGCGTTCGAGTGTGGCCAACTGTGGCAGCGGCCCGCCGGGACAGACGATGTGATCGAATGGCTGCAAGAATGGCAATTCCTGACGCGGACGGAAGAACGAGACGCGCTCCTCGCTCTGCCGGGCTTGCAGACCGAACAGTTTCTCGAACACCAGCGTCGCTTCGCGGTAGGGATCGTAGCGTCCGGCGTTGGCCGTGGCCAGGACGACGCCGCCCCGACGCACCCATTCCTCGATCGCGGAAGCCGACTCCGGCGGCAAACAATCGCCGACCAATACCAGCACCTTGTAATCTTTCAGTCCCTTCTGAGTGACATCCTCCTCCATGATGAGATCCGGCGACGCTCCCAGAAACGTCAACGCCGTCCACAGGCCCAGTCGGTCCATGTGCGCGTTCAGGCGCACTTTGCGGAACTCCGGGCCGGACAAGGCGTGGCCGGCCGAATCTTCGGCGACTGCGGCGAAGTCCCAGCGCTCGGTGCTGGCGCTGAGGAGCAGCGCTACCGGCGATTGCACGGGCCGCGCTTTGGGCAACAGATCCTCGACGAGTCCGACGGCGTGCGTCACGTCGCGCAGAGCGCGATAGTGCGAATGAACACGGTGGTCGATGTAGTTCTCGGTGAAGGTTTCGTTCATGCCGATGCCGAAGAAATCGAGCATGGTGGCACCATGGGCCAGGTGCGTGAAAGCGGAGCGGAGGAAGTTGGAGTCGGTGTTGCCGGGCACGTGCGGCATGGTGTATTGACGCAGTACGCCGTTTGGATTGTCGCGCAGGCCGGCGCGGAAGTGTTCAGCGATGTAGCCGTTAATCATCGGGCCGGCCTGTCCGACCTGCCAGAAGTATTCGCTGTGCCGGGCCAGGTCCGCGGTTCCCTGACGGAACCACTTCACGTACATCGTGCTGTGCGGATAGTAGAAGGGGTGACACGAGTAATTGGCGCCGCAAAGCACATCCGCGCCGAGCGCTTTTTTGACTTCCTTCATGCCGTCGGCGACGAAGCGGATCGCCAGGTCCTCGTAAAACAACAACGAATCGACGTACAAGCGCGGATTGGCCGCGGCCGCCGTGGCGCTGCTGTCGGGACGCAAGCGAACCGGATTGAACGGCCCCCATTCCTTCATCCAATAATCCTTGACGTTGGCATCGGGCCGATGCTCGTGGAGCCACTCGAACCACAGCTTGGCGAGGACCGGCTTGACCGAGCTGTCTTGCAGCTTGGCCTGGTCAATGTCGCTCTGCACGCGCAGCTGTATCCACTCGCTGAAAGCAATCTCGTCGCCGTAATCGAAAAAGCGGAGCTGGCCGCCCAGGCCATAGCGTTCGAGCGACTGTCGGGCCTTTTCGATATTGCTGCGCGTCGGCGGATTGCGATAGTCGCCGACCGCCCAGCTCTTGCTCACGGGAACACCGGCGGCTTGCAGGTTCTTCAACACCGCTGGCCCACTCAGCGCCGGATGCAAGGAACGCAAGCCCAGCGCTGCATACAGCTCGGCGTACTTACGGCCATATTCGTTCTCCAGACCGACCGGCATCCAACCGCCAAAGCAGAGTGGTTGTGTCGGTTTTTTGCCGATGGCCGGCGTTTTCTTCAGTTCCGCCAGGATGGCATCGAGTTCCTCGATCGGCGTGATGGCCTTGTCGCCCTTGCCGGGATAGGGCGGCAAATACACCTGCACCATCTCTGTGCCGGATAGCTTGCGCTCCACCGCGCCTCCGACGGGCCGGATTTCCACGTCAAACGCCTTGGTCGAACCACTGAATCGCACCAGACCGAAATGCGCCGTATCCTGCATCCGCAATGGGATCCAGTCGCTGCTCGCTCCGGCGGCGAGGCCACGCACCGGCTCGGCCTCGCTGACACCCCACGGGATGCGATTGTAGACGTGCATGATATGAAAGTCGGCCGGCTTGTCGCCACCATTGCGGAACCGCACTTCGTAGCGTGGTCCCCGGCTATCGCGGAACGCATCCAGAAGCGGATACAACTTCGTGTGCTTGGCGTAGTGCTTTCGCCAGGCATCGTCGGTGTCACGCGTCAGATACGCCAGATCGATATTGCGATTGGCGGATACCCCCGGCTGCTGCGGCTGGGCGACGCCCTTGAGATAGATGCGGGCCTGGCCCGCTTTCAGCTCCGGCACTGACACGACTTCCTCAAACAATCCTTCCGCTCCCCAGGCCGGATCGTGCTGCGCCTTGACCCGCGGTTCGCCAAAACCGAAACGCAGGCTGGTCTTCGTGCCCATGACGCGATCGATCGCTGTGCGCCCGTCCTGCTCGACGACAACGCGGAAGCGCGTCTCGCAGAAGGGCGGATATTCGTAGCGCACCCATAGACGATACGCGCCCGTTTCCGGAATCTTGACATCCATAAATGCGGATGCGTTGTCATTCTTGCTATCGAGTCCGAGCAAGCGCTCGCCGGAGATGTGGTTGAAGCCGATGATGTCCACCATGTAGTTGCCGTGGCCGTTTAGAAGGACTTTCCAACCGGATTCGATGGTGAAATCCTCGGCCTCGACCGCAACGGCGGGAGCCAGCTGAAACGTCGCTTGCGCACAAGCCTGCGAAATCGTCAGGGCGGCAACGACCAGTGCGATCCAGACACGCATCCTGCACCTCCGTCCTTGGCTGGGGCCGGCTGCCACATCCGCATACTCTCGGCAGTGCGGCGCGAATACACAAGGCAGGAGTTTACCGTATTGGGGCCGCCGTGCCTATCCGAGCCGCGCACGCAGCGCAGCGGAGTAAGCGATAGCGCGGGGCAGCCGCTTACTCCGCTGCGCTGC
>DATBHJ010000253.1:0-16977 GCA_036557565.1 Gemmataceae bacterium
ATCTGGGCGCGGCTCAGTTGCCTTCCGGGCGCCCGCAGGTTCGGGATAATGAGCACGGTCGGGACATTCGCGCGTCTTCCGCCACATTTCCTGCCTTCTCTGAACCTTGCATTCAAGGCTAGAACGTTTACAATCGATTAGGAGACGTGGAGAGAGCATTGTGCAATACGCTACAATGACGAGGGGCCTATCTCCACCTCGGGTCAATTGGGGTCAATATCATGCCGCAGCAATACTACACATTGGAACAGGCCGCGCAGATCCTGAAGATAAATCCGGAACAGCTTAAGGAGATGGCGCGAAAAAAAGAGCTTCGCGCCTTCCAGGATCGCAGCGGATGGCGTTTTCGTTCACAAGAAATCGATGAACTGGCCCGCGAGCGCGGGTTCGGCAGCGACCCGGAGCTGCCCCTGGGTGAAGCCGCCAAGGCCAAGCCCGGCGATTCCGGTCGCGCTGGCGAAGTGTTCAATTTCAGTCTCGACGAGAGCGACGAGGTTCCTTTAGGCAAACAGCCTGTCTCGACAGAGAAACCGTCGCGTTCGGGGTCGGGCTCCCGCAAAGGAAGCGGTTCCAAATCGCCGACCAAGGCGTCCAGCGACAGCGATGTTCGCCTGGTCATCGAAGGAGGCAGCGATGTGAAATTCGCCGCGGATGCGGGCAGCAAGGGGCCTTCTTCGAAGGGCCCTGTTTCGCCGGCTCCGAAGGTGGGTTCGAGCAAATCGCGCAAAGCGCCCGAGGTCAAGGACGATAGCGGCGTCCGGATCGTTCCGTTGGATAAGCCCAGCGACAGCGATGTTAAGATCGAGCCTTCGACACAGCACGATAGCGGCGTGCCCATGCCCGGCAGGAAAGTGACCAAGAGAGCTTCCGACAGCGACATCCGCATCGAAGAAGCCGTCAAAGGCGGCAGGGTCGATCAGAATGTGACCGAAGAGATCGACCTGGATGCAGAGCAGCGTAAGGCGGAAGCAGCGCGCGGCAAAGCCGGCCGCAAGCCGAAGCCCGCCAGCTCGCCGTCTCTACCTACCAAGTCGCCGTTCGAGCTGTCCGAAACGGACATCGACGTGAATGGCCCAGCAGTTCCGCAGGGTGCCGAGGAGGACGTCGATAGCAGCAGCGATTTTGAACTCAAGCCAATGGCCGATTCCTCGTCTCCCCTGGACAGTAGCAGTAGTGAGACGCCCGCAATGAAAAGTGACGATGAAGTCAGCCTCGGCGAGATGACCGGTGGCAAAGGGGCCAGCGGCATCAATTTGCGAGACCCCGCCGACAGCGGCATCTCACTGGAACCAAGCTCCAGCGACGACATGGATCTGAACTTGAGCCTCGAATCGGGCCGCACTCCCAAACCCGCACCAGCCCCAAAGGAGGAGACCGATTCCAGCAGCGATTTCGACTTGAATGTAGATGAGGGCAGCTCGCCGACCGAAGGCAGCAGCAGCGAGTTCGAGCTGAGCCTGCAAGAAGACGACGCCTCGCCGACCGAAGGCAGCAGCAGCGAGTTTGAGCTGAGCCTCGATGCCGAAGGTTCTGATCCGAGTGGGGAGGCGGCCGGTTCCGATAGCGATAGCGAGTTCGAGTTGACTCTGGACGATAGCGGCGGGCTGTCGGTCGAACAAGATGCCAGCGACAGTGATTTCGACGTGGCATCGTTGAATGAAGAGTCCTCCGGTTCCGAAGTGGTGGCCCTGGACGAGGGAGAGACGGACCTGGAAAGCTCGGAGTTCGATCTCTCGCTCGAAGGCGAGGAGAGCGGAAGCCAGGTCGTGCCGCTGGAGGACGAAGAGGAGTTCGACGAGGGTGCGGCGACCGTGCAGCGCAGGGCCGCAGCCGCGCCGGCCGCGGGAGGGGATGTCGCAGAACAGCTGGACGAGGATCTCGACGAGGCGCCGGAAGTCGAGGAAGAAGTGGGGGCCGCGCCCGCGGCGGTTGCGCCTGCTGCGCCGGCTGACTGGGGGGTTGCCATTCCGTTGGTATCGCTCGTGACCACGATTTTCCTCTTCATCGGCGTGCTGATGGGCTTCGAGTTAATCCAGGGGATGTGGGGCTACCACACAGGCAACAAAGTTAGCAATCTGATTATCCACCCCATTGCCAAGATTGTCTCCGGCGAGGACAAACTGCCGGAGAATTAAGTGAGGAGTGAGGAGTGAGGAGTGAGGAGTAGGGAGAAATGCAGTGCTCTCCTTACTCCTCACTCCTTAGTCCTCAATGAATTCTCTGTCGGGGAGCGTCATGTCTTCGGATGCCGCCGCCCAGGAGCCGAGCCGGAACATCCGAATCGGCAAGTATGATGTTCTATCCCACATTGCCACCGGCGGCATGGGGGCAGTTTACAAGGCGCGCGATACCGAGACTGGACGCGAAGTCGCCTTGAAGGTACTGTCTCCGGAACTGGCTACCAAGCCGGCCATGCTCGAACGCTTCCGCCGCGAATACAAACACGCTGCCAAACTCAACCACAAAAACGTCGTCACCCTCTATGAATTCGGCGAGGCCCAGAATATCCATTTTCTCGCCATGGAGTTCATCGACGGCATCGACCTCTTCGACTACAGCAGCCGCAAAGGGCCGCTCGATCCCACCGAAGCGCTGAAAATCATTCGCCAGGGTTGCCGCGCCCTCGATCACGCCTATCAGCAGGGCGTCGTGCATCGCGACATCAAACCGTCGAATTTTCTTGTCGCCCAGGTGGGTGAAAAGGTTGTCGTCAAGTTGACCGATTTCGGACTGGCCCGCGAGGCCAGCAATGAGGAATTTCGCGTCACGCGCGCGGGCACAACCATCGGCACGTTGGACTACATGTCGCCCGAACAGGCGCGCGACAGCGGACTGGCAGACATCCGCAGCGATTTGTATTCGCTGGGCTGCACCTGGTATCACCTGCTCGCCGGTCACGCGCCATTTCCCAAGGGTGGACTGGGTGAACGCTTGCACCGCATCATGAACGAGGAGCCGCCCGACATACGCAAGTTCAATCCTCGCGTCTCCCCGGCGATGGCTTCGGTTGTGCATCGCCTGTTGGCCAAGGAGCCTGCAAAGCGCTACCAGACACCGGCGGATCTCATGCGCGAGCTGGACAGTTTGAAGCGCGGAGAGGCTGCGATGACGCCGCGGCAAGCGCTTGAGATTTTGGCTCAAGAATCCAATGAGCCGGCCGAATTGCCAACTCGGAAGAGTCGTCAAGTCACAACCGAGGGCAGACGCACTCCCCAATCGGTGCCCAGCCGCGCAACCTCGATTCACAAAATCGCCAAGTCTACCATGGAAGTGCCAAACAGGAGTGTCCAATCCAGCGCGGAAATGGCAACAAAAAGTGGTAAGTCTACCGCCGAAGTGCCCATCGAAGATGCCACAGAGCCTGCTCCTCCCTACCTTTGGTATTTTTTGGGCGGCGCCGCTGCGATAATTCTCGTCGTCACTGTTACGGTTGTTATCGTGTTGCAGCGTCGCGGGCATCGAGAGAAAAAAACCGCGACGCAGACGCCACTACCCGTAAGCCAGGTTCTCTCGACAGACCAATCTGATCGTCCGGCGGATAAGAGGGATCTAGAACCTTCCCCTGCTGCGCTTCCCAAACGGAATGCAGAAGCAAGCAAAGCGCCTAAAGAGAAGATCGATAAGCCGATCCCAGCCAAAAAGCCGACCTGGCCTGCGCTCTATCGTCCATCCACGCCGATCGATGTCGCCGCGCTTCGCAAGGAGATAGAAACTCCCTGGACCTCGGCTCCATCGACCAGTCCGACAGTCGAGTTAATAGTCGGCCGGCTGCCGCCAGATTCTTCAGGTAAGACCTTCCACTCACTCGCCGACGCTTGCAAGGTCGTCCCGGCCGGCGCCACGGGAATCATCGAATTGCGAGACAACGGCCCCTTTTTCGACGTACCTGCTGCTGTTGCCGACCGCAGTCTCGTGATTCGCGCCGCCAAGGGTTATCAGCCTCTGCTCGTCTGGGACGTTCCGCGCATGTTGGATGAGCAGCGCCGCAATCGAGATCGACGGGATGCCGAGCCCGCCCCGCCGTCGGTGTTCCTCGATGTCAAGCGCGGCAGCTTGACATTGCAAGATATACACCTGGCTTTCAAATGGCCGGATGCGCCCTCCGAGAGTGCGGCCGTGCTACGCGTCGAGGACGGCGATCTGACGGTACGCGGCTGTAGCTTCTCGGTCGCTGGTAAGCCACGCGATGGCGTGACGCTCGCTCGTTTTCTCCCCATGCGCCAGGGAGGTAGTCGTTGCCTCTTTGAGCGCTGTTATGCGCGAGGCTCTAAGATGTCGGTGCTCGATGCCGATGCCCCCGGAGCGCATGTACTCTTCGAGAGTTGCTTGTTCATCGGTGATGATGCTCCTCTGTTGCAGACTCGTGTTGCCAACGATCGACCGACGCAGTTTCAGGCTGTTCGCTCGACGATGATCTGCGGAAAGAACTTTCTGACACTGCGGCCGACCGGCGACGCAGACAAGGATCCCGTCTTCGACTGGCTGGGCTGGGACATGCTGCTCAGTCGCAAGACACCGGAGTTTGGCGGCGAGCTTCTGCGACTGCAAGGCAACATCAGCACTCAACATCTACGTTGGCGAGCGATCAATTGCCTTTACGCCGGCTGGAGCAATCTCCTGGCGGGAAACACGACCATCGCGGCAACGGACCCCTCCGCATGGCGGCGCCTGTGGAACCGCACGGAGGGCGACGAGGTCCTGGGCGATCCCTGGCCGACAGCGGTTTTTCCCGAATCGGCCGAAGTACCCGCCAGGACTTACAACACCGGCGGCAGCCTGGTCGCCTTCGCCTCCAGCATCAACGCCGATCAACCGCTTGGTTGCAATCTCGATCAGCTACCGCCGGCGCGTGACAACTGGCTGGCACTGACTTTTGATCATTACGATGTCCAATCACCGGCTCTGCCCGATAATCCCAGCCCACCGGAGATCCCCGCCGCCAGCGATGGACTGTTTCATGGCGGCCGAGTGGACCTCAATCAAACCGACCTAGGTGTCTACCTGCAGAACGTGCAGAAGAGCTTCCGGCTTGCCCCTCTAGTTGTTTTGCATCTGAGCGGTGATGGCGAACGCTTGATGACGCCGCTGCGCATCAAGGGCAGTAACCTGGTGCTCTATTTCGATCCGCCGCCACCAGAGAACAAGGAACCGCAAAAAAGTCCCGAGTTTTCCAGGCCAACGGAGGAAAAGAAGGAATCAGACAAGAAGGAACCGCTCGCCCTCGCTCCCGGCGGGCTCGCCGCTGCCGAGGCGCTCATCGACGTGGAAGACGGCAATTTGAGCATCATCAATGGAAACTTCCGTTTCTCCGATGTAGGCAAGTCTCGTGTTGTGCCCTGGCTCATCAAGATCCGCGGCGGCGACTTACGCTTGTTCCGTACGCATCTGGAAGTCCCACCCAAGGATAGCGGGATTGCCTTCCGCGGCCTGATCGCCCTGGAAGGCTCCGGTGACGCCGCCTCCGAGCGTGTTCGTTCGCTCGCCATTAACGAGAGCGTTCTTGTCTCGGCCCGCGATGCGATTGCCATCAAGGGAATCGGCGCTCGACTACTCCTGACGCAAACACTCCTGATCGCCGGCGACGACGCGGTCCATCTAACACTCGATCCAGAATTCACAGAAAAAGCCAGCGGCTCCAGCGGGAGCAGCGAGTCGCCGCCAGGAGGCAAGGCCAATGTGCAATGCCTCCTCGATCATGCGACCCTGTCGGCGCGCGGCGCTGTGCTGCACCTGGCAGACGTCAAGCATACAAGTGCGCCGGCCGAGCCAGTTGTGTTGCAGAGCCACGATTGCGGCTTTGTCAATCTGTTCGGCGGCCGCACCCATCGACTCAGCCTCGTCAGATATGAAGGCGAGGCGTTGGCACACGGCCTACTTATCTGGCAAAGTGAAAACGATGCCTTTGACCGACGATTGTGGGCTGGGGCTGTCTGCACCGAAAAACCACTTCCAGACAAGGCGGAAGATCACGCTTCCTGGCTGGCGCTATGGGGATCACCCGGACTGCGACGCGCTCAATTCGATCTTCTCGTCTATCGCACGCTCGATGCCGACCGATGGTCTCTGGATCAGAAACTCGCCAACTGGAAGGCTCCCGGCGCCAACCTCGACAAACTCGGGCTGTCACGCAAACCCAAGTCGAAGACGCCGCGGTAAATTCTGCTGATAGAATGAACACATGCGATTCGCGCTTCTGGGAGACCATCCGGACGGTGTTGACATGGCCTGCGCTCTGGCGGAGTGTGGGCGGCATCAACTTCTTGTTTGTACTTCGCCGTTGAGCGCTGAAGCGCTACGCCGATTGGGCGGCGAGGTCCGACGCGTCAGCGATATCGAGGAAGTGTTGGCCGATCCTGCTGTCGAGGCAGTGATTGTCGCCGGCCATGTGGGGGTGCGTCCGGCGCAGCTGCGTCGTGCTCTGCAATCGGAGCGGCATGCTCTCTGCGTCCATCCGCCCGACCAAACTCCGGAAATCGCCTATGAAGCGGCAATGATCCGAAATGACACTGGTTGTATCCTTTTGCCGCTCTTGCCCGAAGCGACTCATCCTGCCATTCGACGCCTCGCCGACTTTGTGCGCCGCAAAGATGGGAGCAATTCTCCCATCGGCAACTTCCGATTATTGACGATGGAGCGTGCTGTCGAGGGTGAAGTACTCGACGGCGTCTGGATCGCCGGCCATAAGCCGTCCTTTCCTGGTTGGGACATTCTGCGAACTGTCGGCAGCGAGATTCAGGAAGTATCGGCCTTCGCCGAGGCGGAGGAGTTTCGCGAAGGCGAACCAGTATTGGTCGCCGGTCGATTTGAACAAGGTGGCTTGTTTCATGTCCATCTGCTGCCGCACGAACGCCGTCCGAGCTGGCGGCTGGCCGTGATCGGTAGTGCCGGACGCGTCGAGTTGCTGTTTCCGCAGGGCTGGAATGGGCCCGCCATCCTCAACTGGGCCGATGCGGACGGCGAGACACACGAAGAATACTGGCAGTACTGGGACCCGTGGCTGGCGCTGATCGACACATTTGAGCAAGCATTGCAACGTGTTTCGCAAACACGGCAGAGTCCGACCTGGCAGGATGCCATCCGCGCCCTGGAGTTGGACGATGCGGCACGTCGCGGTGTCGAGAAAAGACGTTCGAGTGTCCTGGAGTATCAGGAAGCCACGGAGGAAGTCGGGTTCAAGGGCACCATGACTCTGGTGGGGTGCTCCCTGATCTGGGGTGTTCTATTGCTCCTTATTCTCTCCGTATGGTGGCCAAAGCTCGGCTTGCTGATTGTGCCGCTCATTGTTCTCTTCCTCGGCTTGCAATTGCTACGCTACCTGGTTCCCAAACAACGGGAGAAGTGAATAGAAAAATCTGAGCCGCGAGCGTCATCGAGCGGTACTTCTCCGCTCGCTGGCGCCCGCGGCTCGGATAATTCGTGCCGAATCCGCACAGTTCCGTTGCAGATCCGCACACACATTCACGTCGCACGAGTCAGAGAGCGCACGATGTCCAGGGCGGCAACTACGCCCACTAGGGCATCATCGTCATCGACGACAAACAACTGGTGCACCTTCAAATCGCACATGCGCTTGACCACGTCGGCGGTGGCCGTGTTCACGTTGACCGTGAAAATCGCCGGCGTCATGATGTCCCGCACCAGCGTGGAATCGGCGATCTCGATGGAATAGCCCTCTTGCCGCGCTCGCCGTCGCTCCGGAGAGACTTCCTCGGCTGGCAGTGCATGACGAACCTGTTCGCGCTCGTGGATCAGCACATCGGTTCGGCTGAGCACACCGACGGGTCGCCCGGCCTCATCGATCACTGGGGCGGCGCTGAAGCCGCGATCCGTCATCAGGGCCACCGCTTCGGGAATGGTAGCGTCATCGCGCAGAGAAATCGGATTGGGCACCATCAACTCCTCAGCCGTCTGTGCGTTCAGGACCAGGACAGAAGGCGCTGGAACCGTTGCGCGTGTCATGGCGAAGCTCCTTTCGTGAAACTGTTTTGGATTAGCTTCCCGTAAGAAGGCTGAGTGCAAACGAAGTGCCAGTGAATTGCAATCTCCTTGATCCGAATTCGCGCCAACAAACTCTCGACCCCTTGGTTTCTATAAATCAGAGGCGCGCAAAGCTTGCCATCTGCGGCGTTTGACTTTCACCAAAGCCGCGGCACGAAGCGCGTCCGAACCATCACGGTCGTCGCTCGATACTCCCCTCCCGGCCCAAGAGGCCGGCCGGATCTGTTCAGGAGGATCACGCAGTGCCTTCAACAACTTCTCCTCCCCCTCTTCCGCCCTCTTTCTTGACACCCCGACGTGGATCGCCGCCCGGTTGGTCCGGTGAGCCGAGTCGGCTCAACTGGCCGGCGATCTTCGCGTCGGTATCCCTGTCTTTCGTGTTGGTAGCCAGCGTTCTCGCCTGGATTGCGACGCATCCGCACAAAGCCGTTCGGTCCCTCCAAACGACGAGCGTTGCCCTCGTCGAACGACCTGCCGAGCCCGAAGTGTTGTCACTGCCACGAACGCCCGTCTTCTCCGTGACTCCTGCGTATTATCACTCGCCGCGGCAGGACGAAATGACGTGCAATATCCCCTTGGGAGAGACAGATTCTCCACCTCTTGCTCCGCCCACCTGTCCACTGCACAAGCAAGATGTGGAACAGCCGGACCTGCGGCACGCACGCCCCGCCGAGTTGCCGCTGGCGAGGCAGCCGATTGGCGAAACCTATGGCACAGAAGTAATGTTCCTCAACAGCCGAGAAGCCGCCGCAGACAAGGCTCGGGACGAGCACAAATTGTTGTTCGTGATGCACATTTCCGGCAACTTTGAAGCCTCCTGTTTCACCTGAAACAACGCCGAGGCGTTCCGTGCGAACGCATTGGCCAATGCCGAGGTCGGCAAGTATCTCAACGACAACTTCGTCGCCACTTACCAGAAGGTCGGCACGTTCACGATCAATGGTGGGCAGAAGCAAGGCGGCAATGTGGCGAGTTACTTCTGCACGCCGGAAGGGCGCGTATTGCACTCCATCGCTGGACCTGTGAAGGCCGACGCGATGCTGCGCGAGGCGCGCTGGGTCGTCGAAACTGAGAAGATGGCTGTTCTGGAAGGTGGGAAAAATGATCTGCGGCTGCGTGCATTCTGGCGCAAGGCCCACGGCGAGCGTCTCCAGCAGGAACATCAAGTCGATGTTACGAAGCTGAGTCGATCACAGCGCCGTCTGCACTTGAACAAAGAGGGAAAAGTGCATCTCTTGTTGGCGACGGCGCCGCTTGCCCGACTGGAACAGGTCTACAAACTTGTATTCGAGAGAATCCTCAACGAAAAAGTGTCCACAGCGCCGGTCGTTCAGGTCGGCGGATGAATCGACTCTCCCCACCAACCCGCGGCGACGGTGAAGGCGTTCTTCGCCGAGCGCCTCGGGTTGATGAGGATTCCTTTCGGTATGGAAGACCCATGAGTGTCCGACCGATTCGAATTTTCCTTCCTGCAGCGGTCCTCTTCGCTCTCGTGATCCTTGCGGAATGCTTCTGGTTGCGGAGTCGCCAGCAAGCCCAACACATCGCCTGGGCCAACGAACGCGTCGAGGAGAGGATCGCCACGGCGCGCGGTCATCTCAGCGAGCAGCACTGGAACGAAGCGATCCGAGAGCTTGAGGATGCACTCGACGTTGAAGAAGCAACCAACCACGACGCGATTCGTTCCGTGTTGGAGGCAGCCCAAAGCGGCCAGGCGGAGGCGCTGTTGAATTCGGCCGACAACGCCCTGGCACACCGGCATCCGAATGAGGCCCTGCGCCTGCTACGTGCCTATCTGGCACATCCGCGAGCCGGGAATCTGGATCGCGCTCGCCTTCTGCGCGACGATCTCCAACGCGCCTTCTCCGATGATGAAGCGACGCAGTTGCTGGCAAGCTTGTCCGACGAGGCGCTGAAGGTATTCGCCGAGACAGGCCAGCTCACGGTACACGACGAGATGCACACCGAGGCGGCTCGCTTCTTCTTCCAGGACACGCTGCGGCGAAACCTGGCCAAGGAAATCCGCAAACGCGAGGCCCATCGCGAAGTCGCCCGATTGTCTGAGGAACGTCGCGCCGCAGAACAGGTGCGGCGAATCGCCCGGCTCCGAGCCGTTCCGGCTTTCCTTTCGCTCTCCACTTTCCTGAGGCGCATTCAAGAACAGGTCCGCGATCAGCAACAGCTCTTCTCCCGTCAGGAAGCAGAGCTGGCCGATCTCTTCCAGGCGCTCGGCGTCAAGAGCGCGGCCGAACGGGAGCAGTACCGCGCCGATCTCCTGGAGCGCCAAAACCCCGCCGACATGCGGGAACAGATCGAGCGCAAAAGGGCGGATGTCAAGCACTCCTACAGGAGCGAGCCGGGATTCAATCGTGCCGACGGCGAACTCTTCGATCAGCTTGTCGATCAAGAAGTGGACACAATCCTGAAAGCGCTGCCGTCGTCCTAGCGGTTCCCTTCTCGAGCCATCCGCGCCCTCAAGGTATCCCTCGTTAGCGCAATTGACTGGCATGAAACCTGGCCACGATACCCCGCAGGATTCCGCGCCCACACGCGCTCGACAGCAACTCTCCGAGCCGGGAGCGTCAGCGAAGAGTCTTCGCTCACGCTCCAGGCTCGGAGGCCATTGATCTGGATGCGGCCGAGGGAAAACGCTAAGCTCGGCGTGATGAAAACCCAGATACCTTCGTTACCACGCTTCGCTTCGGGAAGCTCCGGAGCGGCGGTACAGGCGGGAGGCCGGACGGACTCTTATTACGATCAGGCGCGTCCCGAAGTGGCGGCGCTGGTGCCGTCGCGTTGCCGGCGCGTGCTCGAAGTCGGCTGCGGCAGCGGTCAGTTCGGTCGATTGCTGCGCGACCGCGGTCATCATGTTACCGGCATCGAATTGGTTCCCGAAATGGCCGAACGCGCGCGTCCCTGGCTCGATCGAATTGTGACGGCAGATATTGAGAGCGAGGGCTTTCCATTTCCGTCCGCATCGTTCGATGCGCTTGTGTTCGCCGACGTGCTGGAACATCTGCTCGATCCCTGGCGGGTGTTGCGCGAGGCTGTCGAAGTGCTCGCCGAGGATGGCGTTGTCGTGGCCAGCATTCCCAACGTGCAGAACATCGACATACTGCGCCGCCTTTTGCGTGGCCGCTGGGACTACCGGGAACGCGGCATTTTGGACTTTGGCCATCTACGCTTTTTCACGCTGCACAGTATTCGCTCGTTGTTTGCACAGGCGGATCTGAGAATCGTGCATGTCGGCCATCGCTACCGTCGAGGCTGGTGGCGGGAATTGTTGTGCTGGTTGTCCGCCGGACGAGCGCGATGTTTGTGGACGCGACAGTATCTCATCGTCGCCCGGCGGGCCGGATAACCGCAGTATAAGCCTGCGGTTACGACTCCCTGACTTCGGTGATGTGTGTGCGTTGACTTTCACAGCGGCCGGGTCTACGCTAGTATTATCGTGATCGAGGAAGAGTTTCTGTGAATCACCTGCGCACGCTACTCATGGTCCTGATCGTGTTGCGGCTGCTCATGCCGCCAGGGATCTGTGCGTGCCAGTGGAGTTCGCCCGCCGCTCGCCTCCTGATCGAACTCACACAAAGTGATCGACAAATCCCCGGCGAGCAACAGCGCGACTCCGATGACGATCACGATGCCGGTTGCCCTGCATCGCCCTTGGCCGCGGGCATGGGTGTCGCGCCACCCTGTGATCCATTCCTTCCCCCGGGACTTTCGCTTGAGCCGGCTGTCGTCGCCCAAACGGCGCTCCTCCTCTGTGCCGGCCCCACCGAGCCGGTTGAATCGACCCGTCTCTATGGACCGGCCACTCCTTTGTATGTGACAATCCGCGCACTGCTTCTGTAACCGCGTCTCTCCCTCCGCGAGCAATAGGCGTTCCCGCACAGGGCTGGGAATGAGGCGATTCAACCTCTCTGGAGATGCGCATGGTGGTCCAATTTCGAAGGCTTCCGTTGATGCTGCTGGGTCAAGTGCCCACCGTGCTGACGCTCGCGCTCCTCGGCGGCCTCGCCTGGTGGGGATACGTTTGGGATTGGAAAATACCGACTCTTCCAGGGCTGTTGAACCCCGCTACCGCGAAAAAGGGCGAAGAAGAGGCGAAGAAATCCGAGGACGACGACAAGGCAACAGAAGGCTCTGACAAAGCCTTACCGCCCATCAAACTGCGCACGGCCGAAGCGATGGAGGAAGCGGGGATCAAGACCAAGCCGGTTGTGGAGCAGGAGATTGGCGAGTATGTCAAGGCTCATGGCCACGTCGATTACAACAAGAACCATTACGCCCATCTGTCCACGCGAGCCAGCGGTTCGGCGTGGCGTGTCTTCAAGCGCGAAGGCGATGAGGTCAAGAGAGGCGACGTCCTCGCCCTCATCGCAAGTCCAGAGTTAGCCCAACTCAAGTTCGATCTCCAGCAGACGCTCCTGATGGTGAAGTCCCGCGAACGATACTATCAACGTCTGAAGAGCGCGGAGAGTTCCACTCCTCCCAAAGATGTGGAAAGCAGCCACTTCGCCTTGCGCGAGTCGCGCGTCGCGCTATCAAAAACGCAACAGTCACTCCAGAACTTGGGCTTGCATGTGCCGCTGGACGAGTTGGTCCAGCTGAACGTGAGTGACGAGCAAGTTGCAACTCGACTGCGGACTCTGGGCATTCCCGATTCGCTGTTGCAAGGCCTGGACGCCAACAGCGTGACGGGCAACAACCTGCTGCCGATGTATGCTCCGTTTGACGGCATGGTAGTCAACCGTGACATTGTCATGGGCGAAATGGTCACCCCAGCAACACCGCAATTTCACCTGGCCGATCTCCGGCACTTGTGGATTTGCTTGCATGCCCGCATGGAGGATGTCGGTCGTTTGAAGGAAGGGCAGGAGGTCGCCTTCCATCTCGACGGTCCCAATGAGGACGCACCTCCGGCGAGAATCGCCTGGGTCAGCGCCGAGGTTGACGAGAAGACGCGAACTGTCCCCGTCCGCGCCGAGGTAGAGAATCTCCGAGGACGCTTACGGCCAAACTCCTATGGCGACGCCCGAATCCTGGTTGGCCGGCAGAATCGTTTGACCGTGCCCAACGAATCACTGCAATACGATGGCACCTCGCACGTCGTTTTCGTGCAGGGAGATTCGCCCACCGAATTTCAGCCGCGTCGCGTACAGCTCGGCCCACGCCACGAAGATTCCACCATTGTGCTCAGCGGCATCAAAGAGGGAGAAGTCGTCGCCGTATCCGGCAGTCACGTGCTACTGTCTGAGATGCTCAAGGAACGGATTGCTGGAGAAGACTAAGAATCAGTCACCACGAATAACACGAATCACACGAATAGAAGAGAGGAAGAAATGAATTCAGAATACGTGGATGAAGCAATTTGTCTTTTTTTTGTCTTTTATTCGTGTGATTCGTGTGATTCGTGGTGACTCTTTTGGGTGACTTCATGCTAAACGCCATCATCGATTGGTCGCTCGGCAATCGCTTCGTCGTCATTGCTTGCGCCGTAGTTTTCATCGCTCTTGGTGGTTGGTCGTTGTCGCAACTCGACATTGACGCTTTCCCCGATACCACGCCAGTGCAGGTGCAGATCAACACTATCGCGCCCGGACTTGCGCCGGAGGAAGTCGAGAGGCAAATCACCTTCCCTGTCGAACAGGCCATCAACGGCTTGCCGCGTTTACAGCAGCTGCGCTCTGTCTCCAAGTTCGGCCTGTCGCAAATCGTCGTCGTATTCGCGGACGGCACCGACATATACTTCGCTCGCCAGATGGTCAACGAACGTCTGAGCATTGCAAGAATTCCCGAGGGTGTCCCACGCCCACAGATGGGGCCAATCGCCACCGGGCTCGGCGAAGTCTACCACTACATCGCGACTCCCAAGGTGCCGCGTCAACTCACGGAGCAAGCCAGGGAACAGGAGTTAACGCATTTGCGGACGGTCCAGGATTGGATCATCAAGCCGGCCTTGCGCACGGTGTCCGGCACAGCGGAGATCAACGGCTGGGGCGGTTACGAGAAGCAATATCAGGTACGCATCAAGCTGGATAAACTACTGCACTACGGCATTTCGTTCGATCGCGTCATGGAGGCGGTGCGGTCCAACAACCTCGTCGCAGGGGGCGGCAACATCCAGCAAGCGGGGGCGATGTACCCGGTTCGGGGCATGGCTCGCACGGTCAACGTGGAGGAAATCAAGAACATCATCGTGGATACGCCGCGGCCCGGTGTCCCGGTGCGCGTCGGCGATCTGGCCGACGTCGGCATCGGACACGAGATTCGCCTGGGCGGCATCACAAGTCAGGGACGCGGCGAAGTCGTACTCGGCCTGTGTTTCATGCTCATGGGTGAGAATAGCCACGATGTCACCGACCGACTCAAAGTAAAACTTGCCGACATCAAAAAGACGCTTCCCGCCGATGTCGAGCTGACGACGGCCTACGATCGCACACGTCTGGTCGATCAGGTCATTCACACGGTGAAGAAGAATCTCTTCGAGGGCGGTCTGCTTGTCATTGCCGTGCTCTTCATTTTCCTGGGCAATTTGCGAGCCGGTCTCATCGTTGCCTCGGCCATTCCTATCTCGATGTTGTTCGCCTTCTGCGGCATGTGGCGCTTCGGCATCGCCGGCAGTCTGCTCAGTCTGGGCGCCATTGATTTCGGTCTGATGGTGGACAGCTCCGTCGTCATGGTCGAGAACGTCGTGCGTCATCTGGCCCATGACAAGGACGATCGTCGCAGCCGCCTCGCCATCGTGCGTGACGCGGCCATTGAAGTGCGCAAACCGACCATGTTCGGCGAACTGATTATCATGATCGTTTATTTGCCAATCCTGACGCTGGAGGGCATCGAGGGCAAGCTGTTTCGCCCAATGGCGCTGACAGTGATTTTCGCACTTGTCGGATCGTTGGTATTATCGCTGACGTTGATGCCGGTGCTGACGAGTCTGATTCTGCCTCGCCGACTGGAAGAGAAGGAGGCGTGGCTGGTGCGCCTGGCGCGCTGGTTGTACGCGCCGCTGTTGCGACTCTCCTTGCGGTTCGGCGTGGCCGTGCTGCTGTTGGCCGTGGCCTCGCTGGGCTTGGGCGTGCTGCTTGGAATTGGACTCGGCTCCGAAGCCGTACCGCAGCTGTCGGAAGGTTCCTTCGTCATCAACATCCTACGCTTGCCGGGAACGGACCTTGACGAATCGCTGCGATACAACACGGTGATGGAAAAGATGTTGCTGGCGAAGTTCCCGGATGAGATCGAGCGCGTGTGGAGTCGTTGCGGGACTGCCGAGGTCGCCACCGATCCCATGGGGCCGGAAGAGACCGATATGTTTATCACGCTCAAGCCGCGCGAGCGATGGACGGCGACAAACGATGAAGGCGAACTCATCACGACGCAGGCGGAGTTGGCCGATCAGATCCGCGACTTGTTCCAGGATTTGCCGGGCCAGCACATCACGGTCACGCAGCCGATCGAGCAGCGTATGGAGGAGATGATCTCCGGTGTCAAGGCGCAGGTAGCCGTCAAGTTGTTCGGCGACGATTTCACTACGCTCAAGGAAACGGCCGACAAACTGGCGCACGTGCTGAATCAGGTTCCGGGTCATGCGGATGTGGCTGTGGAGCCGATTACGGGCTTGCCCGTATTGCAAATTAAGGTCAAGCAAGAGGAACTGGCGCGCTACAATGTACCGGCACGCGCTGTGCTCGATGTGGTGGAGTCGATCGGCGGCAAACCGATGGGCGAGGTGGTCGAGGGCCAATTGCGTTTTCCGCTGGTCGTGCGCTTGCCCGCAGATGATCGCGCGAGTCCGGGAAGGCTGGCGTCTTTGACGCTCTTGACGCCGTCCGGCGACTACATCCCGCTGTCGCGCTTGGCCGATTTGCGAGTAGTCGAAGGCGCGTCAAAGATCTCGCGCGAGTGGAGTCAGCGACGCATTACCGTGCAATGCAACGTCACAGGCCGCGATATCGGCAGCTTTGTCGCCGAAGCGCAGCGACGAATCGCTGCCGAAGTTCCGCTTCCTCGCGGCCGCTATCGCCTGGAGTGGGCCGGAGAATTCGAGAACATGGAGAGGGCCAGAAAACGTCTGACGATTGTTGTGCCGTTGGCCCTGGGCCTGATCTTCGCGCTGTTGTACGTCACGTACAATCGCCTGGCTGACGTGCTGCTCGTGTTTACGGCAGTGCCTTTCGCCAGTGTCGGCGGCGTACTGGCGCTGTGGGCCCGCGGCCTGCCGTTTTCGATTTCGGCTGGAGTGGGTTTTATAGCCTTGTCCGGCGTATCGGTTCTCAACAGCATGGTGTTGGTCACGTTCATTCGCCAGCTGCGCGAGCGCGGACACTCGATGGATCGGGCCATCGAGGAAGCGGCGCTGACGCGGCTGCGTCCGGTGCTGATGACGGCGCTGGTGGCCAGCCTCGGCTTTGTGCCGATGGCGCTGAGCACCGGCGTCGGGGCCGAGGTGCAACGGCCGTTGGCGACTGTTGTCATCGGTGGAGTCCTCAGCAGCACACTGCTGACTTTATTGGTGTTGCCGGTTCTGTATCATTTCTTCGGACCCCGCGCCAGTATAGAAGACGTAGGGTGGGCCGAGTCTTCGAGGCCCAACACAGTTCCGGCGGGCCTCGAAGACTCGGCCCACCCTACGGGGCTTAAGCAAGGAGTCAATTCATGATCGTCCTCGTGCGCCTCGCCCTAACAGTCCTTATCGTCGCCGTGCCGGTCCTCGTCCTCGCCCAGGAGAAGAAAGGCGATTCCCCACCCCCCAGAGCGCGCGGTCCGGTAAAGTTGACCGATGAAGCCCAACGCATTCACCGCGAGGCCATACTGATCGACGGACACAACGATCTACCCTGGCAATTCCGCGAGAAAAAGGACCTGTCCTTTCGCAAGATCGATCTGAACCAGTCGCAGAAAAAACTGGGCTTGCACACCGACATTCCGCGACTTCGGGAAGGCGGCGTCGGCGCGCAGTTCTGGTCGGCTTACGTA
>DATBHJ010000254.1:0-7023 GCA_036557565.1 Gemmataceae bacterium
AGTAAGCGGACGTCCCATGCTACCGCTTACTCCGCTGCGCTGCGTGCGCGGCTCAGAAAGCAATGAGTTTGAGCCATGAAGAAGATACTTTTTGTAGCATTGGTCGCCCTTCTTATGGCTTCAACGACTTTCGGTCAGGAAGCCTCTTATGAAGAGGATCTCCAGCTCGTGCGCGAGCTGCGCAGTCGCGGTTACAATGACCTGGCCCGCGAATATCTGGACAAATTGGCCAAGAACGCTCCCGACGCGCTGAAAAAAGAGCTGCCGCTCGAACGAGCGTTGACCGAGATGGAAGCAGCCGCCGACGAGCCGGACAGCGTCAAACGGATCACCTTGTACGCTCAGGCCAGCCAACAGTTCCAGGAGTTTCTCCGCGCCAATCCCAATCATCCGCGCACGGCCGACATCCAGTTCGACATCGCCCGCGCTACCACCCTACAGGGCAAGACGCAGCTCAGCCGTGCCATGCTCGAAGACGATCAGGCCGTCCGCACCGCAGAGGGCGCCAAGGCTCGCGCCACACTCGGCGCGGCGTTCAATCAGCTCAAGCAACTGCCGCAAACGCCACAGGCCGAGTTGGCGATGGCCCTCAACCTCCTCGATCAATCCGACACGTATCTCAACGCCGGCAACGAAACGGAAACGCGGGAGAGCGGCCGCCTCATTCAAGAAGCGCGGAAGATCCTCGACAAACTGGCCCAGGGCGAGCCTACTGACAAGGTTACCTGGCAAGCCCGCGCCTGGGCCGGCCGTTGCGAAGAAATGCTCGACAATCCCAACAAGGCCATCAAAATGCTCGAAGCCGTCACCGCGGAGGCCGGGACGGCGGTGCAGGACGGCAAACGCCTGGCGCGCTATTTCCTGATCCTGGCCCGCAAGAAACTGCCCAAGGAATCACCCGATCCCAAGGCGACGCTCAACAACTATCTCATCAAACAAGCGATGGATTGGCTGCGCGATTACCGCGGCTACTCGAATACTCCCGAAGGCCTGGGCGTTCAGTACATGCTGGCCAAGTTCTTGCTCGAAGAGTCCGAAGTCCCCAAGCTGGACACACGCACGCGCGACAGCATCGTGGGACGCGCCCGCACGTATCTGAGCAACATCGAACGCACCGAGAACGAGTTCACCGATCGGGCCAAGCATCTCAAGATCGAGGCCATGGCCAAGCAGGGCACATTCAAAAAACCAATTTCCAACCTGCGCACCTTCGAGGACTGCTACGTCCGGGCACAGTACGAGCAGATGCAAATCGCCGAGGACATCAAGCAATTCAAGGACACCCCCTCGAAGGCGGACCAGGAACGGAAGAAACACATCAACAGCATTATTGAGGCGCTCCAGGCCGCCCTCAAGAAAGCCGATGCGAAGACCGGCCCCATCGAGTTGAATAATACGCGGACGCTGTTGACGTACTATCTGCTGGAGCAGGGCAAACCCAAGGAGGCCATCGCGGTCGGCGAACCGTTCGCCCTCAAGGACCGTCGCTCCAGCCAGGCGGCTTCCGCGGCCATATACGCCCTGGTGGCTTATGGGCAATTACTGGGCACGCGCGAGCGCGACGCTGCCGACGTCAAGGCGCTGCGGGACGAACCGGAGTACAAGGAAGAGAAGGCACGCATGCTGTCGCTGGCCCGCGCCATGGTGGCCAGCTGGCCCAAAGAGCGGGCCGGCGACCTGGCGCGACACGAGATCGCCCTGCACTTGCTGCGCGACGAGAAGGAAGCGGAGGCGATCAAGGAATTGGCCGCCATCACGCCGTCTTATCCCTCGTACATTCGCACTCGGTTTCTCCTCGCCCGCGCTGCGCTGAATCTATACTCTCAAGATAAGGACAAAGGCGATCCGGAAGGTTACAAAAAGCGCGCTCTGACCGCGCTCCGCACGCTGCCCGAACCCGATCCGGCCGCCGACATGGAAACCAACGCCGAATACATTCAGGCCCGGCTCCTGTTCGCCCTGGAGCTGGTCAAGGACAAGCAGCTCAAGGAAGTGGATAAGGTTCTCACCGATCTGGCGCCCAAATTGGATTCCTTGAAAGTGGATGAGGATCCCATCAAGTCCAAGGAAAAAATGCACAAGTTCGAGGAGGGCTTGGCGCAGCTCTCGCTGCACTCGTCGGCCCTCCAGGCCAACGACGACTTCAAGGCCAGCAAGTACAAGGAGGTGGCGCAGCGGCTGGACCCCGTGATTGACAAGATCAACGCCGACCAGCTGCCGCAGCTCAAGGACAGCGGCCTGGGGCCGAGCGTCATCGCCCTCGATCTGCGGGCCAACGTGCAACTCAATAACATGCAGCGGGCCCGCGCTGCCATCAAGGCGCTGCGAACGCTGCAAACCGAAAAGGGCGCCGAAAAGAACGAGGACACCACGGCGATCCTTTCGCAGCTGGTCACGCTCATCACCCAGCAAGTGGAGGAGCTGCGCAAGAAGGGCGACAAGGAAAGTCTGCAAAAAGCGCAGGCCGGCTTTACGACCATTCTCAACGAAGTAGCGGGAAGCCAGAAGAAGCCGACGCCCAAGCTGGCGTTTCAGTTGGCACGTTGCTATTCCGGCATGGACGAGCACAAAAAGGCCGCCGATCTGCTCGAGCCTTTCGCCGCCGAGGGGGGCGGCGCCGATCCGCAGTGGCACCACGCCATTCAACTCCTGCTGATACAGGAATATCGGCAGCTCAAGGAGACCGACAAGGCCCATGCTCTACTCGACGAGATCCTCAAGGGCAAGAACGGCAAGCCCGGCTGGGGCGCCAAAAATCTCGACGCCCAGAAAATGCGTGTGCTCTTGATGGAGGACCGCGAGGATTTCGTCAATGCCGCCAAGTTGTGCGACAACTACATCAACCAGCTGGTTCGCCGCCTGGACGACAACAAGCTCAAAGAATACTATTTCGAATTCTATTATCACCTGGTCTATTGCATTCTCAAACACGGCCAGCGCCAGGACAGTGCCGACAAGAAGACCAAGGCCGTCCGCGACGCCGCCGGGCGGATGGTCGCCCTGGAGAAGAGGCAGGGTGGATTCGGCAGCGAAGAATCGAAGAAGCGTTTCGACGAGCTGCTGGAGAAGGAAAACGATCTGCGCGAACAGTACAACGCCCTCAAGGGTGGTAAGTAGTCACAATTGACCAGCCCGAAGCGTAAGCGAGGGCCGCCCTCGCTCACGCTTCGGGCTGGTAGGAAAAAGTGTGGGAGCGGTGAACATGAAACGCTTGGCCTTTTCCTTCGTTCTCGCCGGCTTTGCGCTGATCGGCGGCCACGTCCTATGGGCCAAGGATACCGTGTACGTCCGTCAGCCGGGCAAGAAAAAAGACGATGTCGTCAGCGGCACGATTCAGGAAGAGACGGCGGCCGGCATCAAGCTCAAGACCGAGAAGGGCGACGTCGTGGCCATTCCGGCCATGCATATTCGGGCCGTCGATTACGGCGAAGGCATCGACGCCGTGGGCCGGGTGGATTACCACGCGGGCGATTCCAGGCTCGAACGCGCGTTGCAGGAGACCACAGCCAAGAGAAAGGCGGATGGTCTGGAATCGGCTTTGCAAGCGTTTCGAACACTGGATACCAATGACAAGTTGCGCCGCGTCGGCGCCGTCCATCGCTATTTTCAGTATCGCATCGCTCAAACAACTTCCCTGATTGCCCAGGAAGACATCAGCCATAGCGATGCCGCTTTCAAGGCCCTCAGCGACTACAAGACGGCCTTCCCCGATGGCTGGGAGATCGTGCCGGCCCTGCAATTACTGGCTCTGTTACAGGAAGAAAAGGGCGACACCGAGTCCGCGGGCAAGACCTACGCCGCTCTGGCCGATCTGCCCGGCATATCGGGGGACATGAAAATGCAGAGCCAGCTCAAGGGCGCTCGCTTGCTCTTGCGCGCGCTCAAGTTCGGCGAGGCCGAGGCGAAACTAAAACAGGTCGAGTCCGCCCTGCCCGCCAACGATCCCCAGCGCACCTTCGTCGAAGTGTACCTGATCCAGGCGCGGGTCGCCCAGAAGGGCAATCTCGACGGCGTCGCCAAAAAACTGGAGCAAATCATCCACGCCGGAAAGGACGGCGGCCTACGCGCCCTGGCCCACAATGCCCTGGGCGATTACTACCGCGTCCAGGGCGACGACGCCCAGGCGTTCTGGGAATACTGCAAGGTCGATATGCTCTACAACCAGGACAAGGAAGAACACGCCAAGGCTCTCTATTATCTATCGCAATTATCCCAGAAACCGCCGCGCGTCAATCCGGACCGGGCCGAGGAGTTTCTCTCGCGCCTGAAATCGCCGCAGTTTGACGGCACGTTGTATCAACGCCTGGCGGTGGCGGAGAAGAAATAGGCGAACGGCCGGCGTAAGCCGGCTGGTCAGACGCACCAGCCGGCTTACGCCGGCCGTTCGCCAGAAATGCGCCCTTGCTGGGAACGTGAGCAAGTTCCTATAATCCTTGCATCTTTCGCTTTGTTGGGGCCGTAGCTCAACTGGGAGAGCGCAGCGTTCGCAATGCTGAGGTTACGGGTTCGATCCCCGTCGGCTCCACTCTCCAATCTCTTACAACAACGCCGTGCGTTCATCGTGGCCGAACATGCGGTTGAAGTTCTGCACGGCCACGCCGCTGGCGCCGCGCACCAGATTATCCTCGCAAGCCAAAACGACGATGGCATCGCGCACCACGCGCACGGTCACATCGAAAAAATTGCTGCCGGCACAGTCCTTCGTCGCCGGCAGGTGCTCGACCACGCGGACAAAGGGAGCGTGGGCGTAATAAGAGCGATACATCTGGAGCAGCTCGTGTTCGGACATCGGCCGGCGCGGCAGGGCGTAGATGGTCGAGAAGATGCCGCGGTCCATCGGGATCAAGTGCGGGGTGAAGAGAACCTCGATCGGTTCGCCGGCCACATCGGTCAGCACTTGCTCGATCTCCGGCGTGTGCCGATGCTTGCCGACCTGGTAAGCGGCCACGTTCTCGTTGCATTCGGGGAAATGTGTGGTGAGCTTGGGTGTGCGTCCTGCTCCGGAGACGCCGCTTTTGCTGTCGATGATGATGCGACGCGGCTCGATGTAATGTCCGGCGACCAGCGGCGCCAGGCCGAGGATGCCCGTCTGCGGATAGCAGCCGGGATTGGCGACGAGCCGAGCTGTGGCGATGGCGTCGCCGTACACTTCCGGCAATCCATACACCGCCTGGGCCAGATGGGCCAGGTCAGCGTGGCTTTCGCCATACCACTGCGCGTAGACGTTCGGATCGCGCAGCCGATAATCGGCGCTGAGATCGATGACGCGCAGGCCGCGTTCCAACAGGGCCGGCAGCGCCGCCATGCTGGCCCCATGAGGCAAACAGCTGAAAACACACTGGACGCCGCGTGTCACCAGGCGATCGGCGTCGAACGGCTCGCAGCGCAGGTCGATGCGCCCGGTCAGGCTGGGGTGCAGCTCGGCGAGGCGCGGCGTATCGCTTTGCCGCGACGTCACGGCCGCGATTTCGACGCCGGGATGGCGCAGAAGGATCTTAATCAGTTCCAGCGCCGTGTAACCGGAGCCGCCGAGAATGGCAACTTTTATCATGAGTTTTCAGTGTTCAGTTTTCCATGTTCAGCATACATTGTTCGTTATAGCGAAACCCAAGGGTTGGACTGAACACCGAAAACTGAACACTGAAAACTGGAAATATGCTTCCCACCATCCACGCTGCCGCCGAGGATATTCGCCGCGGCCGGCTCTCTCCCATTGATCTTGTTCGATCGTGCCTGGAACGAATCGATCGCTGTGAGGATCGCGTCCATGCCTGGGTGCTGATCGATCGGGAGGGAGCATTGGCTCGTGCCGAAGAATGCACGCGCGAGATCGAGCGCGGCGGCTGGCGCGGCCCTCTGCACGGCATCCCCGTGGCCATCAAGGACATTTTCGACGTGTTCGATTGGCCGACCGCGGCCGGTTCGCGCTTGTGGAAAAACAGCATCGCTCGCCAGGATGCCACGGTGGTACGGCGTCTGCGTCAGGCGGGTGCGGTGTTTCTGGGCAAGACCGTGACGACGCAGTACGCCAGCTTCGATCCGCCGCCGACGCGCAATCCGTGGAACACGGCACGGACGCCGGGCGGATCGAGCAGCGGCTCGGCGGCGGCGCTGGCTTGTGGCATGTGCCTGGGCGCTCTCGGTTCGCAGACCGGTGGCTCGATCACACGACCGGCTTCGTTCTGCGGCGTCGCCGGCTGGAAACCGACTTTCGGCCGCATCCCTATCGACGGCGTGGTGCCGCTGGCTCCGTCGATGGATCACGTCGGCCCGTTGGCTCGCTGCGTCCGCGATCTGGCTATTCTTCTGCGAGCAATCGATGATTGTCGGGTGTTCGACGAGGTCTCCTTCGGCAGAACCCCACGCCTGGGCCGTCTGCGCGGTCTCTTCGATCATCGGGCCGATCCTGCTGTTGCCGAGATGATGCGTCAGGTCTGCGCTCAGCTGGGAAAAAAGGGGGCAACCATCGTCAATGTGCCGGAGCCGGCGGCGTTTGCCGAAGTGATACCGCGGCATCGCACGGTCATGGCAGTCGAGTCGGCTGAGTTTCATCAGGAGCGCTTGCGGCGTCACCCGGAAGATTATGACCCGCGCATTCGCTCCCTCCTGGAAGAAGGTTTGAATTGCCCTGCTCCGGAATACGCTCGCTGCAAGGAGCATCAAAAACTCTTACGCTTCGAGATGGAGCTTTGCTTCGATTCCGTGGATGCTCTGTTGACGCCGGCAACTACCAGTCCCGCACCGGACGCCGCCACTACCGGCGATCCCGCGTTCAACTCGCCGTGGAGCTACACGGGATTTCCGACCATCTGCTTCCCTGTCGGCCTCTCTCCCGATGGCTTGCCCCTGGCGATTCAGCTTGTGGGCCGTCCCTCGAGTGAGAGTGAGCTGTTTTCCGTCGCACTCTGGTGCGAGGAAGCGCTCGGCGGCGCGCTCGGCGAACCTCCCATCGTCCAGGTCAATCCGAGCCGCGCACGCAGCGCAGCGGAGTAAGCGGCCGTCTGGCACGCCGCTTACTCCGCT
>DATBHJ010000255.1:0-55586 GCA_036557565.1 Gemmataceae bacterium
CAGCGCAGCGGAGTAAGCGGTCGCCCCGTGCAGCCGCTTACTCCGCTGCGCTGCGTGCGCGGCTCAGAAAGAATCACTACACTGTCATGAAACGCGGATCAAGTTCTGCCTACGAATGACGACGCCAGCGCTGTCACAAACGCCGTCAGAGCCACGGTCGCGTCCGCCTCACGCTCGGCAGGGTAGGAGAGGTGCATGCTCTCGGCGCGTTCGGCCAATCGTCGGAGAAGGACGCGTGTATGTTCGGGGAAGTACGCCGTCCAGCGGTACACCTCGGTGGCCAGCGTATGCTCGACGCGGCGGATGAGAACTGCGGCGCTGTAGCGCCCCTGAGCGGATGGGTCCACGGCGGCCGGCAAATCGCCGAAAATCGTTTGCAAGGCCTCATCGACTTCCGGTGGTGCATCTCTGCCCGGCGGCACATTCTCCTGGTAGAAGTCATCGAGCGACGAGCCGATCGCGGCGACATCCTCGTCCAGCTCTTCCTCCACAACCAGTGGCTCGCGGTCGCGCAGGATATTGACAGTGCGTTCGCAATACTCCAGCTTCGCCAGGGCCACGGGTGCCCGGGCATAACGGCGCCGCCAGTCGAGACCCGGTGTCAGCCAGACGGCGAAGGTTTCGGCCCAGTCCTCATCGGGATGTTTCTGAGCATACCAGCCCGGCAGATGGCGAACGTAATCGGGGTGGAAGGGCCGGGGTCGATACTCCTCTTCGTACTCCTGATTGATGTCGCCGAAATGGCGGACCCACTCGGCCTCCTCGTAGAGCTTGTAGGCGTAGTTGACGACATGGCCCATCTCATGGCGCAGATAGCGAAGGACATCTGCCGGTCCCTCGCCCTCGACGAGGCCGCCGTACTTCGCGTGCAATTTCGTCAGGTCGGCACGAGCCAGATAAAAGGGAATGGCGATGCTGATGGTGCCGAAGGGAACGCCCCATTCGGTGGAAAGATAGAACTTCGGTTCGACGCGAGTGATGCCGTGTTGATTCAGCTCGTGCTGGAAATCCTGCAAGACCTTTTCCAGAGGAGTGCCGTGGATGGTCAAGCCGAGATCGCGCAGCGGCGTCTTCCAGGGATTGGCCTCGTGAATCGTCATCTCTCGCGGGCACATAGATCACTCATTGGCAAGGGTGCATGAGTAATCTCTGATAGTTTTTTCGTTAGCCCAGCCCTTTAGGGCTGGGAATGGGATGGCGCTGAAAGAGGATTGGGCCTTTAGGCCCTCCGGCAACTCGGCGGCGCACACGAGAGGGCCTAAAGGCCTGAAGCAGAGGGGCTAAAGCCCCGAAGGCGCCACCACACCTACCGCTATCCCCAGCCCTGAAGGGCTGGGCTAACGAAAAGCACAACCAGAGACGGCATCGCAGCTTCGGCAAGCGACTTAGTCTTGAGGTTGGAGAACAGCAGAAATCATGCCAAGGAAGTTGCGGGGGATTGGCACGGAATTTGATGCTCACTTATGCAGAACAGGGACGGTTCAAAGGTACATGGTCGCACCCAGGGAAGAACACTACTATCGCTTCTGGAGTTGCGTTTCTCATGAAAGCCAATAGCCGATCGCATCCTCGCCGAGTGAAGTTTAATAAACGGTTTATCGCCACCCATGACGGCCATGACTTCTATGCGGTAAATGGCTACGCCGTCCGCGACGTCGCCCAGCCGGATGAGGAGTTTGGATGCTTCGCCACCTCCGATGATTTCCCGAGTTTGATTCCCAAGGGCGAGGTCTGGCTGGCGGAGCAAACAGTGCAGCGCGAAGGGCTATTCTTCATCGCCAACGCTGTAACGCAACTGAAGGAACAAGCACGCGGCACACCGGATGACAGGGCCTACACCAAGGGCATCAACACTGAACGTCTGTTGCGAGAACGGATCAATCACCTGAAATTCCGAGGAGCCGGTCCGCAAAAGCGAGTCCCCAAGGAAGTGTACGTCCGCCTGTACGCGACCTTGCCGGACAAGGGGCGAGGCACCGTAAAAGTGTGGATCGTCGATGCGAATGTGGTGCGCTCGCTGTACAAGACCGACTACGTCGAGGGCGGCCACGGGTTTGTTTATCCCTGGGTGCCCAACAACGAAATCTGGATTGAAGACACACTCGATCAGCGCGAATTGCCGTTCATCGTCGCCCACGAGTATCTGGAACGACGGCTAATGCGCGATGAGAAGCTCGATTACGATACGGCGCACGACATCTGCTCGCGTGTAGAATTTCACCTGCGAAAAAACCAGCGAGTGAAGTTGTTTCTCGCGCCGGGCCGTCGCAAAGTTCACAAAAAAGACTTACCGAAACTGGCGTCGGACGATCTCTTTGGCTACGTCGTGCAACACCACGTCAGGACACGCAAATAATCGCATCTCCGGAAGCTAACCTGGACAGGCGGGCATGTGCAAGCGCACAATGACACTATCCCGGCCAGGAGAGATCCCATGTCCATAAACGTTCCAGACGTTCCCGCAACGTCACCCTCCCAACAGCGCTCAACGGGACGGGCGTACTTCTGGGCTGGAATCGGCGCCTGCCTGCTGGGGGTAGCCCTCGTCTTCGTCCAGATGTTCGGCCTGAAATACCTCATCGTGCCCTGGTACAGCCCCATCCTGGCCACACTCGGGGCCGTGCTTCTCTTGCTCTCTGTCGTCGGGCGGTGCAGCATTACACGGATCGTTGTGCTGGTCCTGGTGGCGGCCTTTGCCGGATTACAGTGGTACGCCCTTGGGCCGATGGCGAAACTGCCCAACTACGTGGGACCTGCCCAGCCTGGCAAGCAGCTGCCATCCTTCCAGGTCGTGCTCGCGGACGGCCGCTCTTTCACGGAAGCGGACCTCGCCGACGGGTCGAGGCGCGTCATGACCTTTTTCCGAGGGCGATGGTGAGGAATCTGCATGATCGAGCTGGGTCAGCTCGAAGCGCACTGGCAAGAGTTCGAGAAACGGAAAGTTCGTGTAGTCGTGGTCTCGGTTGAGGACCAAGAGGCGGCCAAGGCTACTCAAGCCGATTTTCCTCATCTGATCGTTGTCTCGGATGCCCAGCGCAAGCTATCGGACGCACTGGAGGTCATCCACCGGCACTCAGCTCCGGATGGCGGAGACACCGCGGCCCCGACTACGCTGCTGATCGATGGCAAGGGCACGATTCGTTGGACGTTCCGGCCTGACCGCGTCTACCGTCGGCTCAGCCCCGAGGAAGTCCTCGCAGCCATCGACAAGGAGATGCCGTAGTGTCTCGGTTAGCCGCGACGCGGAGCGGAGCGCGTCGCGGCTGACCACATGCAAACGTACAGCTTCTCACGGCACCGCCTTGCGCCAGTGGTCCTCGTAGAGTTGTTTCACCGACTCGGTGCCAGGCGGGACATACTTGTAGAACCAGATGACCAGCTGTTGGTCCTTTGCCGTCAACTTCTCGGCGCGGTTCCTTTTATCTCCTTCGCGGTAGAACACCGACGTGGGCCGCCGCGTCGAGAAGCTCATCAATCCCAGGTCATAGCAGAGCGTGGTAAGGAGATTGTTTCGCAGCTGGTCGGCGTCGGCCTTGTCCGACGAAACCAGCACGACTGCGCCCTGGATTTCATTTTTTTTGACGGAATCTTCCCGAATCCAGGTGGCCGCTTTCCACTTCTCCTTGGCCATGAGTTGCACGGCTTTCTTGGGCTGGCCTAACTGGGTTGCCTTCCTGGGGAGTGCTTGTTTGGACACAAGGAACACCGCCAACGTCGCCTCGGGATGATTCGGAGCCAGCAACTCGATTCCCTTGAGGGGTGTCTGCTTGAGGGTATCGTTGAGATGGCCGACGACCTCGGCGACTATCTTTTGCTGATCCCTTGTACCTCCCACGACAGTCAACCGGGGAGCCGTCGTCCAGCGGAGCGTTCCTGTCGCGCCTGTCTGAAGTGCGAAATTGGGCCGCAGCACGATATCCTCGACCCAGGCGAGATCGTCGCCTGTCTCCTTGGAATCCTTCGCCGGCTCGTCGGCTGCGATCACGACAAGGGCAGCGAAGAGGAAAAGACCCCGAGCAGGCATAAGAATTCCTCGTTTTTCAGTGGGTCCGAAGCGATCGCTCGATGTCCTCGGCTTGCCTCCCCTCGGACGCCATGCTCCGCACGGCTTGCACCTTGCTCGCCAAGTCTTGCTCCGGGCACTCTCCCAGGAGGCGAAGCACCAGCGCGATGTCTTCAGCGTCCATGCTGTTTTCAACCATGCTCTCGATCGCGCGGACCACGCCGGCCAGGTTCGGTGCCGGACACCTGGCCAGGGCGTTTAACACCCGGGCAATGTCCGCGCTATCGCTCATGCCATGCTCGATCAGGACTTGCACCGCCCGGATCCGGACCGACGGGTCCTGTCCAGGATACTTGCCCAGGGCGTGCAGGATCCGGGTAATGTCCTCGCTGTCGGTGATCCCATTCTCGACCAGCACCTGCAGCACAGTGAGCTTGCTGGACAGGTCAAACGCGGGCTCTTCCCCCAGAGCCTCGACGATGCGCTCGATGTCTTCGCTGCTCTCGATCCCATTTTCTACTAGGATCTGTACCGCCGTGACATGGCCGGACAGCTCGTTGCCCGTGCGATCATCCAGGGCGCGCAGCACCCGGCTAATGTCGTCCCCATCCTCGATCCCATGGTCGAGTAGGATCTGGAGTGCCTGAATCTTGGGAGACAGATCTTGCCCAGGACGCTTCCGCAATGCGCTCAGGAAGGCGATGATGTCGCTTACTTGCTTGCCGTTTTCGACCAGGAGCCGTACCGCCCTGGCCCTGGCGAGCCAGTCATGTTCGGGCCCCTCGCCCAGCGTTTGAAACACCTTGGCAATCTCCTCGGCCTGTTGGATCCCATTCTCGACCAGGATTTGGATCAAGCGGGCCCTGTCGAGGTCTGCTTCCTGGGGCTGCTCCGAGGTGGGCTGGTCGCACTTGGCCCAGTCTTTCCATCCGAAGATGTTCCAGAAAGAATTCCGTTTTCGGCTGGACGAGGGGGAACCCTCACGAGGATTCTCGGCTGCTGCCTCCTCGTCGGCAGGCTCTTTCGGATCTGTTCCCGGAGCGGAATGAGCCGGAGCGGGTTCGGGCGCGGCCGGGGCGTTGGGTATCTGGTCGAGCAGCTGGTTGAGCATCTCCCCAACCGAGGGGAACCTCCGCTGCGGATCTTTGTCCAGGAGCCGGGTCACCACCGAGCGATACGGCTCGAACAGCCGGGTCAGGTCCGGTTCGCCGACCAGGTGTTTCATGAGGATCTCCCCCGGGCTTTCGCCGTCGAAGGGCAGCTCGCCCGTGAGCATCTGGTAGAGGATGACGCCCAGCGCGTACTGGTCCACTTCCTTGCCATACCGGCCGCGGGACACTTCCGGGGCCATGTAGTAAACCGTGCCCACGCTCTCGGTGTGCCCGCTCCGCTGGGTGGCCGAGATGAATTTGGACAACCCATAGTCGCCGATCTTCACCACGCCCTTCTCGATGAAGAGATTGCCCGGCTTGAGATCGCGGTGGGCGATGCCGTGGTCGTGCAGATAGGAGACGCCCGCGCAGATACCCCGCAGCCAGACCAGGGCATCCTGCTCCGGCATGCCTTGCGGATGCCGGGCGAGCACATCGGAGAGGCTTTCGCCGGCCACATACTCCATGACGATCCAGTAATCATCGTTCTCGACTTTGAGGATGTCGTAGACGACCACGAGATGAGCGTGTTTCAGGTTGAGGCATTGGCCAACGCCGCGCAGCTCGACGTCGAGGTGCCGTTGCACGAGCTTGAGGGCCACTTCCTTGCCGCGCTGGGAAACCGCCAGGTACACTTCGCCAAACCCGCCTCGACCGAGGCCGCGCCGGATGGTGTATCCGGGGACGGGTTTGTCACCGGGAGCGTAGGTGAATTTCATGACGCGTCTCCGCCGAGAGAAGGTGATCCGTGCGCAGGCGCCGCAGAGTATGGAAATTACTTCGTTGCGAGACGGCAATTATTTTATGGGTCCGATTGGGCCATTGGCCGGATGCCAGCGCCGTACCGCATTCTGAAGGGGGCGCTGGACACCGCACCGAGTGAGTACCATTCCGATCGGAAGAACAAACAGCACAAAGCAAACATTGGCTAGCGATGGCAACGATAAATGTTCATGGAAGTATGGATGCTCCTGTCCAGCGAAAACTCCAAGGATGTTGTCCCGAATCAGGAACAAGGTTCTGAAGATCGCCGCTGCCCAACCGATGGTCAAGGGAATCGAAAACGGATAGACCCAAAAAGGGACTTCGTACTTTACCATTGTTCCGGAAGGCGTCCTCCTGACGAGAAGCCGTCCAATTAATCGGCCAATCCCCCAACACACGATACCGCCACCTATCACGACGAATGCATAAAGGGCTACACACATCCAGATCGTGTTTCGCAGTTTTTGCTGCATCTCTGGTCCCATTGGCTGCCGAACCGCCAATGACAGACAGTCAGCAGGTAAATTCGTGAAGCTGCCGCGCAAGACACCGCCTTCGCGTTCCAGGGTCGGCGCGCTGTTGGATTGCCATGTGTCGGGCAGATAAACCGTGACATCGAGACCGCCAAAGCTCTCCCATTCGCGTGCGGGAGCAAGGATGTATGGGAACAGCCAAGTCACGGTAGGGTATTCCTCATCGTCGCCGTAGGCACGCGCGCGGTAATGCGCGCTCAAGGTGCTGCGTCCGGGTGGAAGTTCGAGGACAAATGTCAACACGATCGGGTCGCGGAGTTGACGATAGACATGAGAAAAACTCTGTTCTAAGTCGATACCGGGTAGATCTTCTGGAGGTAGCCAGCTTTTCGGAAATTCATCTTGATGGCGGGACAATTCTTTCGGTGGTACTCGCCTGCTTTGCACCCGTTTACCATCCAGGCGCACTTCGAAGTCGCTGACGCCTGTTACGCCAGTGATGAAGAGCAGGTCAAGTTTCTTCGCGGAACCGGAATTGTTCAGTTGATAGGTCGCTTCCACCTCGACGGGTTGTACGGCGAAGAGCGGACAAAGATCGATGGTCAGCTTCTCGTGGATGATGGCAACGCCCTTAAGCCCGAGCGGCTCGGCTGTGCGGTCGCCCCACCATCGTTCGCCGATGTTTGCCCACGCCATCGAATGCAAGAGCAAACACAAAAGCGCAACCCAATATCCGGATATTGTCCGCTGGCGCATACAAAGCTCCGAGTTCGGCCGTGTTTCACGGTTTGGTGGCTCGCAGCTGCGCGCTTTCCGTCTGCGCCTTCAGCTTCGCAACCGATTTGTCCTGCTTGCTTTCTTCCAGGTACGCTCTGGCCTGATCGTACAACTTATCACAATAGCCACTGCCTTCCTTGCCGTAATAGACGATCATGGTGGGGACCAATTCCACATATAGCTGGGCCAACGCCGCCGGACCCTCCTTGTAGTGCGAAACAACCTCTTGCAGTTTTTTCGTCATTTCCGGCACATAACGGCCCTCATTGGGAAACTTGCGAATGGTCGCAATCAATCCTTTGCCGGCGCTCTGCCACTTCTCTTGCTCGCACAACAGATCGGTAAGCTTGAGCCGAGCGGCGCAAGCCAGATCGGGACGCTTTTTCTTCTCGTACAGGGAGTCGATCGATTCGTAGTACCGGATCTTCTCATTGGGGCTGGGCTGCACCGTCAGAAGGTCGTCCACCAGCCGGGCGATGAAGTCGGGATGGTTGGTGAAGGTCGTTGTCAGCGAATCGAGATGCGAACGCACAATCGCCTTCTGGCTGGAATCGAGCTGCCCCTCCTTGCACAGGCGCGCGAACTCCAGCCACGCCTCCTCGCAGGACGGCAGCAATTTCAAACAGCGATCAAGGTACGCGACCCGGCCCTTCGTGTCCAATTGCAATCGTTCACTCAGCCAGGGATAGGCTCCCATGACCAGCCGCGCTTGCCGCTTGGCGAGCGGATCGCGACCGACCAGTCCCAGGCGATGTTCCATCTCGCGGTCGATCATTTGCTGGCCCGTCTGCGGATCGATGACGTTGCCGAAAAAGAACTGGTCCTTTTCAAAGCCCTGAATCCGTCCGTCCGAAACCAGGGAAAAACGGATGTGCTCCTTTGTGGCTGACTGAATCTGCACGAACATCCACCAGGCGTGCAGACCGCGATACGCAGATTTGCCCCAGCAGTAGACGGCCGGCACACCGACACTCTTGGCGACGCGGGACGCAAAATCGGCCTGCTGGGCGCAGACGCCGCCTTCCTTGCGAACGTTGGCCAGCGTGTACGGCTTGCCCGCCAGACGCGGTTTCAGACCCGAGGCCGGATCCTGCTCGCCGCGGAGCATGTTCATGTCATAGGGCACATCCTGATGCCAGCTCTTCACGGTGCGTCGCGCCGTCTGATAATACTTCTGCGCCCACTCGCGCTCGCCAAGTGGCGTGCGATGATCGACCACAAACACCAGATACTCCCACGGCAACCAGCGCAGCCGGCCTTCAGTGATTTTCTCGTTGGCGATCATGTAATCGAAATTGCCCAGGGCATCGACCGTGTTGCCTGGCAGGGTGCTTTTAGTGCGGACTTGATGGCCGCGATAGTCGTGTAAGGCTCGCTCGTCATCCCAGGTGACGGCTGTGGCGATGGCCAGGTTGGGATACTTTTCCAGCTGCACCGGCGACTTCTTCCAGATGGCTCGAAACAACCCCAGGGCCACCGGCAATTTGTCGTACTGCTCGTCCAGGGCAGTGTAAAAGTTTTGTTTGATGTCCGCGTGGGCATCCAGCCAGGATGTCAGCTCCGACTGATCTTCGCCGTAGGCTTTGCGGATCTCGGCATCATGCTTCTGCTCGAAGCGGTGGGTAAAGGCGGCGCGGACCAATTTGTACTGCGTCTTGTCGAACAGCTTGCCGGATTGGTACAGCGCGAGAATCTCCTGCTCTGCGTCGCCGGGCGTGTCGCCGTGGAGCAATGAGGTGGAGAAAATGAGCGAAGTTACCAGCAGAGGAAGGATGATCCGAGCGGGTCGAAACATAGGGACACTCTCTCACTCGATCGCCAGAGCGAAGTACCAGGGATTTACTTAAATATATCAAGTTCATCCGAATCCGATTGCGCAGGAGAGTGCCGATGATGACTGGCCAGAACACGGATCAAAATGTACCCCTGGTTTGTGCCCGCTGTGGGAAGTCCCTGCGGCCAGGCTCCGGCAATTACTACCAGGTGACCATCGAGGCGATTGCCGATCCAGCGCCGTCGCAGTTTTCCCCAGAAGATCTGATCCACGACCTACGGCAGAAGATTGAACGACTGCTAAAGCAAATGCAAGATGTGTCAGAGCAGGAGGCAATGGCTCAGGTCTACCTGCGGCGACAGCTTTTGCTTTGTGTCCCTTGTTGTCGCCGCTGGATCGAGCAGCCTGTCGCTTGATTCGGACTGCTGGTCGGAGGGATCTGGCGAGAACTTGGGGTACTCACCGCGCCCAGTAGCGCCTATACTGGATTAGCCGCTCGTGTGTCTTGCTTTCATCTTCTGGGAGATGTTTGATGTCCCTGCCTGGCGACCGTGTTCCTGATCTGAGCCTGGAGAAGTTGGGTGACCGAGATGGATCGCGCCACGGCCACATCGGCGAAACCGCCCACGTGCGCATGCTGGAGAAGGCCGCAAGCAGCAGCACCGGGAGGTTCTCGGCTGCCTATCAGGCACTCATCGACGCCGTATTCATGGCGCCGGGAGCGACCGAATGGCTCAACGGAATGTGGAAGAAAGTGACAGCCATTTTCGCCGAACGGGACGCAGCCAAGTCTCAGCCGGTAGCATCCGACGCCATCCGCGCGGCTGACCCCAGACCGGATCGGATGTGAGAAGCAGTCCCCGCCCTCCCCAAGCGTAGAGCAGTCAAAACCAGCGCTCCTTGTCCACGACGTTGCGCAGCGGCTCGCCGCGCAGGAAGTGGCCGATGTTGTCCAGCAGCAGTTCCAGGTGCCGGGCCGCGATAAGGGGCGAATATCCGGCGACGTGCGGCGTCAGGATGACATTGGGCAGCGACCACAATGGATGATCCGGCGGCAGGGGTTCGACCTCGAACACATCCAGACCAGCTCCTGCTATCTCGCCGGCCTCTAGCGCGGCCGTCAGGTCGGCCAGATTCACGATCGCACCACGTCCGATATTAATTAGATAGGCGCTGCGTTTCATCTGACGAAACTGCTGACGACGGAAAAGCTGTTGCGTTGCCGGAGTGTGCGGTGCGGCGATGACCACATAGTCGCTCGCCGCCAGCAGGTCCGGCAAGCGTTCCGGTTTCCATAGACTCAAGACGCCCTCCGGTGCCTCGGTTCGCACTGGATCGACCGCGATGACCTTCATCTCGAAAGCCAGCCCCAGCCGTGCCACCGCGCTGCCGATGGAACCAAGGCCGACGATCCCGAGAGTAGCACCGCCCAGCGGCCGGTGCGCCCGGTCGATAGCATTGACAACGCCGGGTCCGGTCGTAAAGCTGACGCGCTGTTCTTCCCCGCCGACGGGCGCCCACCGTGCCACAAGCTGATTCCGGACATACAGGTGGAGATTGCGAGCAAAACACAGGATATAACCGAACACCTGCTCGGCAATGACATCCGAGAACAGGCCGCGCATGTTCGTCAGAATGCAGGGATGGGCGACGAGTTCGGGAAAGATGTAGTGTTCGAGGCTCGCCGTCGGAGCCTGCACCCAGCGGAGACACGACGCTCCGGCCAAAAGCGGCGGCGTGATTTTGCCGAAGAACGCCTCGGCATCTGTAAGTACCGCAGCAGCCTGGTCGGCGCTGGCGGCATTGACGACCTGCATGGGACCGGCCGCGGCGGCGATGCGCTCCAGTCGTTCTGCCTCAACCGGCGGATGAATGACGAGTTTCATGCAGGACAGCGTAGCCCGGATGCGCAGATTTTCAACTTGCGGAACTCGATTCTTTGCCGCTGGGCCAAAGGTGGGGCAAAAGATCGTCTCGATAGGCGAACACCGCGGGCAAGCCTCCGGTGTGTAGGAACACCACGGTGTCGTCCCGCCCAAGGCGGCCTTCGTGGGCATCGTGAATCAGGCCGGCCATCGCCTTGGCGGTGTACACCGGGTCGAGCAGGATGCCCTCAGTCGTGGCCAGGAGCCGCAGCGCCTCCCAGCTCTCTTTCGTCACAGCCCCGTAGGCCGGTCCGATGAAGTCTTCGCGCAACTCCACGTCGTCGCGAGTCAGGCGATGAGGCAGTTCCAAGAGCGCGGCCGCTCGGCCCGCCACGTCGGCCATCTTCTGCGGAGTGTCCCAAGGCCAGCGGATGGGAGCGATCAGTCGAACCTGCCACGGTAGGCCGAGAACCACCCGACCCAGTGCCAGGCCCGCCCCGGTGGACCCTGCCGCTGCGGCGTAAACGGCCGTCGGCGCCAGGCCGCGCTGCCGCACCTGTTCCAGAATCTCAACCATGCACAGCAGATAGCTGACCGCTGCCAGAGGTCCGCCGCGCTCCTCTTCCCACACGTAGGGCCGCCGCCCCGCCGCACGCAATTGCTCAGCCCGATCCTTGAGCAGCCGCAGCATAGGCTCGCCCATCGGTGCGTCTACCAGCTCGACGTGCGCCCCGACCAGGTGATCGAGCAACAGGTTCCCCTGCAAGTCGTCGTCGTGCGTGGTGCGGCTCAGAAACAGGCGACACTCCAGCCCAAGTTTGGCGCAGGCGGCGGCCGTCTGGCGGCAGTTGTTCGACTGGATGCCCGCACCCCAGACGACCACGTCGCATCTGTGGCGTAGCGCATCGGCGAGGAGGAATTCGTTGTGGCGGGTCTTGTTGCCACCGAACAACATCCCGGTACAGTCGTCGCGCTTGATCAGGACGCGGCCCACCCCGATCCGCTCGGCGAAACGCGGCGCCTCATCCAGCGGCGTGGGCAGGTGAGCCAGATTCAGGCGTGGCAATGCGGCAAAGGCGCGGCGGACTTCTTCGGACGACAGGACCGGAAAGTTCATGAGATCCTCATGTTGAAGGTAGTGCTTCGCTGGTGAGAGTGTATTCCAGTCTGGGTATCGGGGCGAGCTATGGGTGCAGTAGCAGCTTCCGCTGGCCGGTGGGTGGCCTATTATTCTCCCTCCCCCCTTGTGGGGGAGGGTTGGGGTGGGGGGTGAGAGCGCCTAACCTCCTACCCCAACCCTCCCCCACAAGGGGGGAGGGAGAAAAAAGACAACGGCGTCCCCAGAAACAATTACTGCGCCCTGAGTTACTGATCTGCTTTCGTTCGGGCTGTATCTTTTTTTCCTCCGATGTCGATTTGTACACGCGCCATTCGACTAAATGATGGAGGCAATTATGAACAGCCAATTCAAAAAAACGCCGTGTGGTAGCTTTGATCGCGAGACGATCGACTACGTACCCGTGAACGCTGTGAAGCAGGCACGATGCCCTGCAACAGGTAAAATGGCCGCTAGCAACGACCACATCGGCACTGCCAGAATCCTCTTGTTGATCGGGTTCGGCGCGTTATCTCTTGGGGCTGTCGTGGCAATACTTTTCGCGAACTCCTCAGTTTCGCCAGCCGCAATGGTCGTCATCAGCTTGTTAGCGGGCGCGGCTGGATTCGCATTCCGGAGAATCAAGACGCCGCGGCTCGAAGGCGTAGCAACCCGACAGATTGGTCCGTACCGGCTCATCACCCTGCTCGGCAGCGGCGGCATGGGCGAAGTTTATCTGGCCGAGCATCGCCTGCTCCAGCGGCTCTGCGCGATCAAGCTCATTCGGCCCGAACAAGCAGGCGACGCTCAGGTCCTGAGCCGTTTTGAGCGCGAGGTTCGCACGACGGCGCAACTGTCGCACTGGAACACGGTGCAAATCTTCGATTACGGTCGCACGGACGATGGTGCTCTTTACTACGTCATGGAATACCTCCCCGGCTTGAGCTTTGAAGAGATCGTTGAGACTCATGGCCGGCAGCCCGCCGCGCGCGTCGTCCATCTGCTGCGGCAAGCATGCCAGGCCTTGCGTGAAGCTCATTCCATCGGCCTGATCCACCGGGACATCAAGCCGGCCAACCTCTTCCTGGCCCAGCGCGGCGGGGTACATGACGTGGTCAAGGTGCTCGATTTCGGTCTGGTTAAACAACTCGGCGAGACGCCTGCCGTGCGACTGACGCAGGAGGGCAGCCTCTCCGGCACGCCGCTGTTCATGTCTCCCGAACAGGCCAGCGGCCTCGATGACGTGGACGGGCGCAGCGACATTTATTCTCTCGGCGCCGTCGCCTATATGTTGCTGACCGGCCGGGCGCCTTTCCAGGGCCGCAGCCCGATGGAAGTGTTGATTGCCCATGCCCGCGATGAAGTGCGGCCGCTGTCAGCCTTCTGCGCCGACGTGCCTGCGGATCTCGAAAAAATCGTTCTCCGCTGTTTGGCGAAAAGGCGCGAAGAGCGGTATCAGGACATGGACGCTCTGGAACTGGCCCTGGCACGCTGCTCCGTGGCCGACTGCTGGACGCAAGCGTGCGCGGTACGTTGGTGGCAGGGTAACGCTCAGGGATCTCCGCAACCCAACCGCTTTGAGAACCTTGTTGGCGTGCTGGCGCGTGCAGGTTGAGGCCAGCAGGTAAGACCAATCTTTCTCAGTCGGCTATTCATCCTGGCCGAGTAACCATTCGGCGGTCATTGCCCGTACAACGTACAAGCCTTTCACGCTCGGTACTGTCGAGAACAACGTCGATGCTTCAACCTCAACTCCCGTTAGACGGCTATACGCTTCGCTTAGCCCCAGCTCGGCTAAACGTGTTTGGTGAAGCGTGTGGAGCGATGTCTGCGCATCGACGCGAAGAGCCAAGAGTTGAAACTGGTGCCTGACAGTCAGGCAGTAGGCGCAATAATCGTCAATTTCATCTTGCGGCCGCAGTCTGGCATTGGACAGAATCTCCTTCGCGGTTGGCAGGAGGATCCGGAGATTGCTTAGCAAAAGCTTGGGATCGATCGATACAGTCGGGTCAGGCTTGTCGAATAATTGAATTGCCCATCCCAAGAACGAAGCCCCTTCTCCTCGCCAATACGCTTCGGTCTGAGATTCGCGTGGCAAACCTCCGTGGGGTGACGCCAGGATCTCTCGATGGAATTCTTCGATTCGGGCGCCGAGACCAAGTTCTTCGAGCCAAGGCAACAATTGAGTACAGAGTGTCTTGGTTCTTGGATGTTCCGTCACTTCAAGCGACGCACGAAAGCCGAGAGTCCCATAAATGATCGCTTGAGCGGCCACTTCACGATCGGTTCGGTGCATCTTTCTACACCTGGCTTAATGAAATCAGCATTCTCTCGAAGCGAGCCTAAGCAATTTGGGCTAACTGCGTTTTACCCTCACTCCGGCGATGTGTCCGCGGAGTTCTCCGCCTTGGGCACTTCCGGGTTGGCACTGTCCGGTTGAGGGTCGCCCCAGATGTAGTGATTGAACCAGGCCAAATTGTGCCGCATGACGGCACGCTGCGAGCGCGGCTTGGTGATGCCGTGGCCGTAGCCCTTGTAGACGATCATTCGGCCGGGTAGTACCGGTTGGCCAGCAGCGTTGGCTGGTCGATACCCGTGGGGCCGCCGTGAATGATGCACAGGAGCGGCCGTTTCTTCGCCAGATCGAAGTCGGCCGGCTTGGTTAGCACGCCTTCGATGGTGGTGCCGTCCTGGCTTTTCCAGGAGATAATTTCCGATTTGCCCAGGATCAGGGACCGGGTTTGCTCGGTCATGTCGGTCAGCTTGAGCGGCGCGAACCCGTTCAGAATATATTTATGCGCCGTGCAAAATTCGCTGTCTCCCGTGGAAAAAAAGACAGGTGGTTCATACGGATAAGCCTCATGGCGATCGACTTCCTGATTGTCGGCGGCGGTATCGGAGGCGCCGTGCTGGCGAACCTGCTAGGACGGCGCGGCAAACGCGTGCTGATTCTGGAAAAGGGCCGCACTACCCTCCCGCAGAACCGACCCGAAATCCTGTGGCCTGCCACCGTGGAAGTGCTGCGCACACTGATTCCGAAAAGCCTGGAACAGCGCTGGATGGTGCCGATCCGTGGCGGCGTGCTTACGTACCGGGGGAAGCAGCTTCTGCGATTCGGCCCAGAATTGTTCGATTCGGCTGGAGTGCAGCCCTATTCCACCGCGAACACGCGCGAGCTGCTGCTGCAACAGGCTCCGTGTGAGTATCAGCGCGGCGTGGAAGTCATTCAGCTCCTCCGCGAGCAGGGCCGAGTGGTAGGAGTGCGGGCACGGGACACGGCCAGCGGCGCGGAGCGAGAAATCCTGGCCGCCTGGACGGTCGGTGATGACGGTGCTCACTCGCTGGTCCGGTGCAGCTGCGGCTTGCCGATGAACTTTGTCCGGTTCCCCGTGGAAGCACTCGGCTTCAGCTTCAATTGGCCCCAGGGTCTGCCCGCAGACACGGTGCGCATCTGGCTCAATAGGAACCGTTTGCAGACGCCCGTTTTGGGTATGCTTCCTCTGCCCGAGGGGCGAGGCGCTGGCCTCATACCGATATGGCGGGAGACATTCCAAAATCCGGGTCGTCTGCAAATGGCGCTCCACGCCATCTCGGCCCAGGACCCTCTACTGAACGAGTTGATCGGACGGCGCAAATACCCCCAGGATTTCACGCAGTTCCAAATCGCCTGGGGCCGGACGCCGCGCTTCGGTGTTGCGGGCGCTCTGCTCATGGGAGACGCCGCACATCCCGTCACGCCGGCCGGGGGCCAGGGAGCCAATGCCTCGATCGCCGATGCGCTCGTTATCGCGGAGGTAGCCCTGGAGAGACCCAACGAGTTGCTGACCGAATACGAGCGCCGCCGGCGCCCGGCCACATTGCGCTCCCTGTCTTTGTCTCGCGGCGCGAGCCGGCTCTTCTCCTTGCCACGCCCCGTGTTAAACTTGGGGCTGATGCTGTTGCCCTGGGCGGCCGGGTGGTTGAACAGAAGGCCGCAGACGTTCGGCCGTTTTCTCCGTATCGCTGCCGGGGCGTTTCGCGAAGGACCCGTCGCTGGCGCTGCGAACTAATGCTAGAGGGTGTTTCAAAACCCGGCGAGCGGGGGGGCGTTAGCCCCCTGTTTCTTCTGAACAGGGGGCTAACGCCCCCCGCTCACCAGGTTTGAAACCACTCCTGGTACAGTTTTTTGGTGAGAAAAAAACGCCGCGGTGGCATCATTAACGATAGAGACAGGCCACGCGAGAGCCACGCATGCGCTCGATGGAACCGACGCTCCTGGGACGACTGTACCGCCAACACGCGCCGGCGCTACGTCTGTATGCGCGGCAATGGGGCGGCAGCGCCGAGGATCTTGTGCAGGAGGCTTTCGTACGTCTGGCTCAGCAGACGCCGCCGCCGGATCAGATCGTGCCCTGGCTATTTCGCGTTGTCCGCAATGCGGCGCTGATGGCGCACCGAACGACTGCCCGCCGTCGCCAGCGCGAGCAACGGGCCAGCAAGCCCGAAGCGTGGTTCGCCACAAATGAGGATCGTCTCGATAGTGATGAGGCGACGCGCCGGCTCGCCGAGCTGCCGCTGGAATGGCGTGAAGTGATTGTCGCTCGTCTGTGGGGCGGCCTGACATTCGAGGAGATCGCCGGTCTGGTCGGCTGCTCGCTACCGACGGCGCACCGCCGCTATCAGACGGGACTAACTCAATTGCGTGAAAGGCTCGAAGGCCGATGGATACAAACTCCGACCACCCGGAAAACCTGAACGCCCTGGAACGACGCCTGTCCGCCTGGCAGCCCAACCGCGAGGGACTGGACACCGACGCTATGCTATTCGCCGCTGGCCGCGCTTCGATGCAGCTTGGCCGCGCTCGCTTCGCATGGCCGGCGCTGACCATGCTGTTGACCGCGGTGTCCGTCGTTCTGGGCCTGTGGTTGGCGAACGAACGAGACGAACGATTGGTCTTGGCGGCCCAGCTGCAAGAGAGCCAATCTGTTCCCACCGTCAACCCAACGCCTCCGCCTGATTCCGACACGGTGCCGACGGAGTCGCTCCCCGGGCGGGCGCTCGCGGAGAAGACGCCCCGTCCTGATGAGCTGTCGCCGAATAGCTATCTAGCCAGCCGCCGTGCGCTGGAAAAAGGACTCGACGCCTGGCCCAGCCGAATGGAAGTCCACGGCGGATCGCCCGATCCGTCTACAGAGTCGCCCGTTTTGCGCCTCGGGCAGCGCGACGCCTTGCTCGAACCGTAATTTCGCACCCTCATCTCTAGGAGATCGAATCGATGATTCGTCTGCGCCGATGGTCCGTCCTCACTATGCTGATTCTGAGCTGGGGGTTGCTCTCCGCCCTGCGCGGCCAGGCGCCGCCGGCCACGGAGAAGAAAGACGGCGACAAGCCAGCGGAGAAATGGTTGGACGATCGCTCGCTGGCCGTCACGCCAATGGCCCAGCCGGTTCCCGCCTTCAAGTATCGCCTGTACCCATCGACCCTGGAGCGCAAAGAGGGCAACGCCGCGCCCATCTATGCGCGCCTCGCTCATGAACGCGGTGAAGCCAAGACGAAACAGCTCCAGGAGCTGCCGCAGAAATGGAACAAGCTGCCGCTCGAACAATTGCCGCTCGAAGAAGTGAAGAAATTCCTCGATAGCCAAAAGTACAACTTGAAGCAGCTGGAGCTGGGCGCGCGACGAAAGACGGCCGACTGGAGCTACACGCTCGACGCCGGCGATCCGATTGGTTTGCTGTTGCCCGACATGCAGGACTTGCGCAGGCAGGCTCCCCTCCTGGTCCTCAAGGCGCGCGTCGAGATAGCCGAGCATCGTTACGGCGACGCTCTGCATACCCTGGAGACGGGATTTGCCCTCAGCCAACAACTCAGCGAGGCCCCGTTCCTTATCAGCGGCCTGGTCGGCATCGCTCTCGGCCACATGTTCACGGATTGCCTGCTTGAGTTAATCGAACGGCCCGACTCCCCGAACGTCTATTGGGCGCTAACCATACTTCCGCGGCCGCTCGTCGATCTGCGCAAGGGTCACGAGTTCGAGTATGAAATGTTAGAGCTTCAATTCCCCGATCTGGCCGAGTTGGACCGGACGCACACCGCCCAGGAGTGGGATGCCGCCTTTTCTCGCGTCCTCACGTCGGTTCGCACGGAATTCCAGCGGCTCACAGAAGGATCCAAGAACGTCAAGCCCCCCAAGCCCGGCAACGCGCCGGGCGATCCAGCGAGTAAATCGCCGGACCTGCCCGCCGCTCGAAAATACCTCGCCGAAGTCGTGGGTATGTCCGCATCGCGAATCGACGCGATGTCTCCCGCCGAACTTCTGCTGCGTTACATGCGGCATATTTACCGCGAGCTACGCGACGAACAGTTCAAGTCTGCCTACGTGCCCTTTGCTCAATCTCGACGGCTTGTCCAGGAGGCCGAAGCGCGTTTGAAGTCGGCCCCGGACACAGAGGGTGCAGAAATCGCCAAAATGCTTCTGCCGGCGATCCCCAAAGTCCAGTTGGCCCAGGCGCGCCTTGAGCGCAGAGTCGCGGCCTTGCGGACGATCGAGGCGTTGCGATTGCACACGGCCGCCCACGGCGGCCAGCTGCCCGACAAGCTCGACGAAGTGACGATCGTGCCCGTGCCAAATGATCCAGGCACCGGCCAGCCCTTCGAGTACCAGCGCGACGGCCAGACCATGACGCTTATCAGCCGCATCCCTGGCACGGCGCTGCAAACGACCGGCCTGCGCTATCGTGTAACGATACGGAAGTGAAGCACCGGGAGAGTCGTCCTCCCAACAGGCCCGGAGCGTCAGCGTCGGGCCAAAGCGCCCGGCGCTGACGCTCCGGGCCTGTGTTAGAACACCTCACAAAAAGGCGAGCGTCCGGTGTCAACCGGCAGGTTAACACCGGCCGCTCGCTGAAAATCTTACAGCCTGTAAGCAAGGAGAACGATCATGCCGGCTCGTTGTCGGTTGTATACGTGGGTTTGCGCTAGCTTAATCGCCTTGTCGGCTGGGACCATGCCATTGGTCTCGCGATCGCTGCACAAGCCCGCTTCTTCACCGCAAACACCAACGGAATTAGCGCAGTTGCTTTCCCAGGACGCGCCCTCACTGTATGTGGTTTCGGTACTCGAAGACCAGCCGGAGAGTGGAATCTATATCTGCAAGAAGTCGCAGCCGCGTGAACAGCTATTTAATCATGCACGCGGTCCCGAGATTGCCTGCAAGCGCAAGTGGCAGGGCGTCGTCTTTTGCGAGAAGGATGGAAGCCTGTGTCGCATCGATGAGGACGTAATAGAGGCTTGGGGAGAGCATGGTAAGCGAATCGGGCCACTGCTGTTATTCGGCGATCCGGCTCTGCTCCAAAGTATCCACAATCTCATCCTCGAACATCGGGACAAATAAAAGCGACTGATGAATTAATATCTGAGCATGGTCTTGTCGATGCGATCCGCCCACGCCAGGATCCCGCCGGTGAGGTTCTTCAAGCGCGTGAAACCCTGCTGGCGCAGAAACTGAATCGCCTTTTGGCTGCGCATACCGCTCTTGCAGTGGACGATAATTTCGCGATCTCGGTCCAATTCGCCGAAGCGCTGCGGCAGTTGCGGCAGTGGGATCACAGTGCTGCCGGCGAGACGGGAAATCTGTATCTCTTCCGGATTGCGCACGTCGAGGATGAACACATTTTCGCCCTTATCGAGTCGCTGTTTCAATTCCTCGACGGTGATGGCGTCGCTGTCAGCGGCGACGGGGGCCGGTGTCTCCTGGCCGCGTAGGCCGCAGAACTGGTCGTAATCGATGAGTTTGGTGACCGTCGGCTGGTCGCCGCAAACAGGGCATTTCGGATTGCGCCGCACCTTGAACTCGCGAAAACTCATTTGCAAGGCGTCGTACAGAAGTAATCGGCCAATCAAAGGCGATCCCTGGCCGAGCAGCAGCTTGACGGCCTCGGTCGCCTGAATGCAGCCGATCAGGCCCGGTAGGATGCCGAGCACGCCACCCTCGGCGCAACTGGGCACCTCACCTGGCGGCGGCGGTTCTGGATACAGACAGCGATAGCATGGTCCACGGCCCGGATAGAACACCGACGCCTGGCCGTCGAAGCGAAAGATGCTGCCGTAGACATTCGGTTTTTTCAACAGCACGCAGGCGTCGTTGACGAGATAGCGCGTCGGAAAATTGTCGGTGCCGTCGATGACGATGTCGTAGGGCTGGAAAATCGACAGGGCGTTGCCCGAGGTCAGACGTGCTTCGTACAGGTCCAGTTGCACTTCCGGATTGATGGCTTGCAGACGGTCCCTGGCCGAGTGTAGTTTCGGGCGGCCCACATCAGGGGTGCCGTGCAGAACTTGTCGCTGGAGATTGCTGAAATCGACGACATCGAAATCGACCAGGCCGATGCGGCCGATGCCGGCGGCGGCGAGATACAGGCCCAGCGGCGAGCCGAGACCGCCGGCGCCGATGAGCAGCACGCTGGCGGCCTTGAGGCGTTTCTGTCCCTCCATGCCGACTTCGGGCATGATGAGATGACGACTGTAACGCGCGGCTTCCTCCGGAGACAGCGTGGCCTGCGAGGAACGAGCCGCCAGATTATTGAGTGCGGAGGACATGGGGAAGTGCTCTTAACAAGCGATTAATTTGATTCAGAACTCACATCGGTGAGGCGTCTCTCACAAGTGCTGTTACGCGACGGTAATTCCATTATACAGAACACGATCGCCTCGGCTTTGGTTAGTTCGGAGGTCTTCGGATCGAATTGCACGAAAGGGAAATGAAAATGTACGTCGCACATCGTCGTCAGGGTTTCACGCTGATCGAACTGTTGGTGGTCATCGCCATCATCGCCATCTTGATCGGACTTTTGTTGCCGGCCGTGCAGAAGGTACGCGAATCCGCTGCTCGCCTGCAATGCATCAACAATCTCAAGCAACTGGGCCTCGCTCTGCACGGTTACCACAACACCTACCAGACGTTCCCTCAGCCGCGCGGAGGGGTCAATTCCTTTACCTCCTCATTCGGCTGGCCGTGCCGGACCTTGCCCTTCATCGAGCAGGGCAACCTGTACAATGCCGTGCAGGCAAACTTTTACCAGGCCATCCCCACGCCCGTGAAGATCTTCCAGTGTCCCTCCGATGCCCGCGACGGCCAGGACGGCACCGGAGCGACGCTCAACGGCACGCATAGCTCGGGGTTAATCTGGTACCTCGGCGTCACCGGTTCCTTCGGCGGTTCCGATGCTCAGTACACTGGCCCCAACTCGGGAATTTTCCAACCCAATACGCCCGGCGTCTCCATCGCATCCATCACCGACGGAACGAGCAACACACTGATGCTGGGCGAACGGCCACCGTCGGCCGACACGTCGTACGGTTGGTGGTCGTACAGCGATTACGACAACCTGCTGGCGACGCAGAACTACATCAATCTTTATCCCAACTGTCCGACTCCGGGTGTTTACGGAGCCGGGAAGATCACGAACAACTGCGATAGCAATCACTTCTGGAGTCTGCATACGGGAGGCGGCAACTGGCTGTTCGGCGACGGCTCGGTGCACTTCCTGCCCTACTCGTCGTCGGCCCTGACCGTGACGATGGCGACCCGCAGCGGAGGCGAGGCGGTGAACACAGGCGATTTCTGAGCAATCGCTTCGCCTTAGCGTAGTTGAGGATCTGAGGCAGTACGTCTTCTCCCTCCCCCACAAGGGGGGAGGGAGAAAACTCAACGATGGCGGCCTCAGAGACAATTAGTATTCCCCTCGGTAGCAGATGTTTCCTCGAAGGAGAACTTGTCATGTCAGCGATAGCGTGGTTGAAAAGGCCGGCTGGTTCCTGGCGCATTGCACTGGGCCTACTGGTAGTGGTGGCGGTGGGTTGTGGCGAGCGAACTCGGGTCGAGGGTACGGTGAGCTACCTTGGCCGGCCGCTTTCGGACGGTACGGTCCTGCTGCTGGCCAGCGACGGCCAGGCCTATCAAGGGCAGATTGGTCCGGACGGCCATTTCACCATCCCGGAAGTCCCTCGTGGCGAGGCCCGTGTGACGGTGACCAGCCTCGTCGAGGGGCCACGCAACGGCGGCGGTGCGTGGGGCGGCGGACACGGCCGCGTCGGCCCGCAAGCCCCGACGTACTCTCGAATCCCGATGCATTACAGCGATCTCGCCCAGTCCGGCCTGACGACGACAGTCACCGACGATACCGCCCTGGATCTGGATCTTAGATAACCTTCTTTATCTGTCTCATAAGGAGTCTTATTGTGCTTTTTCACACAAAGGGCAGGTTGGCGCTAATGGAATCGCATGGCATGGACAGCGGCGTGGCGATCGAGGTGAGCCTGTCAATCGCCGCCGAGGTCGTGCCGTTGCTCGATCAGGTTGTGGCCGCGATGGACGAACTCGGCTATCCGTCACGGACTTGTTGGGAACTGCGATTGATCCTCGAAGAGGCGATCGTCAACGGTCTCAAGCACGGTAATGGCGGCGACCTTTCCAAGCAGGTACGGGTCCGCTATCAGGTGCGACCCGAAGCCGTGTTCGCCGAGGTCGAGGACGATGGGCCGGGCTTTGATCCGTCGGCCGTTCCTGATCCGACCGCTCCCGAGAACCTGGATCGCTCCTGTGGACGCGGCCTGCTGCTTATGCGCCACTATGCCACCTGGCTGCGCTACCACGGTCGCGGTAATCGTCTTTCGCTGTGTAAGTGTCGTCCCGTCGCTATGGATTTGGCTATTTGATGGCGCCGACGACGAGCGTGCAGTTGTGTCCGCCGAAGCCGAAACTGTTGGACAGAGCATAGCGGACCATCATCTCGCGGGCGCGGTTGGGAACGTAATCGAGATCGCAGGCCGGGTCGGGCGTTTCGTAATTGATGGTCGGATGCACGACGCGATGGCGCAGCGTCAGGGCCGTGGCGATCAGCTCGACGCCGCCGGAAGCGCCGAGCAGATGCCCGAGCATGCTCTTGGTGCTGCTGATGGCCAACTTACGCGCGTGGTTGCCGAAGACTTCCTTGACCGCCTTTGTTTCCGATTCGTCGCCCAACGGCGTGCTGGTGCCATGAGCATTGATGTATTGAATGTCTTCCGGATTGAGCTTGGCGTCGCGCAGGGCCAGTTGCATGGCCTTTGAGGCGCCGGCGCCACAGGGGTGTGGTTGCGTAATGTGGTGAGCGTCGGCCGTGCTGCCGCAGCCGAGCACCTCGGCATAGATGGTGGCGCCACGTTTGCGAGCATGCTCCAGCTCTTCCAGGATAACGATGCCGGCTCCCTCGCTGAGGACGAAGCCATCGCGGTCCTTGTCGAATGGCCGGCTCGCGCGCTTTGGATCGTCGTTGCGCAGCGACAGGGCGCGGGCCGAGGTAAAGCCGCCGATGCCCATTGGAGTGATGGCCGATTCCGAGCCGCCTGTGAGCATGATGTCGGCGTAGTTCCACTGAATAGTGCGAAGGGCGTCGCCGATGGCGTTGGCAGCGGAGGCGCAGGCGGTCGAGACGGCTGTGTTCGGTCCGGTTAAGCCGAACTCAATGGACACATTGCCCGCCGCCGCGTTAGGAATCATCTTGGGAATGACAAACGGACTGATGCGGCCCGGCCCGAAATCCTTGTATCGGCCGTGCTGTTCCTCAAATTCGTTCAAGCCGCCGATGCCGCTGCCGATAATGACTCCGCAGCGATAGGGATCTTCTTTCGAGAAATCGATGCCGCTGTCCTTGACGGCGGAGTGGGAAGCCACCAGGGCAAATTGAGCGAAGCGATCCAGCCGGTGCGCCTTCTTCTTGTCCACCAGCGGTTCGGGATCGAAGTTCTTGACTTCGCCGCCGAAGTGAATCTTGAAAGCGGAGGTGTCAAACTGCTCGATGCTGCCGACGCCGCTCTTGCCCGCCAACAGCGCGGACCAGAAGCCGGCAACGTCGCTACAGAGCGAGTTGACGGTGCCCATGCCCGTGATGACGACGCGCCGGGTCATTTCTTACCTTGCTCCCGCTCGATGTAGTCGATGGCCTCGCCGACGGTCTTGATCTTCTCAGCCTGATCGTCGGGGATGGTGATTTCGAACTCTTCTTCCAGCTCCATGACCAGTTCCACGATGTCGAGCGAGTCGGCGCCGACGTCTTCCTGGAACGAGGTTTGTCGCGTGACCTGCTCCTTGTTCACGCCCAGGTTCTCGCAGACAATATCGATGACACGTTCTTCAACGGAAGCCACGGTTTGGGACCTCCCAAAGCAATCGTTCACGTATCCCGTGGGCGAGCGGATCTCCTATAAAGGGACCGTCGCCTTTGGGTTATCTACCACAGCGCACGCGCGCCGGGCAAGGCGTCTTGGTTCTGGTTAGCCGCGACCCGAAGGGTCGCGGCTAACCAGAATTAACAGGCACCTCTTCCGTCTCGCGCGTCACGCTGCCGCCGCGCACGGTGCAACGGACGTAAATTGAATAAGTACAGACAAAAAGGGAAAATGGAAAGGCCAACCCGTCTCAGGCGCTAACGTTATGGCAATCCACCTTCCGCTGTATCCGTTTGAGCAATCCTGCCAACACTCGCCCCGGTCCAATCTCGTAGAAGCGATCGCAGCCGGCCGCTAGCAATTGGCGCATCGTCTCTTCCCAGCGTACTGGCTCGGTTACTTGCCGCCGTAACAGGGCGCGGATCTCTTCTGGCTGGCCGTGCGGTTGCGCCGTCACATTCGACCACACCGGCAACCGCGGTGACGTCAGCGGCACCGAAGCGAACACCTCAGCCAATGCCTCACTGGCTGGTTTCATCAACGACGTGTGGAACGCCCCGGCCACGGCCAACCGCACCGGCCGCCCGCCGGCCTGTGTCACCAGCGGCTCCAGTCGGTCGCAGGCCGAGCGATGGCCGGAGACGGCGCAATTGCCCGGGCAGAGAAAATTGGCGATCTGCAAAACTTCGTTCTGTCGGGCCGCGGCACACAGCTCCTCAACCTTCGCTTGCTCCAAGATGAGCACGCTGACCATGCCGCTGGGCATCAGATCGGCCGCCGCCTGCATCGCCTCGCCGCGGCGCTGCACCAGCCGCAATCCTTCGGCGAAGGTCAGGGCGCCGGCAAACGTCAGGGCCGTGAACTCGCCAAGGCTCAGACCGGCCGCGGCCACGCATTCATCGAGGGCTTGGGGATTGCTCTGCTTGAGCGATTCCAGCGCGGCGAGACTGGACACGAACAGGACTGGCTGGCTGACCACCGTGGAATTGAGGCGTTCGGACGGCCCATTGACGCATACGTCGAGCAGGTCGTAGCCGAGTATCTCGCTAGCCTGAGTGAACAGTTGGCGAGCTTGCGGCAGCGACGCACACAAATCGCGGGCCATGCCCACGCTCTGGGCGCCCTGACCGGGAAATAGAAAGGCGGCACGCGCCATGGAGGTCCTTTCCGTTGTCCGATTTATCGTTTCGCGCGAAACGATAAACTTATTCGTCGGAGCCCGTTATCGGGCTGGCTTCCAACTCCTTGACGATCAGTTCATTTAGACGGGCGCGGGCGTAAGTGGCTGCGATGGCGAGGGCATTCTTGATGGCCCGGTCGCCGGAGCTGCCGTGGCAGATAATGCACACGCCGTCGATCCCCAAGAGCGGTGCGCCGCCGAAAGCGCTGTAATCGTAACGATGAATCAGCGCCTCCAGCGCCTGTTTCGCCTTGTCCCGTTCCACGTCGAGAGCGCCAAGCAGCTCCTGAGACACCATCTTCAAGGTGAACTCGAACACACCCTCGCTGGTCTTGAGGATGACATTGCCGACGAAGCCATCGCACACAACCACGTCGGCCGCGCCGCGGTGAATGTCGCGGCCCTCGACATTGCCCACGAATTGGCTGCGCAGCGGGCTATTGTTGAACAACGTATGCGTATCCTTGGCCAAATCGTGGCCCTTCTGTTCCTCCGAGCCGACATTCATCAGGCCGATGGTTGGCTGCTCCCGCTTCAGAATGTGGCGGGCGAAGATGCTGCCCATGACGCCGTACTGAAACAGATGCTCCGGCTTGGGATTGACGTTGGCACCCACGTCGAGAAGGACGCACGGTCCCTTGAGAGTGGGCATGACGGTGGCAATGCCGGGGCGGCGCACGTTCTTGAGGTAGCGCTTGAGGAGCAGACCGCCGGCGACCATCGCTCCGGTGTTGCCGGCGCTGACGATGCCCTCGACTTTTTGCTGGGCCAGGAGTTGCCAGCAGCGGCTAATGGAATTATCGGGCTTTTTGCGGAGGGCGACGACGGGACTTTCCTCCATGCCCACGGCCTGGGTGCAGTGAAAGAGCGGCAAGCGCTCGCGGTGGGCGACGCCAGACAACAGCGGCTCCACGCGCGCTTGGTCGCCGACAAGCAGCACGCTGAGCTGCGGATCGGCGGCGACGGCCTGCACGGCGCCGGCCACGATTGGTCCCGGCGCGTGGTCGCCCCCCATCGCGTCCAGGGCTATGAGCATCTGCTACTTCTCCTCTTCGGGGGGCACGACTTCCCGATTCTGATAGTAGCCGCAGTTGGGGCAAACGTGGTGCGGCAGCACCGGCTGCTCGCAGCGGCTACAGTATTGGATCTGCATTGGCTTCACGTGCAGGTGGCTCCGCCGCTTGCCCTGGCGGGCGTGAGAGGTTCGACGCTTGGGGACAGCCATAACTTATTTACCTTCCGCAAAGAATCCGCAGTAAAGCACGTTATCGTAGGGCAATCGCTCGCCGACGGCAAGCCCGGAGCGCCGGGCTGGTAAGCACTTTCTCTCATCATACAAAAGGATGGGACGACAAACAGGTCTTCGCTCGCTTCACTTGGTGGGGTTTTATGGCAGGAGGATGGGGCGATGGATCAACTGTGGGCACCGTGGCGCCAGGCTTACGTGACGGCACCCAAGCCGCCCAGCGGCGACGATACCTGCTTTCTGTGCGCCGGCCTGGCCGACAACGACGACCGCAAGCACCTCATTGCCCTGCGGACGCCACTCAGCGTCGTTATGCTCAATCGCTTCCCCTACAACAACGGCCATCTCCTCATCGCTCCCCGGACGCACAAGGGCCGGCTCGACGAGCTGACCCCGGAAGAGCTTCTAGAAACCCAGGAAACGCTGCGTCGCATGGTGCGCATCCTCGACGAGCGGATGCATCCCGACGGCTACAACATCGGTCTGAACCTCGGCCGTGCCGCCGGCGCGGGCCTGCCTGGCCATCTGCACTGGCACATCGTGCCGCGCTGGAACGGCGACACCAATTTCATGCCCATCTTCGCCGATGTCAAAGTCATCGTGCAATCGCTGGAATCCCTGTACGACTTGCTGGTGCAACGCTAGCCCAGGGAGTCGAATCGCCCAGTGATCGCCCCGTTTCTCTCGCCCGAGGATGATGATACCGTGAATCCGCTCCCGGAAGAGGTCAAACGCTTTCTGGAGACGAACATCGATTCGGTGGATCAGCTGGAGATTCTCCGCGTCCTGGGAGAAGACCCGGACAAGGAGTGGCCCGCCGTCGATCTTGCCCGCGAGGTGCAGAGCGCGCCTCAGTCGATCAACGCACATTTGAACGCGCTTCACGCGCGCGGGTTTCTGTTAGTGGACAAACGCGAATCGGACCTGTTCTGTCGCTACGGACCACACAGTCCGGACTTGGTCGGGCGCACCGCTCAGCTGCTGCAAGTGTACCGCGAGCGTCCGGTCACGATGATCAAGCTCGTCTATGCCACGGCCCGTGATCCGCTCAAGACATTCGCTGATGCGTTTCGGCTCAAGAAGGAAGGTTAACGTGCTGCAAGCATTCATTTATGTGCTGTGCGCGCTGACGGCCCTGGTGTGTTGTGTGTTGCTTCTCCGCGGTTATCGAAAGAGCGGAGTCCGGCTCTTGTTGTGGTGCGGCCTGTGTTTTTTGGCCCTGACTCTGGAAAATGTGATTCTGTACATCGACGTGATTACCGGTCCCGAGCTGGACCTTTCGCCCTATCACTTCGTGGCGGCGGCGTTGGGCGCGGTCGTGCTGCTGTACGGTTTGATCTGGGAGGGAAAGTGAGGTAGTACGATGCATCAATTCTTGTTGGGCGCCATCTGCATGGCGTTCGCCATGGCCGGGCTGTTTTTCTTGCGCTTTTGGCGCGCTACGCGCGATCGTCTGTTCATCCTCTTCTCTCTGGCTTTCTTTATCCTGGCGGCCAACCGCATTGGTTTCGCATTCGCTTCGGAACAAAGCGTCAAAGGCGACTGGCTCTACAGCGTACGCCTGCTGGCATTCCTCCTCATCTTGCTAGCCATCGTGGACAAGAATCGGTCTACCAGCTCGCCCGGCGGGTGAGGCCAATTCAGTACAATAACGAGAATTGGCCGTCGCCCCAGCAAACGACGAGGAGCGATTCATGACCAACGATGCTCCTTTTGAGCCGCCCGACTGGCTCGACCGCGAAGACGAGGTGCTGGCTCCCTACGCCATACGCACGCGGCAGAGTCGGGGACGCCGTCATCCCGAAGAACTACACCCTTTCCGCACTCTCTATCAGCGCGACCGCGATCGCATCGTGCACTCCACTGCTTTTCGGCGTCTGATGCACAAAACGCAGGTGCTTATCACCCAGACCAACGACCATCACCGTACCCGGTTGACGCATACCCTGGAAGTCGCACAGATCAGCCGCACCATCGCCCGTCGCCTGGGACTCAATGAAGACCTGACCGAAGCCATCGCTCTATCGCACGATCTGGGCCATCCGCCCTTCGGCCATGCCGGCGAACGCGCTCTCGATGAGTGCATGGCAGAACACGGCGGCTTTGAGCACAACCTGCACGCCTTGCGCATCGTCGAAGTGCTGGAATATCGTTACGCCGATTTTCCGGGCCTAAATCTGTCGTGGGAGGTGCTGGAAGCGATGGCGCTGCACAGCAAACGCCGCGATGCGCTCGCGATTGCCGAGTTCACCGGAGTCGGCCAACCGCTGTTGGAAGCGCAGGTCGCCGACGCTGCCGACAGTCTTGCCTATGATGCTCACGACATCGATGACGCTTTGAGTATCGGCCTGATCACGCCGGACGATCTGCAGGAGGTCGAGCTGTGGCGGCGCGTCAGGGAGGATGTCCGCCGGCAGCACGGCGAGCTGTCGCCGGAACAATTTCAGCCGACCATGGTGCGCCGCCTCATCGATCGGATGGTGCGCGATCTCCTGGAACACACGGTCCAGCGGCTGCGTCACGAACGCATCCGCGCCCTCGCCGACGTTCGCAACGCCTCCACCCGGCTGGTCGAACCCAGCCCGGCCATGCGTGCTCTCAAGACTGAGCTAGAGCAGTTCCTGGGCCGGCGCGTCTATTACCACTCACGCGTCCAGCGCATGGCTGTCAAAGGCGGCCGCATCCTTCGTCAATTATTCGACGAGTTTTGCCGGGCGCCGCGGCTGTTGCCGGAACGATATAGTCGCCGTATCGACGGACAGCGGCCGGAGCGCGTCGTCTGCGATTACATCGCCGGCATGACCGATCGTTATGCCCAGGATGAGTTTCTCAGGCTGTTCCAGCCCTACTCTCTTGTGTAAAATGACTCATCTTCCGTCGCCGTTTCATTTGCCGGCGAGCGGGGGGCGTAAGCCCCCTGTTTTTGAGGAACAGGGGGCTTACGCCTCCCGCTCGCGGTCTGGCCGCCTCCGAGCAGCGTCGAGGCGGAATTATTCAGGAGGCACTCGATGTCGTCGCCAGTTGATATTACGTTCTTAAGTCGTTTGTCGGGTTACTTCGCGAAAAGGCCGCCGACGGGCCATCTGCTGTTGTGGCTGTTGCGCGGCGTCTTTGGCGCCATCTGCATCGGCATAGCCATGTTGGCCTTTCGTCATTTCAGCGAAGGTCCCGGCGATACGGCGAACGGCTACATCGCTTTCCTGTGCATCCTCGGCGCCGGTCTGCTCATAGTCCTGACCGACGTGCTCATCCGCAACAAGCAGATCACAACGTTGTCGGCCATCTACTTCGGTCTGTTGTTGGGACTGCTTCTGGGCAACATTCTGTCCACGGCCCTTGAGCCGTTCATTTTCGACCTGAGCGTACTCCGCACCGCGGGGAGATCGCCGTATCTGATTGTGCATCCTCCGGCCGACAAGGACGGCACCATTCGTGTCGATGTCAACCAGGGCGGCAGCAGCAGTAATGCTCAGGAAACCCAGGGCCAATACGAACGCCGGGGACTGTCGCTCATCATCACCGTGATTTGCTGCTACATCGCCATTTCGACGTTGCTTCAAACCAAGGATGAGTTTCGGTTTATCATCCCCTACGTTGAGTTTTCCAAACAAGTCAAGGGGGCCAAGTCGCTCGTTCTGGACACCAGTGTAATTATTGATGGCCGAATTGCCGATATATGTGATACGCGGTTCATCGACACCAAACTGATTGTGCCGCGCTTCGTGCTGCAAGAACTGCAAAGCGTGGCCGATAGTTCGGATAAGTTGAAGCGAAATCGCGGACGGCGCGGACTGGATATGCTCAAGCGAATGCAGAACAACCCCAAGGTTGAGCTGCAAATGCACGAGGCTAACTTGCCGGTCCTGCGCGACGTACACAAGGTCGATGAACGCCTGGTCGTCCTGGCCAAGGCGCTGGACGCGCGAGTGGTGACCAACGATTACAACCTCAACAAGATCGCGCAACTGCAAGGCGTCGAGGTCATCAACCTCAATGAGTTGGCCAACGCTCTCAAGTCGGTGGCCCTGCCCGGCGAGCTGATGACCGTTCGTCTCGTCAAGCCGGGTGATCAGTATGGTCAGGGCGTCGGGTATCTGGAAGACGGCACCATGGTTGTGGTCGAGCAAGGCCGATCCGCGATCGGTCAGGACGTGGCCATCACGGTAACAAGCGTTTTGCAGACGCCCGCCGGGCGCATGATATTCGGACGCCTCGAAGGCCGGCCCCAGACTGTGACAAGTTAACGACAGAGTCACAGAGACCACAGAGAAAGCACAGAGAGGACAAGAGAGAGAATAGAAATATGAACTGGACGCATAAATTCTTGTGTCTTCGCTTGTTGATTGTTTGTCTTTTCTGTGTTTCTCTCTGTGTTCTCTGTGACTCTGTGGTTAGTTCGGCGCCCGAGCCTCCCGCCGCCAAGGGCAAGAAGACGGCGACGCGGGGCGATCTGGAGATGGTCGAACGGCTGCTGGCTGCACGCAAGGAGTACAAGGACACGCTGGAAGCGTTGCGAGTACACTACATCGGCAGCGGCGACGTCGAACGGGCGCGCTGGGCCGAGGAGGAACTGGTCCAGTATCATCGCATCAACAAGTATCCTTTCCGCCTGGAACTGGTCGTACCGCCGCCGACCTTGCAGGGCAATTACAACATCGCCGAAGCCAACGAGCTGTACCGCCAGGCCATGAAATACAAGGACCACGGCTACGGCCAGGATTTCAACGACAATCAGCATCGCGCCGAATTGCTGCTTCAGCAACTGTTGACAAATTATCCACAAAGCTCCCAGATCAGCGACTCGGCCTATCAGCTGGGCGACATTTATGAGGGCAAGCCATTCAAGCAATTCGATCATGCGGCGGTCTATTTCGAGCGCTGCTTCCAGTGGAATCCCAAGACCCATTTCGACGCCCGCACACGCGCCGCCCGGCTGTACGAACGTGTCCAGAGCGAACGCGCCCATGCTCTGGAGATTTACCGCGAAATCACCACGCACGAGACCGATCCCAAGCGTGTCGAGGAAGCGCAACGCAAGGTGACGGAGCTGAGCAAGAAAAAATAACGATTTCGTCACACTGCGACCATTCGTGAGCTAGGATAGATTATCCCGTCCTCTGTATCCCCTTTTCAGAAACTGCGGTATTCCCACTATCCCGCAGCGCCCACTGTCCGAGCCACGCCGCATTTTATCCGAGCCGCGCACGCAGCGCAGCGGAGTAAGCGGTCGCCTGCACGACCGCTTACTCCGCTGCGCTGCGTGCGCGGCTCGGAAAGAAGCGCTGCGTATGGCCTGGACAGTGGATGCGAGCGGGTAGGGGATGGGAAGGTCACCATGCACAAAGAACGTGAAGCATCGATCAAGCCCGGTCAAGCCGCCCTCATCGTCACCTACGGCAACACGACCCGACGGTATCGCCCGCTGGAGAGCGACCTCGTGGTCCTGGGCCGTGCCCCCAACTGTGATATTTCGCTGGTTTCTCCGGAAGTCGCGCCCATCCATTGCATCCTCCAGTGCCGGAGCGACGGCTGGCGCATCCGCGATTGTTGCGGAGGCCGATTCGCCACCCGACTCAATGGCCGGCCCGTTCACGAAGAGAAATTGAACGATTGCGATGTCCTGCAAGTCGGCACCTTCAGCTTCGAGATGCGCTTGCCGACCGAGCGTCCCACTCCGGTCCTGGACGATCGCCTGGCGGCGCGCATCAAGGCGTTGCAGCGTTCGCGGCGCAATCTCGTTCGCCTGGCCCTGCGGCTGCGCCGCAAAGCGCGCCGGGCCAATTCGTTGCCACCGACATTCGCGGAGCTGGAGCGCCAAGCCGAGTGTCTGCGCGTCTTGCAGCGCGATTACCAAACACTGGTCAAGGAGTATGAAGCGCGTCTGAACCAGCTGGAGCGGGCCGAGCGCGAACTGTGCGATGCGCGCGTGGCCTTCGAGCAGGAATGCACGGAACGGCGAATACAGTTGGAGAAGGCCGAGCACGAAGCGGCCCGCAGCCTACGTGATCGCCTGGCGGACCTGCCGGATCTGAGACAGGAAATCGCCGGCACGTCTCCCTCGGCTCCGGGAGAACAGCTGCGGAGAGACATCGAACGCATCACGGATGGATCGGCGGCGGCGGCGGGCCATCCGGCACGATAATCGGCTGGTTGAACGGTTGCGGCGGCTGCTTGAGTCCATCGCTGGGGCGGACGGCGCCGCGGACGCCGAGCAGCTCAGGATGTCGTGCCAGCTTGTCGGCGAACGTCTCGAAATCTTTCAGGATGCGCTCGAGGCGCGGCATGCTGCGCAGCACCAGGCATGCCGCCTCGTTGAGATTAATGTAAAGCGATGGATCTTTGAGCAACCGCTGGACGGTGCCGTCCTGATCGAGGGTGTTCTTCAAACCGCTCAGGTCGGTGAGCAGGCGATTGAGCTTGGCAGCGCTCTCATCGAGGTTGCGCGAAGTGCTGTCGCCGCGATCGGAGTAGGGCCTGACCGCTTTGCTCAGGTCGGTCATCGCCTGGTCGGTACGGCTGAGCGTTTCGTTCATGTGCTTGGGCAGCGGCCGGCTGTCTTGCATGATGGAGTCGAGGTTACGGCTGATGTTGTCGAAGCGCTGACTGGCCGTACTGGTGTTTTGCAGAATGTTCCGCAGGTTCCGCTGATTCTCGTCGTTGAAGACGTTGCTCACGCGCGTCAACACGGTATTGAGACTATCGATCGCCCGCGTCAGGTTGTCCAGATTACCCTGCGCCCAGACGTCGAGGCGTTCGCCCAGCTTGGTCCAGGTGCGCGAGGCGGCGCCAAAGTCGTCGAGATCCCGCTGCATCCTCGGCAAGGCTTCACGAAAGTCCCTGGCCAGACCCTGAACTTCTGTGTTGGTGCGTTGCAGATCAGGAATGGCCCGGCGCACGTCCTTGGCGAGATCGCGGTACTCACGCATGGTGTCCTCGGCCAGTGGCGACATGCGTTCCAGACGCTGCAACGATCGGCGGATTTCGTTGAGGGTGTCCTGAGCGGTGGGCGCCACCTGGGAGGCACGATTGAGCAACGTATTGACGTTGGCCGGCCGTTGGCCCACCATTTCCGAACCCGGCTCTACTACAGAACGATCAACCGGCTGTCCCTCCTGGGCCTCTTCGGGCACGAAGTCGATGCTGACATCGCTGCCAAGCAGGCCAATATTCAGGGTCGGCTGCTCATTGCGGCGCAGGGTGTAGCGCGGATCGATGGCGATCTCGATGCGGACAATGCCGCGTTCGTCGTCCAGGAAGACATTGCTGACTTCGCCGATGCGCACGCCGGAACGGCGCACTGGTGTGCCGACCCCGACGCCGGGCGCATCCACGAAGCGGATGGTGTAGTGATTGCTACGTTTGAAATAGGTCGGCAGACTGCCGAACATCACGATCAGCACGCCCATCAGCACCAATGCCGCCAAGACGAAGAGGCCAATCCCCCAGCGCATGGTTCGGTCGTTCATGGTGCCCATCTCCTTCGGGTTTATCGTTTCGCGCGAAACGATAAATCACGACTGATCCGATTTCGCCGCCAATTCCTGCAAGCGATCGCGCGCCTCGCCTTCAATGAACTGGCGGACGCGCGTGTCGGCACTGGCGTGGAGTTGATCCGGCGTGCCGTCGAACAGTATCTGCGGCTCGCCCGGCTGCAAACGGCTCAGCGGATAGAGCATCACGACGCGATCGGCCACCTTGTTGATGGTCTTCATTTCATGCGTGACGATTATGCTGGTTACCGGCCGCTGACGCCGCGTTTGCAGGATCAACTCGTTAATCACATCAGTCATAATCGGATCAAGTCCCGTGGTCGGTTCGTCGTAAAGCATGACCTCGGGATCGAGTGCCAGCGCGCGAGCCAATCCAACCCGTTTTTTCATGCCGCCCGACAACTCCGCCGGCTTCTTGGCCAAAACACCCACCGGCAAACCGACCTCTTGCAATCGCTGTCGTACAATCTCGCCAATTTCCGGCTCCGGCTTGCTTCCCTGGGCGCGAAGTCCGAAGGCGACGTTATCGTAAACCGAGAGGCTGTCGAACAGGGCCGCCCCCTGGAACAGAAACCCGAAACGCAGCCGTTGTTGTGTCAGCTCGCGTTCGGCAAGGTTATCCAGCTGTTTGCCGTCGAAAATCACGCGGCCAACCGTGGGCCGAAGCAGACCGATGATGAGTTTGAGCAACACCGTCTTGCCGCAGCCGCTCTCGCCGATGACGCCCAGCGTTTGGCCGCGCTGAACTTCGACATCGAGGGCGTGCAGCACGCGCTGGGCGCCGAACTGCATCGTCACCTGTTGCAAGGAGATCAACGGTTTGGGGACAGTGTTTGCCGCACTCATGGTCATGGATTAAAAGAGACCCCGCGTATGCGGCCACAGGTAATCGTAGAGGTTGTTGAGGAACATGGCGAGGAAGAAATCGAGGACGAGAACGGCGATGAAGGACAAAACGAAGGCGCGGGTAGCGGCCCGGCCGACGCCTTCGGCGCCGGCGTCGCTGTAGAAGCCGCGATGGCAGCAGATGACAGCGATGGCAGCGCCGAAAAAGATTGGCTTTATCAGTCCGGTCATCAGGTCCCACATGCCGATGTAGCCGCGCACGTTCTCCCAGTAATGATGCGACTCGACGTGGTAGACGTCGATGCAGATCATCGCTCCGCCCAGAACGCCCATGAAATTGGCCATGATCGTCAACAGCGGTATAAGCAGCACGCAGGCCAGGAAGCGCGGTGTGCCCAGGTAGTGGATCGGATTGGTGCCCAGACATGCCAGAGCGTCGATTTGCTCGGTAATGCGCATGGTGGCCAGCTCCGCCGCCATGGCGCTGCCGACTCGACCCGCCAGCATGACCGCCGCCAGGACCGGCCCAAGCTCGCGCACCACGGAAATGTTGATGATCTGTCCCAGCCGTGTCGCCAGTCCCAGGGAATAAAACTCGGAATACGCCTGCACCGCCAGGACCATGCCGATGAACATTCCGGTAATCGTCACCACAGGAATGCTGCTGACGCCGACCGAAAAGCTAATCGGCAAGAGGGTGTTATAGCTGGAACGACGGCGCATGCCGGTGAGGATGCGAGAGGCGAAAAGGCTCAACTCGCCGAGATCGAGAATCGCGTCGGTGATCTTGCGGCGGCCCAGGCGCCACAAGCCCAGCGGTGCGGAGCTGACCGTGGCCATGTCGTCTCCTCAACAAGCAGTTCCTCCGAACCGTACACGCGGCGCATCTTTCCGAGCCGCGCACGCAGCGCAGCGGAGTAAGCGGACGTCTGTACAACCGCTTACTCCGCTGCGCTGCGTGCGCGGCTCAGATTATCTTTCGTCCTTTGTCCGTCCTCCTTCGTACTTATTTTCATCCCCAGTACGCCACCGGCCGACCGTTGTGCCACTTTACCCAGACCCGAGAACGGCTATCCCAGGCAAGACCAGAGAATCCCTCATACGGCTGCGGAGTTGGAATCGTCACCTCGACCGGCTCCAGGACGGGCACGGCGAAGGCTGCCGCTCGCCGCTGGGCTTCGCGTTGGCGCAAGCTCAGCAATTCCATCTGACCGGCGAACAGGACGAATCCAGCCAGCACGATCGGCATGGGGCTTGTCAGATATATCGCACTGCAAGCAATGAGCACCGCCACCACCAGACCGACGCGGATGGCAATCTCGGTGGCCCGCAGCTGGCCCTTCCACAAGGCGAGCAGGGCGCGCAGCACCCGGCCGCCGTCCATCGGGAAGCACGGCAGCAAATTGAACAGCAACAAGGCCACGTTCGCTCTCAAAAGCTCGAAGAGAAGCCGGCTCACGCCGATGCCCTCCATCGTTGCAAGACTGAACGTGGCGGCCACCAACGGGGCGAGCAAGACGGCAAGGACGAGATTGACGGCGGGTCCGGCCAGGGCGATGCAGATCTCTTCAAACGGCTTGTCGCTCATGCTTTTCAGGCGAGCGACACCGCCAATGGGGTAGAGCGTAATGCTTTCCGTGCCGATACCGAACACTCTCGCCATAAGCGCATGACCCAGCTCATGCAGCACCACACAGGCGAAGATGCCGGCCAGGCAGAGCAAGAGAAAGAGCGACACGGCCATACCGCCGCCGCCATTGGCCAGGAGCATCCATGCGGGTAACAGAAAGAAGGTCGTGTGTAAATACAGGGGGATACCGAAGAGTTTTCCTATTTTGAACGAACGCCACATGTAGGTTCCTGCTTTCGTTGAGAATATATGCTGAGCGAAACCGTTGTGCTTGTGCGCGAGAATGGTTCACTCAGAGGGATTTTTTTTGGATCGGAGTATTTTTTTCTCAAGTTTCGCTTCCTTTGGACAGCGCGGCGAGCCAAGTCTCGCCTACAATAATTGTAGGGGAGCAACGACCCGCGAGAGGAAAAAACGACCGGAAAGGAAGCGGAATTGGTCGAGGTGGGATCCGAACTTTCGCGTGCCGGCGACCCTCTAGCGTTTGCCGGCCCTTGTAGTCCACGGCAGGCCGGCAACCCAAGGATCCCAAGCGGACCAATGCCGGCCAACGGGGGTTGTCGGCTTGCGTCTGCACAACTCCCAATGAGGAGAGTCACACTGTGAAACGTCAACCCAGAGGCGCCAAGGAACGGGCCCAAACCATCCAAGTTTGGACCTACGACCAAGCTCAGTCGGCCGCGCCTTATATTACTTCCATACTTCGTTCCTTGCGCGAGCATGCTTTGGAGTCGCTGCAATTCCACCACCGGGCCCGACGTATCGCCAATCGGCCCGGCCGGCCCAATCGCACTGCCATCATTGCCCAGGAAGAGGCCGAACGCGAGGCACGCCGCGCCGACGAGCGCTTCCGCGACGACCTGGGCGAGTTACAGGAGATGGATATTTACACGCTTGACCCGATCCAGGGTCAGGCCCTCGTGCCTTTTGTCTACAACGATCAGCTCGCCTGGTACATTTTCGATCTGTTTGATGCGCAGCCGCTGCGATTCTGGCGCTACCAAAGCGATCCCGAAGATACGCGCCGTCCCGTAACGGCGATGCAGAGAGGCTCCGCAGAAGCGACCCGGATGGTCTGAAACATCCATTCTTTACCAGCCCGAAGCGTGAGCGAGGGCGGCCCTCGCTCACGCTTCGGGCTGGTGAACGGAACTTTCTCCTCATGCGCGTGCAGTTCCCGGCGGACTGGAAGGCGGCCCTCGCCGACGAATTAAAGCAACCCTACTTCCACAAGCTGAGCGAATTCGTCGATAAGGAACGTGCGCAGCACCAGGTCTACCCCCCAGAAGACGATGTCTTCAGCGCTTTCAAATTGACGCCTTACAAGAGCGCAAAAGTATTACTTCTGGGACAGGATCCCTATCACGACGAAGGCCAGGCGCACGGACTGGCCTTTTCGGTCAAGCCCGGAGTGAAGCCGCCGCCGTCGTTGCGAAATGTCTTCAAGGAACTGCACAACGATCTCGGCTGCAAAATCCCCAACAACGGTTATCTGGTTCCCTGGGCCAAACAGGGTGTCATGCTTCTCAATGCCGTCCTGACCGTCCGCGCTCACAAGGCGAATTCGCACAAGGACAAGGGCTGGGAGAAGTTCACCGATTCCGTCATTCGCGCGCTGAACGAACGGGAGCAACCGCTTGTATTCTTGCTCTGGGGTGCTTACGCACAGAAAAAAGTCAAGCTCATCGACACCCAGTGCCACCGCATCGTGACCGCGGCCCATCCGTCGCCGTTGTCGTACAAGAAATTCCTCGGCAGCAAATGCTTCTCCGCCGTCAATGAGGCGCTGGAGGAGCTGGACGAGACGCCGATTGACTGGCAGCTGCCCGACCTGTGATTCGGCAGATGAGCGCCACGATCAACTCGGTCACGGTCCACACCAGGCGCAGCACCAGCACCGCCAGGACGACAAGGGCGCGGGCATCCTCGGTCTCCATTCCCTGCACACCGACCAACTCCGGCGTCAACAGCAGCGTCAGCATGAATTCGCGTGGACCGATTCCACCCGGAGCGATGAGAATCACAAAGCCGATGACGTAGGACAGTCCCATGATGGCTGGCAAGCGCGCCGTTCGCACGTCGAAGAGCGGCCAATCCGTGCCGATGATGCCGCGCAGAGCGGCGGCGAAGCTGGCGCCCAGACATAACCAACCGACAGCCGCAAACGCCAGCCCCTCGAGCAAGTAAACAAAGCGGATGCGTGGCAGTCGTCCCGATGGGATCGGCGTCTCGCCGGCCTTGTCCGCTCGAACCGGCGTCTCACCGATTCTGCGCAGAGCCAGTGGATTAAAGAGCGCCGGATGCAGGGGCACGAGAAACGCAATGAAAAGCAGCGTCGAAAGCAGCACGGCGACTGAACGATGCACACCGCCCTCGCCCGGCTGCTCCATCAAGAGCAGATGGAGAAGTGTCTGGGCGTTTATCCCTGCGCCGGCATCGGCTCCCAGCACGGCGAACAGCACCGCCGCGACGAGCACGCCCGCCGCCATCGTCGTTAGCACCTCATAGAACGAGGTCAGAGCCGCCAGGCCGATGCCAACGCCGTGGTTATGCACCAGACTTGTCCGCAGGAACAGCGCCCACGCTTTGCCCGGCAGATACTTGCCGAGCTGGCCGATGTAGTACGCTCTCAGCGCCGCGCCCAGCGGCGGATGCGCGCCAAGATGACCGAGCAATCGCATCCAGTACAGCGCCGAAAACCCCTGCCCCAACACGTACAACAGACCCGACAGAACGAGCCAACTGGCGTGCAGTGGACGCTGTGCAAGTTCCTGGCGCTGGAGATCGCGGACGAACTGTCGCCCTATGAGAAAGAGAATGAGGAGCCACAAGAGCGCCTTGATAATCGGCCAGGCTCGCCGCAGTTTGCTACGCATGTGGCGATTGTATTAGCCACAAGCATCTGCGACGGTTGCCTGTGGCGGTGTCGTCTGATAGCCTTGGTACACGTCCCGCTGTGGTCCTTCAAGGAGATTGTCCATGAGGCGATTTTTACTGTTTGCTATGATGATTGGTGTCCTGGCCAGCGCGGCATCCGCCGACGAAGCCAAGAGCGACAAAAATGGAAATGCTCCCTATGTCCATGTCGTCATCTTTCGCATGAAGGAAGATGCACCCAAAGATGCGGTTGAGAAAGCCATCGCCGATTGCCGGGAGCTGCTGGCCAAGATTCCCACGGTGCGTACCGTGCGCGCCGGCAGGCCCGACGCCAAGGGCACACAGGGCGTGCCCAAGATGCAGTACGACTTCGCCCTGCTCGTCCTCTTCGACGATGCCGAGGGATTAAAGACGTATATCGATCACCCCTTGCATCTGAAATTCCTCGAGAAACATGGATCCCATTTCGACAGGGAGAAGTTGCAGATTTTCGATTTTCTCGATCAGTCGAAGTAGTTGACCCGGCGAGCGGGGGGCGTAAGCCCCCTGTTTCTTCAACAGGGGGCTTACGCCCCCCGCTCGCCGGATACTCTCCCAAGGACAACAACTATGAGCGATACGGAAAAACCCACGGAACAGACTCCTCCTGCCGCCGAGCAACAGCCCACTGCCAAGCCGCCGCGCGAAAAACCGCCGCAACCCGGCGGCAAGGTGCGATCGCTGCAACACGAGCAAGCGTACGGCTTCGGCCAAAAGATCGACGCCTTCGATGAGGAAATGGAGCGACAACTGCAAGAGGCCATGTCCGGCCTGTCCGACAAGGATCTCTACGGCGACGGTGGGCGACAGTCCACACGCGGCAAGACCGCCGCGGAGGCTGGACCCAAGAAAGGCAAAGTCTTCCGCATCCACGGCGCCGATGTGTTCATCGACTTGCCCGGCGGTCGTACCCAGGGCGTCCTGCCCCTGATGCAATTTCCCGATGGTCCGCCGGCCCTGGGCACCGAGATTGAGGTCACCATCGAAGGTTTCGATAGCGCCAACGGCGTCATGTTGCTGTCGCGCAAGGGAGCGGCCGTCGAAGCTGACTGGTCCAGTGTCGCCGTCGGCATGACCGTCGAGGCGCGCGTCACCGCCACCAACAAGGGCGGCCTATCCGTAGATGTCAACGGCATCCGCGGCTTCATGCCCATCAGCCAGATCGACCTCTATCGCGTGGAGGAAACAGAGCAATTCGTCAATCAGCGTTTGCTTTGCATGGTAACGGAAGTCAATCCGTCCGAGCGCAACCTCGTCGTCAGCCGCCGCGCTCTTCTGGAGAAGGAGCGGGAGGAGACGCGCGAAAAAGTGTGGAAAGAACTGGCCGAGGGACAGATTCGTCAGGGCGTCGTGCGCTCGCTCAAGGACTTCGGCGCCTTCGTCGATCTGGGCGGCGTGGACGGTTTGCTTCACGTCAGCGAAATGAGCTGGCAGCGCGTGCAAGATCCTTCGACGATTGTGCAACTCGGACAGACCGTCAAGGTGGTCGTGCTGAAAATCGATCACGAGCGCCGCAAGGTCGGCCTGGGACTCAAACAGTTGACGGCCAGCCCGTGGGATAACATCAGCGAGAAATATCATATTGGCGATCTTGTAACGGGCAAAGTATCGCGCCTGATGGACTTCGGCGCCTTCGTCGAGCTGGAGCCGGCGGTTGAGGGTTTGATCCACATCTCCGAGCTGGCGCCGCAGCGCGTGTTCCGCGTCGGCGACATTGTGAAGCAGGAGCAGGAAGTGCAGGTGAAGGTGCTGAGCGTTGATCCAGCTCAGCGGCGCATCTCGCTGTCGCTCAAGGCGGCGCAGGCCAAGGAGCCGGAACCCGCGGTAGAAGAAGAGCCGGAAGTGGAACCAGAGGTTCCCGCCAAGCCGCCGCGACCGCGCACAACGCCGTTGCGCGGCGGCACCGGATCGGGCAGCGGCCAGCTCTTCCCCATGCCGAAATCACCGACCGACAAGAAGGAATGAAGCATGTCCGGCGCCATCGAATGGATGTACCATCGCCGCGGTTGAGCGGGTTGCAAGAAAGCGCAGGGGTTCCTTGCGGCCCATGACGTGGAAGTGACCGGCACCGTCATCGATGCGTCGAAGGACCGGCGGGGCCGCGATGAGGCGTTGAAACTGGCTCGTTCCGCAGAGCGTGTGGTCGCGGCGCGCGGCAAGAAAGTCGTCGTCTTCGACATGGTCAACGATCCACCCGACGATGATACGCTGGCCGCTCACCTTCTCGGACCCAGCGGCAACCTGAAAGCGCCGACGTTGCGCATCGGCGAGACACTGCTTGTCGGCTTCGGCGAGGAGGCGTATCGACAAGTGTTCGGCACTAGCTAAACGAGGACACAAAGATGGCGCGACCAAAGCACAAACCGGAAGCGGCGTCGGGAACGCCGAGGTCAACGGTGGCGAAGAAAATCAGCGCTGAAGTCTTGACGTTGAGCGAAGTCGCCACTTATCTACGACTGGCGGAAGCGGATGTGTTGCGCCTGGTCGATGAACAAGCGCTGCCGGCTCGGCGGCTGGGAAAGGAATGGCGCTTTCTCAAAGATGCCATTCAGGACTGGCTGCGGACAGGCCCGCAGCCAAAATCGAACAAGGAAGCCTTGATGGAACTTGCCGGCGCGTGGAAAGACGATCCCTATATTGAACAGGAGTTGGCCGAAATCTATCGGCGACGCGGCCGACCCTTGACCGAGGATGAATCGTGATCGTCCTCGACACCGATACGCTCACGTTTTTTCTTCGCAATCATCCCCGCGTCGTGGAGCGGGTGCAAGCGACGACGGATGAGATTGCCATTACCATCGTCAGCCGTATCGAAACCCTCCAGGGACGTTTCGATACCTTGATGAAGGCGGCCGATGGAGCCGCTCTGCAACGAGGGCAGCGCCGGCTTGATGAGGCGGAACGGCTCCTTGCCAAGATCCCGATGATCCTTCCGATTGATGCCGGGGCAGCTAACGAGTTTGACCGTTTGCGGGTAGACAAGAAACTGAAGAAAATCGGCCGGGGCGACTTGCTCATCGCTGCCATTACCCTGGCCTATCGTGCTACGCTGGTGACTCGCAACCTGAAGGATTTTCGTCAGGTGCCGGGCTTGCGATTGGAAAACTGGATTGACTGATCGCAATAGGGTTCGCCTTGGTAAAGGAGAAACTCGATGCGTCGCACTCTCTCCTCAATGCATACCAAATGGGAAAGCCAAGTATTGGTCGTCGCTCTCGTGCTGCTCGGCGGTAAGCTGGCAGCTGCGGACCACGAGAAAATGGCTGACGAAGAACCGGCCGCTTCATTCCGCGCCTATTTGCCCACGATTCGCCTCAAAGCTCTGCTCGACAACGAACGGCAGTCGGTCGCTGATCTGGAGACTTGGCTCAGAAAGTACGATCACGCATACATCGAACGGCTCCATCATCTAGAGCAATCCTGGCCGGCGCTCGCCCCGGTGAAGATCAAAGACGTGGACCTTCTCGCCTGCAAACGGGACAAAGCAGAGGAGACGGTGACATCCTTGCTAAAGACGCCCGATGCACAACGGGAGGGCAGAAAGAGAATTCGGCACCTGCGTACACAGGCGGAGAGCTATCCAATCCAACAACGGCTATTTCAACTGGTGTTCTTACTAAGGGAAGATAAAGCCAAATGGCCGTCCGCACCTCCCCCAGACCATGCGGGCGATATATTATTACCGGAATCAATCGGTCCAGTTGTACAGCGGCCATCGCGGGCCGATCCCGACTTGGCGACAGAACTTTTGCTCAAGGCAGAAGCTTCATCCGCATGGATAAAGCGACAGCTATTGCAAACCTGGATCGATTATCAGATAGTTCGCCTCGATTTGTACGCCGATCTCGGCATGTCGCCGCCTTGACTTGGAGAACGACCAGTTCGATGATGAGACACAGGCGTCCCAGCAAGTCGGACTTAGGGATTTGCTATGTCTACCATCGTTCCGCCGTTGGTCAACCTGGGTTCAATGCCTCCGCTGCCCGTGCGTCGTTTCACCGTGGATGAGTACCATAGGATGATCCAGAGCGGCATTATTCCGGCAGGAGAACGGTGTGAGCTGCTCGATGGTTGGATCGTACTCAAAATGACCCGTAGCCCCCTGCACGATTTGGCTCTGGGATTGGCCGAGGACGAGATCGGACGGCGCTTGCCGCAGGGTTGGTTTCGCCGCGATCAGTCCGCCGTCACGGTGACCGAGAGTGAACCAGAACCCGATCTAGCCGTGGTACGCGGCCGACGGCGAGACTTCGACCATCATCATCCCGGTCCGGCGGACATCGGAATGATCGTCGAAATCGCCGATCCCTCCCTCGCTCAAGATCGCACCGTCAAAGGTTCCCTATACGCCCGTGACGGTATTCCGATTTACTGGATCGTCAATCTGGTCGATCGCATTCTCGAAGTCTACACCGACCCGACGGGGCCTGATCCAGTTCCTGCCTATCGCCGCCGGCAAGACTATCAAATCGGCGATCAGGTCACCTTCGTCTTGGATGGCACCGAAATCGACCGTATTCCCGTCGCCGATCTTCTGCCTTGATCGGCTACTCACGCACCAAATCAAGAATTGTCACTTCGCCGCATCGGAAGGCGGATGAGGGTGGTGATGATCGTAAAATCCCTTGTGGCTGCCGAAGATCTGTTCGAGCATCTGCGTGTTAATGATCTCGCGCGGCGGACCCTGGCAAGCGATGCGGCCGTCTTTCAGACACAAGACGTGATGGGCCATGCGATCGACGATGTTGGTATCGTGCGAGACCAGCAAAATAGTCGCGCCGGTCTCACGGTTCAGACCGGCGATCAGGTCGTAAAACTTCTCGCCCTCCTTGAAGTCGATGCCGGCGGCCGGCTCGTCCAGGAGCAACAATTCCGGGTGCGGCTCCATCGCCAGGGCCAGAAGCACGCGCTGCAATTCGCCGCCGGATAGCTTCTCGACGGGCTTGTTCAGCAGATGCAGTGCATTGACGCGTTCGAGCAAGTGCGTCATGCGCTCGCGCACTTTGCGCGTGGCGCCGAGAAATAACGGACGGCGCTGCAGCGACAGGGTGAAGAGGTCGTACACCGTCAAGGGCAGGTTGGCCTCGATGCGCAGTCGCTGCGGCACGTAGCCGACGTGTTCGGGATTGGGCCGGCTATGATCGTGACCGCAGTGAAACTGAATGCGGCCCGAGTAAGGCACTTCCTTGACCAGGGCGCGTAACAGCGTGCTCTTGCCGGCACCGTTGAGGCCGATGAGCGCTGTGACGCTGCCCCGCGCCAGGGCTGCGTTGACTCCTCTCAGGATGGAGTTACCGCCCAGAGTGACGCAGAGATCCTGGATCGTCACCAGATTCGGCTTCATGGCAGACCCTTGGCCAGATTGTCGAGGTTCTGACGCATGCTCTTGTCGTACCATTCCCGACTTTTCAACTCCTTTTCATCCTCTTTGAGGTCTTTTTTCTCCGCCGTCTCCAGAGGATCGATCTCCACGAAAGCGATGTCCTTGGCCTTGTCCTTCAACTCGTCGCGCAAAACCTTCGCCGACGACTCCGTTGGATACTGCGGCTCGACGGCGATGACGCGGACGTCTTTTTCCGTGCACTTCTTGGCCAGCTTCACCATGTGCGCCTGTCCCGCCTCCGCTCCCGGAGTCACTTCCATGACATCCACGATGTCCACGTCGAAGCTCTTGGCGAAATATCCCAGCGATTCATGGAAGGAGATGATCTTGCGATTCTTCTTGTCCCCCAGCCGTTCCTTGCCGTAGGCGTGCAGCTCGTTGAGTTTCTGGATGTACTTGTCCGCATTCTTATCGTAGTCGGCTTCATGGTTGGGATCGGCTTTCTTCAGCTCGTCGCGGATGATCTCGACCACGGCGATGGCCTGCGGGATGCCGAGCCAGATGTGCGGATCGTATTCGCCATGCTCATGCTCGTGCTCGTGTTCGTGTTTTTCTTCCTTACCGTGTTCATCATGCTCCTCGAATTTGAGCAGCAGTTTGTCCTTACGTTTGCTGTCGCCGTCGCGGAGCTTGTCGCCGAGCTTGACGTAGCGAAGATGGGGATTATGGCTTTCGACCTGAATCGGATCGGCGAACTTGTCGTCGAGTGAAAGACCGATGGCGAAGAACAGGTCGGCCTCACGCAGCAGAATGGCGTCCTGGGTGTTGTACTGATATTGGTGCGGTCCCTGCGTGGTACACAGGCAGACAACGCCGACGTGATCGCCGCCGACGTTGCGGACGAAAGTATCCAGGGCTGGAATGGTGACCACGACACGGGGCGTTCCGCGCTCGCGCCAGACCGAAGTTGACCGTCTACAGCCGGAGAAACCAAGTGTCAGCGCTGCCACGATCAGAACCATCCCTGCCATGCGTCGCTTTGTCATCGTCCTGCTCCTGCAAGGAAATACTTTGTAATACCAGTTTGCCCATATGACATGGTAATGGCTGGCAGAGGAATTGACAAGACATGAGGACGTCCTTGGCGAGGGGGGGCGTAAGCCCCCTCTTCCTCAAAAACAGGGGGCTTACGCCCCCCGCTCGCCAAGGATGAGATCATCCCAGCGCGCGCACGGCGCGGACGTACTCGATTTGCGAGAACAGAAGAGGGTGATTGCCCAAGAAGTCGCCGGAACGTGCGTCCACTCCCTCGGCGAACAGGCCGACTGGGCCGGCGATTTTCTCGGCCCGATCCAGGATGGCCTCAGCCTCCTTTTTGCGACCCATCAGGGCGTATACGTGCGCCAGCCAGAACGTGCAGGGCAGAAACGCTCCCTCGAATTCGCCCAGAGGGATCTGCTGCTTCTGAATGCCTGGCGTCTCCAATGGATCAAAGCGATGCACGAAGCCATCTATGCTCAGCAGCTCCACGACCTTCTCGACCGTGGATCGGACGCGCGGATGATGGGGCGGCAAAAAGCCGACCAGCGGGATGAGCAATGCGGCGGCATCGAGGTTGTCGCCTTCATAGCGCTGGCGAAATGCTCCCAGATGGTGATGATCGCTCCAACCTTGCTCCATGACTTCGCTGTGCAGCCGATCGCGCGCCGCCTGCCAACTCTCTGCTTTGTGGGCCTGGCCGAGCTTGGCGGCAATCTTACAGGCGCGGTCCAGCGCGGTCCAGCCGAGCACTTTGCCGCTGAGATAGTGCTGCTTGGTCGGGAGTTCCCAGATGCTATTGCTTTCGTCTGGGTAGTGCTTGGCGATATAGTCGGCGACGCGGCGCGTCAGCTCCCAGAACTCCGGCCGCCACTCGCCGCCTTGCTCCAGGTAGGCGTGCATGCAGTCTACCAGATAACCCATCGAGCCGTGCTGATCCTGGCGATAGGCTCGATTGCCCAGCCGAACGGGTTTGGAGCCGCGATAGCCTTCCAGGTCGTGGCGTTCTTGCTGAGACAATTCGGTTTCGCCGTGGATGCCGTAGACGGTTTGCAGCGGTGGATCGCTGGAGGAAATCAGCTTCGCTACCCATTCCAGGTAGCGACCTGCTTCCTCCTTGGCGCCTAGTAGGACGAGGGCTTTCAGGGACAGCGACGTGTCTCGGACCCAAGAGAGCCGATAATCGGCGTTCCAGTCGCCTCCGATGCGCTCCGGCAGCGAGGTGGTCGGCGCCGCGACGTGCGAGCCAACCGGTGCATAGCCGAGCTGATGCACCAAAATCGCCGACCGCCGCACCATGGCCCGGCGCGGCCCTTTGTACGACAGCTTGCCGGTCCAGTGCGTCCAGTAGCGTTCGGTCTCGGTCAGCGCTTTAGCAGCGACTTTTTCATTCCAGTCCGCCGCCCGGTGCGCGCAGGCCAACACGCACCAAAACTCCTCGCCTTCCCTGAGCTGAAGGTTGGCCTCGACCCCGGAGGAATGGACGCGGATGGGCCGGCTAGCCCACAGCTCGATGTCGTGATGGCCCGTTCGCAGTGAGACACTATTGTCGGTGATGGTTGTCGGCTCGATCGGCTCGAAGTCGCAGGCGGCCTGGAGCAGCAGTCGGGCGGGCGCAAGTCCCTTGACGCAGCGGAGACGGCGGAGAACAGCGCGATGCTTTTCCCGACCGGGCGGCGTTCGATCCTCCGGCCAGGCCATAACATCGGTCAATTCCAAACGGCCCTCACGGAGATCCCAAGTCGTCGTCAGCGACGTCGTGTCTTCGACGTAGCGCTGGGTGCCCAGGAGGCGGATCCCGGGGCCTAGGTACCAGTATCCCGCCCTCTGGGCATGCAGCAGGCATCCGAAAATTACATTGCCGTCGTAATCGGGCAAGGACAACCAATCGATGGTGCCATCGGCGGAGACGAGAGCTGCAGTTCGTCGATCGCCGATGACGCCGTGACGATTTATGGCCGCATAGGGCACGGGCGGGTGCGAGTGCATACGAATCCTCCAACGCCGGAAGTTCCGCTGGTTCGCTCGGCTTCGGTTAGGTGGCACAGGCATTCCTGCCTGTGCCGCAGAAACTTGAAACAGCCTCTAACCAACTACTGCGACTTCTCCTGGTACATCTGCCAGGCCAGCAGGCCGCCGGCGATGGCGCCGGCGCCCAGTAGGGCCGCCGTGCCAACCCCGACACGGCGGCGCTTCGATTTCCCATTGCCATCCATCATCGCCGGCACTCGCCTGGGGATGCGCGGTTCGTAAGCAGACGGCCCACGCTCCCGGCTGGCAAGGTACGGCCTCTGATGCAGCGCCATTTGGAGTACCTGTGCCAGATGCAACGGCTTGCGGCCGGCCCCCTGCAAGATCTGTTCGTGACAGCTGAAACCGTCGGCGATGATGAGCATATCTCTGCCTGCCGTGCGTACCGCCGGCAGCAGCCGTTGCTCGCCGACCTTCATCGAAATCTCGTAGTGAGGCACCTCGAAGCCGAACGAGCCGGCCATACCGCAACAGCCGGGGTCCGGTATCTCCGAAGCGATACCCATGCGATTGAGGATCGATACCTCGTTCTGAAAGCCGATGACGGCCCGGTGATGGCAGTGGCCGTGCACCAGGGCCTTGCCCTCCAGACGCGGCGGTTGCCACGATTGGTAATCCGGAATTTTCGCATCCAGGAACTCGCTGAAATAGAAGGTCTGCCGTTTCAGCCGGTCAGCATCGTGATTGCCCGCGAGGAGGTTAATCATTTCATCACGGAAGACGGAGGCGCAGCTCGGCTCCAACACGACCACCGGAATGCCGGCCTCGATCTGTGGCTGGAGGCTCCTCAGGATCGTGTGCAGGAAGTGCTTGGCGAGATCCAACATGCCGAAGTCGTAAAGCGGCCGGCCGCAGCATAGGTTGGCCTGCGGCACCCACACCTGGAAGCCGACGGCTTCCAGCACTTCCACGGCGGCCTGGGCGACTTCGGGATGAAAGTAATTGTTGAACGTGTCCGGCCAGAGGATGACGGGCGGCTTGCGCTGGTTGCGTATGCCGCGCTTGGCGAACCACTCCTTGAAGGAGTGGCGGGCGAACGGCGGCATGTGGCGATACTGCGAGATGCCGCCGAGGAACTTCGCGAGGTTGCTCAGGCCGGGCGTCTGACTGAAGAAATTAGCCACGTCCGGCGCCAGCGATGCCAGCCGTGACCACCAGGGGATCAGGCCCATTGCGTAGGCGTGTCGTGGCCGCATCCGCCCTTCGTAGTAGTGCGACAGGAACTCGGCCTTGTAGGTGGCCATGTCCACTTCGACCGGACAATCGCCCTTGCAGCCCTTGCAGGCCAGGCACAAATCGAGCGATTCGCGGACCGGCTCGCTCTTCCAGCCATCCGTCAGCACCTCGCCGTTCATCATCTCCCAGAGAAGATGCGCCCGGCCGCGCGTGCTGTGCATCTCTTCGCGCGTGACCTGATAGCTGGGACACATGACTTGCCCGCCCTCCTTGCGGCACTCACCGACGCCGACACAGCGGAGGCTGGCTCGCGCGAAGGAGTGTTTGTCCTGCGGGAACTTGAAGTGCGTGTTCAGGCTCGGCGGATTGTAATCCGAGCCGATGCGCAAATTGTCGGTGACGCGATAGGCGTCGATCTTCTTACCCGGATTCATCTTCCCTGTCGGGTCCCAAATAGATTTGAATTCGCGCATGGCCTGGTACAGCGTTTCGCCGAACATCTTTGGCAAAAACTCGCCGCTGGCCTGGCCATCGCCGTGTTCGCCGGACATCGAGCCGCCCAGGCGCGTGACCAGCTCGACAGCTTCTTCGAGGAAGGACCGCCAATTCTCGATGCCCTTGGCCGTGTACAAGTCGAAATCGATGCGGCAATGGATGCAGCCTTGACCGAGGTGGCCATACAACGACGGCTCATACTTGTACTTGTGAAGCAGCTTGCGAAACTCGCGTAGATAATCGCCCACCCTCTCGGGCGGCACCGCCGAGTCTTCCCAGCCGGGCCAGTTATCGGGCTTGCCAGGGACCCAAGCAGTGGCGCCCAAACCACCTTCGCGGACTTTCCAGATCATCTCCGCTTCTTCCGGATCGTCGTAGAGCTTCATCGACGGTGGGTGCGGCTGTTTTTTGAGCAGCGCCATGCAGCGCGCCGCCTGGGCGTCCACGTCTTCCTTGCTGTCGCCGCCGAATTCGACGAGCAAGAAACCCTTGCCCTCGGGTAACAAGGACAGGTTCTGGCCGCGCTTGCCCTTGATCTGCATGTACTCGATGAGCAGATGATCCAGACCCTCCAGGGCGATGGGATTGAGGGGCAAAATATCGGTGACGTGATCGCCGGCCGTGTATACATCGGGATAACCGAGCACGAGCGTGTTGCGAGCTTTTGGCTCCGGCACCAGATGCAGCGTCGCTTCCAGGATGCTGATACAGGTAGCTTCCGAGCCAACCAGGGCGCGAGCGAGGTGGCAGCTGTGTTCAGGCAGCAGGTATTCGAGGTTGTAGCCGGAGACGCGCCGCGGCAGGTTCGGATAGCGACGGCGAATCTCGTCGCCGTACTTTGCGACCAGCGCCTTGATCTGGGAGTAAATCTCGCCGACCCGGCCGCCCTGGCGGATCATGCTTTCCATCTTGTCCGGCGGCGTCTCGCCGACGCGCAGACGCACGCCATCGTAAGTGAGGATTTCTAGCTCATACGTGTTGTCGGCGGTGCGATAGCCCATGCCGTGCTTGGCAGCCAACAGTGAGTGTGTGCCGCACGAATCGTTGCCGAGCATGCCGCCGATGGCGTTGTGATTGTGTGTGGCCGGGTCGGGACCGAACGTAAGCTGATAATTCTTTTTGGCATGATTTCGCAGTGTGTCCAGCACACAGCCGGGTTCGACCGTGCCCAGCCGGCGGTCGGGATCGATGTGCAGAACATGGTGCAGGTACTTGGTGAAGTCCATGACCACGGCGACATTGCAGCACTGGCCGCGCAGGCTGGTACCGCCGCCGCGCGACAGGATGGGTGCTCCGTACTTGCGGGCCAGGGCCATCGTTTGCACGACATCTTCCTTGCTGCGCGGAACGACGACGCCGATGGGCGCTTGCCGATAATTGGAGCCGTCCGTTGCGTACAGTGCCCGGCTGCCGTCATCGAAGCGCACCTCACCCTCGATGGACTTGCTCAGCTCGCGCTCCAGGTCGCCGACGGAGGCGGACGGGATAGCCGTTCGGCTGTCATCGCGATGTTGTCTCTCGAAGCGCGTTTTTTCGTTTTGCTTTCTCTGGAGGGTCAGTTCGTCGGACGTATTCAGCAGGGGAAGGTTAATCATGGTTCTCCTCAGCGGGCGAGATACTAGCTTTTCCAAACCAGGTATCGTTCAGCGTCGGCGTGCTTGAACTCCAGTCCCATGCCGGGGCGCGAGAGATCGGGCCACAAGCTTCCATCCCTGGGCGTCCGGGCGCCCTCGAACAGCATCGATTCAATGCGGTGGTGATCGTGGAAATACTCCATCGGCCAGACGGGCATGGTTGCCAGGCACGGATGTGCGGACGCCGAGGGAGCGCAGTGAGCCGAGAGTCTCAAGCAGTGAGCAGAGCACAGGGCGCCGACCTGTAGAAAGCCAGTAACGCCGCCGCAGCGCGTAACATCGGCTTGCAGCACGTCCACGGCCTCGGCATCAAGCATACGGCGGAAGTAATGCAGATCGTAACCGTACTCGCCGGCGGCAATGTCCAAGCCGCCCGGTCCTTGATCGCGGATCAGGTGCAGTCCGGCGAGGTCGTCGCTGGCGACCGGCTCCTCGAACCAGACCACGCCGAATTCTTCGTACAGAACACGCGCGAAGGCCAGCGCCTGCTTGCGACTGAAAGCGCCGTTGGCATCGACATACAACTCGACATGATCGCCGACGGCCTTGCGCGCCGCTTTGACGCGCTCGAAGTCGTCTTCCGGGTGAGTGCCGATCTTCATTTTGACGCGCGGAATGCCCTGGGCGACCCAGCCGCCGAGCTGTTCTTGCAGCTTCTTGTTGGAGTACGTAGTGAAGCCGCCGCTGCCGTAGACCGGCACCGACTCGTGCGCCCCGCCCAAGAGCGTCACCAAGGGTAAATCGAAAAGACGCGCTTTGAGGTCCCACAACGCAATATCGACGGCGGATATCGCCATGGACGAGATGCCGGGCCGGCCGCTGTTGCGAATCGCCTTGACCATCTCGACCCAGTGGGCGGGAATGTTCAGGGCATCGTGGCCCTCGATTATTTTCGCCAGTTTGGAGTGGATCAAATGGGCGATGGACTCGTTGCCGTAAGTATAGCCGATGCCGGTGTGTCCCCCGCCCTCGATTTCGACGAGCACCAGCGTCGTGCTGTCCCAGGATGCAGTCCCATCGGCCTCGGGCTGGTCGGTGGGAATCTTATATGCGGAAATAGGAATCTGTTCGATGGCAAGTTGCGTCGCCGTCCCAGTAGCAGGCATGATGACTCCTCGCGCAGAATACTTGCTCTTACCAGCCCGGAGCGCGAGCGACGGTCCGAAGCGCCCGTCGCTCGCGCTCCGGGCTGGTAAGCGTTGCCTCTTACACAACCTCCTTTATCTTGTTTTCCAGGACCGTCTTGATGATCTCGGGAGCGTACTTCTCGCCGCGGATCAGTGCCTTGGCGAAATGATACGCCTGCGACATCTGCACATGGCCGGGCATCGGCGGCTCATGCGAATCGACCACGGCCTGGACGACGGCTGGACCCTGCACAGCGAACGCTTTCTTGAGCGTGTCCTCCGCCTGGTTGGGATCGTCGATGGTGAAGCCGGGGCAGCCGACCGCCTCGGCGTACTTGGCGAAGTCGATGGGATGCAGATCGCAGCCGAATTCCGGATTGCTCTCCATGACGATCTGCTCCCATTTGATCTGTCCCAGCGTGTTGTTCTTGATGATGACGACCTTGATGGGCAGCTTGTACTTGACGATGGTGGCCAACTCGCACATGAGCATGGCGAACCCGCCGTCACCGGTGAAGCAGAGAATCTGCCGGCCCGGATGAGCGATGGCCGCCCCGACCGAGTAGGGCATGCTGTTGGCCATGGTCGCCAACATGCCGGTGCACGTGAACCATTGCTGGCCGCGCATCTTGATGTGGCGGCTGGACCAGGTGGTCACGGTGCCGCAGTCGCTGATAATGATGGCGTCATCGGCCAGGAACTTGTTGAGCAGTTTGGAAACGACCTGCGGTTTCATCGGCATGTCCATGCGCGTCGCCCGGTCGTCCATCAGCTTGTCCCATTCAGCGCGGCTCTTCTGGATTTTCTCCAGGAAGCTCTTGTCTTTCTTGGGCTGGATCATGCCGACCAGCGCCTCCAGAGTGCGGCGCGTGTCGCCGACCAGCGGAATATCCACCGGATAGCGCAGACCGATGCGCGTGGCGTCGATGTCGATCTGCACGCACTTGGCCTGACCCGGCTGTGGCAGGAACTGATAGTAGGGGAAGCTGCTGCCGACGATGAAGAATGTGTCACATTCCTTCATGGCATCCTGAGAGGGCGCCGTGCCGAGCAGACCCAGTCCACCCATGACATTGGGATGCTCATCGGGAACCGCTCCCTTGCCCAGAAGAGCATAGATGATGGGAGCGCCCAGCTTCTCGGCTACCTGCAACACCTCGTTGCGTGCCCGATAGGCGCCGCGGCCGATGAGCATGGCCACTTTCTTGCCCTGGTTGAGCATGTCGGCGGCCTGTTGCAAGAGTTCGCGCGTCGGCAACGGACTGGGCGGTGCGAAGGTGTCGCCGCTGTGGCCCGGTATGTTCATCTTGGAATGTTTGACGATATCGGAGGGCCACTCCTGAATATCTTTCGGAATGGTAATGTGCGACACGGTGCGCCGCGCCAGGGAAGTGCGGATGGCCTCATCCACCACGTTCTGGACGTGGTGCGGTCCCATGATGCGTTCGTTGTACAGGGCCACGTCCATGAAGATCTTGTCCAGATCGACGTCCTGCTGGAAATGCGTGCCGATGAGGTCGTGGAAAGTATGGCCGGTGATCGCCAGCACGGGCTGACCGTCGTACTTGGCATCGTACAGACCGTTGAGCAGGTGAATGCCGCCCGGCCCGGAGGTTGCCACGCACACGCCCAGGCAGCCGGTGCTCTTGGCATACCCGCACGCCGCAAAGGCTGCCGCTTCCTCATGGCGTACCTGGATGAACTGGATTTTGTCTTGATGGTTCCGCAGCGCCTCGAAGAAGCCGTTGATGCCGTCGCCGGGAAGACCGAAGATCACTTTGACTCCCCATTCGGTCAGTCGTTCCACAAGCAGGTCGGCCACCGTCTGTGCCATTTTGGAATCTCCTTTTTCATTGGTGAGAGGATTAAGGGATAGCAAGCCAACTCCCTAACCACCTCGGAACCGCGTAGTCGGGTTCTCGTTATCGCGCAGATAAATGCACCGTTGCGTATCTGTGGCCGCATTACGACCGCAGCGAGCGACGGCTGAACAGTGGAAAAATGAAAGTGCAAAAGAGATGCCCGACACATGGTCCCCGGCTTGCCAGGGTAAGTCATGCCCCCGGCAAGCCGGGGGCTATGTGTCAGTCATTTGGCAGGCCCGTCTTTGCCGGTAATGAAGACGCGGCGACGTGGCAGCTTGTCGATCACCGACTCCGGCTGGCCGAGGTTTGCCGCCAACAGATAGTCGGGGTTGGCCGCCAACCACTGCGACAGGTCGATGGCCTCATAGTGTCCGCTGTTGAAGGCGATCAGCAGGCGGGCCGCTTTATCGTTGTCGATGTTCTCGATGGAGTGGCCATAGCCGGTCGGAACATAGCCGACGTCGCCAGCATCAAACGTCTCCTCGCGGTAGCGGCCATGCGCACCGAACAGTGTCATGCGGACACGCCCGGTGATGACGTATTGCCATTCGTCGGCGTTGGGGTGCCAGTGCAACTCGCGCAGACCGCCGGGGTCGAGATCGAGGATGACGCCGGTGACGGTCTTGGAAATCGGAAAGCGGTCCTGACCGATACGCCACTCACGGCCCCCGCTTTCCAGCGAGTGCGGCTTCTCGGCCAACATGCGAAACTTATGCGAGACCGTCGGCTGAGCCAGCGCCGGGCGATGCTCCGGCTGAATCTGGTCCGGCGGTATCGGCCCGCGCGCGAAGTAGACTTCGTTCTTGGGAAACTTATCGAACGCTTCCGCCGGCAAACCGAGGTTCTTGGCCAGGAGTGGATGCGGCGTACGACCGATCCAGTCGGTGACGCTGAACGTGCCAAACTCCGAGAAATAGCCGTTGTCGAAAACGAGGATGAAATGACAGGGCTTGTTGCCCAGGCACTGGATCGAATGGCCGTGGCCGCGCGGGAAGTACCAGATGTCGCCCGGATCGAAATCGTTGGTTTCGGAGTGTCCTTCTGGATCGATGACAGTCGTGCGACAGCGGCCCGAGAGGACGAAGGCCCATTCGGCGGCGGTAGCATGCCAGTGCAGCTCGCGCATTCCTCCCGGTTCCAGACGCATGGACACGCCGGCAATGCCCTTGGAGATGGGCAGTTGCTTGACCGTGGCTTCGCGGCCCGAATTGCCGCCTAGCACCTTCCCTTCCGACTTTTCCAGCGCGAAGCGAAACGTCGGCAGTTCTTCGCCGTCGAGCAGAGGATCGGGTTTGTTGATTGTGGTGTTCGGAGCCGGTTCCGCCATGCCTCTCTCCTCCGTCAAGCCCGCCGCCGCCAGCGCCGAGCCTTGCAAGAAATCGCGCCGTGTCAAATCGGGCATGAGATCTCCTTCGAGGCGAACGGCCGGCGTGAGCCGGCTGGTAGATTCGAGGCGAACGGCCGGCGTGAGCCGGCTGGTAGATTCACCAGCCGGCTCA
>DATBHJ010000256.1:0-9796 GCA_036557565.1 Gemmataceae bacterium
TGAGCCCCCTGTTTTTGAAGAACAGGGGGCTCACGCCCCCCGCTCGCCGCCGACAGACTCACTTTACCTCAACAGTGGTCAAATCCAGAGGCGGGAAGGTCGCAGTCTTACCGGCGTTTTCGTCCTTGGCCGTGATGACAATCTTGAACTTGCCCGTGCGGTTAACCTGGACGGGGACGCGGAAGGGCAGAATCTTCAGCTTCCTGGCTTCCTCGTCGGGGTAGCTCGTGGCCTTGCCGCCGATCGCCTTCGCCAGCACTGGCTTGCCGGACTCGTCCTGGACCACCACTTCCACCGAGACCTTTGGCTCGTTCTTCTCACCTGCTTCGGTGAATCCAACGGTGGTGAAATGGAGCATCAGGTTTTGGCCGGGCACGGCCAAGGGCGGCGCCAGCGACGGCATCGCGCCGGCTTGGTTCTCATTGAGTTCGAGGTAGACGAAGCCCGGTCGGACGATGCCGAACTCCAGCTTCTTGACAGTGAACTTGCGCTCCAACGGCTTGGCCGAGGTGTTGCCTTGCACGTCCTTGACATCCACACGGATGGTGTATTCGCCCGGCTCGGTGTCCGGGAAGAGGTTCGTCAGAGCGTAGCCCGGCTGATGCGAGCCGCCTAACGAATTGACTACCATATTCTCCTGAGGATCCTTCTCGAACACGTATTTGTTCTTCTTGTGATTGAAGAGCTTCATGCCCATGCTGTACTGAGCGGTGCCGTCCGGCTTGATTTTCAATCCTTCGATGTTAAAGGACAGGACTACCATGTCTCCGGGCAAAAAGGTGTCATCCTTGCGCTCCTGGCCGAGAATTCCATACGTGAAGTGCGGATTCTTCAACTCCAGTTGTTCCGCTTGCCCGGGGGCATAGCTCAAAGCTGACAGCAAGGCCACAGTCGTCCACATACCAGATCCTCCCTTCGCGTTGAGGAGTTTGTTCACCTGCTCGGACAGCCACCCCGTCATTGTGCGCGCTGAACCCGCTGTCTGCCAGAGCAAATTTCCAAGTTGTCTTCCTTGACCCATTTGCCCGGACGCTTAAAATAGAGGAGTTGGATCGCACGAACGTGGTGCGAAGGGCTGGAGCCTGCCCGCCTGCGAAGTTGGTTCGTCGTGGGCGGCGGGGAAACCCTAAGAAAAGGAGGTGATCCGAGTGTGTAATAGTAACCAGGTGAGGCTGCACTAGACGCAGCCGACGGGCTGCCGTCGGGTGCAGCCGAATTCTTGTAAGGGGACCCGATGCGATCTCATCGGGTTCCCTCTTTTTCCTGTAGGAATACTCGCAACGATGCCGGCCTACGCCTATTCTTTTTGGCGCTTTACCTGCCCCACTTCGTGGGATTTCGGGGGACCGGCCGCTCGTTGACATCGCCAAGTAAATCGTCAAGCCCCTGGGACCCACGCGGTTCCAGGGGCTTTTTTTTTGAGCCGGCGCGGGCCGGTACGGTTATCTTCCGGGAGGCACGGGCATGATCGTGGTCATGAAAGAAGGCGCGCCGAAGTGGCAAATCGATCAGGTGATCGAACACATCGAGCAGCTGGGGTTGCGTAGTCACGTCATCGAGGGCACCGAGCTGACCGTCGTCGCCGCCCTGGGCGAGAAGCGCGACGGAGCCAAGCAAGCCCTGGAAACACTGGAAGGGGTTGAGAAAGTGGTTCCCATCCTCGCGCCCTACAAGATGGCCAGCACCGAAGTCAAAAAAGACCCAACCATCGTCGAGACGCGCGAGCTGCGTGTCGGCGGCGGCCATCTCGGCGTCATCGCCGGACCGTGTTCGGTCGAGAGTCGAGAACAGATTTTAGAGGTCGCTCATATCGTCAAAGAGGCGGGTGCCGCCGGACTGCGCGGTGGTGCGTTCAAACCCCGCACCAGCCCGTACAGCTTCCAGGGACTCAAGGAAAAAGGCCTGGAACTGCTGGCCGAGGCGCGCGAGGCGACGGGCCTGGCAATCGTCACCGAGATCATGGCCAAGGAGCAGATCGATCTGGTGTCGCGCTATGCCGACGTGTTGCAAGTCGGTGCTCGCAACATGCAGAACTATCCGTTGCTGGAGGCGGTCGGCGAATCGACGCTGCCGGTATTACTCAAGCGCGGCCCGTCGGCGACAATGGACGAATTCTTGCTGGCCGCCGAGTACATCCTCAAAACGGGCAACAGCCGCGTCATGCTGTGCGAGCGCGGCATTCGCACTTTCGAGGACCATACCCGTTTCACGCTGCCGCTGGCCAGTGTGCCCTATCTGCATCAGCACACGCATCTGCCGGTGGTCGTCGATCCCAGCCACGGCACAGGCAAGGCCAGCCTGGTGGCGACGATGGCGCGAGCGGCGGTGGCGGCGGGGGCGGACGGTCTCATCGTGGAATTGCATCCCAACCCGGACAAGGCGCTCAGCGACGGCTATCAATCGCTCACGCCGGCCGGTTTCCGGCAGATGATGGTCGAGTGCCGCAAGATTGCGCGCGTGCTGGAGATGCGCATGTGAACACGGTGAGCGGGGGGCGTAAGCCCCCTGTTGCGAAGAACAGGGGGCTTACGCCCCCCGCTCGCCGTTGAAGTACACTCTTCCGTACAATACGCCTCAGTGTACGTGCACCATCCGGGGCTTCGCCAGTCCGTGTCCGTGCGGGGAAGTTGCGAGTTCCATCGCCTCACGGCAGCAGAGCGTATAGGCTCCGCAATGAGGACAGGGGCAGGATTCCACGGCTTGTTGTTCGTACAGCGAGAAAGGGGTGGCGGCCAGCCATTGGCAACCGCAACTGGCACACTTGATCGTCACACGATCCACGATGCACCTTCGGGAAAAAACCACGACCGCACGACCACGCAATCCCTCGTTGAGTCTCAATAGCGGTCGCCAGAAATAGAATACTCCGACTCTATCGTCAAATCAAAGGAGAAACTTGAATGACTGCTCTCTCCCAGCCCCGGCGCTATCGATTTACCTTCGGTCCCTGGAACATCAGTACAGGTATGGATCCGTTCGGTCCCGCGGTGCGCAAGGAAGTCGTTTTTGCCGCAAAAATACGCGAATACAAGAAGCTCGGCTTCGACGGCGTGCAATTTCACGATGACGACGTGGTGCCAGCTGACCTCGGTCCCGCCGAGACACACAAGGGGGTCGCCAAGGTAAAAAAAATTCTTGAAGGCGAGGGCCTCTTTTGTGAGTTTCTCGCTCCGCGCCTGTGGGAGCATCCCAAAACGATCGACGGCGGCTTTACCTCGAACAATACAGCTGAGCGCAAATACGCCCTCGAACGCTCCAGGCGAACGATCGACATCGCCAATGGTCTGGAGTGCCGCGATGTCGTTTTGTGGCTGGCCCGCGAGGGCACCTACATCCGCGAGGCAAAAGATCCCGTCGTCGCCTATCAGCGCGTTCTGGAAGCCATCAACGCGCTCTTGGCCCACGACAGCAATATCCGCATCCTGGGGGAAATGAAGCCCAACGAGCCGATGGATCAGGCGTACATGCCGACGCCCGGCCATTTCCTGGCGATGTGCTATCGCACCAGTGATCCATCTCGCTGCGGTGTCTTGATCGAGTCGGCCCATTCGATCCTGGCCGGACTCGATCCTTCCGATGACATGGCCTATACCCTGTGGCACAAGAAACTGTGGAGCGTTCACCTCAACGATCAGAACGGCTTGAAATACGACCAGGACAAGACCTTCGGCTCCGTCGATCTGCGTCGCGCTTTCAACCAGGTGTGGGTACTGGAGCGCGGCGGCTACGACGGCTGCATCGGACTGGACGTGAAAGCCATGCGAACGACACGCCAGGCCGATCAGACGCGGCACCTCGTCAACAGCCGCCAGATGTTTCTGCGTTTGTTGGAAGTGGTGCGTTCAGTGGATGCGGCCAAGGTGGAGCAATATCGCGCAGAACGTAACTACGAGGGGTTGGAGATGTACATTCTGGAAAAACTGATGGGGAAATGAATTTGGACTTACCAGCCCGAAGCGTAAGCGAGGGCGCCCTCGCTTACGCTTCGGGCTGGTAAAGGAGCGATTATCCCGCCGCCTTGCGTTCTTCCTGCAACTGATTGAGTTTGTTGTACATCGTCTTGAGGCTGATCCCCAGCTCTTCCGCGGCCTTGGCTTTACTGCCCCCATGCTTGTCCAGCACGCGCAGCACATGTTCCATTTCGATCTCGCGCAATGTCCGCGGGGAGGAGGAGCCGGACGGTGCAGCTTCACCGACCGGCAAGATGCTGCGTTCCGCACCGCCGCTCGGCTGGCGAACGGAATTGGGCACGTGCTCCGGCAGGATACTGCCGCCGCCGGACAGAATGTAGGCGTGCTCCATCACGTTGGCCAGTTCGCGGACATTGCCCTGCCATTCGTGCTCCAGAAGCACATCGATAACTTCCGGCGTGAGCAAGTCAGCCACCTGTTCGACCGGCCGCCGGGCGGCGCGGGCCAACAAGTGGCGCGTCAGCTCCGGAATGTCCTGACGCCGTTCGCGCAAGGGTGGCAAACGGATCTCAAACGTGTTGATGCGGAAATACAAATCCTCGCGGAACTGGTCCTCGCGAATCATCGTCCGCAGATCGCGGTTGGTGGCGCACAAGACGCGCACATCGGTGCGAAACGGCTCGGTATCGCCGACCCGGCGAATCTCGCCCGATTCCAAGAACCGCAGCAGTTTCACCTGGATGTTCTTGTTCAGCTCACCGACTTCATCGAGGAACAAGGTGCCGCCGTTGGCCACTTCAAATAGCCCCTTGTGATCGCGGTCGGCACCAGTGAACGCGCCCTTGCGATGACCAAACAATTCGCTCTCGACGAGGTGTTCGGCCAGGGCACCGCAGTTGACGGGGACGAACGGCATCTCAGCGCGTTTGCTCTTCTGCATCAGCGTCCGCGCCGCCAGCTCCTTGCCGGTGCCAGTCTCACCGAGAATTAGCACGGTCGAATCGGTCGGAGCGACGGTGTCGATGAGGCGATGGACGGCGAGCATGGCCGGTGATTTACCGACAAGAATAGTCGGTCCCTCAGCGGCCTCCACGCGCGTTTGCAGGGCGAGGTTCTTGTGCTTCAGCTCACGTTTCTCAGCCACCTTGCACAGGACAGCCTCGATCTGGGCCAGCTTGCACGGTTTGGTCATGTAATCGAGCGCGCCCAGTCGCACGGCCTCGATGGCCGTCTCCATCGTGGCGTGGCCGGTCAGCACTACGGCCTCGGTGTCCGGGCTGACTTTCTTCAAATGCTCCAGCACTTCAATGCCGGTCATGCCGGGCATGCGCAGATCGAGAATGGCCGCGTCGAACGTGCTTTTTTCCAGTATTTTCAGAGCAGTTTTGCCGTCGGGACAGATCGTTACCTCGTGGCCCAGGCGCGGCAGCTCGGAACGCATCAGCTCTTGCAGCGGTTTCTCGTCATCGACGAAAAGGACGCGCAGACTGCGATGCGTCTCGACACGTTCGCGGGCTGAGGTTCGGTTGAGAGAGTTTTCCATCATGACATCCGTTCCGTTTGCTACGCCGCTCGGGCCGGTGCGGCGTGTTCCTCGCTCTTATCGGGCGTTGGGCTCGGACTCGGAAACACGGGCGATTCTTCCGGCACGTTGATTGGCAGCCGCACGACAAACGTGCTGCCCTGATTCGGTCCTGAACTGCTTGCCTCGATCTCGCCGCCGTGCTGGGTGATGATGCGATGGCTGATCGTCAAACCCAGGCCGGTGCCCTTGCCGGTGCGGCTGCGCGTGTAGAACGGCTCGAAGATGTTTTCGAGCACTTCCTGCGTCATACCGCAGCCGGTGTCGGTGAATTGCAGCTCGGCCATGTCGCCGCGCTGGCCCAGGCGGATCGTCAGCTTGCCGCCCTCATCCATGCTGTCCAGCGCATTGACGGTCAGGTTGAGCACCACCGACTTGATCTCCTCGCTGTTGACCCAGGCCGCGATCGTTTCGCCGGAGGCCAGGCGATCGGCACTCATCTCGAACTTGATCTCCTTGCCGCGATGGTTGGGCAAGTGCTGCGTCACATCGAGCACCAGCTGCACCAACTCGCGCAGATCGGTCTTTTCGCGGCGGCGTTCACCGGGCCGGCTGAAGGCCAGCAAGCGCTCGGTGATGTTCTTGCAGCGGAAGGCTTCCTCCTGAATCATCTTCAAATACTTGCTGAAAAGCTCATATTCCTCATCGAATCGGCCACTGGCGCGTAAGTGACGGAGCAGATCGTTCAGGCGCGCTTCCAGCGCCTCGCTGCAAAAGGCGATGCTGGCCAGGGGATTGTTGATCTCGTGGGCCACGCCGGCCGCCAGGAAACCGACGCTGGCCAGCCTCTCCGAGCGAACCAGCTGCCGGCTGCGTTCGTTGACCTGCCGCTCCAGGTCGCTGTAGAGATCTTGCAATCGCTGCATCATGGCGTTGAAGGCAGCGCCCAGCTCTTCCATCTCGTCGCCGCTGTGCACTTCGATGCGGTGAGCGAGATCGCCCTTGCCGATGCGAATGACGCCGGCTTCCAGATCGCGGATGGGGTGCAACACCCAGGAGTAGAACGAGGCGAGCAAGCCGCACACAAGCAGCAAACCGACGACACTGGCCGGAAACGCGATATAGAACGTGTATTGATAATTTTTCCGCGAAGCGTTGATGCGATCGCGTATGTCTTCTTCGATGAAATTGCACAAGTCGAGCGAAGTGCGGGAGATTTTAGTCAGCGCGTTGGACCATTCCTTGGACTGCTCGTCGTCGAAGTTCCGATCGTTCCGGTTCGGCTCCATGTCCACGTTGAGGGGCGCTTGCTTCGTCCGGTGGGCCGAATGGTTGCTCAATTGTTGGTTCAGCTTTTCCAGGGCTGCGAGAAGGATCTTAATGAGGTCGCGGGAATCCTGGGCGCTGGGCGGCAGCTCGTTATTGTTCGGATCGGCCAGCTTGGCTTCGTATTCGGTCAGTTTTTTGCTTGCTCGTTCGATTGCCTCCTCCGGCGTCTGGGCCGGGATCTCTTTGCGATTGACGGTTTTCTCTTCCGGAAGGAGCGGCGCTTGCATGCCTTGCTCGATCGGCTCGCGCTCCTTGTTAGGCGGTACGGGAATCAGCGCGGGCCACTCGTGCCTCGGTCCCATTTGCCTCTCGATCAAGCGCTGGATGTCGCTGATCGCGGCCCGGCATTCCTCGGCCTGGTGCAGGTGGACTTCGGTCCATTCGCGGAGATTTTTCATGTCGAGATAATACGACCACATCCCAAAGATGGTGCCGCCCAGCAAGAGAACCATGGTCGTCACGACCAGGCCCAGACCGAGCATCAGTTTGTGGCGAATTCGCCATCGCGATGCCACGCTCGCATCCTCCCCCAGCCCGTCGCCGAACCGAGACGTTGCGGTTGGTGGACCTTCCTTGTCCACACGGCTGGCATTGTCGGGCACGTGAAGCCACGGGACTGTACCAAAAGCCGAAATACAAATGGAGACCAACTTTCGCTTTCACAAGGCAGGCGATGGAGGAGAAATGGGAAATCGTTTTCCTACCAGCCCGAAGCGTAAGCGAGGGCGGCCCTCGCTTACACTTCGGGCTGGTAGGGAAACGAAGTCAGAAGCAATCGATTAGGTAATCCGCGTTTACGGCATGACGCCGCCATGAACGCGTTCGGGCGTCAAGTGCGACGGCATATCGGTGAACCAGATGCGTTCCCACTCGTACTCGATCTGCCGCAGATCCTCGGATTGATTGAGCAGCTCCAGCACCCGCCGGTTGGGGTCGGAGGAGTAAATGTTGATCAAGCACCCGGTCTGGCCGAGAATGAGAGCCGACGCCGCAATCCCAAGCAACAAACGCCGCATGTCAACCTCCGAGGCTGGAAACGGGGTCGGCGCTCTCGCTTCGTCTGGTGCATCCGAAATCGAATGACCCCACCGATTTTATCGGTTGCAGCGGTTCGGAACTTGAGACGGGTTGTGCCGGGGCTGCCGGTCAGGTGACCTTGCGGGCGCGGTTGTGCTTGGTCCGCGGTTTGCCATCGGCATGAGTGCCGCGCATGCCGTTAGCGGCCCCGGCCACCAATTCTTCTCCCTCTTCTGGGGGAGGCACAGGTGCTGGGGGAAGGTTGCGGACGCGCTCTTCCATTTCCTTGCCAGGTTTGAAGGTGACGACATTCTTGGGCGGCACATCGACGCGCTGCCCGGTGCGCGGATTGCGCGCCTTACGAGCCTTGCGCTGCTTTACTTCAAAGACGCCAAAATTGCGCAGCTCGATCCGTCGATCCTCTAACAGCGTTTCGACGATGGCGTCGAAGGTGTGCTGGACAATTTCCTTGGTCTTGAGCTGAGTCAGGCCGAGCTTGTCCGCTATTTGCTTGACGATCTCTTTCTTGGTCACGGGTCCCTTCTCCTGGAGAACACACCGGCAGCGCCGGCCAAGCCATCATGAAGTGTTTCAACTGTAAAGCGGGCAGGGGGTAATGTCAAGGGTCAAGGTCGAAGGCAAGCCCATTCGCCTCCCGCCTTTCCTTGACGCGCGGCCCCAGGAAGCGGTATTGTCAGACCGGATATTCCGCGAACCCCAACCCAGGAAGGGCCATGATTTCAATTCTTGTTACCGGAGGTTGCGGCTTCATCGGCAGCAACTTCATCCACTACGTTCTGGAGCAGGAAGCCGATGTCCGCATCATCAATCTCGACGCCTTGACCTACGCCGGCAACCTGGCGAACTTGGCGGAAGTGGCACATCATCCGCGCTATCGCTTCATCCATGGCGACATCACCGACCACGAGGTCGTACGAGCGGCCATGCAGGGCGTTCACAGCGTCGTCCATTTCGCGGCCGAAAGTCATGTCGATCGCAGCATTCTGGATTCCGGCCCCTTCGTGCACACCAACATTCTCGGGACACAGATTCTGCTCGATGCTGCCCGCGCCGCTCGCGTCGAACGCTTCGTTCATGTCAGCACGGATGAGGTCTACGGCAGTCTCGGTCCGACCGGTTATTTTACGGAGGAGACGCCTCTGGCTCCCAATAGTCCTTATGCGGCCAGCAAAGCAGCCTCGGATTTGCTTGTGCGCAGCTATGTTCATACCTTCCACTTTCCCGCCCTCATCACGCGCTGCTCCAACAACTACGGCCCTTATCAGTTTCCAGAAAAATTGATTCCGCTGTTCATCAGTAATCTGCTCCGCGATCAGCAGGTGCCAGTCTATGGTGACGGTCAGAATATCCGCGATTGGATTCATGTCCGCGATCACTGCTCCGGCGTTCTCGCGGTCTGGCGCCGCGGCCGAGTCGGCGAGGTCTACAACTTGGGCGGTCGTTCGGAGCGCACCAACCTGCAGCTAACGCATGCCCTGCTGGAGGCCCTGGGCAAACCAAAGTCCTTGATCCGTTACGTGCCGGATCGTCCGGGGCACGATCGTCGCTATGCCATCGATTGCAGCAAGAGCGAGCGCGAGTTGGGTTGGCGACCCACAATCACGTTCGAGGACGGGCTGCGGCGAACGATCGACTGGTATCGCGGCCACGCCGACTGGATCGCCGCGATTCGCACGGGCGAATATCTCAAATACTATCAACGACAGTATGGCTCCCTGGTTAGCGAGGCTTCGTAGAAGCGTCGCCAATCACCAGTCCCCTTGAGAATCATCATGCGTATTCTGGTGACCGGAGTGATGGGATTTGCGGGCAGCCACCTGGCCGATGCCCTTCTGGAACAGGGAAAGCATCAGGTAATTGGCCTGGCTCGTCGGCCCCAATGGCCCGACTCGTGCCGTCATCTGGCGGCGAAAGTGGAACTGCATGCCTGCGATCTCTGCGCCCGCGACCAGGTGGAACAGGTTCTGCGCTCCGTTGCGCCGGAGCAGATTTATCA
>DATBHJ010000257.1:0-3027 GCA_036557565.1 Gemmataceae bacterium
AAGAAGGTGCCATCGTGCAATTCCGCCCCAGGGGAAACTCCATGAAGGGTAAGATCGAGTCCGGGCAGTTATGCACGGTCGAGCCGGTGGACCCTGCCTCCCTCAAGGTCGGCGACATCGTGCTGTGCAAAGTGAACGGCAAGCACTATCTGCATCTCGTGAAGGCGGTTCAGGGCAAGCGCTTTCAGATCGGCAACAACCGGGGCCGTATCAACGGCTGGATCGGCGAGAACGCCATCTTCGGTAGATGCACCAGGATCGAGTGAAGGAGGCGAACGTGCCGTGGCAAGTCATCGAGCGTAAGATCGGTCGGGCCGGTGGCGTGAAACAGCGCACGGCTCGGCAGCGTGAATGGAACGAGAAGTACGGAGATGATAATTGGGCGGTTGGCTACATCATCGACGGTGCCTTCGTGCTGCAAGAAGATGCGCTGGAGTCGATCTACAACCGCAGCTACGAGCAACATTTCGCCACTCACCCCGAAGACCTGGACGAACTGATCCGCCTGGCCAAAATCCTTCGCAATCCCCATGCCGAGGCGACGACCGGAGTGGACCTTCAAGTTCCGGCAATCCTGACTTACTTGGAGCGTCATGGACTGCGGCTTCAAGGAACTGAAATCGTGGACATCGGCTCGTGGAAAGGGCAGGCATCCCACGCCCTGAGCATCCGTCTCAGTCCGCTGCACATCAAGGTGACGGGCGACGATAAAATGACGCTGGAGCAGTTCTGGCAGGAACGGAAATGCTTGGCGGTGTGGGAGGAACCGTGAGACTCTATCTGGTGGACGACCATCCTGATCTCATCGAAGCCTTGCGCCACGCCTTCGCAGCATTTCCCGAAGTGAGCGTGACGTGCGGAAACATCCTCGCCGTTGCTGAAAATACGCTGGTTTCTCCCGCCAACAGCCGAGGTTACATGGATGGTGGGATCGACCGGCGCTATCTCGACTTTTTCGGTCAGCGATTGCAACAGACCGTGCAGGAGGCCATCCAACGCCGTCCTGAAGGTCTGTTGCCGGTCGGGGCCGCTCTCATTGTAGCGACCGGATCGCCAAGAATTCCGTACCTGATCGTCGCACCCACGATGACGGAGCCGGAACGGATCGAAGCGGATCACTGCTACCGAGCGATGCGGGCCATCTTGCGGATCGCCGAACAACACGCTGAAATCGTGGAAGGGGTGTATTGCCCCGGTTTGGGAACCGGCGTCGGCGGTGTTTCGTTCTCGGATGCTGCACGGGCGATGGCCGAAGCATACGCCAACTGGAAAGTCAAGCGAACCGGAGGAGGCCGTTGAAGGAACTAAACCTGAATCAAGCTCAAAAAACGCTTCTAGGGTCGATGTCGGTGGACTTGAGGATTATTGCCCGGCGAGCCGGTCCCACTCTTTCGACACGGTTCTCAAGGTTGCCAAGCCCTATTACGAGACGGGCAAGAAGGACACACGCTTTCATTGGAAGAAGGGGCCTGACGACGATCTCTGGGAAGCCGCTGCCAAGGAACCGAATCATGCCAACCATGATCTCCCAGCCCACCCGGATCGAAGCTGCCGGGAACAAGCCGAAACTGATTGACGAGTACATTGGTCGAGTGAATTCTGGCCACCGTGAGGTCAGCATCGCCCACATGCGCAGTCCGGGCGGCTGGGTCGAGCCAGGACAGACACCTGACTTCGAGGAGTTCACCATCGTCTTGAAGGGAATGCTGCGGGTGACACACAAGGGCGGCGTCCTCGATGTTCATGCGGACCAGGCGGTCGTTGCCCATGCGGGCGAGTGGGTCCAGTACAGCACGCCCGAACCCGAAGGTGCGGAGTACCTCGCCGTCTGTCTGCCTGCTTTTACGCTGGACACGGTACATCGAGACTCGTGACGGAACACAGCCATGCCCGAAAGGGTATCATCGTGAGAGCGTGTTGCCTATGCTGGCGCTGCGAAAACCGTCTGCGGAAAGATTGCGGGACTTCCTGGCAGCACAGTCGAAGCTCGACCTCACCTACTCAGCGGTCGGGGCCACGGCTGCTGTACCACCTGTCGGTTACGTCGTAGACCGTACCAGGATCAAGCTCGGTGAAGGGGTTGGGACTTTCGCAGCAGCCAAGGCTGCCCTGGAGCGCTGGCAGCATTTCCGCCTGGGCTGGGTAGAGGCATGGCCCCCGGATACGCCGATCCAGGCGGGTCAGGTCGTGGCGGTAATCGCCCGGCTCTTCGGCCTGTGGTGGCTGAATGCCTGCCGGATCGTGTATGTCGTGGACGAGGAGGGGCCTGTCCAGCGGTTCGGCTTCGCTTACGGCACACTACCGGAACACGCCGAGTCGGGCGAGGAGCGGTTCACCTTGGAGTGGCACAAGGCGGACGCTGCGGTATGGTATGACATCCTGGCCTTCTCCCGACCGCAGCAACTCCTGGCACGGTGGGGCTACCCCTTCGCACGCCGGCTGCAAAGGCGCTTCGCTAGAGATTCAGCGGCAGCGATGCGCAGAGCGGTGGTCGAGGGCCGAGCAGCGGCTCAGAAGAAGAGCGATTTCTCACCTGGGTAGGTTACTTTCCCGCTTTCGATCACCGCCCCACTTGTCAGCGTGTGCGGTCGCAACTCGCCGCTGGGCATGATGTGCTGCACTGTTACCCCATTCGCCGTCAGGAAATCGCTGACCAGCCGCCGATGGCACTGCCAAAACAGCCCCTCCGCACACATGATGGCCGTCCGCTTCTGCCGGGCGATCTCCAGCAGTTGCTCCACGCCTTCCCGGAACTCGTCCGTGAGCATGTAATCGGCGTAATTCCGAAACCCTCGGTTCTCCAGGCCGAGGTTGGGAGATTCGTCCCGCTGCTTGTGCCGCCGACCTCCCAGGGCTTCGAGCCAGTGATAATCCACGCCGGACTTCGGCAAGGCGGCAGCGAGGTTGTCTCGGTGGAAGTGGGGATGTTTCCTTGAGCCGGGGAAGCGCCGGATGTCTTCCAGCGCCTCGACCCGGTGCTGGGCGAGCAGGGCCAGAAAGCGATCCAGAGGGTGGTTTGAGTGGCCG
>DATBHJ010000258.1:0-8868 GCA_036557565.1 Gemmataceae bacterium
GTTGCGTGCGGAAACCGCGACCTGGCAACAAAGTATCAACGACAAGCAACGCGGCGTTGACTGGCAATTCCGCATCGAGGCCGCAAGAGGGAAACTGAAGTCCCTCTACCCTAAAATCAAAGGCTGACGCTGCACTAGCCGTCTCAACTTCGAGATGCTTCGACATTAATCTAATCTCTTCCCTTCGGCTCAAGAATACTGCGTGCTTCCTCGGGCATCTGAATCTCTACCTTGTCATACCGGTTATAGACGCTCGTTGTCTTCGCCGTGCCGTCGATAACCATTTTGGGGGTGCCCGGCATGGTCATCTTCGTATGGGAGGTTTGCTCGACACGCAGCCGCCGATTATCCTTGCCAATCCAATGGCGGGACTTGTAGTCCAAGACCTCGATGGCGGGCCGGGTGTCGGCGTCCGGAAACATCGAGACGATCCCCTCGCGCATCCGTTCCTCGGCGTACCGATTGGCTGTGTCTCTAACTGTCTCGATCACGGTCGTTTCCTGACCATTGAGAACCTCGCGGCCGACGATTCTCCACTTTGGAGATTGTTTCCCTCCGCGCTTCGGCAGAGGGCAGGCGAATGGGTTGGCGAGCTGATCTCCCAGGCGGGCATACGGCCCCTGCGGTTTCGTCCACGACCCGGAGCCGAGTTTCATCGCAACACTATTCCCCTTGCGAATGACGAGGAGGTCTTTTCCCTGATCCTTCGTCGTCAACCGGACCAGCAGGTTCGCTGCATCGACTTCGATCACGGACGTTTGCTTTGAACTTGGCAGATCAAGTGGTGTCTTATCGGCCATGAGAAGCCGACTCTTCTGTTCGACAGTTTCTTCTCGCTCGAAAGAGCGCGAAGAAACGAAGTCATTAGAAGCGCTGAGGATTTTCTCGGCAACCTCCTGTGCCCGCGCGTCCGCCACATACGCTCCGAAAACAGCCAGCATCATAGCCAGCTTTGCAACTGTTCTCCTGCACATGGTCGTAATCCTCCCAAAAAAGTGTGACGCTGTAGCTGAAAACTCTCAAATACGGTTTCTCGTCATCTTGATGCCTCTTCGGTACCGCTCCGGTGCGTTCAGTCATGAGCCTGAGTTGGTCGAGCCACCCTCGTACTGGAAAACATCCTCGACCTTCATGCCGAAGGCGGCTGCAAGGCGGAAGGCCAAGAGCAAGGAAGGAACATATTTTCCGGATTCCAGGGCAATGATGGTCTGGCGCGTGACGCCAACTCGCTCAGCCAGTTCTTGCTGGGTCATCTCGCCGTGATCGAAGCGGAGCCGGCGAATGCGGTTCTGGAGTCTTTCCTCGTTTTTACTCGCCATCCTTGGACCCTCCGGCGTATTGGACCAGGATGGCAATCGACCCCACTGCTTGCATGAGCATGAAACCGCACATGACGCTCCATTGAACGACAACAACGGGTACTGCACCGTTCTCCCCGTAAACCGCGGTAGAGAGATAAACTGCAGCGAGGACGAAGACTACCCAGCACACGGAGTATGCCAAAATAAAGGACAGAAGCTGAATTTGTTGATCCCGCTCGTCGAACAGCACTTTGCCCGGTTTTTTCCGAAAAAAGAGGGGCGCGAAGCCGAGAAAGCCGAGAAACCCGAAGCCGCCCATCGCCCGGCTTCCCAGAAAGGGCATGAGCGAGAATACGACCAAAAGCGCAAACACAATGACAGCCAGATTGAACCAGGCGAATTTTTGCATCGCAGACATCACGTTTCTCCTCCGAGGAGATCGACGAGGACGAGTTAAGTGCACCAGACTTAATGTAAAGTAAACTTTACTCAATGTCAAGTATACATTACTTAGAAATCGTTTTTTCTTGGCGCATGAATAGGAACGCGGATGACACAGATACAGCGGGTCAGCGCGGATCTACTTCTGCTTGATCCGTGCTAATCCGTCGTCTCCGCGTCATCCGCGTTCTATGGGGTTCGTTCTTACGCTCTTCGCCAGATGTGCCTGTCAGAATGTGAACTTCTTCAACCCGTCCCGGTCGAGCTCGATACCGAGTCCGGGCCGATCGGGGATGGGCAAGTAACCGTCTGCATCCACCTTGAATGGCTGGGTAATGATTTCTTCGAGATACGGCGAAGGCGTCAGATACTCGACGTAGCGGGCCACGGGCATGGCGGCCGACAGGTGCAGGTCGGCGGCCAGTCCGAGGGCGGTGTTCCAGCCGTGCGGCACCCATTGGATGTTGTGCTCGTAGGCCATCCAGGCGATACGCCATGCCTCGGTCAAGCCGCCGCATTTGGTACAATCGGGCTGGATAATGTCCACAGCTTGACGTTCGAGAAACGGTCGAAAACTCTGGCGTCGCGTCAGCACTTCCCCGGTGGCGATGGGCACCGGAGAGTGCCGCCGCAATTCGATGTAGCCCTCAATGTCGTCCGGCGGCAGCGCTTCCTCGAACCAGACAATAGCGTATTCGGCGAGCATCTTCGCCGTTTCCAGCGCCCATTTGTAGCCGTGCGGCCAGAATTGTTCGCTGCCGCCGGCATCAACCATCAACTCGACATCCGGCCCGACCGTGTCACGCGCCGTGCGGATCAGCAGTTCGTCGAATCGGCGATCGCGACGGCCAAACGGGCGCCAACCCAGCTTGATCGCGCGAAAGCCGCGCGACACGGTTTTTTGAAGGATCTCTCGCAGACGTGCTGGCTCGTCGAAGAGAATGGAGCCATACGGCTTGATGCGCGTGCGATAGCATCCGCCGAGCAGCCGGCTGACGGGCTGCTGACAGATCTTGCCCATGAGATCCCACAGGGCAATATCGAGTCCGCTGATGGCGTGTTCCACGGCGCCGCCGCGTCCCTGCCAGAACATCGACTGACGCAACTTCTCGCTGACGCGCGCCGGCTCATCGGCCCGTTCGCCGATCAGGTGCGGCCGCAGCAGATCGACGGCGGCGGCGATCAGGCTTTTGCTCGTCATGGAGCTGCCGATGCCGCTGAGTCCCACATCGCTGTGGACTTCGAGCAGCGTGTTCAGGTCTTCTTCCGGCTTGTTGCCCTGCGGCCAACCGCCGTCCACCGTGCCGCCCGATAAGCCAATTACACGGACATCGACGATCTTCATAGAAGTTTTCCTTAGGTTGCGCGCAAATGCAATCACGAAAACACGAGAGTAAGAAAACCCGAAAAAGACAAGGAAGGCAACAAAGAGCCGTACTTGGTTGCTGCTGCTGTCTTTTTCTTTCTTCGTGTTTTCTTATTTTCGTGTTTTCGTGATTGTATTTAGCGAAGGACAAGTTGCCGTAGCGACTTGGCTTTTTCCTCGAGACGAGAGCGCATGTCTGCCTCGGTCGCTTGCTGTGCCAGTCGTTCGTATTCTCCCGCCGCGAAGCACAACGCCTCGCGATGGTCGTCCGAGGTCGAGCCCGGCGCGAGGAAACGGAAAACGAGCGGCTCGCGCGGCGGACCGGCTCCCTGCATGGCGTACTGAACTTGCAAGCGCATCGGCGAAGTCCACCATGTTGAGACAAGATCGTCGATGGCTTGCTCCTGTTCTTTCGGCGTCTGCGCCGGCGTCCAGAGCGGCTTCTCGCCGTTGCGCCATGATACCAGCTCTATCGTGTGATAGCCCGGCCGATAGAGCCGCACAAGAACCGTGTGATGACGAGAAGTGCCGAGGTTGGCGGCAAGGCCCCAAAGCAAGAAGCCGTAATCGGTTGATACCTTCGTTTGTGCTTCAAAGCTGCCGTCGTCGTTGAGGGGCAGCGGCGTCAGCACGTAGCTATCGTGTTCGGGGATTTCCACGCTGTTGGCGTCGTCTGTGACATCGACGCGGAACGCTCGAACCTGGTCGCGCGCCGCCCCGACGGTGGCTGGCCGGACGTAGGAAATGGAGGGAAACACGTAACCCAAGGGCATGCACCCGGCGCACAGCAAGCCGAGCAGCCCGCACAATCGCCGCATGGTCCCTCCTTGGCATTTTCGCCTGTTCGTGGAAGCGGCGGATATAACGAGAAGGGACCAATCCTGCAAGACCAATTACGGGGCGATTATGCTGTAGAGTGACGCTGGAACTTGAGGGCGCCGCCGACCAGCACCGTATCGGCCCAGCCGCGCACCTGCCAGCCGGCGAACGGACAATTGCGGCTCTTGGATCGAAACTTCTTGGGATCGATGGTCCACTCCGCCGTCGGATCGAGAATCGTCACGTCTGCAATGGCTCCCGGCTTGAGTGTGCCGCGATCTATGCCCAGAACGCGAGCCGGATGGATTGTCAGCTTCTCGATAAGCTGCGGCCAGGTCAGATGCCCAGGCTCGATCAACGATTTGACGCAAATGGGCACCAGAGTCTCCAGGCCGATGATGCCGTTGGGTGCTTGATCCAGCTCGCGCATCTTTTTTTCCGGCGCGTGCGGCGCGTGATCGGTAGAGATAACTTCGAGCGTGCCGTCACGCAGTCCGGCCAGTATCGCCTGTACGTCATTTTCGGTACGCAGCGGTGGGGCCATTTTGAAATTGCTGTCGAAAGTGCGCAGGCATTTGTCAGTCAGCGTGAAATGATGCGGACAGGCCTCGCCAGTGACGTGGACGCCGCGCTGTTTGCCCCGTCGAATCAACTCCACGCTGCCCGCTGTGGAGACGTGCATGATGTGTACGCGCGCCCCGGTTAGCTCGGCCAGGGCGATCTCGCGGTAAACCATTACTTCTTCTGCGGCGGCCGGCATGCCACGCAGTCCGAGGCGCATGCTCTCGTATCCTTCATTCATGATGCCGCCGCGCGTCAATTCCAGATCCTCCGAGTGACTCAGGACGGCCTTATCGAACATCTTGCAATATTCCATGGCGCGGCGCATGATCTCGGCGCTGACGACTGGCGAGCCGTCGTCGGTGAAGGCGACGGCCCCGCCATCGACGAGTCCGCCGATCTCGGCTAATTCCTTGCCGTCTCGGCCCTTGGTGATGGCACCGACGGGAAAGACATTGGCATTGCCGGCGCGTTTGGCCTGCAGGTGAACGAACTCGGCCGCCGCCTGACTGTCCAGAGCCGGCTCAGTGTTGGGCATGCACGCTACCGAGGTCACGCCGCCCGCCAGAGCCGCGGCGGTGCCGGTGCTGATGGTCTCGTCTTCCTCGCGTCCCGGTTCGCGCAGATGGACGTGCATGTCGATGAGACCCGGACAAACGATCTTGCCCGTGGCGTCGAGTGTGCGATCGGCCTGCGTTGAGGGATGCGGCCCCACACCGAGGACGTGTTCGCCGCGAATCCACAGGTCGGTGACCTGATCGATGTTCTGAGAGGGGTCGATGACCCGACCGTTGGTGATACGAAGGATGCTCATAAGCGACTATTCTATGCGACCTCGACTGCTGGAACACCCACTCCGCCACTCCGCCACTCCGCCACTCCGCCAGGTGATTCGCATTAGTGCGATCAAGGATACGGACAGCTGATCGATCGGGATTGTTGTTGGATGTAGCAAAGAAGTGGGACGTGCGCTGAGGTCATAGTCACGGCAACTCCAGCACTGTCCTCAGACAGTCGCAGATCGGTTGCATAGCGATGTCCGAAATGTAGCCGATCGTCCTCATGAGTAGTCCTTGATCCATTGTCAGGATGTTCGTGCAGGATGCCACGCAAATCTTGCGAAGACCGGAGCCGGCCTCCACTGCGGGGTCCAGCACCACCTCCGTACCGGGTAGGCCGTGGCGCGTACTCGTAATCTGAACGAGGATCGTGTCATCAATCAGTCCATTGAGGAGGTCGGCCTGTACCACAACTGCTGGTCGTTTTTTGCTTCCCGTCATGTCACTGTATGGCCAATCCACTTCGACGACTTCGCCTCTCTTCATGCCTCCTCCTGGATCAAGTCGTCGTCTGCCGGATTATCCCAGGCGCGGCCAAGGGGTTTAAGAAAACTACGCACTTTCTCGTAGATTTCTCGGCGAATCAGGAAATACTCCTGTCCTGTCCGAGGATCGATGGCGACCGGCGGCTGTTCGGGGGCGTCGAGGGATTGCAATTGATCTTCGTGGAGTTCGATCATAACGGCGTCTCCTTTTCGCCCATTCTACCTACCAGAATCTGTGCCGAACAAGCCGGCTCTGCTCAGCATCATCTAGTTCCATCGGCTCCGGAAAGAGAAACGGTTCCCAAAACTTTGGATTCAACCGTTCTTTACTTGGCGGCCGCTTCCGGGAAATATGCCGACATCTAGCACGGAATAAAGAAGCCACGGGAACATCCACTAGGCCAGATGGTAGCCGAAGCGGATTCTGCGTAGAATCGGACGTTGATCCAGGTTCAAGAAATCGGGACAAGCGAGGGCTTTCAGCCATGCCGAGGCAGAATCGTATTACCCCCTTCGGCGACATCGTTGCGATTGCCGATCGGGGAACGTTTCTGGGGAACCGTGGTATCCTGCACGACGCCGAGGGACGCGTCCTGCGGGCGTGGCAGGTGAAACGGTGGATCGTGTGTGTTCTGGAATTCCGCGGCCGAAAGCGGAAGGTTATGACACCGGGCCGCTACACCGAGCTGTTCTTTCTTGATGAAGCAACTGCCCTGGCCGCCGGGCATCGTCCCTGCGCCGAGTGTCGGCATGCTCGTTTCCTCGACTTTTGCAACACCTGGAAAAGTGCAAATGCAACGGTGGAAGGGTCCTCAAGGACGACAGCCGCCGAGATTGACGATTGCTTGCACGCCGAGCGTCTCACTGCCGACCGTTCCAAACGAACCTTTCCGGCATTGCTCGACGAGTTGCCGGATGGGGTGTTCGTCACCGCTCAGGCATGGGGAGATCAACCGTACCTGGTTCTAGGTGAATCTCTGTTGGCGTGGACACTGGGCGGTTATCGTGATCGACAGCGGCGGCCAAGACGAGAGACGGTCCAGGTGTTGACGCCGAAATCGACGGTGCGAACGATCCACGCCGGCTACGTCCCCGAAATCCACTCCTCCGCCGTCTAGCCTTCGGGCAACAGGTCAACGGCCAAGAGTGTCACGAGATGAGCAACAAAGAGTCGCAGGTGCGGGCTTTCCAGATCATAGGAGATGAGAATTTCATCCGCGACAAGGAAAGCTGCCCACAGAAGTAGCGAGGTCATAAATGCAAGATACAAGACCTTGCGTGCTGAGCCTCTTCCTCGATAGCTCAGGCCTGCCAACCAGAATAGCATCGCGGCAAGCCCTTCCCAAAGTATGACGCCTGCGAACAAGACGGCGTTGACGCTCGATGGCATTGCGTATCGTGCGGTGGTTTTTTGGAGGAGGTTCCAGTTTCCGGAGGCAAAGCTCCACGATTCACGAAGTAAGCCGAGTCCTTTTCCAGCGTCAGCAAGGTTAGTGAGAAAAACGATACTCATCCAGACAGCCCAGATGAGCAGGAGAAGGCGTTTGAGGAGAATGACGTGCTTCACGAAATCGTTCCTTCTCGTCCTGTTTCACCGCAAGCGCGAGGCAACAGGGTGCTCAGCCAGTGGTAGTTGTTTGGCGCGTCCTTCTCAAACGACTCCCTACTCCGCGAACGATGTCTACGGCGCACGCGAAACATCCTGGCTCATTGCTGTTCCAGGCGAAATGTCTTCATGCTGGCTTCAAAAATGGGGTCAAGCTCCTCGCCTCCCTCGCGACCTGTCGTGCAAGCGACGACATACTTCCTGTTCCCGTTGCCGAAAAAGAAATAAGTTTGACGGAAACGTCTCCCATTGAGGGTTGCCTCTGTAATCACACGAACGCCTGACAACCCTTCCGACGTTTGGAAGTCCTCCTGCCTCAGGACGCGAAATTCAGCCATGAATCGCTGCAATCCGGCGAGGTTCGCCTTCACATATTCTTCGAGGGAACCGGCGAATAACTCATCGGTGGCGTTTATGTTAGGGGCGCCTGCCCCGATCATTGGGCCGCTTACAATGCGGTATTTATGACCGGGGAGTTGGTGCGCCATCCAACCTTCCGGAGGGACATAGGAGAATCCTCCCTGAGGCTCCACAAGCCTCCCGTTTACGGCCACGCCCCCGACGGGTGGGCCAAGGTTTACTGAAACAGGAGGTGCGTTGAATGATGGATCGGCACGATCGCGAGTCGGCCCAAAAACATAACCATTCTTGAGTACATAGACCCAGACTCCAACGGCAGTGCCGCACAACAGAAGGAAAATGAAAACACTCAGGCAGCCGGCCACTATAACCCAGGGGGGAACCCGTGATTTGACGGCCTCTTTGACGTCGGCGCGAGTCGGTGTGGAGCGCGAAATAACTGCGGAGCGACTTGCACCGGTGGGTTTAGCGCCGCTTTGTGGCCGAGACCAGACGCCGGGTGAGCTTTCCTCGAATGGCTCGATTGGGACCTTTTCCCAGCCGAACACATGCAATGCGTCTGAGGCCAGCTCTCGCAATTGCTGCCAAACAGGACGGCGTAACGCCTCGGTATTGAAGCACTCTACGTCTGGCTCTGCCATCCCCTGCACGACACGAGCGATGGCCTCAAGAGCCTGTCTTTGGTCATCTGATAATGTTGGTTCCTCACAGGCCAGGCGGCGGGCATGGTTGAAGTCGTTAATCAAGTCGCGGGCAGCACAACCGGGGCCACTCAAGCGGATCTGTTCGTCAATGGGGAGAGCCAGAAGAGTCAGAGCTTCGCGGAGTAGTGTTTGCCAGGGTGCGGCGTTATCCACGAATCACCTCCGCTGCCAGCAATGGAGATTGGCTTGATGATTCACACATCTTATCAGCAAGGTATTGGCAATGAAAGACAGTCGGTGAGTATCCTGAGTCATCCCGAGTTTATTGCGGCGTTGGCTGTCGCGGTCGTAGCCGCCTGGAATGCGCTGGCTGGTCGTTCACACAGTCGTTCCCGCACCACTCGGCCGATCGTGAAGGCGCTGCACTGCCAACGGCCTCTCTTCTC
>DATBHJ010000259.1:0-31800 GCA_036557565.1 Gemmataceae bacterium
GAAGAGCAGAGGGTTATTGGTGGTCTCGACGCTTAGCGGGTTCGTTATCCCGTTGGGTACACCGCCATTGGCATATCCGGTCGTGTAGACAGGGAACGGATAGAGGGGGTTGCTACCGGGATTCGGAGAAATCGCGATACGACTCGACGGTACGTAGGGTGGCGCTATTGATGGCTCATTCCACCCGTTGTAATCGGCCTGGGCATAGGGGTGTGTGTAGGTCGTGGCGAGACTAATGGCGCTGGGGAAAGTAGGAGCAATACTGGGGAAGGCAAAATTAACTCCGGGTGGTGCCGCGTTCGGTGTGTACAGTGGAGTAGGGCCGGCCGGAGTTTCCAGGTAGCGGCCATGCACACTGGGCAGGAGCCATGCGCTCAAACCCAGGGGCAGGGGAGTCGGCTGAAACCAACCGGGTTGCACGATGATGGGTAATGTGTTGGGCGGAGTAGTCGTCGCGAGGGACGCGCCGGTGATCAGTCGCATCCACTCCGGCGGCGTGGCGGGCGTCGTGACCGGCCAGCCTCCCGAATCGCCCCACAGAGCCTTGGAGAGATTGACCTCCCAGCCACCCCATCCTTGATTGGAGACGTGCGCTCCGGAGGCTTGTGCCCAGCTGGCCGGCGCACTCATGGAGGCGGCATAGGCAAGGATGTTGCCGGCCGTGTTTAAATTAACGCGGCCGTCCAGATCGATGATGAGCGGAGCGAACATCATCTTGTAGAGTGTGCCGTCCGGGGCCGTCATCACGGGGGCGCCGAGATCGACCCAGATGCTATCGTTGCCGCCGGGCGCCCACGGCAGATTCTTCACGTCGCCGGTAGGATCGCCGGGAAGGGGGAACGAGGGGTGTTCAGCCGGTCGTGGGCGCAACGTCAGGTATTTTCCCACTTGGTTTGTCCAATTGGGATTGGTCATGTCGTTAAAAGTATAGTATTTTGTCGCGCTAGCGGCCGTGCCGACCTGGAACAGCCACGGACGATGATACGACGGCACCAGTACCGTGCCGTCGGCCCGCATGGCCGCCAGGTAGAAGTTGTTGAGGTCGGGATACGTATAGGGAGCATTGCAGCCTACATAGGAGTTGGCCTGCGCCACCCCCGGATTGGCGCGCACACCATAGCGTTCCGGATCGCGGAGAAAGCCATCGCTGGAGAACCAGGTGTAATTGACGAGCGCGAAATCGTCTACACTCAGGCCCCAGTTGGGCGGCACATTGGTCAGTGGATTGTTGATATAAGGCGCGACAGCTGGATAAGCCACCGGCGAAGCATAGTGTAAGCGGCCGATGCCATTGAACGGTGTGACGTTCACGCCGGGATACTGGTATCCGTACATCGTCCGTGCCAGACTGTGGCCGCGCAGGCCGGAGGCGACGCCGGCAGGTGTATCGGGCACGTCGTAGATGAGCTGGCCCAGGAAAAAGGACAGGGCCGTCTCGGGATCCACGTCGGCAACCTGGGATGTCTGAGATTCGCGGGCAATGCGGGCGGCGGTGGCCTCTGCGTCGGCGTATAACACAAACGTGATGCCGACGAGCGCGAATAGCGTCAACAACGACAGCACCACCATTAGAATGACGGCCCGCCGTTCACTGGATTTCTGAAATCGCATGGCTGCTCTCCTCTTTTGCGCTTCCGCGCTAGTCCGCAAGCGACTACAGTGCTTGCACGATGGTCACTTGTCGGGTTTGATTCGTCTTGAAATCCCAAATCCGGATCGTTACTTGTACCGCCCGAATGATCGGGCCGGACCCTGTTACGGGCGTGGTGAGCGTTTGCGGAACAGCGGTAGTCGGTACTAAAGCACCGACGGGGTATTGGTAAATCAGCGGAGTCGTGGTCCAGTAGGGAATCTTCCCGCCAGTAGCTGTCCCCGTCGTGTTCCACTGGGAATAATCGTTCATACCATCATTGATACTGCTCCAGGTGTCGAAAACCGTCCCTGTTATTCCCAGAGGAGGCGTGTAGGTGAACGGTGTGCTCGGGGTGAATGGCGTCTGAAACAGCGTCACAAACGGATCGACAACCTGATTCGCCGTCAACACGGTGCTCGTCGGATACAGAGGCAACAAACGGACATCAAACGAAACAACATCGTTCATCTGGATGTCCGAGCCTGCAAGGCCCCAGAGTGACGAGGTGAGCGGCACGCCCAGGGTAGTCAAGTCCTGTGCGACAGTTGTAAACGCTGAGGGAATTCCCAGTCCAAGGCGCCGATTGGGCATGGTGACGTCGGCGGGACTGTTGAAATACAAAGTTGCAGGGAGCCCGGGTGGTGGTGGATTACCACAACAACTCATTTCAAGAAAGTACGCAGGTGTTGGAGAGAAGCCCGGCTGTGCGTAAGGAATGCCGCCTAAATTGACCAGATTATTGTCAGGCACCAGCAGGCGCTGACGGCGATAGAGAGTGTACAAGGGGAGCGCTGGGGAAAGGTTTGGATCGGCAACAGTAGAGTCCTGCAAGTTAGTAGTCGGGTTGATTTGCGGTTTTAGGAACCATTCGACTTCGGCCCACTGGAAATTGTAGGTGCCGGAAGTTGTTTGATACCGGTTCTCCGGCGGGCCAAATGCTTGGACTGAAGCGATCCCGCCAGGAAGTACGGGGAGTGGGGGAACACTCAAGCCGCTACCTAACGGACTGGCCGACATGAAATCGCCCATGTTGTTGCCGACGAGATGTACGGTGAAGGCCAACGTGTGATTGATGGATCGAAAGCTGCCTATGCCACTCGGATCCGCGCCTTCCGTATTTGGCCCCACCAGAGGAGTTGATCCCAATACGGGGTCGCCGGTGAAGTTCTGAACTTGCGGCACTAACACGGGTGCTGTACCCAGCCACGTGCCCGCTGGGTTGGCCAGGGGGCCGTTCCAGACCTGGAAGAAGCCTTGTTGTGGCGGGCCGTTGTTCCAGAAGGACGGATCGCTCAGGCGCCGATTGCTGTCGAAGTGGTTGGCCCCGAGATCGCGCTGCAGAATTTGCATGGTGGAGCGCAGTTTCTCGGCCAGATCGCCCTGACCCTTGAGGTTGCGGAACGTGCCCAGCGCCGCAATGAAGGCCTGCGACAGGATGGCCATCATAAAAATAATCAGGGCCATCGACACCATCAGCTCTACTAGTGTGAACGCTTGTCGGCGTTTCATGATCGATGCTCCCGCGATATGATCCAAGATTCGCTCCCTGTGGCGAGGCTCCGTCTTACTGCTGCCAGCCGGTTCCCTTGTCGAACACTTCCGCCACATAATCCATGCCTATGATTCGCGTGATTGCAATCGGCGTAGGGCTCGCGCCTCGCAGGTTTTGCTGAAACTCCACGCTCGTCGTATTTGCCGCAGGGTTCTCCGCGATGTTCGTCACTCGATAGAAGTAGCCATTGTCGGGCTCGAAAACCCATCCGCCACGCTTGAGTCCCTGCAGACCAACTCCTGGGAGGCGTATGCTATTCGGAGGAACGGGTGTGCCGCCTTGAAGAAGATGCTCGCCTGGCGTTGTTGCCAGCGAGAAGACGGGCCGTCCAGAGTAGACAACCGCATATAGCTGGACCGGAATCTGATTTGCGTTCGCGAATGGAGTTGGGGTCACCTGGATGGAGAGCTGCTTGCGCAGCAGATACGCAAGACTATAGCGTCGTCCGCGATCAAGTACGCCGCCCGTCGTGACGATGTCCGGGTAACCGCCCAGGTTGTAGCCGATGTCATCGGGCAAACTAAACCAGCGATCTGTAACGTACGACGGTAAGACCGGAGGAACGGTAACAGGAATGCCCGTAGGATTTGTAGGACTTGCAGGGCTTGCAAAAGAGGGACTGACGCGCAGAATGTTCATGACCACGGGCGCACCCAACGGAGTTAATAGACCGTTCTGCACACCATAGGGATCGACGAATACCATCCCTAGACCCGTTGCAGAGCCCGCAGCGGCTGCGTTGAGTGGTGTCGTCACCGCCCAATCGCCGTAGCGAATGTTGCTGGCGATGGCCGTGTTTTCAGACACGATGGAAGCGTAAGCGCAGCGGTCATCCTTGAGCGCCTGAGCCATGCTCACGGCGCCCACGGGAAACAGGGCCAACAGCGCCATCATGCCGATGGCCATGATGAACATAGCGATCAACACTTCCATAAGCGTCACGCCGGGTCGGCGTATCATGATGCGAACCTCCAAGATGACTCCGTCTCACAGTCCCGATTCACGGGCGTTTTGCACGAAATAGAATGGATTGCCCGATAGCGACACGTCGTACGCGCCCATGAAACCCGAGCGACTTTGTATCCCGATGATGCCTACGCGGTTGGGATCAGGTAGTTCGTTCTGTGCCGGCACGTCCCAGACACTGATGCACAATATGGGGACGCCGGCATTGGTCCCTGTAACGGCTCCCGAAGGAGAGAACAAGATTTCAGGCAAACCGCTCGGTCCGCGCGACACGTTGGTGCCGGGTAACAAGCTGCCGCTAAGGGGAATAGGGCCGAAATTGGCTGCGTAGTTGTCCGGTAGCGCCAGTGGCTCCTCACCAATGAGAATGCGCGGTTGGCGAAGGATGCGGTAATTCGTTGTGGCAGTGAGGCTGAGCGACGAACCATAAGTGGTAGGAGTAGGTGGGGTCACGTAAGGGTTGGGAAGACTGGGAATTCCAAGCACGAGAGTGTTAGTCGGACTAGCGGGAGAAACCTGACCAATGATAAAGACGGCCCCACCATTGATCTCCAAGTAATCACCGGGTTGCACCAACCACTGATTTGGAAGTAGGTTTCCGCCAAGCGTGAAATCAACGGTGCCAGGAGTGAAAGTGACTATGCCAGCGGCTGCCGACTGTATGACTCCACCGACCGGGCCAGCCGCGGTTATGACTCCGCCGGACAGCGGATCCGGCTGCTGGATGTACTGGAATTGCGAGAAGATTGTAGGTACAGGTGGGACCAATTGAAGGCCTGGGTCGATGTTCATATCGCCCTGAGTCTGGATGAAGCGCAGACCCGTCGCCAGGCCGTCACGCTTGGCGCGCATCTTGGCGGTCAGGAGCCATTGCTGCAGATTATCAACGGCTCGCGACATCTTTTGGTTGTCGTTGACGCGCGGCGCGAAAGCGGCCGCCAGGGCAGCGACGGCAAGGATAATGGCGATCACCACCAGCATTTCAGTCAGTGTGAAGGCTTCACGCCGAACCACGATCTTTTTTGTCGTATACATGACAGGATGCACTCTGAGTGTAACCTTTTCATCCAAGGCGTCAATAAGCACATTACGGAGTGCTAAATTGGGCGTTGCCGCCGGGCACGGCGTAAAAAGTTAACGGATCGAAGGGCAGAAATTGCCCCGGTTTGGTCCAATCGGATGGGCCGCCCGAAGCGACCATCGGCGCCAACTTAAATGATGTATTGGCACCCTGAGGCAAGAGCGGCACTACTTCTGATGTCGCGGCAAAGAATGGAGGACCGTAGACCGTCCTCCAAGGAGTCGATACTAGCAGCCCTGTCGGGTCGCCCGGATCATTACTGCCTGGTTGCGAATAACAGGTCACGGGCAAACCGGTCGTCAAGCTCCACGGCAAAGTGGTGTATACGTTGGCCACGCTCGTTGGCGTGACCGGATTGAGGTAGAGATTGCCAGCAGGTACGCGCGTGAAGAAAATCGGCCGGGCCCAGGCGTCCGTCAAGTACGGAAGGCTTCCGCCAGGCAGTGGGAGACTACCTGCAGCTCCACCGGCAGTCAGATCGGATGGGTCGATGCCTGCGCCACTGACGCCTCGTTGCAGAGCCATCAACAAGCAGGCAGAAGACTCTATCGGAGCCGTGGCCGCACTGCTACCGGTGATGCCAAGATTCGTCAGATACGATACGTATCCCTGCAACGGCTGCAGCGGAGCCGGATTCAGCGCTTCGTTGAAGGTCATCGGAAACGCCTGCCGCAGCTTGAGTTTTATATGGAGTACCCGTGCGCGCTCTTGTGCATTTGGATCGGTGCCTTTAAGTAGCATTACGCTGGGATCAATCGACTCCTTAATCGCTTGGTCCTTGACCTTCGACCACGCCTTGATTAACTGGCTTTGCACGCGGTCGAGGGTCGATTGCGTGTTCGTTGTCTGCTGCACAGCGATGAATTTCATCACCGCCGAGGCAGACAGTGCGATCAGGGCTGCCATGATGGTGATGACCACCATCATTTCCATCAGCGTGAAGGCCTCGCGCTCGACTCTTCCGGAGCGATTGAACCTTGCTCTTGTTATCATGGCTCCCTGCTCCTTTTAGTTCTGGCCTGAGCCAAGCAACGTGGAAGAGAAATTCGTCTGATCGTCCGCGCCCGATCCGACTGCGCCGCTCGTCGGGATCCATAAATTGTTGTCCGATAAGACCAAAGGCGGCACAACGGGCGGTGGGGGAACGCCGGCGGGGGGAACGAAGAGAGTGTAGCCAAAAACGCCATCTTTTCCGGCCGAAATGATCTGATAGGTATTGCTGTTGGTGAATGCCGTCGGCCCTCCGAGAGGGGTTACCGCTGTATAGTACGGAAGAGCGAACTGCGGCCGTGCAAGCACGTCCAGGAAGCCTAACCCGCTGCAATCCGTATAGGAATAGCCGTTGTTGATCCCATTAGAACTAAAGTAGGCGTAGGGAGTGCCTCCCAGTGTGCCCCCTGCTGTCGTTGGCGCATTGAAGAAAGCCCCCGATTTCGTCTGCCAGGGATCGACGTACACGGGAAAGTTTGGCGCCGTGAGGGCGGCCGTTGCTGGTGGCGGCATAAGTCGGCTTGTAACGAAAGTGAAATAAGGCCCCTTGCGCTTGCCGCCTGGCATGGCAGGACTGCTGTTGTTCGTCGAGAAACCTTGCGGGCCTAACGCGCTGGGAGGACCACCCAGATAGAAGACCAGGCATTGGTGGCCTTGTAATACCCATGTAACATTCAACGGTGCGATAGTATTATCGCCGTTCCAATCCGTGGGGCCGAGGTTTTTCCCGAACGCCCTCGTGAGAAATGAAGCGCTCGCGCCGCCTACGCTCAGCGGGGCTTGTTCGTTCAAGAACAGCGTACTCGGCGGCGGATCACTCAATCCGTAATCCGTCATGAACGCCCGCAGAGCAACTTCCAGCTCAGAGATTTCCGTGCGCGTCTGCACTTCGGGGATTTTCTGTAGCGCCTTGAACACAGCGCTGCCGAGCAGGCCCACCAGGATCAGGATGATGAGCAATACGACGATCAACTCCACCAGCGTGAACGCCGAGCGTGTCTGGCTCCGCGAATGCTTCCGAATCATCGCTATCTCCCTTCGTGTGCCCTTTTCGTCAGCCCGCGCTTGCGCTTCGGGCTGGTAAACGCCCCCGGTTACTTGCTCAAACCTTCCAGCAGCTTGATCAGCGGCAAAAAGAGCGAAATTACGATGGTGCCGATGATGAATCCCAGCACCACGATCATGATCGGCTCCAGCAAGCTGATGAGGCTTTCCACCATGACGTTGACTTCCTCATCGTAGACATCGGCGATCTTGTACAGCATCGTATCCAGATCGCCGGTCTCCTCGCCGACATCGATCATGTTGACCACCATGTCATCGACCAGCCGGCTCTCCTTGAGCGGCTGCGAGATGGTATCACCCTCGCGGATCGACTCGTAAACACGCTGATACATGCGCTCGAAGACGGCGTTGGTACACGTTTCGCGCACAATACTGAGCGCTTCGAGGATGGGCACGCCGGAGCTGACCAGCGTGCCCAGTGTGCGTGAGGTTCGGGCCACGATGGTCTTCTCGATCAGCTTGCCGATCAGCGGTATCCACAGATAGATGCGGTCCAGGGCGTACGCGCCGGTTTTGTTCAGGCGGATGAGTTTGATCATCAGCCACCAGCACAACGGGAACAGCGGCAACGTATACCAGTACTGGGCGAACCAGCGCGAAGTTGCCATGAGCATTTCGGTCATCTCAGGCAGCTTCATGCCGAAGTCTTTGAAGATCTTCTCGAACTTCGGAATGATGTACAACATGATGAAGGTCAAGATGCCCACGGCGGTGAGGATGACCACCACGGGATAGACCATGGCGCCGGTGATCTTGCGTTTGAGGCTCTGCGCCTTTTCCTTGAAGTCGGCGAGACGCTTCAAGATGATTTCTAGAGCGCCGCCGGCCTCACCGGCCTTGACCATGTTGACGTAGAGGCGATCGAAGCACTTGGGATGCTTGGCGAAGGCCTCGGACAGCGTGCTGCCGGACTCCACGTCATCGACGACATCCATCAGGGCGTTCTTGAGGACGCCGGGCTTCATCTGATTCTCAAGGATGCGCAGGCTGCGCAGCACCGGCAGGCCGGCGTCCTGCAGCGTGGAGAACTGGCGCGTGAAGGTGCAGAGCTGTTTGCTGCCCACGCCGCCGATGGTGAAGGTTCGGCCCTTCTTGCGTTTTCCGACTTTCTTCTTGCCCTTCTTGGCGGTGCCGGCCATTTCGGTGATCTTGGTCACGAAATAGCCCATCTGCCGGATTTTTTGTTGGGCTTCTTCCTCGCTCAAGGCCTCGACGGAGTCCTTGACTTCTCCGCCGCTGGTGTCCATCGCCTCATACTTGTACGTCGGCATGGCTCGCTCCGCTCGTAGTAGTCAGTAGTCACTAGTCAGTAGTCAGTAGGCCGCTGTCGAGGGATGATAGCACGACTATATGCCTCAAGCATCCGACTGACTTCTTCTAGCTGGCCCCTTAGCAGGGCTGTTTCTCCATACCCTAGATCCCTGCTCAGGATCAAATAATAGCGACACTCTTCGATCGAACCTTGGGCGATATTGTAAAACCGCACCTTGTCGGCTTTTCCCTGCTTCTTGAACCCTTCCGCGAAATTGGCGGGTATCGAAACCACTGCTCTCCTCAGTTGGGAAACGAGACCAAACAATTCATGCTTCGGAAACCTCTCCGTGAACCGGTAAACCGCCAGTACCCATTGGTGTGCCTTCTTCCATAGCTCCACTTCTTCAAAGGTTCTGGCTGGCATTGCTTCCTCAGCAGTCTGGAGTGAGCAGTCTGTAGATGGGAATCTCGCCTTCCTCGTTCTTCTACTGACTACTGACTACTGACTACTTCTCAATCGTCTTCCAGCACGGTTTCGCGGACCACTTCCTCGATGGTGGTGACGCCGTTATAAATGGCATGCAGTCCGGACTCGCGCAGAGTGGCCATGCCGTGCCGAATACACGCCTGGCGCAGCTCGTCAGTGGAGGAGCCGTTGGAGATCAAGTCGCGGATATCGTCGTCGATGATGACCAGCTCGTAGAGCCCAGTTCGGCCCTTGTGGCCCGTGTTGTTGCAGCGATCGCAGCCGCGGCCGTAGTAGAACTTCTTACCCTTGACGTCTTCGGGACGCAGGCCCAGCTCCATGAGCATTTCCGCCGACGGCTCGAACTCGGTACGGCAATCCTCGCAAATCTTGCGCACCAACCGCTGAGCCAGGATGCCCTCGACCGTGGCCGTGATGAGGTACGGCTCCAGGCCCATGTCGCGCAGACGGGTAATGGCACTGGGGGCGTCGTTTGTGTGCAGCGTGCTGAAAACGATGTGGCCGGTCAAGGACGCCTGTACGGCGATTTGCGCCGTTTCCAGATCGCGAATCTCGCCGACGAGGATTTTATCCGGGTCTTGACGCAAAATGCTTCGCAGAGCGCTGGCAAACGTCAAACCGATCTCGTGATTGATCTGGCACTGAATGATGCCGTCGATGTCGTACTCGACGGGATCTTCGGTGGTGATGATCTTCTCGCTGATGACGTTCAGCTCGTTGAGAGCGGAATAAAGCGTGGTGGTCTTGCCGGCGCCGGTGGGGCCGGTGACCAGGATGATGCCGTTGGGTTTGGCGATCAGGCCGCGGAACGAAGCCAGCAGCTCCGACGGCATGCCGACCTTGTTGAGGTCCAGCGACACCACGGTGCGGTCGAGAACACGGATGACGACGCTTTCACCGAACATAGTCGGCAACACGCTGACACGCATATCGACAGGGTTGCCGCCGACGTTCAGCTCGATGCGGCCGTCCTGCGGCAGCCGTCGCTCGGCAATGTCGAGGTTGGACATGACCTTGATACGGCTGGAGATGGCCGAGGCCAGGTGGCGCGGCGGCGGCACCATCTCGTAGAGGATGCCGTCGCAGCGGTAACGCATCTTGTATTCATCCTCGAACGGTTCGAAATGGATGTCGCTGGCGTGGTCCTTGATGGCCAACAGGAACACCATGTTGATGAGCTTGCGGACGGGCGCTTCGTTGGCCATTTCGAGCATGTCTTCCAGGTCGATGCTGGTCTCGGCGCGTCGCTTGCCCAGCTCGGGGTTGTTTTCGATTTCCTGGATGATGTCAATAATGCTCTCTTCCTTGCCGGCGTATACCTTGTCCAGCGCCTCGGTAATGGCCTGCGGCATGGCCAGGTACGCCTGGACCTCGGTGATGTTGAGCAAGTTGCGCAGATCGTCCAGAGCGGCGAGGTTGTTGGGATCGCCGACGGCGATCGATAGCACCTTGTCCTTGAAGGAGAGGGGCACAACCTTGTAGACGTTGGCCATCGTCTCCGGAACCAGCGCCAGCGCTTCGGGTTGCGGCTTAACCTCTTGCATATTGACGATCTTGAGTCCGTGCTGTTCGCCCAGGGCTTGCAGGAGCTGGTCTTCGTTAATCAGGCCGCGCGAGACGGCAGTCTGGCCGACCGGCTGGGCGGTATTCTTGGCCTCTTCGAGGACTTCCCACAGCTGGTCGTCATCGACGAAACCAAGATCGACGAGGACCTGACCGATGCGGCGCCTTCCGCCGCCGCCACCCTTGGCGGCAGCAGTCTTCTTTGCCGGAGCGGCCTTGGCGGCAGATTTGCCGTTGCCCTCTTTGGCGGGGGGCTTGGCGCCGGGCTTGAGGCTGGGCTTGCCTGCCACGGGCGCCTTACCGACCGGCGGTTTGGCACCTGCGGCCGGCTTGTTGGCTTGCGCGCCGGGAGGAACGGGTTTCTTGGGAGGTAGTGAATCCGCCATGCAGGAGGCTCCTGAGCAAGAAAACTCTGACCAGCCCGAAGCGTAAGAGAGGGCGCCCTTTCTTACGCTTCGGGCTGGTAATAAAACCAGTTACCGACGACGGATGTTTGTGCTGCGGCGAGGACGGTCGTCATCATCGTCATCGTCGTCGTCATCGTCGTAATCGTCTTCGTCCTCGTCGTATTCGTCACCCTCGTCTTCAAACTCACCGCGCTCGGCCAGGGCGATTTTGGCGGCCAACTCGGCCGGCTTGGACGAACGCATCAGTACCTCTTCTTTCTCGCACAGTCCATCCTTCCACAGGTGAAACAGCTTCTCGTCGAGCAGAAACATGCCGTGTTTGCGGCCGGTCTGAATGCTGGAGTCGATGCGGTACGTCTTGTTCTCGCGGATGAGGTTCTGGATGGCCGGCGTCACCACCATCATCTCGAAAGCCGCCACCAGCCCATCCGGCTTGCGTGGCAAGATCGCTTGCGACAGTACGCCGATAAGCGCCGTCGAAAGCTGGGTACGGATCTGGTCCTGCTGTTCCTTAGGGAAGACGTCGATGATTCGGTTGATGGTGCTGGAAGCGCCGCTGGTGTGCAGCGTGCCGAACACCACGTGGCCGGTTTCCGCCGCTTCGATGGCGGCATGGATGGTGGCCAGGTCGCGCATTTCGCCGACGAGAATGATGTCGGGGTCCATACGCAGCGCCCGGCGAATGCCTTCTTTGAAATCGGGAACATCGACGCCGATCTCGCGCTGATTGACCGTGCATTTCTTATGGTTGTGGAAATACTCGATCGGATCCTCCAGCGTGATCATGTGCCGATCGTAGTTCTCGTTGATGAAATTCATCATGCTGGCCAGACTGGTGGTCTTGCCGGAGCCGGTCGGGCCGGTCACCAAGAGCAGGCCGCGCGGCCGGGTAATGAGCCGCTTGATGGCCTCGGGCATGCCGATCTCTTCAAACGACAGGAACTTGTTGGGAATGCGCCGCAGCACCAGGCCGATGTTGCCGCGCTGCTTGAAGACGGCGACCCGGAAACGGACACCATCGGTAAACTCGATCGCGAAGTCGGCTCCGCCTTTCTCTTGCAGCTCCTGTTGGCAGCGATCTGGCGTAATGGCTTTCATCAAGGACGTGCAGTCATCGTTGTCCAGCGACTTTGTATCCAGACGGCGCATACGCCCATGATGGCGGATGACCGGCGGTTGACCCACGGTGATATGCAGATCGCTGGCCTTGAGCTGGATCACCGTGGCTAACAGTTTGTCAATTAGCGGGGTGCCTGTGGCAGCCACTTTCTCTCCTAGCGCACTCAAGAAGACCCTCAGTTACCCCACGCCCGCGCGGCCAGCGGTCAAACCGCCAGCCGACCACGATGCAAGCGCAGAACGGAAGCTCCCATCCATCTTGGACGGGACCTTCAACCTCAGGCATTGGGCGTTTGGCCGTTGAGGAAAGTCTGCTCAAGAGGTGAACAGGGCAGACTGGGTCCCCTCACACCCATTATCCCATGCCCAATGTGAAGGATCAATTCAACTGGGCGAAAAAACTCCTGGCTTCCCTCATTTTCTACCCCTTGCTCCTGGTTCCCAAACTCTGTCTGGGAACACCTTCCGCGGAACTCTGTTTCGCGCCGCCAGCCCATGACAAGAGGCGAAACGGAGTTTCGCGAAGTGGGTTCCCAATCGGAGTTTGGGAACCAGGGACTACAGAGCCGCGACCGTAAGCGAGCCGTAGGCAATACCGCTCTCTTACGGTCGCGGCTTCGACAGCATCTCGACTACACCAGAGCCGCTTCATGGTGGCAGGTAGACAGCACTTCATCCAGCGTGGTTAATCCCGTAAGTGATTTATTCAAGCCATCTTCCAGCAACGTCCGCATGCCGTGGAGTCGGGCCTGCCGGCGTATGGTTTGAGTCGGCTCGCGCTTGAAGGTCATCTCGCGGATGATCGAGTTCATGCGCATCATCTCAAAGATGCCCTTGCGCCCGCGGTAGCCGGTGTGGTTGCAGTGACCACAGCCACGTCCGCGCATGAACGTGGCATTTTTGATTTGATCGTTGCTGAGGCCAGATGCCTTGAGTTCCGCAGTGGAGGGTTGGTCGGGAGCCTTGCATTTGGGGCATACAACCCGCACAAGACGTTGAGCCATGATCGCGATAACTGAAGAAGCCACAAGGAACGGTTGGACCCCGATATCCACGAGACGTGTAATAGCGCTGGGCGCATCGTTCGTATGCAGTGTACTAAAAACTAAGTGTCCAGTCAAAGAAGCCTGAACCGCGATCTCCGCAGTCTCACGGTCACGAATTTCACCGACGAGGATGATGTTCGGAGCTTGCCGCAACATGGCACGAATGATGCGTGCAAAGTCGAGTCCGATCTGATGCTTTACCTCGACTTGATTCACTCCAGGGAGGTAATACTCAACGGGGTCCTCGGCCGTAATGATCTTTCGATCAGGTCGATTCAGTTCGTTCAGGGCGGCATACAGTGTGGTTGTCTTACCCGAACCCGTCGGCCCCGTCACCAGGAAGATGCCGTTGGGTCGCTTGATGATGTTCTGGAAGCGCCGGAAGTCGTCCTCTGCGAAACCCAGATCCTTAATGCTCACCTGTATACTGCCGCGGTCGAGGATGCGCATGACGCAGCTCTGACCCATGTTTGTCGGCAACAGACTGACGCGGAGATCGAAATGCTTGCCGCCGATGGTCATCTTGATACGTCCGTCCTGCGGACGGCGCTTCTCGGCAATGTCGATGCTGCCCATGATCTTGAGGCGCGACAGCATGGGAGCGAGCAGACGGCGCGGCGGACTGTCGCGCTCGACCAAGACGCCGTCAATGCGGTAACGAATGCGCACCCGATCGGCGAACGGCTCGATGTGAATGTCACTGGCTCGCAGGCTGACGGCTTCCTGAATGATGAGATTGCAGAGCTTGACCACCGGGGCGTCGCTCTCCTCGAAGGAGGCGCCGGAAGAGGTTGCCTCGGTTTCGGTGAAATCGATGGCCGTATCCGTGAACTCGGCGAGCATCGAGTCCACCGATTCTGTTTCCGTTTGTCCATAATGGCGGTTGATGGCCTCAATGATCTGCTCGCGCGGAGCCAGGACAGGTTGTATATCTTTGTTCAGAATGAACTGAAGTTTCTGTACGGTATCGAAATCGCTGGGATCGCTCATGATGATCTTGAGCGCTCCATTGTCCTGAGCCAGGGGGAGGACGACGTTCTCGCGGGCCACCGATTCTGGCACAAGCTCGACCACGGCGGCGGGAATGGTCACTTCGGTCAGGTCGATGAATTGCAGCCCGTGGAACTCGGCGATGGCCGTCATGATCTGTTCCATCGTGGCGTATTCGAGCTTGATCAGTGCGTCCTGCAATTTGACGCCGGTGGACTGCTGGAGTCCCTTGGCTTCTTCGAGTTGATCGGGACTGAGGATCTGGCGCTTAACCAGGATGTCCGTGAAGTCGCCACGTGTCTTGGCCATGTATTAGCACTCCAGGTTGGAAAACTTGCGAAGGTGGAGCGGTCCCCCCTACTCCCCACTCGATGCAACAAAAAAATCCTGACCGGCGAGACTTGTCCGGCGCGTACACAGAGCGTCTGAACTTGTATTGCTACTTTAGGATACGGGTCGAGCGTCTGCCGTTCAAGAGAAAAGTACACCTCTCAGAGTGACATTTCGTCGGCCCATGTGCCCTCCGGAATAAGTGCATCGTCCACGCATCCAATAACTAAGGGAACAACAAGCGCCCAAGCCTTCCGGGGAGGGAACAAGCGATGGGGTACGGCCTTCTTGCAGACGCGATCGTCGCAGTTCACGTCGCTTACGTGAGTTATGTAGTCATTGGCCAGCTGTTGATCTGGTTGGGATTGATAATGCGCTGGCAGTGGGTCCGTAATCCGTGGTTCCGCTGGACGCACCTGGTGATGATGGTCATCGTGGGCGTGGAGGCCGCTTTGAACATCGAGTGCCCACTGACGAGTTGGGAAGGTCGCTTCCGCCAGCTGGCGGGACAGACGGTGAGCGGTGAGTCATTCATCGGCCGGCTTTTGCACAATCTGATCTTCGTGGACTGGCCGCCCTGGGTCATTGACACTTCGCACGTTGTCTTCGCGCTGGTGGTATTGGCCACATTTGTGCTGGCGCCGCCGCGTCGGCGGTCGCCGCTTACACGTCCGTCTTGAGCAGGCAGTGCAACAAGCAATCGATGGCCTGGGGGATGTAGTTCTCCTCGTTGAACAGAGGGATCCCCAGTGGAAGGGTCAGCGTGTAGGCCAGGGCGGCGCGGATCATTTCCCAGGCACCGACGCGCGGATCGAGCGAACGCCGAAAGACGCCGGCCTGCTGGCCCTCGGCGATGATCTTGGCCAAAAGCGCCTCGCTATCGAGGTAAAACGAGCGCAGCAGAGCTACAATCTCCTCATCGTCGGTCTCGACCAAAGTGCGGTGCATGATGCGATACTCGACAGCATGTTCGCGCGTCGAGCCGAGGTACATGTCGGCGATGGCGTGCAGCTTGGCGAGAGGATCGGTCAAGCTGGAAGTCTCGGCATTCCAGCGTTGCAGGGTGGCGGCTCGGATCTGTTCGAGAACTTCGAGGAAAAGAGCCTTCTTGTTGGCGAAGTGACGATACAGGACCGGCTCGCTGACGCCCGCGGCCTGGGCTATCTTTTCCGTGGTCGTGGCCTGGTAACCTTGGGTGACGAAGAGGTTTTTAGCATGGGCCAGCAGCTGGCGTTTGCGTTCCGCCTTGGTCAAGCGCGGCGTGGACCGAGAGGGGGTATCTCGGCGACGTTGCGGCGAGGTCATGGGAGGCACCTTTGAAACCATCGGCACTAACGCAGCATTCGTCGAGGTATCTTAGCGGCAACGACGAGAACCTCCCAGGGTAGGTTTCGCTAGAGGGGTAGCGTTGCCCTACTTGTTACACCGCTTGACGGATTACTTCACCGCGACTGATGACGAGGGGTCGGCCGAGTGTGTCGCGCATCTCGGTATTTGGAGAAAAGCCCAGGCAATGGAAAAGGGTCGCTGACAGGTCCTGTGGCTGAACGCGGCCATCGCGCGGCAGGCCGCCGATCTTGTCCGAGGAGCCGATGACCTGTCCGCCGCGAATGCCGCCGCCGCACAGGGCCACCGAAAAGACGCGGCCCCAGTGATCGCGGCCGCCGCCTGGGTTGATCTTCGGCGAACGGCCGAACTCGCCCATCCATACGACCAGCGTTTCCTCCAGGAGCCCCCGCGTTTCGAGGTCTTCGATTAACGCCGAATACGCCAGATCCATAGGCGGCATGAGGTTGTTCTTGAGACGCTGAGCGTTCTTGTTGTGTGTGTCCCACGCGGGGCTGTCGTCGGTGTCACCGGGCATGCGCATCCAGTTGACCTGAACCAGGGACACACCGGCCTCGACGAGCCGACGCGCCAACAAGACGCTCTGTCCCCAGCGGTTGCGGCCATAGCGATCGCGCAGAGTCGCTGGTTCACTTTCGAGGTCGAAGGCGCGGCGAGCCTTGCCGGCGCGGAGGAGATCGAACGCCTGCCGGCTGTGATGATCGAACCGCGTCAGAGCCTCGCTCCTGTCCACTGTGTTCAGTCCCCGATTGACTTGCTCCACAAGCGAGAGCCGGTCATTGAGTCGGGGTGCCGACAATTCTGCGGCGAGGCTGAGTCCGGGGATCTGAAAATCCGGCGAGGACGGATCGCAGCGAATCATCCAGGGATCGGCCGTGCGGCCAAGAAAACCGCCGTCCTGGCCTGGCCAGTAAATCATGCCGGTATTCCAGATCGGCTCCGGCAGCACCATTGCCGAAGGCAGACCGTTCTTGCCACGCCGCAGCTGATGGACGATGGCGGCAGTGCAGGGCCAGTCGTTGGGAGAGCCTGGCTTGGCGTTCTCGCTGTTCATCGGCTGATGTGGCACGCCCGTTAGCATCCAGTAGCCGCTCGACGAGTGGGCATTGTCATCGGTGTACATCGCTCGCAGGACGCAGATACGATCGAGCAGCTTCGCCGTCCGCGGCATCAGTTCGCCGACGCGGATACCAGGAACATTCGTGGCAATGGAGTGCAACTCGCCGCGGATCTCAACGGGAGCATCATCCTTGGGATCCCACGTCTCGTGTTGCGGAGGCCCACCCAGATAAAAGAGAAGAATGCAAGACTTGGCTTTGCCGAAGCTGGCCACCTGAGGTGCCGCACCAGCCCGCGCTTGCAGCAGCGCAGGTAAGGACAGACCCAATGCTCCCAGTCCGCCGACGCGCAGCCACTCGCGCCGCGTCAGACCATCGCACAATCGCGTTCCTTTGTCGTGCAGGCTGAACATGGCTTCCTCCGGGTGGGGCTTCCTCCCTAGAGTGTAGCCGATGGCAGCACTTCGCCCAACAAGAAATCCAGAGTTCCATCGTCATCGGTCCGTTTATTCCGGGATCAACCAGCGAATGAACCAGTCGTTCGCCAGGCGGGCGACTTCTTCCAAGGTGCCCGATTCCTCGAAAAGGTGCGTCGCGCGGGGAATAATGATCAGTTCCTTGTGGCAATGCAGCTGGCCGAGAGCCTGTTCGTTCAATTCGATTACCGCGTCATCGTGGCCTCCGACGATCAGCAATGTTGGCGCCTGGACGGCAGACAGGTAGTTATAGGCCAAGTCCGGGCGTCCGCCGCGGGAGACGACCGCTCTGACGGCTTCCGGAGCGCGTGCCGCGGCCACGAGGGCGGCCCCGGCTCCGGTGCTGGCTCCGAAATAGCCCAGGCGCAGGTTCATTGTCTCCGGCTCACGCCTCAGCCAATCCGCAGCACTTTGCAGCCGTTCGGCCAGCAACTCGACGTCGAACACCTTGGCTCGATCCTCGGCCTCTTCTTTTTCCAAAAGGTCCAGCAGAAGTGTTGCCAGGCCTCCCTCTTCAAGGGTGCGAGCCACAAACTGGTTACGCGGACTGAATCGGCCGCTACCGCTGCCGTGGGCGAAAGCGACGACGCCCTTTGCCCCGGATGGGACGTGCAGGATGCCATTCAGCCTTCTCGGTCCCGAGGGGATTACGAATTCGCGTTGTACTTGCTTCGTCTGGGTGGTCATGGCTTGCACTCCCTCTGAGGTCGATTCTCTGTCCATCTAATCGAATGAAAGCAACACTCATGCCGGAAATACTTCTCTCGTAGATTATGACGGGGCTTCGACTTCTTTGGGAATAGATGGAGAAACAAGGCATTCGCGCGATGCAACTGGTTACGCCTCGTAATCCACTGCGAGAAACGGAACTCGTCGTGTCCGCAATCTTTCTCTTGTATAATGGGACGCCGAGGACGGCATGGGTGTTCCTCATTGGGGAAAGCTGCCTCAGAAAACGAGGTAGAAACGAGATCGTCACAGACCCAAAGCCAACCGGCGCCGCTTGGGGCATCTCCGATGCGTATCTTGCTCGTTGAGGACGAAGCGAAAATTTCTTCCTTTCTCCGAAAGGGTCTTGCGGAGAATGGCTTCGTCGTCGATCACGCCAACCAGGGCGATGACGGCCTTCATCTGGCCCGAACGGGAACTTACGATCTGGTCATCCTCGACGTGATGCTTCCTCGCATCGATGGCTGGACGATTCTCACCGCCTTGCGTCAAGAAAGCATACAGACGCCGATTCTTTTCCTGACGGCACGAGATGCCGTACACGATCGCGTAAAGGGTCTGGAACTCGGCGCGGACGATTATCTGGTGAAGCCATTCGCCTTCTCGGAGTTGCTGGCTCGCGTTCGTTCCGTACTTCGCCGAGGACCGGCCCGGCAGCCGGAGATGATCCGAGTGGCGGATCTGGAAGTAGACATCGTGCGTTTTCGGGCTTCCCGAGCAGGACAGCGTCTCGATCTGACGCCGAAGGAGTTTGCACTGTTGTCGCTGCTGGCTCGCAGAGCCGGAGAGGTTCTGTCGCGGACGCTCATTGCCGAACAGGTTTGGGACATGAATTTCGACAGCGATACCAATGTCGTGGACGTGCATATCCGCCACCTGCGCTCCAAGGTCGATGATCCGTTCGAGCGAAAGCTGATTCACACCGTCCGAGGAATGGGCTATGTCCTCGAAGACCGTCCCTGACGTAACACAACCGAACCATTCCTCTCGCCAGTCCGTAAAGGCGTGGTCGCTCGCCGCCCGTCTGACTGCCTGGTATGCGGGTTCCGCCTTTATTCTCGTGCTTGCCGCCACGGGGTTCTTGTACTGGGCGACCGTCCGTAACCTCGACCGCGAGGACAATCAGCGGCTCGGCGATCGGGTACGCGAGTTGCGAGCCGTCATGCAGAGCCGGCCCGGTGACATGGCCGCCATTCGTCAGGAGATGGAGGAAGAAGAGGCCCACGAACGCGCCCGTGTCCATCTGCGCATCCTCGATGGCGAGGGGCAGGTTGTCATCGAGACGCCAGGGATGAACCAACTGCTGCCCCCTTCGTCGTTTCCGGTCCCGCTTGCGGAACCGACTACAGGGATCGATATGGATCTGGGCAACGCGCGATCGTTTCTTGTCCTTGCCGTATCCGTGACCGACGGCTCTCCCGAGCGCTCCTCCTTCGTTATCCAGGTGGCAATGGACCGCAGCCTGCAGACGGAATTGCTTGCCAGCTACCGCAAGAACTTGTTGCTCGTGCTGGCAATGGCCCTGGTGGTCTGTGCTGTAGTTGGTTACTGGATCGCTCACCGCGGCATTCGTCCGATCCACGACATTGCAGAAACCGCTCGGCGCATTCATCCGACCAATCTGAGCGAACGCATGTCCCCAGACGGCCTCCCCGCGGAGTTGCTGACTTTGGCAGCCACATTCAACCAGATGCTCGACCGCCTGGAACAATCCTTCAACCGGCTTTCTCGGTTCTCGGCGGATATCGCCCACGAGTTACGCACGCCGGTCTCCAGTCTGCGGGGCGAAGTCGAGGTGGCCTTGAGCAAGCCACGCTCCCCAGAGGAATATCGGGAAGCTCTTGCCTCAAGTCTGGAAGAGTGCGGCCGACTCGCCCATCTGATCGACCGTATGCTTTTTCTGGCCAGAGCTGAAAACCCGCAAACGCAGATCACGAAGGAACGGTGTGCGATTGCCGAGGAGCTGGCAAGGGTCTGCGAGTTTTACGGCTTGGCGGCTGCCGAAGCGGGAGTCCGGCTCACCATCGATGTTGAAAAGAACGTTCAAGCGGATCTGGACCGTGCGCTTTTTCAACGAGCCGTGGGCAACGTGGTGGCGAACGCTCTGGCTCATACGCCGTCGGGTGGGTCGGTGACTTTATGTGCAACTGGTGACGAGCGATCGACCAGAGTGGAGGTGTTCGATACCGGGTGCGGCATCTCCGCCGACCATTTGCTGCACGTGTTTGACCGCTTTTACCGGGCCGAGAATGCTCGATCTTCCAGGAACGGTAATGTCGGTCTGGGCCTCGCTATTGTGCGGACCATCACCGAATTGCATGGCGGGACCGTCGAGATCGCCAGCGAAGAAGGGCGCGGAACCCATGTGACCATGCGCTTCCCCAAAGAGGAGACATCCGCTTCCACTCCACCTCAAAGGCCATCGCCGAGAAGAGGCACATGAAGGAAACTTAATCACGGCTTCATGTTGGCTTTCGTCTAGCGCTATATCTTGCGCTCTCTTAGCGATGGTGCTTCCCCAATGCCTGGTCATTCGCGGATCGCCAATGTCTGATGGAGAGCATGCGATGCAGTGCAACGATTCACCGATTCCACGGCCGATTTCTCCGCGCCTCGGTTTCACGCTGATCGAGCTTTTGGTAGTGATTGCAATCATCGCCGTACTGATTGGGCTTCTGCTACCTGCCGTGCAGAAGGTGCGGGAAGCAGCAAGTCGGGCGAGCTGTCAAAACAATCTCCACCAGATCGGCCTGGCGCTGCACAGCTACCATGACAGTCAGGATTCCTTTCCATGCGGGTATGTCTGCCCTCAGCCGCAGGCCAACACCGATTACACGTCGCCGGGCTGGGGTTGGGCCGCGCTGATCCTGCCCTTTATCGAACAGGGCAATCTCGCTCAGCGGATCAACTTCACGCAGCCGATCGAAGCTCCCAGCAACGCCGCCGCCCGCACGATGATTATTAAGCTGTATGTCTGCTCTTCTGATCGCTCCACCGGCGTCTTCACCGTCCTGAACAACAGCGGCGGTGCGTTGACGCAGGCGGCGACCAATAGCTATGCTGCGTGCCACGGTGTCGGCATCGATCTGGATGAGGAGTTGGACGATAACAACGGCATGTTCTCTCGCAACAGCCGCGTTCGCTTCGCCGATGTAACCGACGGGACGAGCAACACCATTGCCATCGGCGAGCGCGGCGCATTTTTCACGCAAACGCCCTGGGCTGGCGCGGTGAGCTTCGGCACAACCCGGCACACGCCCGGCGCACCTGTGATAAACCTGGCCACCATCGAGGACGCTCCGACGCAAACGCTCGCCCACATCGATGTGGAAACGATCAACGATCCCAGGGGCGATGAAGAAGATTTCTTCTCGCCGCATACGGGAGTCGGCATGTTTCTTTTCGCGGATGGCTCCGTCCACTCCATCAGTTTTTCGCTCAGCCTTCCCCTCCTCCAGGCCCTGGCCACACGAGACGGGGGCGAAGCCGTGAGTTCGAGTGATTTCTGAGGACTATTGGTCATGCCAGGGACGCCGAAGCCGCAATGGAGCGATTACAAAAGGTTGTCCGCGATGGTCGTGCTGGCGCTCGTACTGGCCGGCTGTAATTCGCAGAAACAGCCGGTATATGAGGACAATCAGGGCTTCCGCATCATGCCGCCACCGGGTTGGGTGGAGCGGGCGCGCGACGATGCCATCCCCGCACGATCGGCTCAGCGCCAGCAGAACGTGCCCTTGCCGCCACTCAGTGGGCCGGGCAATCCGCCGGAACGATTCCTCGTGCGCTATGATCGAACATCGACGGGTCAGCAAGTTTTGTTGAGAGTAAGCGTCGCCGAGGTGCCTTCCTCCATGTCCCTCAAGGCGTGCTTGGCCACCCGTATTCCGGGGCGAGGCTGGAAGCGCGAGTCCGAGGAGGAGAGTCTGGACGTGAGCGGGCTGCCTGCCGCTCGCATCGCTTTCCTGGGGCGGTGGCACGATCAGGATTATCTGTGTGAGACTTTCGCCGTGCGCAAAAAGGAGAATGTTTATCTCTTCTCCGCTGCGTTTCCGGCGTCCGATAGTGCCGCGCGCGAAGAAGTGAGGCAGGCGATTCAGGCGGCCATCTGGCCGAGATGAACTGAGCGAGACGATGCTGCTTGTTTTTTTCAAACCCATCGATGAAGTAGAAAGGGCACAGCGAATGTGTGTCAGGGCATGTCTCTTGAGTTGGGCGAGCTTCTTATGCATGTCCGTCGTTCTCGGATGTGCTACCAAGCCGAACGAACAACCGTCCGCTAGCGAAGAAGGCGCCGTGCGCGAGAAATTCGCCGAGCTGCAATCGGTTATCAAGGAGAACAACAACGAGAAACTTTGGGCGATGCTGGATACCCGGAGCCAAGCCGACGCCGAGAAGGCAGCGAAGGACATCCAGACAGCGTACAAGCAGGCCGGGGCCGAGGAGAAGACAAAGCAAGAAGAAGCCCTGGGGCTGAAAGGAATGGAAATAGCCGAGCTAAATGGCAAGAGCTTTCTCAAGACCAAACGCTTTCAGAAGAAGTACGATGAAGTGCCGGAAGGCAAAATCGAGAACGTGGTCGTGCAGGGTGAGAGCGCAACGATTCACTTCCTTGAACCCGATGGCGATAAAGAAAAGGCGATTCTCGTTCGCCAGGACGGTCAGTGGAAAGTATGGCTCACCATGCCCAAGGCGAAGAAGCAGTGAATGGCGTCGCCGCGAAGAAAAAGACTCGCGGATATTTGCCTGTCCGCGAGTCTTCCAGTTGCGGCGAGTGGATTGCAACCACTTCCATTAGCCTTTTTCTGCTCGGGTCTCTCGCTCACCACCACTGCCAATAGCCTTTGTTTTCTTAGGTCTTACGCGTCCGACTCGCAGAGAAGCTTAGAAGGTATCGCCACCAGAGACGCGGCGCACTGGAAGTGGATTTGCTGAGGGCGAAGCAACCAATCATTTTGCCAGTACAGCAAAGAGGCGGATGGCACGGCAGAGGTCCGCCCGTCAACCTTCTCAGAGCGCCACTCTTCGCCGTGGAACACAACCGCAACACTAGGGGAATCGAAACAGTCTGGCAACAGTCTCGCCATTTGGTTTAATGCGCAGACAACAAGGCGCTGGATCATTTCACTCTCGGCTCTTCCTTACATCCTCGATAAACTACTCCCATGAGCGAACTCTATCTCGCGCTACAAGTCGTGATGATGCCCAGGGATGCCAATCCGCAACCGACGTTGCATCCCAGTGGGCGATTCACGTCGTATTCGACGATCTTCGGCGGGATTTTGCTGAGTTACATCGATCAGGCCGGGGCTATTGGCGCCCGTCGTGAAGTGATTAACGCCGGTGGTCCACCGCCGGTGATCGTGACCGTATCCATGAATCGCGTCGAGTTCAAAAAGCCGGTGCTCGTCGGCGATGTGGTGCGCTTTCTGACGCGCCTGATTCGCATTGGCCGCACTTCCATCACGATGCAAGTTTGCGTCGAGGCTGAGCGCGGTCAGGAGGTGCTGCAAGTGACTGAGGCCGAGGTTGTATACGTCAGTATCGATCCCCACACGCCGGAGCGCAAACCGACGCCGTTGCTGCCATGATATTTCGCGAAGGCGATCCGCAGTCACTTAGCCTTTTTCTTCGGCGCGGCGGCTGGCGCATCCTTCAAGGCGAGTGCGCAGAATTCACGATCGTGTTGCGACCAGATCGTTTCGAGTTCGCGCACTTTCTCCGGTCGTTTCTCGGCGAGATTGTGAGATTCGCCGCGGTCGGTCTTCAAGTCGTAAAGCTCCCACGGACCCTTGGCACCCGCGGCGACGAGCTTCCAGTCGCCGACACGGACGGCGCGGTTGCCTTCGTGAGACCACCACAAGTAATCGTGAGAGACGGAGGTGTCCCGGGCAAAGACCGGGACCAGACTCTTACCGGGCGGAGGCGGCACGGGCTTTCCTTTCCACGTCGTTGGAGCCTTTTCGCCAACAAGTTCCAAGAGCGTCGGTACGATGTCAATGAGGTGGCCCGGGTTATGGCGAAGCGCGCCGCGCGCGGCGATGCCCTTGGGCCAGTGGACGAGCAGCGGCGTGGAGATGCCGCCCTCGTGAACCCACGTTTTGTGCCGGCGCAGCGGCGTGTTGGCCGTGCTCGACCAGCCAGGGCCTAGACAGAGGTGAGTTGCCGCCGAGCCGGGCGCCGCCGAGGGGTCATGGCCGTCGTCGCGTATCATCATCTCGGCGCTGGCGCCGTTATCGGACGCAACCAGAATCAGCGTGTTTTCCAGGACGCCCATGACACGCAGTTGCTGGAGGATGCGGCCGACCTCGCGGTCCAGGCGGTCGATCATGGCAGCGTGGATGGCCATTTTGACGGACTGAAACGCTTGCTGTTCCGCCGTCAATTCGCGCCACGGTAACGGCCGATTGACTTCGTTGGGGCCGAATCGTTTGAGCGCATCTGGAAAGGGATAGGGCGGTCCTAGTTCGCGTTCCAGCGCCGGCAGTTCATGGTTGATAATCCCCATCGTTTGCATCCGCTTCCAGCGCTCCTGGCGTACCACGTCCCAGCCGCGGCGATAGGTGTCGCGGTAGCGAGCGATGTCCTCCGGCAGGGCTTGCAGTGGGAAGTGGGGGGCGTTGTAGGCGACGTACTGGAAGAACGGCCTGTCTGCAAAGCGCTCCGCGTGTTCCTTCAGAAACTCCAGTGCGTAATCAGTGATGGCAACGGTCGTGTAAAAGCCAGAGCCGGCCTGGACGGGCAGCAGCTTGCGGTCGTCCTTGAGATGGACCTGCGGGCGGAAATAGCGTCCCAGGTCTTGCAGCAAATACGAGTGATCGAAACCGTTCTCCGAGGGTCGACCGTCAATGTGCCATTTGCCGGAGTGATAACTGCGATAGCCCAGCGGCCGAAGCATCTCCGGCAGCAGCGGCGCCCAGGCAGGGCGCACGCCTCTCATGGCGCTGGCCACACCGGGCACCGTATCACGGCGCACTTGCTGTGCGTAGTAGCCCGTCAGCAGGGCGGAGCGTGAGGGCCAGCAGCGGGCCGTATTGTAAAACTGAGTGAAGCGCAAGCCGTTGCGCGCCAGCTCATCGAGGTTCGGCGTTTGTATCTCCCCACCGTAGCATCCCAGATCGGAATAGCCCATGTCATCGGCGAGTATGACCAGAATGTTCGGTTTCCGGGCCGACTCGGCAGCCGAGCCGGAGCGTCGCGAGGCATTCAGGACAAGCAGTATCAGCAGAGCGAGAATACATACACGCAAAGGGGAGAGTTTCATAGCGGCCTGCTTTGGTAAACGAAATGTAGAGCATCTTATCGCACCATCGTAGACTTCTCGGACCTGGAAAGCAATTCGTCCAGAAGATTCTCCCGCTTGCGTAGAACGGCCTACACTGTACATGCTTGAATCTCCTCCAACCGCCTCTATCATGACGGGGGCAAATCTTACTTATTGGCAGGGACGGCAATCATGTTGACGCGAAGGTATCTATTCCCCCGAGTCATCGAGATGAACTACCAGGCCGGTCGCCGCCTGGGCGTCAACGTCTATCTTCTCGACGGCGGCAACGAGTTTCTGCTCATCGACATCGGTTATCTCGATACCGTCGAGGAAATCATCGAGCTGATTCGTCGCATGGATTTCAAACTGTCCAGCTGCAAGATGCTCGTCGCTACCCATGCCGACGCCGATCACGTACAAGGACTCGCCCGTGCCAAGGAGATCCTCAAAACCAAGACCGCCGCCCATCCTCTCAGCGTTTCCCCATTGGAGAGCGGCGACGAGATCATGACGTTCGCTTCCATCAAGGCCCAGAACGTCGAGCTGCCCATGCCGCCTTGCAAGATCGATATTCTCCTCAATGAAGGCGATACGATCGCTGTCGGCGATTTGCGGTTGAAGGTGTGGCACACTCCGGGTCACACCGAGGGACAGCTCAGTTTCAAGATGGGAAACCTGCTTTTCAGCGGCGATAACATTTACAAGGACAGTTGCGTCGGCGTCATCGACGCCCATCATGGGTCGAACTTGCCTTCGTTCATCGAATCGCTCAAGCGTATTCAGCGCGACGACGCCGATTTTTTGCTGCCCAGCCACGGCCCCATTTTTCGCCGCGATCCGCTGATTCTGCAAAAAGCCATCGACCGTCTGACGCAATATCAATACATGGCCGATTTCGGCACCTGTGCCATCGCCTGGCCGCTGCTCAAAGAATGGGAGCGTGATGTCTGCGAAGGACGCCTGCCGGAGTTCGGCCAATCTTGAATCATACGAGGTCGGCCGCGTCAGCGCATAAGCCGCGAGAATGCGAGTAGATTGACAAGCCAGGTCGAAAGGGGACCGCCCAAAAAGAACGCACCGCACAGAAACTTTGCCGTTTCTAAGGCCGCTCCCCACATGCTCCTCGGCAAATGGTCGCCGAAGAAAAAGATGCACAGAGCGCCAACACCCATTGCCGCCATGACGATGGTATAGAGTGCCATGAGCAGTCGCGGCCAACCGTACGGGCATTTGAACGTACCGGCCACCGGGATGACTAGCCAGCCTGCCATCAGGGCCGCAAGGCCGAAGGTACTGTCTGCGCTTATCGCCCACCACACCAGGGCAAGATAAGCCAACAAGAGACACGACCCCACAAAGTTCGAGGCCCAAACTTGCTCGCGGGAGAGAGCCAGCCGGCCCAGGGGGTTGAGACGCAGCAGCAGGTTGAACAATGGATCGGCCGTCCAGGTGAGAAACACGAAGACCAGCAACCCCCAGAACAGGATTCTCCCAAGAGGAGCCAGCTCGGCGGGCAGGGCAGAGGACAACATCCGCTGGGCAATCAGCAATCCGATTATCACACCCCACTGGGCGCGCGCACTCAATCGCCGCATCCACAGGAAATAGCGTAGCATCTGGCGGTACAGAAAATGTCGCGCTTTGAGTCCCTCGACAATGCCCTCGCGTGCCCACTCCAGATTCGGGTCCAAGCGTAGGGCTTCACGAAAGTGTTCGAGCGCCTTATCCGGCTGACGCTGCTCCAAGAGAGTCCAACCCTGATTGGCGTGTGTCAGTGCGTCTTCCGGATCGCGGCTGAGGGCATCGCCGAGCGCGGCTCCGGCCTCCGCGCGTCGGCCCAGCTTGACCAGGGCCATCGCGCGAAGGTTGGTGCAGCCGCCGTGCTCGGCGTCCAGCTCTAACCCGCGCTCGGTCGATTCTAGCGCCTCGGTCCAGCGCCGTCGATTGAAGTGAATTGTTGCCAGAAGTGAATAGTAATCCGGCTCCCAGGGTGCCAGCTCCAGGGCTTGCTCGATGGCTGTTTCGGCTTCCTGCAGACGCTCGCGGTGAAATAGCGTGTAAGCCAGAGCGTAGTGACCGAAGGAAACATCCGGACCGAGATGGATGGCTTCCTCGGCTTCGCGCATCGCTGCCGGATGATCCTTGCGCTCGCACAAACAGAGCGCCAGCAAAGCGTGAGCGAGCGGATCGCTCGGTTCGTCCGCCAGTGCCTGACGCAATTCTTGCTCGGCCAGGTCGTAGCGCGATTGCTGATAGAGCAACAAGGCTCGGTCGTAATGTGTCCCCATCACATCTTCAAATACTTGAGAATATCGTCATAGATCCCGCCCTGATTGGAATATAAGGCGTAGTTGCGCGCCGTGGCAAACCATTCCTTGGTTGATGGTCGGATACCTGATGCGGCGGAAAGGAGATCGCGAGTCGTCAACGGTTTGGGCCGGCCTTCCTTCATGGCCTCGCGCAGCTTCTGTTCCACTGCCACATCCACAACTGCTTTCAGATCCGCTCCCGAAAAACTGTCGGTTTTCTTGGCCAGTTTGTCGTAATCGACATCCTGGCTCGGCTTGCCGCGGCACAGAATGCGCAGGATGACGGCGCGGGCGTCGGAGTCTGGCGGCGGCACGAACAGGATGCGATCAAAACGGCCAGGACGGCGAAAGGCCGGATCGAGGTGCCAGGGTGCATTCGTCGCCGCCAGGATGAGCACGCCTTCGTTGGACGATTGCACGCCATCCAATTCGGCCAGGAATTGATTGATGATGATGCGGCCGTGGCTCTGCCGCAGATCGGTACGGCTGGCGGCCAGAGCGTCTACTTCATCAAAGAACAACACACACGGTCGATGGCCACGGGCCTGCTCGAACAGCTCGTGCAAGTTGCGTTCGCTTTGGCCGATCCACATATCGAGAATATCGTTGATGCCGACGGCCAGGAAATTGGCCCGCACTTCGCCAGCGGTGGCCCGCGCCAGGTACGTTTTGCCGCAGCCGGGCGGGCCGTACAGCAGGATGCCGCCACCGATGGGCTTGCCATAAGCCTCATACAACTCCGCGTGTGTCAGCGGATGAATGATCTTGAGGCGGATTTCTTCCTTGAGGGTCTCCATGCCGCCGACGTCCTGAAAGGTGATGCGCGGCCGTTCGATCCGTCCATCCGGCAGAACGGCAGCATCTTCCACTGGAGCGCGGAGACGTCCTTCAACGACGTCGCTCCTGTCTGGATCCGCGTCGATACCGAGACTTTCAGCAAAATCGGCGTCGGCCAAAGACGGATCGGCGTCGATGGCCTCACGGTATAGGCGGACGGCTCGTTCGACTTCACCCGCCCGTAGCAACAAGCGTGCGTGTAGCAGATATGCACGGGGCGGCACTTGGGTTTGCTTGAGCAGCGCTTCAACGATCACGAGCGCCTGGCTGTTTTTGCCCTGTTGATAAAAGATGTTGGCCAGGCCGACCTTGAGAGCATCGTTGTCGCCGGCCTGCGCCAGGGCGTGTCGGTACTCTTGCTCAGCCTCATCGAGCCGGCCCAGCGCGAGCAGAGTTTCCGCGAGATGTTGCCGTAGCGGCAAATTGTCGGGAGAGACGCGCAAGGCATCGCGCAATGCCTGAACGGTTGCATCACCACTGAACATGGTATCTGCCTCGCAAACCATTCCGAAAGTGGAGCGGGCGGTTGGATTTGTTGCTAGGATACGGGAAGACGCCGCCGCTGTCAAAAGTCAAAGGGTGGATACGGTCCATGAAACGAATGTCGCTGGCCCTGTGGAACGAGCGATACGCTGCGCCCCTGGCACCGATGAGCGGCGCGGAGATGCGGGCGCGCGGCTGGGACTACGTCGATGTCGTCTTCGTCACCGGCGATGCCTATGTCGATCATCCCAGCTTCGCCATGGCCATTCTGACGCGCGTGCTGGAAGATGCGGGCTTCCGCGTCGCCGTGTTGAGTCAACCGGATTGGCACAGCTGCGAGCCGTGGCGGCAATTCGGCCGGCCGCGCCTGTTCTTCGGCATCAGTGCCGGCAACATGGATTCGCTCATCAATCATTACACAGCCAACAAGAAGGTGCGTAACGACGACGCTTATTCACCCGGCGGTCGCATTGGTCTGCGTCCCGACCGCGCCACGCTGCCATACTGCCACCGTGCCCGTGAGGCGTTTCACGGCGTTCCCATCATCGCCGGCGGCGTCGAAGCGTCGCTGCGGCGCCTGGCCCATTACGATTACTGGAGCGATACCGTTCGTCGTTCGATTCTCCTCGATAGCAAGGCCGATCTGCTCGTCTATGGCATGGGCGAGAAGACGATTGTGGAAATCGCGCGACGGCTGGCGGCAGGGGAAACGGTCAAGGATCTGCGCGACATGCGCGGCGTGGCGTACGTGTTGGGGGCGAAGGAAGTGGAAGCATTACCAGCCCGAAGCGTAAGCGAGGGCGTCGAACAGCCCTCGCTTACGCTTCGGGCTGGTAACTTTATCGTTCTCCCCAGCTTTGAGGAGGTCAAAGCCGACAAGAATGCCTTTGTCGAGGCGACGCGCCTCATCCACATCAATACCAATCCACACAACGCGCAAACGCTGGTGCAGTTGCACGAGCGCCAGGCCGTGGTCGTCAACCCGCCGGCGCTGCCGTTGTCCGACGCGGAGATGGATCGTATCTACGATTTGCCGTACACGCGCCGTCCACACCGTTCGTACACCGAGCCAATTCCGGCTTTCGAGATGATAAAAGATTCCGTGACGCTCATGCGTGGCTGCTTCGGCGGCTGCACGTTCTGTTCGATCACGGCACATCAGGGACGTATCATCCAATCTAGATCTCAAGAGTCTGTTTTGCGCGAAGTCAGCAAGTTAGCCGCCGATCCAGAGTTTTCCGGCGTCATCAGCGACATCGGCGGGCCGACGGCTAACATGTATCAGATGCGCTGCACACGGCCTGAAATCGAGGCCAAGTGCAAGCGCCTCTCCTGCGTGCATCCGACCATCTGCAAGCTGCTCGGCACCGACCACGGCCCACTCGTCGAATTGATGCGCCGCGCCCGCACCGAGCCAGGCATCCGCAAGGTGCTCGTCGCCAGCGGCATCCGCATGGATCTCGCCCAACTCTCGCCGGAGTACATGCGCGAGCTGGCCGAGCATCACGTCGGCGGCCATTTGAAGGTCGCGCCCGAACATACCGATCCTCATGTGTTGTCGTTGATGAAGAAGCCCGAGAACGACAATTTCGAGAGCTTCGCCTGCGACTTCCGCAAAGCATCGCAACAGGCCGGCAAGCCCAAACAGTATCTCGTGCCCTACTACATCGCCAGCCATCCCGGCAGCGATCTGCACGCCATGATTGATCTGGCGATCTTCCTCAAACGCAACGGCTACCGTCCCGATCAAGTGCAGGATTTCATTCCCGCGCCGTTCGACATCGCTACGTGTATGTACTACACGGGCATCGATCCGTTCACCAAGCAGGAAGTCTATGTCGCCAGAGGCCTGCGCGACAGGAAGTTGCAGCGGGCACTGATGCAGTTTTTCAAGCCAGAAAACTGGTTTACCGTGCGGGAGGCCCTGGTTCAGGCGGGCCGGCAGGACCTCCTCGGCTCTGGCTGTGATTGCCTCATTTCGGCTCAGCCACCGAAAGAAGCTATCGACGCCCGGCGCCGACAGGCCAATGAGAGCGGGCATGACCACTACCACGCGGTGGCCAACCCGGCCAAGGGCGAGAAGTCTGGCGAGCGAGGCTTGGCGAAGCAGGGCTACCGACCGGGACGGAAGACGGCACGCCGCCAGCACAAGACCCGCAAGCAAACCAGAGACTAAACAGCCCGGCGACCGTAGATAGGGGAGGGTTTCACATGCGAGCAATTCTCAGGACGAAGTTCGGTGGGCCGGAAATGCTTGTCATCCGGGAAATGCCAGAGCCCGAACCGAAAGCCGGCAACGTCGTGATCCAGGTGAAAGCGTTCGGCCTCAACCACGCAGAGCTGCACATGCGGAAGGGGGAGTGGGCCGAGATCGCCGACGTCAGCGGCATCGAGTGTGTCGGCGTCGTCAAGTCTTGCCCCGGCGGCGAGTTCGCTGCCGGGACCAAAGTGGCGGCGTTGATGGGCGGGCTGGGCCGGACGATCAACGGCGGCTACGCCGAGTACACCCGCGCCCCCGTGACGAACGTGGCGGCCATCGAGTCGGGCCTTTCTTGGGCTGAGCTGGCCGCGATCCCGGAGACCTACGCCACGGCCTGGACATGCCTGTTTCGCAACCTGGAGGTCGCTGCGGGCCAGACATTGGTCCTCCGGGGGGCTACCTCGTCCTTCGGTCAGGCAGCCCTCAACATGGCGGTCAACGCCGGAGCCAAGGTCATCGCCACCACCCGCAGCCGGGACCGCTTCCCGATGGTCGAGGCACTCGGCGCTGTCCGGGCAGAGGTCGAGGTGCCGGACCTTTCCCAACGGATCGCC
>DATBHJ010000260.1:0-12407 GCA_036557565.1 Gemmataceae bacterium
CGAAATACACCGGCAAGAACATGGCCAATCCTGGCGCTGTGCTGCTATCCGGCGTGATGTTACTGGAGCATCTGAATTGGAGTGAGGCGGCCCAGTTCGTGAACAAGGCCGTCGAAGCTACTTTTGCCGAGAGTGAAGAAATCGCCCTGAAGGGACCGGGAGGCAAGCTGTTCGTAACCTACGACATAGCGCGCCAGTTCCCCGGCTACGGCGAAAAGGCCGGTGTGGCCAGCTCGGCGTTCACTGACCGCATAATTCATCATCTGCGGAGTTAAAGTGGTCTGAGCCGCGCACGCAGCGCAGCGGAGTAAGCGGCCGAATGGCCTACCGCTAACTCCGCTGCGCTGCGTGCGCGGCTCAGAAAGAAACGCTACACACGCGGTTCTTCTTTACTTCCCGGCCGCTTTCGACTCGACCGGATTGGTGTCGGACGTGGAAATCTCGGTCTTCTGCTCTTGTTGCAGATCGACCTTGGTTTGTTGTCCACCGATTTCGATGTCCAGCGTGCCGTCTAGCTTCACCGACATATCCGACTTCTCGACGCGGCCTTTTTCGCGGTTGAACAGGATGACGCCCTTGGATTCCTTGCTCTCCAACTTGGCGCTCTTGATGCGGAATGGCAGACCGCCGATGCCCTCGGACTTCTCCGGCGGCAGATAGTTCAACTTCGTCGCCACATCGATCTTGTCGAGGTTCTTGTCCGGCCCATCATAAGTGTAAGTGTACTCGTTCTCGTACTTGCCGATCGGGCCCATGTCCAGGGTGCTCTTCTTCTTCCACTGCTTGCCCTTTTCCACCGTTTCGGTTGGCAGAACGGCAAACGTCGGTTCGGACATCTCGCGGAGAGCGTCCTCGCTGAGAATCTTCTCCAACAGCGGCTTCATCTGCTTGTTGGCCGTGGTGAGCTTGTTGACGAACTCCTCACGACCGCGGATCTCTGTGACCTTGTACGTTTTGGGATCGACAGTCACAGTGAAACTGGAGCCGACCAGCGCCTTGAAGAACTCGCCGAGCGGGTTGGAGGCGTTGCCGGCAGCAGCGGGCGTAGTCGAATCGTACTTGATCGGGCTGCCGCCTATGTCGATGTCCATCTTGACGCCGAGAATCTTCTGCTCCAATTTCCATTTGCCGTCGGGCAGTTGTTCTTGCGGCGTCCAGCTGAAATAGAAGGTCTGCGACTGCTTCTGCGTCACATCGTTGTTCATGACCTTCATGATCTGATTGGTCGTGGTCGTCATTGTCTGATAGAAGGCCTTTCCCTTCTCGAACTTCCATTCGAGCTTGGATTTGCCGGAGTCCTTGCCGGCCTCCTTCTTGGCCTCTGTCTTCTGCTCTTCCTTCTTTTTGTCGTCCTTGGCTTGACCGAAGAGGTCCAGCCCGGCGAAGGGAAGGGTCATCGCCGCGAGGAAAAGGACGACCGTTAACCGACGCCCGTGCAACATGGGGTAAAACCTCCAGCAAACGAAAACTTTGATTCACGCGACTTGCCGACATGCCGGACGCGCGCCGGCCAACGGAAAGAGGCGGCGAACAGAGAATACCAACTCCTGTCCGATAATACGACCTATCTTTTGTAGTGGTTCATTCGCGGAGTACAAGAGAGGCTTGACAAGGCGGAGAACAGTTGAGCTAGGAGCCGACGTTTCCTGTTAATCATATGTCTACAATCACTTCCGCCAGCCAGCCGTCCGGCGTCTGTTCAACGCACAAACCGTGGTAGGTAATGGCTTTGACCTCATGGGCCAGTTCATGCCGAGCTGGATCGAAGGGCTCACCCCAGGCACTGCCTTGCAATCCGTCTGTGCCGACCGTCACCGAGAAGCGCGACAGCAGAAGATGTTCAACCTCAAAACGATACAGCAATTCCTTGAGCCAATCGAAGAGAAGATATTCCCGATCCTTGCCGGCGATCGTCACATCGAGCCGTTGGCGAGAAGCAACGGCCTCCAAATCCTCGACAAGTGTAGAGAACAAGGCCTGGCCCGCCTCGGCGAACAACGTGTTCAAATCCGCCGCGCGGATGCGCAATCCCAGGTCGGCCGTGTGGTCAAATGTTTCATACATGCTCGCATGTTATCGCAGAATTCAACGATGCGGAAGCGTTAGCGACGACTAATCCAATCCGTCGCTAACGCTTCCGCATCGTTGAGAAAACTCCGCTTAGCGGCTAACCGTCTGTAGCGGCAGATCGGCGAACTCCACCGTGACATCCTTGCCGGCCTCGACGATCACACGCTTGCGCGAAGTGCGCGTCTCACCCCCGCGAACCACTTCGGCCTTGAGCGTGTAATAGTACTTCTGGCCGGCATCCAGCTCCGGCGTGGTGAAACTCCGCAGCTCAGAGGTCAACGGGCACAGCGTCCCATCGACGTACAGTCGAGCGTCGGCGGGAAGTTTGACGATTATCTTCGCTGCGTCCTTGCCTTCGGTGGCCAACTTGATGAAGTCGGCCGTCGCGGATTCTCCGGCTCGCACCTTGACCTGCTTGGTGTAGGAGACCGTCTTGCCCTCGCGGACAAGACGGGCCTTGAACGTGTACGTGTAGATGTAGCCGGGTTCCAGCGTCGGCGTGCGGAAAGCTTGCTCCCTGCCCGTGTTCGGAAGGTCGCGGTCCTCGACCGAGAGCCGTGCGCCAGCCGGCGCCATGACGACGACCTCTGCTGCGTTGCCGAGCGAAGTCTTCTTCTTTTCTTCCTCTTTCTTGGGCTGAGCCGGCAGAACCGGCGCCGCCGGCGCGCCCGGCACAACGGGCACGACCCCAGCGGGCGCAACTACTCCAGGTGCCACTGTCGGCACACCCACGGCTAGTCCGCCATAGCAGCCATAGCAGCCATAGCAACCGTAGCAACCGTGACAACCGAAGCAGGTGCCCCAACACCCAAAGCAGTCGCCATAGAAGCCGGCGCCCCAGCCACCATAACAGCCCCAACAACCACCACAACAACCCCAACAACCGCCACAGCAGCCCCAACAGCCGCCACAGCAGCCCCAGCAGCCGCCGCAACAGCCCCAACAACCACCGCAACAGCCCCAACAACCACCGCAGCAACCATGACAGCCATGACATCCGCCGCAACAACCGCGACAACCCCAGTCGGGTGCGGCCGTGCCTGTCGTCAGCATGGTCGCCAAAACGATACTGTACATGCCCTGAACCTCCTCACTGGAAATGTTCTCGAAACCTCCCCAGCCGTCTAGAGAGGAAAGATGCGCGGTTTAGGTAAAATTGACCGCACCTGTTTAGACGATAAGGACTAAAAAGGCGATCGTCAAAGGCAAAATAGGCTGTTTTGGAAATTTGGGTAATCTTAGCCGTTATTTTCGGCGCAACCGGCGCGAAAACCGTTTGCTTCGAGCAAAAGTTGGGTTTTGCGAAATAACTTCACCGGAGATACGGCATATTTTTCTCCCCTCGCTTGACAACGAACGGCCCAGTATAATCCGGAAGTTGCCTCACCAGCCCGAAGCGTAAGCGAGGGCGGCCCTCGCTTACGCTTCGGGCCGGTCAACAAAGAGGAATCGCGAGAACATGTCACGCCGTAACCTGTACTGGTTGCTGGGCATCGCTGCCGTATCCTTGCTCGGCATCACCGTCTCCTACAGCGCCCCCAGCCGCGAGAGGGACAAGGACTACGAACTGGTCCGCCTCATGGTGGACGTGCTCCATGAGGTCCGCGAACGCTACGTCGTGGACATCGATGAGGAGCACGAACGCCGGCTTGTCGAGGACATGATTAACGGCGGGCTGGAACGGCTCGATCCCCATTCGGCGTACATCACGCCGCGCGAATACAAGCAGTTCGAAAAGCAGAGCGAAGGCAAGTTTGGCGGTGTCGGCATACAGGTCGGCCTGGACCGCCTCACGCGGCAGCTGACGGTACTCAGTCCGATGCCCGGCACGCCGGCGTATGAGGCCGGCATCCTCGCTGGAGACCTCATCGTCAAGATCGACGGCAAGGCTACGGAGAACATGCGCATGAGCGAGGCGGTCGATCTGATCCAGGGCGACCCCGGCCAAAAAGTGAATCTGACCGTGCTGCACGAAGGCTCCAAAGATCCCGTGGAGGTGGCCATCACGCGCGCCATCATTGAAGTGCCGTGCGTCCTGGGCGACCGACGCAAGACCGACAACCTCCGCGCCTGGGATTACATGCTCGACAAGGACAACAAGATTGGCTACATCCGTTTGCTCAATTTCAGCAAGACCGCGAGCAAGGAGCTGCGTGACGCCGTGGAAGAATTGCAGCGCGACGGCGTGCGCGGACTGGTTCTCGATCTCCGCAACAATCCTGGCGGTTTGCTCAAGGAAGCCCGCGAGATCAGCGACCTGTTTCTGACGGAAGGCCGCATCGTCAGCACCAAGGGCCGCAATCACAAGGAGGAGATTTACGACGCCAAGTCGGAAGGCACGCTGCTGGAGCCGGCCGAGAAGTATCCGATGGCGGTGCTGGTCAACAAGTACAGCGCCAGTGCCAGCGAGATTGTGTCCGCGGCCTTGCAGGACCACGGGCGCGCGGTCGTCGTCGGCGAGCGCACTTACGGCAAGGGAAGCGTGCAGAACATCATCGAAATGCACGAGAGCAGCGAGCGCAGCGCCTTGAAGCTGACGACGGCCAGCTATTGGCGGCCCAGCGGCAAGAACATCCATCGCTTCCCCGACAGCAAGGACAGCGACGACTGGGGCGTTCGACCCACAGAGAGCGGCTACAAGCTCACGTCGAAATCACGGAAGGCCCTGAGCAACGCCGGCGTGCCTGCTTCCGTCCTGGCCAAGCTGAAGGATTTCCCCGACACGCGCTTTGTGCTGGAGAAAGACTACGTTGCCGAGCTAGGCAAAATACTGACGAAGGAAGAACTGGAGCAGTACAAGAGCAAGTTCCTGGCCAACGCCGATCATGGTTTCGAGGTGCCGATGACCGATGAAGAACGGCTGGAATACATGGTCTATCGTACCGAGCGCGACGTCGTTCGTACCAAGGCGAAGCCGGACGACAAAACCAAGAAGGATGACAAGCCCAAGAAACCATTCGTCGATCGCGTGCTGGAGAAAGCCGTGGAGCATCTGAAAAAAGAGATCAATAAAACCGGCCCCGTCGCCGCACCGCTGCCGATCGGAAATGCGTAACGACAGCTATACCAGCCCGGAGCGCTAGCGACGGGCACTTTGGCCCGTCGCTAGCGCTCCGGGCTGGTAAATCAATTTCCTGTGTCCGATACATTGCAGATCCTGTTCGAGGACAACCATTGCCTGGCAGTGGCCAAGCCGGCGCCGCTGTTGACGCAGGGTGTGCCGCCCGGCATTCCCACGCTGGAAGCGATGGTCAAGGCATATCTGAAAGAACGCTATCACAAGCCCGGCAACGTCTATCTCGGCATACCGCATCGCCTGGATCGACCCGTCTCCGGCGTAGTCGTTTTCGCACGCAACACGAAGGCAGCACGGCGGCTGGCAGAGCAATTTCAGAATCGGCAAGTGCGCAAAGTGTACTGGGCGGTCGTCGAACCATCGCTGGACGGAGAGTTGCCGCCCTCCGAAGGCGTGTGGGAGGACTGGCTGCTGAAAGTGAAAGAGCAAGCTCGCAGTGAGCGCGTGACGGCGGACACACCGAGGGCGCGGCAGGCTGTGCTGCGCTATCGGCGTCTGTGCACGAACGAAGGCGGCGCGCTTTTGGAAATAGAACCAGAGACGGGACGGATGCATCAAATCCGCGTACAGGCGGCCAGTCGCGGCTGGCCTGTGCGCGGCGACATGCTCTACGGCTCGCGTCTGCCGTTTGGTCCGCCGGCAGAGCTGACACGCGATCGCATCATTGCCCTACATGCTCGTAGCCTGACATTCCTGCATCCGATCCGCTATGAGCCACTTACAGTAACGGCGCCATTGCCTGATACATGGAACGAGTGGACATCAACTACTGATCACACGGATGAATACAGATAAGAGAAAAAATGGAATCAAGACATTTTATGATCCGTGTTATCTGTGTTATCCGTGGTTAAGATAGCCAAGGAAACCCAGATCTCGCCCAGAGGCTCGACCTGTTCGGGAATAATGCGGTGTGTTTTCGTCAGTTCGAGAATTGCCAGAAACAGACCGACGAGCCGGCCGCGCGTGTACGGTGGTGTGAACAGGGCGGAGAAAGGGAGGCGTTTTTCCGATTGCAGCCGTTGCAGAATCATCTCCATGTGAACGTGCAACGGCGTTTCATCGATGGCGATGGTCTGGGCTTGAAGCGCCAAAGTCTCGCGCATAAGCCGGCCGAACGCGCTGACGAGATCCCACAACTCGACCGGCTTGACAGGCAGCGGGGCAGTGTTGGCCGGAGCCGGCGTCGGCTGCCGCGGTAGTCGTTGATTTTGTTCTTCGGCTTTCGCTTCCAGGAGAGCGGCGGCGTCCTTGAATTTCTTGTACTGCATCAACTGCTTGACCAGTTCCAGACGGGGATCGTCGGCGGCCTCGGTCGATTCCTCCGGTCGCGGCAGCAGCATGCGCGTCTTGATTTCCACAAGAGTCGCCGCCATGACGAGAAACTCGCCCGCTTGCTCCACGTCGATCCACTGCACGGCTTCGAGATATTCCTTGAATTGTTCGCATACGCGCGCAATGGGAATGTCACGGATGTCCACTTCGTCGCGCTTGACGAGGTAGAGCAGTAGATCGAGCGGTCCGCGAAAGGTGTCGATATCGACGAGGTAATCGTTGTGTTCGCCGGCCGTCATCTCGGCAGAGTAGCGAAGGGCGCACAAGGCTGTCCAGAGCAATCGCTATATCTTAAGTTTTCAGTGTTCGGTTCGCTCGCCGTCTCAGAAGCGTGGCTAACCAAAATGGAGGAGCTTCACCGTGAAACGTACCTTGCTTAGCGGTCTGTGCCTTCTGATTGCAGCTTGGCCGCTCTATGCCCAGGACAACGCCCGAAGTAAGGCCACGATCGCATATCTGCAGAAACTCCAGGCCGACGACGGCGGTTTTCGTGCCGATGTTCGCGAAAAGCACTCGGATTTACCCGCCACGTCAACGGCGTTTCGCGCCTTGAAGTATCTGGGCGCCGCACCGCGCGATCGGGCGAAATGCCTCGCTTTTGTGGAGAAATGTTTCGATAAGAACAGCGGCGGCTTTGCGGTCCAGCCGGGAGGCGAGGCGGCGTATCGACCGACCGCCGTCGGCATCATGGCCGTCATCGATATGAAGATGCCTACCGAGCCTTACGTCGATGCCGTCGTCAAGTATCTCGATGAACACTCAAAGTCGTTCGAGGAAATCCGTCTAACGGCGGCCTGTTTCGAGGCGCTGGGCAAGCGGCCGCCGCGTGCCGATGCCTGGCTGGCAGAGATCGCCAAACTGCGAAACGCCGACGGCACCTACGGCAAGGATGGCAACGTGGCCCGCGACACGGGCGGCGCGGTCTGCGCTGTGCTGCGCCTGGGCGGCAAGGTCGAAAAGACCGACGATGTCTTGCGGGTGCTCAATGAGGGCCAGCGCCCAGACGGCGGTTTTGGCAAGGCCAACGCCGAGGGCTCCGACCTTGAAAGCTGCTATCGCATTGCCCGCGCCTTCCACATGCTGAAAACCAAGCCGCGCGGGGCCGATCGCCTGCGTGAGTTCATTGCCAGGTGCCGCAATGAAGACGGCGGTTACGGCGTCGCGCCCAGACATCCTTCGCACGTCAGCGGCTGCTACTACGCCGCCATTATCTCGCTCTGGCTCGACGAAAAATGACCATCGCTTATTTCGCCCTGGGCAGCAATCTTGGCGACCGCGACGACTTCTTGCGGCGCGCCCTGACGGCTCTGCGCCAGACGGAGGGCATCGAAGTCCTGCGCCTATCGCCGCTGTACGAGACGCAGCCGATCGGCGGCCCAGCGGGTCAGGGACCATATCTGAATGCTGTCGCCGAAGTGCGGAGCGACCGTGAGGCGCACGATCTGCTGTCGGCATTGCTGAACATCGAGCAACAGCTGGGGCGCGTGCGCCGAGAGAAAGATGGACCGCGTACCATCGATCTCGATTTGCTGCTGTACGGCGATCTCATTCACAAAGATGAGACACTAACTGTGCCGCATCCCCGACTGCACGAACGGCTCTTTGTGCTGCAACCGTTGGCTCAATTAGTGCCGGGTCTGATGCATCCCGTCCTCAAACGCAGCATCTCCGATCTGCTCGCCGAACTGCAAGGACTTCGTTTGCACGGGAGCGCTCCGGGGCGCGAGCTGGCGGGGCGGCGAACAATGGTCACGGGTTCGACCCGCGGAATCGGTCGTGCCATCGCGCTGGAACTGGCGGCAGCGGGGGCAGATGTTCTCATCCACGGCCGAAGGTCGCGGCAAGCGGCGGAGGAGACGGCGGGGCAAGTTCGTCTCGCCGGTGTGCGCTCCGACGTATGCCTGGCGGACTTATCGGACACCGAAGCATGTCTGCGTTTGGTCGAGGAGGCGTGGACGTGTTGGGGTGGGCTCGATGTCTGGGTCAACAATGCCGGCGCGGATACGCTCACAGGAGAGGCCGCCAGCTGGCCCTTCGAGCGCAAGCTGCACGAGCTGCTGGCCGTCGATGTGACATCGACGATGATTCTGTCGCGCGAAGTCGGAAGGCGCATGCGCGAAGCAGCCAGCAACGCTGGGACCGGCTTCGCACCGGCCATTGTTAACATGGGTTGGGACCAGGCAGAGACCGGCATGGAAGGCGACAGCGGCGAATTGTTCGCGGCCAGTAAAGGCGCAATTATGTCTTTCACTCGTAGTTTGGCTCTGAGCTTGGCGCCGGCGGTTCGTGTGAATTGCCTGGCGCCGGGCTGGATTCGCACTGCCTGGGGCGAGGGCGCATCGTCGAGTTGGCAGGAGCGTGTCCGGCGCGAGACGCCGTTGCGCCGATGGGGTCGGCCGGAAGACGTGGCCGCTGTGACGCGCTGGCTCGTGTCACCGGCAGCTGAGTTTATTACAGGTCAGATCATTCGCATCAACGGCGGTGTGGTACGCTAACCTTAGATGGGATAATCCGAGCCGCGCACGCAGCGTAGCGGAGTAAGAAGCCGAATGGCCGAACGCTTACTCCGCTGCGCTGCGTGTGCGGCTCGGACGGAATAAGGGAGCACCTCGATGAAATCCACGCGTCGATCGATGCTCATTCAGAGTGGTCTGCTCGCGTTGGTGCTGCTGGTCCTGGCCTACTGGGTTTGGCAGGGCAATCGCTCGCCGGCACCCCGAACCTACGAGGGAAAGACGCTCGATCAGTGGTTAGAGGATTTAGACGATCCGGATTATCATGTAAGTGAACGCGCGGCGGATGTGCTCGTAAATGTCGGCGCCGATGCAGTGCCGCTGCTGCTCGATGCCTGTGAACAAGGCGGCCCTCGCCTGCATCGCCGTGCCGCCGCCGTGCTGGTGCGTCTGGGCGCCTCCGCAGCGCGCGGATTGGCGACAGCTCTGAAAGACAAAGCCCAGCCGCAGCGAGTCGCCGTCGCCCTTGTGCGTCTAGGCCCTGTCGCTGTTGGCCCCCTGCGCGAAGCTCTTCTGGAGGAAAAGGGCGGCGAGGCTGCGGCGTACATCCTGGGCTTGATTGGTCCCCGCGCTGCCGACGCGGTGCCTGATCTGATCGCGGCTGTCCAGCGCGCTTCATCTTCTACAGCGTTGCGGGGCCAGGCAGTATTCGCCTTGGGACGAATCGGCGAACCGAGCGAAGCGATTGTCCCTGCCCTCATCACCGCCCTCAAGGACAGTAAGAAGGAGGTGCGCGAGCAAGCCGTCATAGCGCTGGGATGGATCGGTTCCCCAACGCACGAAGTTGTGTCGGCGCTGACCGCCGCCCTCAACGACAAGGAAACGATAATTGCGATAAAAGTATGTCGAGTGCTTTCTCTCCTGGGTAGTTCGGAAGCAACGCCGGACTTGCTGACCGTCTTGCAGAGCGATCGTCACGAGGTTGCCGTTGAGGCCGGCCGGGCGCTGTGGCGCCTGGGACCGAAGGCAGCGCCGATCGTGCCCATGCTTTTGTCCGCAGCTCAGGGTCCGATCGACAAAGCGGCGCCGGCGCGGGACCTGTTGGCTTCGTTTGGCCCCGACGTCGTCCCCGACCTGGTGAAACAGCTGCGAGCCAACGAGGCGGCGCGCCGCGAAGCGGCAGCTGACGTTCTGGGACGCATCGGCCCGCCCGCCCGTGCCGCCGTGCCCGACCTCCTCGCTGCGCTCAAGGATCAATCGTCCTCTGTGGCGCTGATGGCGGCGATGGCTCTGGCCCAAATCGATTCGACTCGCGGCGGTGCAGCTGTGAAGTTATTGACAGATGCACTTGATGTTCCCGGCGCGGCCTTGGCGCTGGCCAACATCGGTCCCAGTGCTCGCGCTGCCGTGCCGGACTTGATTGCGGCATTGAAACCGCGCAAGCAGACGGCCCAGGATGAGCTGATCCGCCTCAACGCTCGGCTGGCGTTGTCGCGCATCGGCGCACCGGCTGTTCCTGCCTTGATCGACGCGCTCAAGGCTAAGCGAGAGGGTGTAGCGCCTCTGGCCGGCGGGGCGCTGGGTTGGATCCTGCCGCCTCCGAAAGTGGCCATCTCCGCCCTGCGCATAGCGATCAAGAACGATCGCGCTCACGCCGCTGTTTACGCCAATTCATTGGGACAACTCGGCCCGTTGGCGCTGCCGGCGGTGCCCGAACTGACGGACCTGTTGACGGATGCGGCCACCCGGCCCGAAGCGGCGGTAGCGCTGGTGGGCATCGATCCCGAACAATCGAAGACGGTCGTACCGCAGCTGGTCAAGGATCTTCAGGGAGACGATGAGAAGCAGCGACAGGCGGCGGTGCTGGCCGTGGCCCGCATTGGACCCGCCGCCCAGGCCGCGGCGGAGGCACTCACGGACTTGCTCCGCGATCGGCTTCTAACAGAAAGGGAGATCATCGCTCTCCAGGCAAACTGGGCGAGAGCCCTGCCGGGTTTGATCGATCTCTTGAAAGATCCTGAAGTGGAGCGCCGGAAGCTAGCCATTTTTGCCCTGGCCCAAACCGGGACTGCGGCGCAGGCCGCTCTGGAGCCTTTGATCGCGGCGCTATCGGATCGGGACGACGAGGTGCGGGCCGAGGCTGCTCACGTTCTGGAGCAGATCGGATCGGAGGCAGCGGAGGCAGTTCCGGCGTTGATTGCCAATTTGCAAGTGCCCCAGACGAGGGTTCGCTACACCGCCGCCGAAGCCCTGCGAGCCATCGGGGCAGCCGCGAAGGAAGCACGCCGGCCCTTGCTCGAATGTCTCTTCGATCCCGATGAACATGTCCGCTATGCCGCCGCCCTGGCCCTGGGAGGTATTGATCCTGCGTTCACCGAGGCTATGCCGGCCCTGCGCGATGCCTTGAACGATCCCTCGCCCTTGGTGCGACTGGCGGCCATCGATTCGCTCATCCACATCGACCGCACCAACTGCATGGACAGCGTTCCCTTGCTCATTACCCTCAGTGCCAAGCCGGATGATTTGCGGGTGCGCTTTCGGGCCGTGGAGGGACTTTACGAACTGGCTCCCGACCAGGCCAAGCAAGCTGTACCCTGGCTGCTGGTCGAAATGACTGTCGTTGATGCCGAATTCAACTTTCTCTATGCCGCCCGGGTACTGGCACGTATCGACTCCAGCCAGGCATCGAGAGTCATACTGGCCCTGGCCTCGGCACTGCGTCCCGTGGACCTCGTGGGAAGCCGCCGGCGGGCAATCCTTCGGACTCTTGGCCAGTTCGGCCCCAAGGCGCGCGACGTGGTCCCGGAGATTGAATTCATGCTCTACGATAGTACACCAGGAGTTCGCTCCGAAGCGATACAAGCCTTGCGGGCCATCCATCCGGCGCGTGTGAAGCAGCTGGGACTTGACTAACCTTGGGGATCGAAGCGGTGAGCGAGACGGCGGCTGTTGATGTCGAGGGCTTCGAGGATTTGCAGGACAGGTTCGATGTCGATGCCCCAGGTTTGGGCCCAGCAGATGATGTCGAGGTTTTCTTGTCCAGCTTTGAGACGATCGAGGATGCGATCAAGAAGAAGTGTATTGTCGTGAAATTTCTTTTGCAGGAGTCCGAAGTCGCCACGGTCGAGCTCGACCCAGAAGCGTTTGCCTTGCAGGTGCTCCAACCAGCGTGCCCGCAAATAGCCCCACCAGTGACACTGCACCCAGCGGCGGATGGCGGCCTCGCCCAGATCGCAACCCGCTTTCTCGCTCTCAATCCACTTGTAACGCAGGGCCTCTTGTTCGCCCTCGGCATAGACACTGGATTTTTCCACGGGCTTCTCCCCTGTCACGTCTGTCCCTTCCGCGAGACTGCGATTCGTGTTCTCCATGCAACCATCAAACCTCACCTAAAAGTAATCCTAACGCTTGCCCCCAGTGCAGGCAAGTTGAGACTCATCCGTCAGCTCAGTTGGGCAGTTGGGGTAGGTTAA
>DATBHJ010000261.1:0-16466 GCA_036557565.1 Gemmataceae bacterium
AAAACGAGACAACGGCAAGAACGCAGGGATCACGGGGCTCACGAGCCTCCCTGGCCCAATCGATGGGGACGTACGCCTGGCGCTACTACTACGCAGTCACCCGAAGGAAGACCGTTTCTGCTTGACAAGCTCTTTCAGGAAGGTCCTCTCGACCGAATGGCGCAAGCCGAAGCCCGCTTCGCGCGGAGGACCGAGCCACCGCATGCTCGATATTGTCGATGATTTTCTCCAGGTGTTGGCCGGAGCCTTGCGATAGTTGGATTTGACGAAGTGCCCACAATCGGAACACGCTTGTATTCCAAGCGGTGGCCTACCACCACCGGCGAAATCCAGAATCAACTCGGATCTGTGTACCTCGCTCAGCGAACCGGTAACGTTGAACCCTAGCTTCTTGCTTGATAGAGTGGTCCGTACAACCTGCCCGTATCTCCCTACCCGGCTCGCTTTCCAAGATCGAGGAAATCATGCCGAATCAATTCATTCGACACGCCGCAAACCGCGGGGAGTTCCATCGTAACAATTTTGCAAACCGCCGTGAATTCGTGTGCGCGGGCGGCTTAAGTCTCTGCGGTCTGGGGCTCGCGGACCTTCTTGCGGCGGCTGATACGAACACGGCCAGGGGCGAGCGATCATCCTCCTTGGGCAAGGCCAAGGCGTGCATTCTTATGTTCATGTGGGGCGGCCCCTCGCAGCTCGATACCTGGGATCCGAAACCGAATGCTCCTGCCGAGGTGCGCGGCGAGTTCAAACCCATCGCGACCAGCGTGCCGGGCATCCGCATTTGCGAACATTTTCCGCGCTTGGCCCGACTTGCCGATCACTTGGCCATCCTTCGTTCACTCTCGCACGACGATCCTGCGCACCTGTCGAGCGTCCACCATCTCCTCACAGGCCGGCATGCACCGAAGGTCAAATCGGATGCGGACCCGCCGTCGCGCAAGGATTCACCGCACCTGGGCGCTGTGCTCTCGTACTTGCATCCCAGCCAGCGTGTTTTGCCACCCTTCGTGACGTTGCCGTGGGTCGTCTCGCATCCGGCTGCCCCCGGTGGCATCGCGCCTGGGCAAAACGCCGGTTGGCTGGGGCAAATGTACGATCCGTTTGTCATCACCAGCGACCCCAATGCTGCCTCGTTTCAAGTATCCGGACTGAAGGTTCCCAGCGACGTTCCGCTTGAGAGGCTCGAAGCCCGTAAGAACTTGCTCGGCCAGTTCGAGGCGCATCAAGCCAACGCCGCGAGCTACGATCGGTTTCAGCAACGCGCAATCGACCTGGTCACGTCGCCGCGCGCACAGCGAGCCTTCGCACTGGACGAGGAACCTCCCGCTCTGCGCGATCGCTATGGCCGGCATATTCACGGGCAAAGTTTACTCCTGGCGCGCCGGCTGATTGAAGCAGGAGCGCGGTTGGTCGAGGTCAACTGGCACCAGGATCACCAGAATTTCTGGGACACGCACGGTAACAATTTCCGGCGCTTGAAGGATCAGCTGATGCCTCCGGCCGATCAAGGCTTCTCGGCGCTGGTGGAGGATCTGGCCCAACGCGGCTTGCTCGAGGAGACGCTGCTGGTCTGGGTGGGCGAGTTTGGACGCAGTCCCAAGATCACCTCGGCCAATGCCGGCCGTGAACATCATCCCTGGTGCTACTCCGCCGTCCTGACGGGTGGCGGCATCCGAGGCGGCCAGGTCTACGGCAGATCGGACCGGCTGGGGGCGTACCCGGCCGAGAACCCGGTTTCACCGGCCGACCTGACGGCGACGATCTACCATGCCCTTGGTGTGGCACCCGCCTTGACTGTGCGAGACCGGGAAGGGCGCCCGGTTACACTGACCGAAGGGTCGCCGGTGCTGTCGTTATGGACGTGATTCGGCAGAGTGTTATCGCTGGCATTCACGGAAAACGGTGACTCAGCAATCTCCGCGGGAAGAGATTCTCTGAATGCCTGCCGATTGCTCCCCATACCCTGGCCGGGTGTCAGACAGCAAAACCGACTTTTTGGACCTTCGGTTCCAACTACCACGGTCGATCAATCCTCCGTGCCTCACGCTATGACGCGAACTCACGAATGGTGTCCGACTGTGTGGCGGACCCGAACCAGCAACCACCGGATCGACAGGCTGGGAGGCAGCCTGGTGTCGTGCTAGCGGGAGGAACGCCAATGTCCCCCCGGTTCTGATTGGCGAGTATTTGCTCGACGGGAGTTGTTCGTCCCTTGCACTATGCGCACGGGCATCTGCGAGAGAAGTGTTCAGCTATTACACATACGACTGTGTCATTTTTTGCCGCTGTATCGGCGAAAACATCTCATTTTCCGGGCGTTCTCGAGGTTAGTCCAGTTGGCACTGAAAGTGCATATCAAGATTAGCAGTCGCCTGACACTACACCATTGGAGTGCTCAACGGGGAGCGAAAGGGAGAAATCTCTTGAGATTACTCACGCGATTAACCGTCTTTGCGGCAGTGGCAATGCTCTTATCTGCTGCAGTCTTCCATGTCGTCGATTCGTGGTTCGGTGACAATGCAAGCGTGGTGGGAGCCTTCCGTGAGATCGTGCATCAGGCACAACGAGCCGAATCACTGCGGGCACGTTCCGAGATAATTAGACGCAGGCAGGAGATCAAGCGTGACATCACCGCCCAACTCGTCTCCGGCCGTTTGAGTTTTCGTCAGGCGATTGCCCAGTTTCAAAGAGCAAATGAGCTGGGCGAGAATCGCGATCAGGCCCTGATCCCGGCCTATCGCCTGCCGACCGATCCAGAGGGAGTGGGACGGCAAGTCTTCACCTGGGCACGCAAAGAGGTTGCTACCTGGCCGTCCTGCAAGACCAAGCGTCTGCTTTCGGATTTGGAGTGCGAGTACGAGACGATGTTCCGTGGCGCGAAACTTGATGGTGCAACCGGAGTGTAGCCGGCGCGCAAGGGGCAGGACGTTGAGCACGTAGGGCCGTCAATCGCGCTGCGGAGGTGGCTTGTTCGGCGCCACCGCTAGACCTCGATCCGTACCCTGCCCGCAATCTCAGGATTAACTGGATACACTCGCTCCGGCGGCAGATGGCACTTGACCTTGTCGGCCTTCCCTCCCTGGAGGAGACCATAGATCTTCTTCACCCTCGCGGTCAAATCCTCGATACTGGTAATCCACTCCTCGACGTACTCCCGAATTATGTGTCGGCTCAGTCCAACCTGGATGCTGTAGTACGACAGCCCTGCGCCGCGGAGCGACCGCTCCGGATCCCTCTGGACATGGACTAGCGCTCGCGCGAACTCCTCCTGCCACTCTTGTGCCGAGCAGAAGACGGACGGCTCGAAGAAAGTCGAAACAGCCAGCGACAGCGCTTTGTCCCAACCAGCCCGCTTGATCCGAACCGCTAAGATACGCTCTTGTCCGCTTTTCTGTCCCCAATTGCTGCGGTGCATCAGCCACAAAAACGAGGGTTTGATCCAGGTCATGCGTTGGAATGAAAATGTGGAAACGAACCGCTGCGCCTTCAGTGCAGCATCGGCGATCACCGGGGCGTACGCCTGATAGATGACGATCGTCTCTCGGTCGAAGTCAGCCCGAATCTCTCGTTGTGCTGGCACCGCATCTCCTCTGTCGTCAAACACTAAGTTCAACAGCCGACCCACGCGGACAGGCCATTGAAGCAGGAAGGCCCGTGATTCGTGTGGCCTGTTTGTTATAGAGCTGATTCGGCGTCCTTGGCCCCGCTCATATGTTGCGGGCGGTTCGGCTTCCGTCGCCGCCGCATCGCTCCACGCAGCTCCCGATACTCCCCCGTCCAGCCGAAATGTGAACATCGCGTGGTCGCTTGGCGCTTCCGTGCTGCCGGCGACCGTGTAAAGCCGAATGGCTGCCGTGTTCTCTCGGTCAGTCAGCACCCAGGCCTCGACGCAACCAAGACCCCTGGCGACGGCAAGCACCGAATGTAGCAAGCGAGTCCCCAAGCCGCGCCGACGATGCGATGCGGCCACACTGACCTCATTGATCTAAAGTTCTGGGTGCGGCTCATCGGGATGAAAGTGAACCGCCGACACGAAACCGAAGATCTGGCCGTCATCGACAGAACAAGAGAAGCAACAAGACGCTTACTGTGCCGATGAATACTTGCATACTTTTCCCCTGATCCCCGGACACCACCGACTGCCGGCATCCCACACGGACCAGACACCGAAGCTGCAACTACTGCTATTCGCGTGGCTGCTCTGGTCAAGTGGCTCGTTCAGCCCGGATTTTTTCCAGCAGATACCAGGCGAAGTAGCTGCCGTATTTCTCCTGCAACTCAGGCTTTTGCCAGTCCTGACCGGTGATAAGACAGCGACAGCCCTCAGCACCGCACCGGCAGGTCATGGGCTCGACGTCGTGATCGATCGTAGCGTAGTCGAGCGTCAGCTCTTCGCCCTCGGCTATGTCACGCATGGCCACGAAAACGATCTGGCCCTGTATTCCCACGTTCGGTTCGCAGGAGTGGTTCAGGAACATCATCACGTCTTCGAACTCGGCTTCGGTGACGGGAGCCAGGAACAGGTCATCGGCGATCTGGAGGTCGGCCTCGTTCGCCAGGCTCTGATATTGCCTGAACTCGGCTTTCGTGAGCAAGTGACCGCCTTTGACGCAGACGATCTCCCCCTTGGCAATTGTCGTGTCAGCGAAGAGGCCCCGGCCGACGATGCGACTGCGGCGGACCGCTGTTTTCGGCGACCGGTATGAGGAAAAGGTCATGACATCGCTCGCGTGGGGTCTGGGATGACCAATCACAAATTGACGAGCCTCGCGACTCGGAGGTTCGCGCCTCTCCTGCCGAACGCCCTGGCTCTCCGCCGCGCCCTGCGCTCACACGTCATTTCGGTACCGGCCTTGTCTTCGGCCATTTTACCCCGTGGCCCGCCCATCCGCGAACCGCTCCAGCGTCTGGAACAGCTCACCATGTCATCAGACTCGGAGGCCGGCACGCGGCGGTGGCACGCCACTGCGTAAAGCTGTAGCTTGCGCTGGCCCACCTTGCCGACTGTCCCGAGTGTTGCCGCCGCATCGATCAACCCGCCGCCGACGATCCTTGGAACAACAGGTATCGAACGGGGGAGGACTTGGCCTGGAATATCGTTGACAAAATCCCCTGCCTTGCCTACCTTAAAGCTCTGTAAGGAGCCTACCTCAGCCTACCAGGCTGCAACCGCTGCCGCTTGACCCGCCTGCCTGCTGAAACCGGAACGAGTGCTTAAGCAAACCTTTACCCTCTCCATTTTTCCGTGGGGCTTGCCTGACACAGGAGATCGTAAGATGTCGCAGTTTCCAACTTACAGCTGGAATGATGATCCCGCGCACTTCCGCCGACCTTCGCGGCGAACTTTCTTGCACCTCGGCTTCGCGGGATGTCTCGGTCTGACCCTCGATCAACTTCTCCGCCTTGAAGCGCGGGCCGCCGAAAGGCCCGGTAGCAAGCGCGCTCCGACGCAATCACTCATTCATATTTTCCTACCAGGTGGTATCGCTCATCAGGATTCTTTCGATCCCAAACCGCTGGCCCCCATTGAGTATCGCGGTGAGCTGGGCACCGTCCGCACCAAGGTCGAAGGCGTATTCCTAAACGAATTGCTGACGAACACGGCGCAGATCGCCGACAAGATCACGATCTGCCGATCGATGACGCACGGGGAAGCCGCTCACGAGCGCGGCACGCACAACATGTTCACCGGCTACCGTCCCAGTCCGGCCCTGACGTATCCGAGCATGGGATCGGTCGTTTCCCACGAGTTTGGCCCGCGCAACAACCTGCCGCCCTACGTCTGCGTGCCCAGCCAGCCAACCACCTACGCCGGCCCCGGCTACCTGTCGTCGGCCTACGCACCGTTCAGTCTCGGTAGCGATCCGGCCAACCCTGGCTTCACTGTGCAAGATCTGAACCTGCCCGGCGGCGTGGACGACAAGCGATTCACTACGCGCCGCACCATGCTCGAAGCAGTCAACGAGCACTTTGCCGCCAAGGAGAAGGACGATGGTCTGCAAGCAATGGACACCTTCTATCATCGCGCATACAGCCTTATCAGCTCTCAAAAGGCGCGTGAGGCGTTCAACGTCAACGCCGAGAAACCGGCAGTGCGTGACGAGTACGGCCGCAATGCCGCCGGTCAGCGCTTTTTGCTGGCGCGGCGGCTTGTGGCCGCGGGTGTGCGCTTTGTATCGCTGACCTATGGAGGCTGGGACATGCACAGCGGCATCAAGGACGGCATGCGCGGTCAGCTTCCCGCCTTCGATCAGGCCTTCGCCACTCTCATCCGCGATCTGGATCGAAACGGTCTGCTCGACTCAACGTTGGTCATGGTTTCTTCCGAATTTGGCCGCACGCCGAAGATCAATGCCACGGCCGGTCGCGATCACTGGCCGAAGGTGTTTAGCGTCGTTCTTGCCGGTGGCGGCATCAAGAAGGGATTCATCTACGGCTCGTCCGATGCCACGGCCACGGAACCGGAAGATGACGCCCTGACGGTCGAGGATCTGGCAATGACAATTTACCAGCAACTCGGCATCAACGCCGAGAAGAAGCTGATGGCCCCCGGTAACCGACCCATTGATATCATCCGCGAAGGCAAGATCCGCAAGGAACTCATTGCCTGAAATCAAACCGCCAAGACGCCAAGGACGCCAAGAAAAGACAAGAGAGATAAAAGTAGTACAACGATGATGAAAAAAACCTTCTTCTCTACTGGCCTTTTCCTTGGCGTTCTTGGCGTCTTGGCGGTTAATTCTGCTTACGCTGCATCACCGTCGCTGGGAGGCATTTCACCGCGCGGGGGACAGCGCGGGACGGAAGTAGTGCTGGTATTCAACGGGCCACGGCTCGGCGATGTGCAGGAAGTGCTGACGTATTCGCCGGGCTTCAGCGTCGGCAAATTGGAAGTCGTCAACGACAATCAGATCAAGGCTACCGTGAAGATTGCGCCCGATTGCCGGCTCGGCGAACATGCCTTGCGGCTGCGCACGGCGACCGGAATCTCGGAGCTGCGCACCTTCTGGGTGGGCGCGCTGCCGACCGTCGAGGAGAAGGAGCCGAACAGCGACTTCGCCACGCCGCAGAAGGTGCCGCTGAACGTCACCGTTCACGGCATCGTGCAGAGCGAAGATGTCGATTATTTCCTCGTCGAGGCGAAGAAAGGCCAGCGGCTAACGGCCGAGATCGAGGGCATGCGCCTGGCCAACACGTTATTTGATCCTTACGTCGCCATTCTCGACGGGAAGCGCTTCGAACTGGCGACCTCCGATGATGCCCCGCTGTTGGGGCAGGATGCGGTTGCCTCCATCGTGGCGCCCGCCGATGGCACCTACATCATTCAGGTGCGCGAAAGCGCCTACGGCGGCAATGGGGCGTGCGAGTATCGTTTGCATGTCGGCACGTTCCCTCGCCCGCAGGCGGTATTGCCGGCCGGCGGCAAACTCGGCGAGGAAATCGAGGTGCGGTTCCTCGGCGACCCCGCCGGCGAGTTGACGCAGAAAATCAAGCTGCCGGCCACGCCGACCGAAAAGTTCGGTGTCTTCGCGCAGGATGCCGGCGGTGTCGCACCCTCGCCGATTCCATTCCGCATCTCCGAGTTCGGCAATGTTATCGAGGTTGAACCAAACGATATACATACAAACGCAACGAAGGCCGAGTTGCCGCTGGCATTCAATGGAGTGATCGGCAAGGCGGGCGATGTCGATTGCTTCAAGTTCGCTGCCAAGAAGGGGCAGACCTACGATGTGCACTGCTGGGCGCGGCGGCTTGGTTCGCCGCTTGATCCGGTGATGACGCTATCGTTTCAGGGCGGCGGCGCTCTCGTCGCCAACGACGATGCCATCGGGCCGGACAGCTATTTCCGCTTCACGACGCCCGAAGACAAGGAGTATGTTCTCAGCATCACGGACCATCTGGGCAAGGGCGGCGCGACCTACTTCTATCGCGTCGAGTTCACACCTGTCAAACCCGTGGCGACGGTGAGTATTCCCAAGGTGGCTCTGTTCTCGCAGGAGCGACAGACGATCGCCGTGCCGCGTGGCAACCGCATGGCAACGCTTGTCAGTGTCGCGCGGGCCAACTTCGGCGGCGAACTGATCGTGGGAGCGCAGGAGCTGCCGGCGGGACTGACGCTCGATGCCGAGAACATGGCCGCGAATCTTGACGTGGTGCCGGTGGTGTTCGAGGCCAGGGCGGATGCACCGCCGGTCGGCAAGCTGACGGCGCTGACGGCGCGACACGTCGATCCCAAGCAGAAAATCGAGAGCCGTTTCGTGCAAACTGCGGAGCTAGTGACGGGCGGACCGGGACAGTCGGTGTACTGGACACGCGAGGCGGACCGCACTGCCCTCGCGGTCACGAACGAGGCGCCGTACTCGATCCGCATTGTCGAGCCGAAGGTGCCGCTCGTGCAGAACGGCTCGATGAACCTCAAGATCGTGGCGGAACGCAAGGCGGGCTTCACGGCGCCCATCACGATTTATGCGCTGTTCAATCCGCCAGGCGTCGGCTCGGCGTCGTCGGTGGCCATCGCCGCCAATCAAAACGAAACACTGCTGCCGATGAACGCGGCCGCCAATGCCCAGGTGCGCAAGTGGAAGACGGCTGTGCTGGGTGTCGCCACGGTCGGCAACGGTCCGGTGTGGGTGTCCTCGCAGCTGGCGACCATCGAGGTCGCGCCGCCGTTCGTGGCATTCGCCATGGAGCGCGCCGCCTCCGAGCAGGGTAAGAACGTCGAGATGTTCTGCAAGATCCAGCAGATCACGCCGTTTCCCGGTGCTGCCAAGGTGCATCTTGTCGGCCTGCCGCCCAAGGTGACCACGGCCGATGTCGAGATCAACAAGGACACCAAGGAGATTGCCTTCAAGGTGACGGTGGACAAGACGAGTCCGCCGGGCCAGCATCGCAACATCTTCTGTCAGGTTGTTGTCACTCAGAACGGCGAGCCGATCCTCCACAACGTCGGCGGCACGGAGCTGCGTATCGACGTGCCGCTGCCGCCCAAGGTCGCCGCCGCTCCTAAGCCCGCACCGCCGGCAGCGACACCCCAGCCGGCACAGCCCGCCAAGCCGCCGGAGAAACGCCTCACGCGCCTGGAGAAGCTTCGCCTGGAGCAGCAGGAACGCGAGAAGGCGGCGCAGGACGCGGCGAATCCCAAGAAGTAGCAGGTTTATCAGACTCCCCGCTCCCCGGGGCGATCAGGAAGGTTGCAACCATGCGATTGCATCGAGTGATCCTTTGTTGGGTGACGGCCCTGGCGATGTGCCTGACGGCCCACGGCGGCCAGCCGGTTGTGACTCGCCTGGAGGTGTCTCCGCCGGAGATCAATCTTAGCACCAGCCGTGCTCGACAGCTCTTCATCGTGCAGGCCACCTACGCCGACGGCATCACCCGCGATGTCACTGCCCTGGCGAAAGCCAGTCTGACCAACGCCGCCATCGGCAAGCTCGACAGAAATGCCCTGACGCCGTTGGCCGATGGGACGACCGAGTTGCATGTCGAATACGCGGGGCAATCGGTCGAGGTGCCGGTCAAGGTCACGGATGCGAAGAAGGATCGGCCCATCAGCTTCAAGCTCGACGTGATGCCGATCTTCATGCGGGCCGGCTGCAACCAGGGGAGCTGCCACGGTGCGGCGCGCGGCAAGGACGGCTTCCGCCTGTCCCTGTTCGGATTCGACGCCGACGGCGATCACCATCGCCTGACGCGCGAAATCAATGGCCGGCGCATCAATCTGGCTTTGCCGGCCGAGAGCCTGCTCATGGAGAAGGCCGCCGGCAAGGTGCCGCACACCGGCGGGCAGCGCATCAAGGAAGGCGATGAATACTGGAACACGCTCCTCCGCTGGCTCGATGCCAGCGTGCCGCTGGATCCGCCGACCGTGGCCAAGCCGATCGGCGTCGAGCTGTTTCCGAAGCTCGCCGTGCTGGACGGCAAAGGAGCATCGCAGCAAATGGCGGTCCGCGCCCGCTACTCCGACGGAACCCAGCGCGATGTTACCTCGCTCGCCTTGTTTCTCAGTAACAACGATAACTCCGCCAAGATTTCGCCCGATGGCCTGGTGACTGCCGCTGAGCGCGGCGAAGCATTCGTCATGGCCCGCTTCGCCACCTTCACTGTCGGCGCTCAAGTCATTGTGCTGCCCAGGGGCTTGCAATTCACCTTCCCGAATGTCCCCGAGAACAACTACATCGATACGCTCGTCAATACGAAGCTCAAGAAACTCCGCATCGCCCCATCGGATCTGTGCGACGATGAAACGTTTCTGCGCCGCGCCTGCATCGACATCATCGGCGTCTTGCCGACGGCCGAGGAATACGAGCGCTTCCTGGGCAGCAAGGCGGCCAACAAGCGCGAGAAGCTGATCGATGAATTGCTGGGCCGCAAGGAGTTCGCCGAATTGTGGGTTCTCAAGTGGGCGGAACTCTTGCAAATCCGCTCGTCGAACCAGGTCAGCTACAAGGCGACGCTTCTGTATTACAACTGGTTGCAAGACAAAATCGCCCGCAACGTGCCGGTCAATCTGTGGGTGCAAGAACTGCTCGGAGCCTCTGGCGGCACGTTCAAGAACCCAGCGACGAATTACTACCAGAACGAGACGGACATTCTCAAGGTAGCGGAGAACGTCGCGCAAGTGTTCATGGGCATGCGCATCCAGTGCGCCCAGTGCCATAATCACCCGTTCGACCGCTGGACGATGGACGATTACTATAGCTTTGCAGCTTTCTTCGCGCAGATTGGCCGCAAGAATACGGACGATCCGCGCGAAATCATCGTCTTCAATAGCCGCGGCGGCGAGGTGGCGCATCCGGTAGCGAAGCAAGTCATGGCGCCGAAGTTCCTCGGCGGGGCCTCGCCGGACGTGGCCGGCAAGGATCGCCGCGTCGAGCTGGCGAAATGGCTGGCCTCCCCGGAAAACCCGTACTTCGCTACAAACCTCGCCAACCGCGTGTGGGCACACTTCTTCGGCATCGGCATCATCAACGAGGTCGATGATGTCCGCGTCAGCAATCCGGCTTCCAACCCGGAGTTGCTGGCCGAGCTGGGCAAACGCTTCACCGAGTACAGGTACGACTTCAAGAAGCTGGTCCGCGATATCTGTCTGTCGCGCACCTATCAGCTGGCGACGCAGCCCAACGCCAGCAATGAGGGCGACACGCGCAACTTCGCCCACGCCAGCCTGCGCCGCATCAAGGCGGAGACGTTCCTGGATTGCATCAGTCAGGTGACGGAGACGAAGAACAAGTTTCCCGGTCTGCCGGTCGGCGCGCGGGCGGTGCAGATCGCCGATGGCGGCATTAGCACTTACTTCCTGACCACGTTCGGCCGAGCTACCCGCGAGACGGTGTGTTCGTGTGAGGTGCGCCTGGAGCCGACCTTGTCGCAGTCGCTACACCTGCTCAACGGCGACTCGACCACGCAGAAGATTCAGGCCGGTAATCTCATTGGCCGTCGCCTGGCGGAGAAAAAGACGCCGCCGGAAATCCTCGATGAATTGTACACTCGCTGCCTCAGCCGCAAGCCGGCGGCAAAAGAGAAGGAGAAATTGCAAGGACTCCTCGCGGCAGAGCCAGACAAGAAGAAGGCGCTTGAGGACATCTTCTGGGCACTTCTGAACTCGCGCGAATTCATGTTCAACCATTGAGAACGAAGAGTTAACCGCCAAGACGCCAAGGACGCCAAGAGAGGAAGAGAAAAAAGGTGTGGAAAATGCAGAAAATGAGGTTTTGCTTCTGGATTTCCTTGGCGCTCCTGGTGTCCTCGCGGTTTGACGTTTTGGCGGCAGACACCAAGAAGCCGGCGAAGATCACCTTCGACGAACACATCCTGCCTCTGTTCCGCGACAAGTGCATCGCCTGCCATAACCAGGACAAGAAACGCGCCGGACTGGTCCTCGACAATTACACAAAAGTCATGGAAGGCAGCAGTTCCGGCGTGGTCGTCAAGCCCGGCGATCCGGACGGCAGCCCGCTCTTCCGCGTGACGGCCCATAAAGCCGAGCCATTCATGCCGCCGAAGTCACCCATGCTGCCGCCAGAGAATCTCGACCTTATCGAGAAGTGGATCGCGGGAGGGGCGCTGGAGAATGCCGGCAGCAAGGCGATCCTGGCCAACAAGTCGAAAACAGACATCGGCCTGATCTCTGTGGTGCGCGGCAAGCCGGAAGGTCCGCCGCCGATGCCGCCGAAGACATTGCCCCTGGAACCGGTCGCGCGCAGCAAACGGGGCACCGCGATCCTCGCTCTGGCCAGCAGCCCGTGGGCGCCGTTGGTCGCCGTCGGCGGACAGAAGCAGGTCCTGCTTTATCACTCTGACACACTGGAATTGCTCGGTGTTCTGCCGTTTCCGGAGGGGATGCCGCATGTTCTGAGGTTTAGCCGCAATGGCAGTCTGCTCCTGGCCGGCGGCGGGCACGATGGCAAGTCGGGGCGCGTCGTCGTGTGGAGCGTCCTCAAGGGCGAGCGCATCCTCTCAGTCGGTGAAGAGTCTGATGCAGTTCTGGCGGCGGACATCAGCCCGGATCAGACGCAAATCGCCCTGGGCGGACCAAGCAAGGTCGTGCGCGTCTACTCGACAAAAGATGGCAAGTTGCAGCAGGAGATCCGCAAGCACACGGACTGGGTGACGACACTCGAATACAGCCCCGACGGCGTGCTGCTGGCGACCGGCGATCGAAACGGCGGATTGTTTGTGTGGGAGGCGTTCACGGCACGAGAATACTTCACGCTGCGCGGCCACACCGCAGCCATCATGGAAGTTAGCTGGCGCTCCGACAGCAACGTCTGTGCCTCTGCCAGCGAGGACGGCACCATCCGCCTGTGGGAGATGGAGAACGGCGGGGCCATCAAGACCTGGGGAGCGCACGGAGGTACCCAATCGCTGCGTTACGGCCGCGATGGCCGGATCGTCAGTTGCGGCCGAGATCGAACGGTGCGCCTGTGGGATGGCAACGGCGCGGCGCAGCGGGCGTTTGACGCGTTCGGCGATCTGGCTCTGCGAACCACGTTCAGCCATGATTGCGGCCGAGTGATCGCCGGCGACTGGAACGGTCAGATCCTTGTCTGGAATACGGCGGATGGTAAACGCATCGGCACGCTGTCCGCAAATCCACCGACCATCGCGCAGCAACTGGAGTTGGCGGTCAAGGAACTGGACGCCTGCCAGAAAGGCCACGATCAACTGACAGCGATAGCGACTGCGGCGCAAAAAGCGGCCCAGCAAGCGACAACGGATCTGGCGGAGTCGCAGAAGGCTGTCGGCGCCACGGCGGCCGACGCCAAGGCGGCAAAGGATGCCCTGAGCCGCGCCACGGAAATTGCCAACAGGGCCAAGACCACCGTCGAGGCGGGGCAGGCGGAGGGGCGAGCCAAAGAGCTGCTGGCCCAGGCACTCGGCGAGGCGGCAAACAAGGTGAAGGCGACTGCCGACAAGACACCGCAGGACAAAGCACTAGCCGCGGCCGCGAGCAAGACCCGCTTACTCGCCGATCAAGCCGCGAGCGAGTTAACGGCTGCTCGCAAAACGCTGGCGGATGCGCTGGCGGCCAATCAGAAAGCGACCGCGGACCTCGCGGCCGCTCAGCAGAAAGCGACCGCTGCTGCGAATGCTTCCAGCGCCGCTCTCAAGGCAGCCGAGACTCGTCAGGTTGCCTTGAAGACCGCTACCAGGAAAGCAGCAGCGGATCAGACCGCCCTGGATAAGGCCGCCACGGCTCTTGCCCAGGCGAAAGCCGCTGTCAAGAAGTGGCAAGCTGCTTTGGTTTCAACACGCACTACGCGCAGATGAATCCTCGTGACTTGCCTACCGGCCTGGAAACCAAAAAGATCCAGAGTCAGCACCCACGGCGTCATGCCGATCGCATAAGTCTCCCGCAGATTCACGCGGCCGCTGCCGGAGTCAATCCGGTAGGCGGCCAGTTTCCCGGAAGACTCCCCAGCCGCAACCAGATACTTTCGGGATGGATCGATTGCGATCGAACGTGGTGGCTTCTCTTTCGGGGTCGTCTACCATTCACCGAGAGCGTGCCGTCGTCATCCAGCGAGAAGGCAGCGATGCTGTCATGACAGGAGGCCGGCCAGACAAGGGCACGCAGCATCAATAAGATCCGGCACATGCTCCGGCCCACAATCTGCAATGGGTGATGCCCACCAAGCGGCTCCCGACTCTGTCGGCGATCGCCTGGTTAAAGCAGGTCGTTTTGCCGGAGATCGATCGTCTGGAGAAGAATCCTCTGCTCGCCGATCTGCCCGGTGTCGCCTTTCCCTACTACCGCAACACAGCCGTGAATAACTCAGGAGTCCCCTTGTTCAGATCCGTGTACCAATTCTCCGCTTGACCTTCAGATTCCCCAGTGCGTCCCGGAACGCCCGGGATGGAGCACGTCCGGGAATAACCGTAGTCCGACGAACTCACGCGTCAACCCGCTTGCGGAAGCGCGACAACAAGCTCGCATTGCTGCGCGGATTCGGCGCAAACGATGAATGACGATCCCACCGCCTCCGTCTACATTAGGACTGCGGGGATTCTTCTGGTTAATGGAATTGCGGATTTTCATTCCACAAGGAGCAACAGCAATGCGTACACTTCTCCGTTTCGCCGTGGGACTGCTGCTTTTGGCGCCGGTATTGGTGCGTGCGGAAGACGAGAAAAAAGGAGAGAAGAAAGTGGCTCCGGCGCTGAACTTCAAAATGAAAGCAATCGATGGCAAGGAAGTTGATCTCTCGCGGTATCAAGGCAAGGTCGTCCTGTTCGTCAATGTGGCGAGCCGGTGCGGCAACACGCCGCAGTACAAGGGATTGCAAGAGCTGTACGACAAGTACGCCAAGGACGGATTGGTGGTGATTGGCGTGCCGGCCAACGACTTCGGGAGACAGGAGCCGGGCACGAACGAAGAGATCGCTAAGTTCTGCTCGACCAACTATCAAGTCACCTTCCCGATGCTGGCGAAGGTGTCCGTCAAGGGCGAGGAGATGTGCCCCCTCTACAAGTACCTGACCTCGAAAGAAACTGATCCTAAATTTAGCGGAGACGTTCCGTGGAACTTCGAGAAGTTTCTCATTGGCCGCAACGGCGAGGTTGTGCAGCGCTTCAACCATCGCGTCAAGCCGGAATCGGAGCCGGTGGTGAAGGCGATTGAAGCGGAATTGCAGAAAAAGTGATACCGATGCGAGCGCTTGTGGCCTGACGTTTCTCCCGCGCCATGCCGCAAGCGGCTCCGACACGTTCAGCGTTTGCTGCCGGGTGCTACTGGCAATGGTCCCGTCCCTGATGCGGCTCCTCGCGATCGGGATCGGACGCTTCCCACCGCCCGAAACCACAGCGAGCCCGGTTGATCGGCCTTCCAACGCTCTCGTTACAGCGGTTAAGTCCCGACCCACCAGGCACGGGGGCGTGGACGTTAGACCGCCATCTCCAGGGCATCGACCACCAACCGGCTGGTGATCCGTTCGCTCATCGACCCGCCGACGATTTGCCGCGAGTACAAGTCCTCCACCGCCGCTAGGTACAGCCAACCCTCCCGCGTGGCAATGTAGGTGATATCGGTACTCCACACTTGGCCAGGCCGCTCGATGCTCACCTCCCGCAGCAAATACGGGTAAATCCGGTGCCCCCGCCCCGCTGCACTCAGCCTCGGCTTGGGGTAAATCGCCTCCAGACCCATCCACCGCATCAGCCGCTGCACCCGCTTGCGGTTGACGGCCTCCCCCTGCTGCACCAGCCAGCGGGTCAGCTTGCGGCTGCCGCTGAAGGGGTAGGCGGTGTACTCCTGGTCGATCAGCCGCATGAGCCGAAGGTTCTCCGCCGTCTCGCCGGCCGACTGGTAGTAACGGCTCGACCGGGCCAGCCCGAGCCGTTGGCACTGCCGCCGTACGGTCAAGTCGGCGTTGTCGGCCTCAACCAGCGGCCGCTTGGCGTCAGGTGAACGAGGCAGCTTTTTTTCAGTCACTCCAGCTCCATCTTGAGGCGGCCAATCTGCTCGAACAACTCCGCCTTCTGGGCCTCAGCGTCAGTGGTCATCGCCTTGGCCCCGTTGGCGAAAACGACCTCCGCTTCGGCGAGGAGCTGCTTCTTCCAGGCGTGGATGAGGGTCGGGTGGACCCCGAACTGCCCGGCCAGCTCGTTGACAGTGCGATCCCCTTTGATCGCCGCCAAGGCGACTTGGGCCTTGAAGGCCGGGGAATGCTGCTGGCGTTTCTTCGGCATGGCTACCCCTTTCCTGGGCTGACGTTCTCCCCGAAAACTGGACCACGATAAGTGCGAGTTTTGCTACGATTTGGCTTTGAGCGAGAGGGTTCAAAGCCATGAAGAAGTCGAAGTTCTCCGAGGAGCAAATCGCCTTTCCTGCGGCAGGCCGAGGCAGGTTTGGCCATCGAGGACATCTGCCGCAAATTAGGGATTAGCCAGACCACCTTCTTCCGGTGGAAGCAGAGATATGGAGCCATGGGCACCGCCGAGTTGCGACGGCTGCGGCAACTCGAAGA
>DATBHJ010000262.1:0-8234 GCA_036557565.1 Gemmataceae bacterium
GCATGTCGTGTACTCTTTTTTTGTCGTGTACTCTGTTGCTCCAGGCCGCAGTAATCAGGAAGGCGGCGTCCTTATCTTCCTCGAAAGCGACCACGAAAAGACCACCCCAATAACCACCTCGCGGTTTAGCTGGCAACGGTCGTTCCAGCCAGGAGTATCCTGGAGCGGGTAGCAGTGCGATTCTGTGGTCGAGTCGCTGCTCCTCGCGAATGACAAAGCCATACCCGGTGTTCTTGCCGGTCATGACATCCAGCTGGATTCTCCAGATCCGGTATTCGTATTTGTCGGTTCCACCTGGATGCTTCCAATGGTCTTGGAAAGAGAGGCTCGCCCCAGGCGGAAGAATCTTTGAGTCCGCGATTCGCTGAAAGATTCGGTATGTTGAATCGGCGACCGGAACTTTCATTCGGTCCCAGCCTTTGATCGCCGAGACGACTTCTTCGACTGTCACTGCCTTCGGCCGCCGATCTTTATCAAGGGGCGGCTGCCGCACAATGTCCCTGTCGAAGTACCCGTTGTCGGTTTTTCGGTTCAACTTCTCAACGGCCTCGCTAAGAGGAAGTGGTGCGTCTGACCCGGCGAAGGCGATGGCCTTGCCGAAGAGAAGTATCGCGACGGTGATTAACAGCTTGTCAAAGAGGGCAAGGACTTTGGAGAGGGTCATGGCTTTGTCCCTTCTGGATTGTCTTCGCCCATCCCTGGTAATTTCGCTTCGGTTTGGCAACGGTTATGTCTTCGGGTCATTCTACATTGATGCTCCGCAATCGGCTCTTCGACGAAACTCGGTTCCTCTTTGCCCGCTTGTCACACCCGACCCGTGTACGAATGCGGGACAGTCATCATCTCACCGCCGACTTCTCGACTTCGGCGATCAGTTTGTCTATTTCATCGTCGAGAATCTTCTCGCCTGGAGTGCCAAGGTGCTTGTGGCGAATGACGCCCTTGGCATCGATGAGGAACAGCGTCGGCGAAATATAAATATTCCAGCGATCAGAGATGCGGCACTGGTTGTTGCCGCCGTCCATGATGGAGCGCCAGGTGATTTTCTCCTTGTCCATCACTTTTTTGAGTTCGGCACGATCTCTATCGTTGTTGACGCCGATGAGGACGAATGGTTTGCCTTCCAGCCGTTTGACGAGCGACCGCTCGTGCGGGTACATGGCCCGGCACGGCCCTCACCAATGCCCCCAGAAATCGAGGAGTATCACCTTGCCGCGATAATCGCTCAGCCTGAATTTCTTGCCGTCAATGAGGTATCGTCTGAATTCCGTCGGTTTACTTCGTTAGAGGCTCGATGCCTCCGGCAAGATCCGACTCGTCCATGCTCAGGCCCGCGCGGTCATCGCCTGGGCGCTGACCGCCGTCACCGGCTGGCTGGTTCTTCCCCTCTGGGGATCGATGATTCGTATGCAGGCAAGGTAAGCGCAACCTGGCTGAGTTGCAGGCAGCGGTAACCAGGACGCTGCGGGCACGCCCTTGGGAGTACCTCGGGGCGTGCCACCCCAGGCACCCACCGTTGCGTTCCAGCACCATTGCTTCTGCGACAAAAAGTGTACCCGCACGACGAGCACGCGACAGTATAAAGATGGTAGTGCTTTTCTGGAGAACGCCATAAATGAACGGTACGCAGCTTGGACCGGTGGTACGTCATCTGCGCAACCTGGTCGAAGCGCAAGCGACGCGGGAGCTAGGTGATGCGCAGCTACTCGAACAGTTCGCGAGCGGGCGCGACGAAGCGGCGTTCGCAGCCCTGATGCACCGTTATGGTGGGTTGGTGTGGCGGGTTTGCCGGCAGGTTCTGCGTCAGGAACAGGATGCCGAGGATGCGTTTCAGGCCAGCTTCCTCGTCCTGGCGCTGAAGGCCGCTTCCTTGCGCCGGGAACGCGGACTGGGAAATTGGCTTTACGGCGTTGCCTATCGGGTGGCCATGAACGCGCGACGTAAAGCGACCAGGCGCCAAGTGCATGAGAAGCGCAAGGCCGGCGCGACGCCGCAGGCGCAGCCGGCTGCCGAAGCGCTCCACGAATTGCAAGCCTTATTGCACGAGGAGATCGCGCGGCTGCCGGCGAAGTACCGCCTTCCCTTGGTGTTATGCGGCCTGGAAGGCAAGAGCAAGTCGGAGGCGGCCCAAGAACTCGGTTGGAAAGAAGGAACCGTCTCCGGCCGATTGGCGCGAGCGCGACAAATGCTCCAGAGCCGGTTGGCCCGCCGCGGCATCATGCTGTCAGCCGCGTGGGCCGCGACGACTCTGTCCCTAGAAGCCAGTGCCGCCGCGATTCCGTCCAAGCTCGTTTGGGCCACCTCCAAGGCCGCACGGCAACTCGCCATCCACAAGACCCTGGCCGCCGGCATCGTCTCCAACCAAGTTGCCGCCCTGATGCAGGGAGTGCTCCGAGCCATGACGCTCACCAAGCTGAAACTGGCGCTGACAGTGGCCTTGGGCGTGAGCCTCTCCAGCATCGGCGCCGGCATGGCAGTGTACGCCGCATTCGCCAACGAATCCACGCCGGCTCGTCCCGAACCGCAGGCGCGCGCAAGCGACGCCATACCGGGACCGCAGGCGAAACAGCGCGTCGATCTCTACGGCGATCCACTGCCGGAGGGTGCGATTGCCCGGCTGGGAACGGAACGCTTTCGACACGACGACGTGGAAGCCATGGCCCTGTCCCCCGACGGACGGGTACTGGTTACGAACAGCCGATCGGGCGGAACCCTCCGCGCCTGGGAAGCGGAATCGGGCAAACTCCTGTGGCGCATCGCGCCTGCGGGGATGGTGAGCGCGACCTTTTCTCCCGATGGCCGGCTTCTGGCGGAGGTCTGCGATTGTCGCTCCTTGAGTCCCCGTGACGAGATGGTTTGTGTTTTCCTTCGCGATGCCAAAAACGGCAGAGTTCTGCACCGCTTTCCTGCGGAAGGCGGCTTGCCATTCACCATCTGGGATGCCTTTTTCTCACCTGATGGCAAGGTACTCGGGATCAACGATGAGGGCACTATCAAGCTTTGGAGCACCGAAACCGGTCGGCCGCTGTCCCAATGGGCCAGTGCGATTCCCGCGACTGCCGCCATCCGGTTTTCTTCGGACGGCAAAACGCTGATTGCCGCGACGGGCGGCAATACGGTCAGCTTCTGGGACGTCGCAAAACATGTGAAGACGCGCACGCTCGAACTGACGAGGAAGGAAACGTACTGGTACGAGACCATGTCCCACGACGGCCTCCTCCTGGCCGTGGCGGCTGGACACGTTGGGGAAGTTCGTCCCTTTGGCACGCCGCACACGACAACTTTGCAACTCTTCGACACAACAACCGGCAAGGAGCGCTGCACGTTTCAAGGGGATACGAGCGGCATCACAGCGCTGGTTCTCTCACGGGACGGTAGTACGTTGATTGGCATCTCGTCGGAAACGGAGCAACGGCAGCACACGATCTCGGCTTGGGACACAACTAATGGCAAGCTCAAACACCGTTGGCCGATTCGCTTATCGCACAGTTGGCGCGTCGGCGTCACGCCCGACGGAAAGAAACTTTACACTTCGACTACATTTAACCATGGCTGGCTCGCGCACGGAGCCGAGGAGTCCGTGGTGCGCTGGTGGGACGTTGCGACGGGCAAGGAACTGATGACGAAGCCGGCCCACACCGATCGCGTGCATGCGGTCGACTTCACTCCGGATGGCCGATTGCTGCTGTCGGCCGCCCACGATGGCACAATGCGCCTCTGGGACGTCGCGAGCGGCAGAAGTCTTGGCCGAGTGTCGGATGAAGGTTACTCCGCCGCGGCGTCTTCGCACGAATTCTTCCCGTCCAGTGGAAGCGACGGCAAGCGCAGGCTCAACGAGTGGTTAGCGAGTCGGCGACTCGAAAACTATGTGCCGCCAGCGGAGCCGCATCGAACGAATTCGGTAACGGCCTTCGTCGTACCAGCCGATGGCCGCAGTGCGACATCGTACAGGGTACGCTGGCGAACCGACGTCATCACCGGTTGCTCGCCGGAGTGTCTCTTCGATTTCTGGGATCTGCCCGCGCGAAAGATTCGCAAAACCTGCATGATGCCGGAAAACATCCGCTTCTCCCAGTTTCTGCCCGACGGCAAACGATTCATCGGCGTGACAGGGGATTCCAGGAATGTCGTAATGGTTGACATTGAGACGGGACAAACGGAAGCCACGCTCCACCACGGCGACCGCGAATTCATGCAGATGGCGATGGCGGCGGATGGTCGGTTCCTGGTCACGGCCGGGACCAGCGCCAAGGATTGGAAGGGTCAATGGGTTGGGATGGCCCCACACGCGATTCATGTTTGGGAGCTGAACTCGGCCAAGGAGCGCCTGACGATTACGTTGCAGGACAACAGGGCCAACGATCATTGCAATCACATTGCCCTTGCGCCGGACTGCCGCACGCTGGCCACCGTCTGGCAGGGAAGCGTGTTGCGATTTTGGGACGCGATGACGGGTGAAGAACTGCTCCAGTGTATGTATGCCCCGTCCCCGATCACCTCACTGGCATTTTCGCCCGACTCGAAGCATCTGGCGACGGGCCACGCGGACAGCACTATTCTCCTCTGGGATTTGTCATCGAGCCGCTCACACTACCGATCGCAGGTAACAAAAGCAGACGTGCAACAACTGGCCGCTGCCTGGGAGGATTTGGCAAGCTCGGATGCGCACAAAGCGCATCGAGCTGTTGCGGGATTGATCGCGGCCGGCAATTCCACGACCGCTTTCCTTCGGACCCAATTGCTGCCAGCCCCACCTGTCGGTAGAAGCATTACCGGACTGATCGCCGATCTCGATCACGAGCGTTTTGAACGACGCGAAAAAGCGTCAGCGGAATTGGAAGGGCTGCTGCCACAGGTTCGGCCAGCTTTACGGAATGCCCTGGCGCAAGGGCCGTCGTTGGAAGTCCGCCGGCGCATCGAGTATCTGTTGGCCCTTCCCGAACGCGTTGCCCGCGATGGCCAAACGCTCCAGGCGATCCGAGGGGTTGAGGTCCTCGAGCGCATCGCCACCACCGAAGCCTGCGACCTCATCAAGCATCTCGCGACCGGCGCCCCGGAAGCCCGCCTGACGCGGGAAGCGAAGGCGGCGGTGGAACGATTTGGGAAGGGAACCACGTTGAAGCGTTAGCCACTATCAGTACCCCTGCCAGGGCAAGGTCGGCCAGGCCATGTGCCCAGACGAGCGGTCGCTCGTCAAACGGCTGGAAAGCAAACCATTTGTCCTCATCGTGGTCAACAACGATAAGCACCGCGGCGAGCTGAAAAAAGTCCTGGGCAAGGAGAAGATCACTTGGCGTTCCTTCTGGAACGGCGGCAGCTCGCAGGGCCACCTCTCAAGTCGCTGGGACGTTGAAGGATGGCCAACGCTGTTTCTCATCGATGCCAAGGGCGTCATTCGCCATAGGCACGTCGGCTCTCCCGGCGAGAAGAAACTCGATGAAGAGATAGACAAGCTCATTGTCCAAGCCGAGAAGACGGCGGCGAAATGGTGAGTGTCGTACTTGCCGAAGTGCTGACCGAGTGAGGGGTTGAAACGAGTAAAAGAGGATCACCTCGCTCTAATCCCTCCGCAGTTCGGCATTGACCTCGGCCCCTCTCCCAGTGCCCTCTCCACGCCCACATGCACGGGCAAATCCGGCGACAGTGGATCATGTTTTTACACACTTGCCGAAAGCACACTTTCAATCAGAGAGAATTCCTTTACAACAGTTTTACCGGCGCAAGTCATATACGGACCACGAGCGACCGTTCACACTAGCTTGTCCCCATTCGCCTCGTGCCAACTATGTCGATCCAGATTGATCGATCGCGTCGCCCTCAACTCGTGCCTGTTTCAGCTTGGATCCGTCCAGACCTACCCTGTCTCGTTCACATTTTGCTTCAGCTTCCTTCTTCCCGAGCACTATCACCTTGTCCCATTGCGGCCAGCGGCAGTAAGGGCCGTCAGATCCCAGAGGCGGATAGCGTGGTCGGAACCTGCCACAAATGGACGGTCGTCGCCCAACCATTGGCCACCCCCGCCCGAGGCGGCTAAGCGGCCGTCGCGCGAGAAGGCTACCGAAAGGGCCAATCCATCGTGCCTACCCAGCTCCCGCACGAGATCTCCTCTTCGAAAATCCCAGAGCCGTACGACGCCGTCGAAGTCGCCGGTTAACAGCTGCTTGCCGTCGGATGATAGGGCCACCCGTTGGACCTGGGTGCGATCTACCTGGAAGCGACGAACCGGTCGGCCAGTTTCCAAGTCGAACAGGCTGCATCCTCCCATGCCCCCGATCACGACTTGCCGGCCGTCCGGAGTCAGGACGAGTGAATTAACACGATGTACGGTGTCGAGTGGGATGTTGATTCGCTTGACCTCCTTTCCTGTTTCGATGTCCCAGATTTGCAGGACGGCGCGTTGATCGGCCGTCAGCAGTCGTCGGCCATCTGGGAAGAGAGCACCGCCACGAGCTTCTCCGTTGCGGACCTGGAAGCGCGCTTTCTCCGTGCCCTGGGCCACCTCCCACATTCGTGCATTCCCGTCATAGCCCGTGAAGAAAGCGTGCTTGCCATCGGCTGTGAATTGGATCCATAGGATCGTCGAGCCCTGTTGAGTCATCTTGGACCAAAGCACCTCGCCGGTCTCCAAGTCGATGTACGCCAATAGACCGTTGTCCATACCGGCCAACGCAAACCGGCCATCGGGGCTGACGTCCAATCCTTGAACCTGGATCGGTGTGGAGATTCGTCTGAGCATCTTTCCAGTGGCGATATCCCAGACCCGCACGCTGCGATCGCCCTCAGGCCAGCCGCTCGCAGAAACGAGCCGCCCAGAGGAAGCGAAGCGGATGTTCTGCACGGGTCCGGTGTGTCCGCGGAGCAACCGGAATGGTACGGCAGCATTCTTCGCTACCGGCGCCGAGGCGGCACTGCCACCTTTGGATTCAGTTTGCCCTGGTACCGCCTTGCCCGTCTTGATGTCAGGGGTGACATTTTTCTTGCCATCGGAGCCGATGGCGGCATGAGTCGTTTGGCCCTTGCCTTTGAGGGCACGTACTTCTGCCTCCAAGGTACGCACTTTTTCCAGCACCACTTCCAGATTCAGCTTGAGCAGCTCGTTCTCACGGCGAAGACGCTCCAACTCGCTTTCGGTTTTGTCGTCGCTTCGTGTCTCTGAGGAACCAGTCAGCTGCCCGGCTGCTTGGTAGACAAATCCGCTGGCGCCGAGGGCCGTCACGACCAATACCGCACCGAGCGCCAGTTTGAGTTTTGTCAGAAACATGGATTTCAGCACTCCCTTCATCAGAATAGCGCTGGCGGTGGAAACCGTCGTTAATTCGCCTGTCGCGACCAGCATCGCCGCTTTCGTAGTGGCCGATAACAATGCCGCCGGCACCTGCGCCGAAGCGACACCTTCGCAGAGCGCCCCCGCCAGGGCAGCGCCAGACAGAGACAATCCGTAAGGAGCAAGACGTTTGGCCAGCAAACGTCGTCCGCGCGCCAGTCGGCTCGAGAGCGTACCCTCGGGCACACCGAGCGAGCGCGCCGCCTCCTGACGCGAGTAGCCTTCCAGGTAGCAAAGGACCAAGGGCGTTCGACAGCTTTTCGGCAGACTGTTCAGCGCCTTGTCCAGCAGCGGGAGCCAATCGCGTGGCTCCTCGGCTGGACTTTCGGGGGACGGCACGTTGTTGAGCGGCCGTTCACGGCATCGCTGTCGCGCATTCCGCGTCTTGGCCTCCAGGGACGTACGGTAGGCGACCCCGTAAAGCCAGTTGCCGACAGCCTCCCTGTTACGAAGAGAGGAAGCCTTGCACGCCAGCACAAGAAACGTGGCCTGAAAAGCATCCTCTGCATCTTGGACGTGTCCCAGCACGCGCCGACAAACCCCTAGTACCATGCGGCCATGACGGCGCACCAGCGTCGCGAAGGCGATTTCATCACGCGTCGCAACGAACGAGGCAAGCAACTGTCCGTCGGTGCGCGCAGCCTCATCCAGCGGCGCCAGCGTCTGGCGCAGCTGCTCCAGCGACAGTTTCAGTCCATCGCTCCTCATGCTCGTTTCCTGTCCCTTACGTATACTGGGTTCTCGATGGCCTGCGCGTCGCTTTTTTCCCAGCTAGAGCAGTTTTAACCATTCTGTAGCGTAGCTCCATAGCCGCAGTGCCGGAAGTAATTGCGGCACTCCTGCGGAGCGAAGGAGTCCAACGACTGGCCCAGGAAGTTCCATAGCCCGTCCACGGTCCGCCGCTGCGCCT
>DATBHJ010000263.1:0-2258 GCA_036557565.1 Gemmataceae bacterium
CAGGCACAGCGCGGCCCCGCAGTTCCTCAGATGCGCGGCGACGGTCCTTCACCTCCGGCCAAGCCTTTTTCGATCACGAGGAGCGATCCTGGGCTCGACAACATCATCTCGCCGGGAGCGAAGCTCGTGGAACTGGGGCGCGGCTTTGGTCTCACCGAAGCCGGGTTGTGGATCGACCAAGCGCCCAGTGGCTACTGGATATTTGCAGGCCTACTTGACAATGTCCTCTACAAGGTCACGCCACAGAAGCAGGTCTCCGTCTTCATGGAGAGGGCTGGGTATACCGGCAACGATCCTGAGCATGTCGGCGCGCAGACTCGTTCCGGTCGCAGTCATGTGCTTTTGATCGGTCCTTCCTGCACGGGCATGGATCACCAGGGCCGCGTGATCTGGTGCGCCGACAACGATCGACAAGTGATGCGCCTGGAGAAGGACGGCACGCATACGGTGTTGTCTGGCGGAATGGACGGCCGCAGGTTCAGCGGCCCGAACGATATCGCGATCGCGGCGGACGATGCGGTCTATGTTACGGACAACGATTTCGGCCTGCGCGACGGCGGCAGGAATCCCGACAAGCAGCTGCAGAATGGAATCTACCGGATTACGGAAGGCAAGACGACGCTCGTGCTGAGTGGCGCAGATCTCGGTGGTACTCCGAACGGTATTGCGCTGTCGCCTGATGGTAAGTGGATGTACCTGTCCACTGCAAATCGTCAGATGCGGCGATATGCCGTCAAATCCGATGGCACGCTAGGCTCATTTACCGTCTTTACTGAAGGCGTCGGCATCGGTGACGGCGAGAAGACCGACATGGCAGGCAATGTGTTCTCGACCGGCGGGGCTGGGCCAGGCATCATCCGCATCACTTCGCCTGAGGGCAGGCTGCTCGGCACCATCAATCTGCCGATCTACGGCGGCGAGCCCAAGAGGCAGATCTGTGCAACAAACGTCGCATTCGGCGGTCCGGATGGCAGGACCCTGTTCATGGCGGGATGCGATTCCGTCTATACGATCCAGTTGAAGGCACGTGGGATCGTGCCGGCGCACAACGTGAACAAGTAGGAGCATATATATGTCAACACGCGTATTGCAGGCCGCCAGGTCTGCCGTTCTCGCCGTGGCGCTCGCAGCACTCGTCAGCACCGCAAGCGGACAAGTGAAACCTAGCGTGAAGGCGTTGACGCTGACGCCGATGGACTACATCGAAATCCGGCAGCTCGTCAACCGGTACGCGTTCGCTCTCGACACGGGCAGCAACAACGGATACGACTACGCCGATTTGTTTGCCCCAGACGGCGAGTTCATGCGGCCGTATGCGAAAGGGCGGGAGCAGCTTGCGGCGCTCGCGCGCGGTCCGCGTCTCGGTCCGGACAACACCGTGCACTACATCATGAATCACGTCATCGAGCCGACGCCGGATGGCGCGATCGGCAAGGCATACCTTCGCTGGCCGCGCCCCAAAGCGAGCGATCGGCAAGGCAGTGGACATCTGCCTCAGTCTCGGCGGCGCGAAGAGTTGGAATTCAATGGCTTACTCTCCTCGCACCGGTTTCCTGTACACACCGCTTTTCGAAATGGCCCTGCATCTTCCACCCAATCGATCCACTTACGGGCATCTGGATGCTTGGGACCCGCTGACGGGAAAACGTGTGTGGAGCGTTCCGTCGAAGTACCCGTTGCTGGCTTCGGTGGTTACTCTACGTTTACGCCCTCTCTTCCAAAGACGAAAGCCTCCAGCGAATTCGTCTGCGTTGTCGCCGGCCCGGCAGCGGGGAGGTATCTCTTTCAGTTCTTTGACATTGCCGCCGCCAATGACTACATCATCCGGCTCGATCGCAGCGATTAGGCGAGCGACAACGTCGTCCACATATCGCCGCCTTTTCTTTTCGCCGTGCTTCTCCATGCCACGCAAGCCAACATAGTCTTCGAATACCCCATTACGGTACGGAAGATGGCCGAGCTCCGTTGGCTCCGCCACGTCGTCAAGAACCAGAGCAGATCCGAGTCCGGTACAGAGGCCAAGAAGAGCATCTTGCCGCCCCTGTAGCTTCCCAACGCCCGCATGGCAGCGTCGTTAATCACTTTGACTGCCGTCGGAAAGCCTTCTTAAACTCGAAACGGACCCAGCCGGGGCCCAGGTTGTGAGGCTCGGCGATCGGATGCCGTGCAAAACGGGTCCCGGATAGCCAATTGGAAACAACGTTATAACTTCGGTCGGCGGCTAACTTCCTGGTTTTCACGACCATTTGTTTCGCAGA
>DATBHJ010000264.1:0-43793 GCA_036557565.1 Gemmataceae bacterium
AGAGCCACTAACAAAATGAGGTTTGGGGTATGCCATTCGCACTTAAATCCTCTTGGCATCTCGCCCGTGGAGGTATTGTCATGGCTAAGCCGCTTGTCTCCGATGAACTCTGGAACATTCTCCAACCTCTGTTGCCGCCAAGGAAGCCGCGACGCTTCCGCTTTTCCGGTCGCAAACCTATCGATGATCGTAAGGCATTGACCGGCATCCTCTTCGTCCTCAAGACGGGCATTCCCTGGGAAGATCTACCCGCCGAGATGGGCTGTGGCAGCGGCATGAGCTGCTGGCGTAGGCTCCGCGATTGGCAGCAAGCCGGTGTCTGGGCCCAGATGCACCAAGTCTTGCTCGCACGCCTGGACAACGCCCATCTCATCAACTGGACACGGGCTGCTATCGACTGCACTTTCGCCCGCGCTTTGGGCGGTGTTGAGGAGAGTGGCAAAAACCCTACCGATCGCGGGCGTCCCGGAGTTAAGCAACCCATCCTGGTTGATGCCAATGGCGTTCCCCTGACGGGGACGGCTACGCCCGCGAACATGCCGGAGGTCAAGCAATTGCTGCCGTTGGTGGACAGTTGCGGGCCGTTGGACGCCTCGCAAGAGCCGCAACGCCTTCCCGACAAGGTGTATGGTGACCGGGCATACGACTCGCAGCGGCACCGTGAAGCGTTGCGTGATCGTGGCATTGAGGCGAAGCTGGCCCAGCGGAACAGTGAACACGGGAGCGGTCTGGGGACGTATCGCTGGGTAGTGGAGCGAACGCTGTCGTGGCTGCACGGCTTTCGCAAGCTGCGCTTGGTGACCGAGAAAACATTCGAGATGCAATGTGCTTTCTTCAATCTCGCCCTCGCGCTTATATGCTATCGGTTACTGGAACAGTCATTCTGTTAGTGGCTCTAAGGCTTCCAAACGGGAATCGTTACCGAGCGGTGCTGGACCCTATTGCCTTCGCCAGCTGTCCGCGCAGTTCACCAGGCAGGACAATCCCCTGCGCGGCGATCATGCAACAGACGCGAGCTAATGCATGGGGAAGACAGCGACAACGCCCTCGATGGTGCCCGCCATCCCGCCATGCAGACTGCTCGATCTCCTACCATCCTTGTAGAAGTCGCCTCCTCTGTTTACCGTCTGGTCTTCCATGACTCTCAAGAAACCGGCCATGAGTCCTTTCTTGTCGGACCTGATTAGCGCGGCGAGTCTAACCTATCAGCTTGAAAACGTGCGCGATGCTCGCAAACAAAACCACGCGGAGGGAGTACACTTATCGGCAGCAACCGAGAAACTCCGCAAGGCGATATTTGTCATAGTCAAGACGTGGGCGAGCGATTCGACCGCGAACGTGAGAAGGCATATCAATGAAGAACTGTTTGAAGAGCTGTTCAGGGATGCTGGCCGCGAACTGTTTAGCGAATCAGTCGCAATAGAGGGGTTCCGATCGGGGGCGGCATCGATTAAAAAAGCGTAGCAGCCTGGTGGGCAACGGCGGACCTGGACCCCAGCAATCAAACCTCGGCCCACGCTCGCCAGGCCTCCTTGACCTCATTGCGATAGGACTTACGCACCCACCGCCTCCGAGCACTTCGGGGCTTCGTTCTTCGGGTTATTCACCCACAGTCCAAGGGGGCGAGCTTCCATCTCCGAGCTTGGGTACGGCACGAACACAGAACGCCAGAGCCCATAACGCGGACGGCCGAATCAAACCTCTCACAATCCGCTCCCCCCGTTGAATCCGCCCATGTTCTTGCCCGCGAATCCCCCCATTCCGCCCCCGCCCATGCCCATCATCATTCCGTTGCCGCCACCTAATCGTATCGTGTTGGCCCCGCCCGAACCATTTATAGGGAAGACGCCGATTACAGGGACGGCGCCGAACTCTGATAGCAGTTGTAGTTGTAAGAGATTCGGGTTGTATCCGCCCACGCCGCCGCCCACGCCCGTCAAAGACCCGCCGCCGATATTCATACTACCCACGCCCATCATGCCGCCGGCCAGCCCCATCATGTTGCCGCCCATGCCCATCATGCCGTTTAAGGGAACAGCGCCAAGCCCTAACATTAGCTGTACTTGTAATAGGTTCGCGTTCATTCCTCCGACGCCCCCGCCCATACCCATCATACCTCCGCCGCCCAGGCCGTTCACGGGGATGGCGCCGAACGCCGATTGTAATTGTAGTTGCAAGAGATTCGGGTTGTTTCCCGCAATGCCGCCGGGAAACTGTCCATGCGACATATTTGGCCGCAGGAGACAGAACAATGCGATGGCCAAGCCGAGGACATAGCCCGCTTTTGAAAGACGTGCCACGGAAAGCATGAAAGACCCTCAGATGAAGAATGAGGAGCGCCGGATCGCAAAGGCTGCCAGCTGAGTCGGAGACTATGTTTTCCTGCTGAAATGCTGATCTCTAAGTATGATTATGGGATAGTATCTAATCTTGGGTCAAGCGAATCCGATCCCAAGCGCTCTGATTTCCGGAAAGCAAGCCAGCCCAAACGGACCGGCTTCGTATCTCATATTCCGTTAGCGCGTCATCTCGGCGAGGCGGGCCTACGCCGTTCTAAACACCCCCAGAAGGTTAGGACGACGGCGAAGACGAACGCAAAAAGGAGGACGGAGACAAGCCAGATGAGCAGGCAAAGCAGAGCGATGAGCATTCGCGCTGCTTGCTCCGATCTGGCTTCCGCCATCCTCGTGAATGACTTGTTAGCCAGTTGCAGCTGATGTGCATGATCGAGGTCAAGGGATGAAACGAAAAAATGCTTGTGTCGGAAAGTCTTGGCCACGCGAGAGTTAAGAGCAAACCCCCGGTGTACCCTTGACCACGTAACAGGGCCGTGAGTACGCTGGGGGCGGCATCTTGGGGATGCTAGCGCCGGGGCCGCCTCGGCTGGAAACTTGGGGCGGCTCCGGCTTGCTTTGGTTTTATAGCATGGCGCGAAGTGTTCGCATACCCGTGTCGGCGTTCTGGTGGCCGGGACGATCTGCAACTCCGCGCCGGCTTCGCCGCCACGCGGCTCGGATGTTACTTCCCTTTCGCTTTCGCCTTCTTCCGCTCCTCGAATTCCTTGATGTACTTTTCCGGCTCGTCGTGGAACGCGCGGCGGCAGCCCGAACAACAGACGTAATACGTCTTGCCCTGGTAAGTCACCGGCATCGTCCCCAATCCTCCACTGACCACGCATTCCGGCTTATCGTCCTCGCCGGCGAACTCGACACCTTCCTTCGTCGCACCAACGCGATAGATCTCTTTGAAGTCAGCGCGATCCGCGGCTTTTACTTCGTAGCGATAGACGTAGCGATTGAAGTGAAAGAGAGATACGACCAGGCGCTGTTTTTCGTTTTTCTTATCGTCGGTTCGTTCCAGCGTCAGACGATTCCTGTCGAGCTTTCCCTCGAAGACCCATTTTTCTTTGTCCGGCGTGATCGCGGCAAACTGATAGCGCTCCTTCTCGGGCAGGTAGCGCAGCTCGGCGTTGCTGAAGTGCTTGCTCTTGTCGAAGTCGGCGCGGAGACACACATCCTTGCCCTTGAAGTGCCACTCCCAGCTGATCTTTTCCCGCCACCAATTCCGCTGTTTCTCCTCGGCTGTGCCGTTAGGCTCGCCGGTGCCGCGCCAGTTGCCGATGAGATCGTTTAGCGCCTGAAGGGCTTGCTTGGGTGTCTTTTTCTCCTCATGGTCGGCGGCCGGAGAGAGGCCAGCGAGGAAGACCAGGAGAAGCAGGCAGACAAGTACAACGATTCGCTTCATGGAACATATACTCCATCGAGAAGAGAGTTTCTTCCATAACGACGAACGCACGACCGACTCGCTTTCACTGGTCTTTCCGTTTTCGCGTCTTCTTCACCGGCGCCGGTCCGCCTGGCCGGCGTCGATGCAGTTCTTGAATGCGGAGCAATCAACGCCAAGGGCGTCGGCCAGCCTGAAGACAACTTGCCAGTAGGATTCACCTTGTCCCTGTTCGAAGTTGCGAACCGAACCAATCGGCAAGTCGCTGGCATCGGCCAATTGCGCCTGCGTCATCCCGGCTCTCGCTCGCAATCTCTCGGCGAACTTAATGACCATTTGCTCCCATGACGAATTGCTCCATCCTACACCGTTTGAGTTAGTACCTCAACTCGGTGCGTAGCTTTTCCCGTCTTCGAGCAGCAGAAATCGCTCGAATCGGTCTAGAGCCGAGATTTCTGCCCCATTCTAAGCTTATTCTGTTATCCATAGGTGTTTATCTGTTAGTTTATAGGATTGTGCCCGAACAGCGGAACGCACCAAGTCCTTCCTGGCTATTCTGATTTTCAGTTCACCTCTTTCCCTGATTTCGGCGACTTGAGAAAAAAATCGGAAAAACGGAAAAAATCGTGTCCACTTTTGACCGCGAATTTCGATTAGGTAGAATGAGCCAACGGTGCGCCTTCTGGCAAGCTCAGCCGGACCCGATTGGCTGTCGGTTACCCTCACCGTCTAGGAGTCGCACCATGATCGACAGGAAGAACGTCGTCACCCGTTTCCGTCTTTGGCTGCGGACATTCATTGAGTCCGTTACGATCGACCAGAAACTCGAGAGCATTCACTACGTTCGACCGAGCCTGGAAGCACTGGAGGCTCGCACCCTGCTATCGGCTTCGGCTGGGAATGAGTTGCCGTTCTTCTCCCTGGCATCACCCCCGCCCGTGCCTTCCTTTGCGGCAGTTACATCGTTCATGACTTCGCTGAGGAACGATTGGGGCCAATGGATCGAGACGGCACAACAGGACGTAGCTGGCATTTGGAAAGCGATAGGACAGGGTATCGTTCAGGAAGAGTCCTTCATCCAACAGCAGTGGGGCCAACTTCTTGGCATCACTTCCAGCGGCTCAATCCCAGTCACCGCCGGAGCGCCTCAAGTTTCTACCAGCGGATTCGGCAGTGGCAGCGGCACGATGACGACCGCCCACGACGATGCCACTCAGCCGATCGGTAGAGCCAAGCCCCTGGACGCCGGGGGTTCGGGAGGCGGTGGCGGTGCAGGCCGTGGTTCGGGAAGCGGCTCGGGCAGCGGGAGCGGCTCAGGACCCTTCAGCGGCTCGGCCACCGTCACGGGGCCGATATGGCTGGACAACGACGGTGATGGCCTCCTCGATGAACATGAGATGGACTACTCGGGTGCCACAGTCTCGCTTTTCAAGTCTCTGGACGGCGGCCAGACATGGATCGACGGCGGCCCCAACACCACCGACGGTAGCATAGAGGGTAACAACTACTCGATCCAAGTTGGATTCCCTCTCCCGAACAACATCCTTTACAAAGTCCAGGTCGTCGCGCCCTATTGTACGGCGACAATTCCTAGTGCTATCAGCGTGATCGATGCACAGGGATTTTCTCCAGTTTTCGCCTTGGCTAACGGACAGGTGAAATTCATCCCCGGAGGATTGCGTTCGATGAATGTTACTACGACTCAAGATGATCCCAATGGCGTCATGCAACAAAATACCATAACGCTGCGGGACGCCATCAAAACCGGAAACAATGGGCCGCCGTTCCCTGCGGTCACGTTTAATACTCTGAATCCTCTGACAGAGCAGTGGCAGCCACTGAGCGGGACTATCACGCTGGAAGCGGCGCTACCGCCCATCGCGCAGAGCTATAATATAGTTGGCCCCGGTTCTTCCACGCTCGCCGTATCGGGTGCCAATTCGTTCGGCGTTTTCACGGTCAACGCCAGCGTCACTTCGACAATCAGCGGCCTTACGATCGAGGACGGCTATGCGGAGTCAGGAGGGGGTGTTTATAATTCAGGGACCCTGACTCTTGCCAACGACAGCGTCGTTAACAATTCCACTTCCGGCGGCGGGGCCGGCTCAACTTCCGGCAGCGGGACCAGCGGAGGCATATTTCATGCTAACGCTGCCCCTGCCAAAGTCGGGAACGGCGGAGGCATTTTCAATTCCCAAGGTAACTTGAAACTGACAAATGCAGACGTTAACAAAAACACGGCTACGGGACTTGGCGGTGGTATTTACAATGTGAACGGCGTGGTGACACTCAGTGGCTCTGATGTTTCCAATAACCGAGCTTCTAACGGGGGAGGCATTTTCAACGCTGGTGGCCAGGCAGCCGCCACACTGAACATTAAGAACGGCACAACGATCGATTACAATATCGTAACAGGAGGCGGAGGTGGCGTAGATAACTCCTTTGGAGGCGTGTTCATGACTGGAGGAGCCATATATGAGAACAGCGCCGGTGACGGTGGGGGAATTTACACGGTGGGAGGAGCTGGTGTGAGGTTCACGGACGTCTATATCTTCGCCAACTTCGCAAAGACGGGTAATGGAGGCGGTATACTGGAGAACAAGGGGGTTGTGTCGCTAAGTGCAGGAACGGTTCAGGGCAACACTGCTAATAGCGGCAATGGCGGCGGCATTTATCTCATGTTAGGGTCATTGGCATTAGGTGACAACGTACTAATCGGTGGGGGCAACACGGCCATCACTGGAGGCGGGATGTACCTCGCTGGCGGCACTACGGATTTCAGCGGCTGCACTGTAGACGGCAACAAGGCCACGAAGCAGGCCGCTGGGGTTGCGTATACGACTAATGCTACTTTGAATCCTGATCCACTTATTCCACCTAAGCTGACCGACAATGACGATCCTGGCGGAGTCCCTATTAAGGTTTAGCGTCATCGATAATGCAGGTCGGCAATTTCGCTGGCTTGTGTTCTCGCATTTTTTCCTTTTACGCGCCCGCTATTTCGCGGAGATGGATACAATGAAGCGTCCTATTTGTGCTCTCTCGGTGTTGTTGCTGGCCGTGTTGCTGGTGGCTTGTGCTGCTTTGGCAGTTCCTGCACCTAAGCCGTCCCTGAAAGAGTGGGGCAAGCCTGTAGATCCGGACCAAGACTGCAAAATACGGTTTGATGAAGGCGTCCTAAGCATTGAGATGCCCGGGACCGAACACGAGTATGATCCTTATCGAACGCGGTTCAACGCCCCGCACATCATTCTCCGGGAAATCGAAAGAGAATTTGACTTGCAGGTCCGCATCCGCATTGATTCCCCCCCTTCCACACAATCGTCGGTCGAGGGCCATCCCGCCTATGTATCGGCGGGCTTCTTAATGCTTTATCCCGACTCGCCTCTGTTCGTGTCGCCTCGGTACGAGCTTGTTTGTGAGCGCGTGGATTACGGCGTAATACAACAGAGAATCGGAATCGACGACTTCCCAATCGGAATCGACGACTGGCCCGCCGATCGGCGCGGGCTGCATCGCTTGCGCCATCCGCAAATAGAAGAGAAATCGCGAAAAGGAGTAGGAGAAGATGGTTGCGTTCTCTTGAAAGACTGGGTCTACAATTCTACGGCAAGAGAAAACGGCGGACCAAGAATTGGCCTCAACCGATTTCAACAGCTGGCCCTAGTTTTAATTGACCGCGGGTGGCGGTACTGGCCCATGCCAAAGAAGGCCGATAGCGTCTATCTGCGGATGGAACAAGGAGATAGAGGGATCCGTATCTCCATAAGCCCGAGTGGAGAGAAGTGGACCCAGTTGACAGGGCACACATGGGGTATGCATCCGAGACCCAAAGTGGGCTTGGCCGCCTACTCGACCTCATCCGAGCCGTCCAGGGTCCGTTTCGATCAGATCAAGCTCTGGCGGGGCAAGAAGAAAGAATGATGAGACGAGCCTGGTCTGCGATACGGAGGTCTTCTCATGTCCCCTACATCTCGTTGTGTCGTTCTCGTGCCCGTTGGTGGCAGCATCGATCCGAGTTGCGAAGATGCCCTGCGCGAATTGGAGCGACGCGGCTATCCTGTCTGGCGCGTTCGTGGCTATTCAGCTATTGATGCCGGACGCAACCAGATGGCCAGCGATGCACTCGCTCAACGGTTCGACGAGCTAATGTGGATCGACAGCGACATCGTTTTCAATGCCGACGACGTGGAGAGGCTGCGTGGGCACGAGCTGCCACTGGTGTGCGGCATGTATCCCAAGAAAGGCTCGCGCCAGTTCGCCTCTGCTTTCTTACCCCACACGCGCAAAATCCTGTTTGGCGGTCAAGGCGGTTTGATCGAGCTGCTCTATTGCGGCTTCGGGTTTGTCCATACTCGCCGCGAAGTGTACGAAAGGATGGAGCAAGAACTGGCGTTGCCGGTGTGTAACCAGCAGTTCAAGGGATTGCCTTTGGTGCCGTATTTCTTGTCAATGATCGTCGGGGAAGGGAAGCAATCGTGGTATCTGAGCGAGGACTTCGCTTTCTGCGAGCGGGCCAGGCGATGCGGCTTTCGCATCATGGCAGATACGACTGTCCGGCTCTGGCACGTCGGCTCTTATCGGTATGGATGGGAAGATGCCGGCCGCGATGCGGAGCGCTTCACCAATTACACCTTCCATATTACTGATGATACTCGATAAGCAATTTGGGGGTGAACTCCCCTGCCTTTGTTGATCGGCCAAGCCAGGCTCAAGGGGGAGTTGAGGGGTGAGGGGATTAATACCTGGTACAACATGATCCTACATCACGGTCAAGTCCTGCGTGATTGGTTGCTCACGGCCCAGCGTGTGGCCGTGCATCTGTCCACGCGAACCGCCGTTGTCGCCGACCTGCACCTGGGCTATGCGGACGCCCGGCGGCGTCGCGGCGATGCCATACCTGGCGAATCGGTGTCCGAATCGCTGGAGCCGCTCCTGGTTGTACGGCAACAGCACGCCGCCCGGCGGTTGGTCATCGCCGGCGATCTACTCGAAGACGGCGACTGCCGTGAAGCTTTGGCGGGATTTCAGGAATGGCTTGCTCGGAACGACGTGAACCTGGTTGCCGTGGTGCCCGGCAACCACGATATCGGCCTGGATACGGATTCCCGCTTGCCACTATGTCCGCAAGGCGTGGACGTGGGTGGATGGCGGATCGTGCATGGTGAGGGAGCGCTGCCGGATGGTCCAGTGGTTCACGGACACGATCATGCGTGTTTGCGCTGGTCGCCAAAAAGTCGAGCGAATCGACCCCGGTTTGTCCGTGGTCGATTCGCTCCCGACGCGATCGAGGGACCTTGTTATCTGAGCGGTCCTCAGCGGCTGATCTTGCCTGCCTTCTCGAAGGAGGCGGCCGGCGTCAACGTCCTGTCGTTGCGGCGGTGGCGAGTCTTGTGTTGCCACGCCATTGCCGGCGATTGCGTTCACGATCTCGGCGAAGTCTCGACCTTGCGCCGTCGACTGTCGATTGCGGTTCGATCCGAGCCGCGACCGTAACAGGGAGCGGCATTGACCACCGCTCCCTTACGCTCGCGGCTCAGTGAGCCGCTCACCGATTAATAGTAACGCAGCTTCCACCAGTCCCAGCGAGTCGCGGTCTTGCTGTACCACCAGAAGCCGTCATCCCATTCCAACCGCACCGAGCGCCAGCCCAGCGGAATCTTGGGGAAGGGGTAGACCGGTCCGATGTACGGGAAGGCGTTGTAGGGGTACGCCAACGGATAGCCGACGCGCGAGTAATTGTTGTAAGGGGCGTAGGTCGGCCAGGCGTAGGGCGGCATACGCGGGTTATTCAGCTGGTGAGGGGCAGGAGCCGGCGCCTGGAAGATCGGCGTCGCTTCCGGAGCAGCAGCGCCCGGAGCAGCGCCCGGGGCAGGAGACGGCATTGGGGCCGGAGGCGCCGCCTGCGCGGGCGGCACCTGATTGGTGCCCGGCACCGGCGGCAGCACTTCGGGGACGCCGCCCGCCTGCACCGGCACAATCGCACCGGCCACGCTCAAACGATCCACGACGCGCCGCACACCTGGCGCTTCCTGCACCAAACGCAGCACACGGTCGTGCTGCTCCACGTTATCCACGGAGCCGGTCAACTCGGCCGCGCCTTCGTGGAATCGAATATTCACGTCGTAGTGTTGAAGTTGCCCACTCTGCTGCAAGCGGGCGGCGATGTTATTGGCCATCTCTTGGTTGCTGAGGCAAATCGGCCGAGGCTCTTCCGGCACGAGCGGCTCCTCCGCTCTTGCGGAAGCAGCCGGCAGCAGCGACAATCCCAGCGTCAAAGCCAGGGAGAAACGGGCAGGCAATATCACGGCAACATCCTCCTGATGTAAGCGCATTGCACGCAGGCGATGGGCAACTATTGCCGACCCTTGGCTCTCTGTCAAATGGCGGCGAAAAATCTCGTGCCTTTTCGAGCTGCCAACCGCCGGTACCAAGGGAAAATCACTCGCGCCGTGCACTGTCGGCAAAGTTTACCTGGTGTTAACCACTTTCAGAACCCTGATACGACCTCAAAGGATTTGTGCGGAAGTTAGATAGCGCTCACCAGAATGCCGGCTACTATTGTCCCTGGAGTTGCCGCCAATAGAGTATGTACGGCCATGCCAGCCAGGCACCGCCAGCCTGGTAGTTCGTTGCTCGTTTCTGGTCCTACCTCAACGTGCGACCATGCCAGCCACAGTATGACGCAAGGTTACCGGTTGTGCCGGAGTCGTTCGCCGGCGCGTTTCCCTTATCCATTGAGAGGATCGTAACATGGCTCGTTTCTCCCTCCCGAGACTCTTCAGCGGCCAACAACGACCCAGCAAATGCCAACGACCTCGCTCACGGCCGAGGCTGTGTTTAGAGCCGCTGGAGAATCGCCTCGTGCCGTCAACTTTGCACGTGGGTTCCCATCCCGGGGAATATCACACCATCCAGGCTGCAGTTGATGCCGCACACTCAAACGATACGATCCGGGTGGATCCAGGCACGTACACGGAGCAGGTTGTTATCAATAACAATGGCCATGCCAGAGATAACCTCAAGCTGGAAGGTTCAGGTGAGCACTCCACGATCATCAAGGCACCCCCACTGTCGAGCATGACGGGGCACCATGCGATCGTTGAAGTTGAAAATGCCCGGAACGTGACGATTGAAGACTTTACGATCGAGGGTCCATCCAGCGGGGCGAACAGTGGTGGTAATTTCTATGGTGTTCGAGTAGACAACGGCTCGGCAAGGATCGAGGACAACCATATCACCAAGATCGAGGACACGCCGTTTAATGGCGTTCAGGAGGGCGTCGCCATTCTCGTAGGCCGTGCAGCGGACGGTACGACAGGCACGGCCATCATCTCCCACAACCTGATTGACGATTACCAGAAGGCTGGCATCGTCGTGGATAACGTCGGATCGAGTGCCGAAATCGACCACAACAAGATTCTCGGCCAGGGGCCGACTGGGTTGCTCTCTCAGAATGGCATCCAGATCAGCCGTGGTGCCACCGCCGACGTGAGCAACAACCGTATTTCGGATAATGAATTTACAGGAGGAGGAGATGTGGGTAGTGGTGTTCTGCTCTTCCAGGCAGGGAGAGTACGAGTGGATCATAATACCTTGTCCCACAATGATGTCGGCATCAATGACCAGGGATCGGACAATGCCGTGATGGAGCATAACTACATCTCGGAGAATACGACGAATGGAATCCTCCTTGTATCAACTTCCGGTGCGCGGATCGACCACAACACAATAGACCACAACGGTTCGGGTAATTCAGGCGATGGCGGCATCGCCCTGTACAGCTCGACAAACAATACCATCGATCACAACACCAGCAGCCACAACAACGGGGATGGCATTTTTGTAGATTCAACTTCGACGGGCAACACCATCAGTCACAATAAACTGAGGCACAATACGAACTTTGACGCCGAGGATCAATCCACAGGCACAGGCACAGCTGGAACCGGCAACACCTGGACCAAAAACCACGGAAAGACCAGCAGCCCTCCGGGGCTTGTCTCGTAGGAATGCTTGAGCACGTCAACGTCTGACGGGCCGGAATCCTCTCGGGGTGACCGGCCTCTCGCCTTGATTCTCGATAGGCCTGTGTGAGGTCGGGCGTGCAGTCAAAGGCAAGTCGGGATAGAGCTTGGCGGGCTTGTCAGATAGGGGCGGCGCGGTAGAATTGTTGTCGGACAGGGTGACTGACGCTTGGTGCAGCTCCCAGTGTTCAATGGCCTATCCGACATGCACCTGTAGCTCAACTGGATAGAGCATCGGTCTACGGAACCGAAGGTTGCAGGTTCGAGCCCTGCCAGGTGTACTTGTCAGATAAGGACTTACGGCGAAGAATAAAACTCTGACTGCCGTGTCTTCTCTGACCTGTCTAAGAAAGCCCGCCTCGGTGCCAGCCAAAGCGGGGCAAGCGGCCTTCCGGCACGCGATGATTCCGGAGGGCTATCCATGTCGCACTTTCCCAAGCCGTTCTTACAAAAGCCAACTTCATAAGGGTTTTGTACGAACCTTTAAGCAGTGTGCGCATCGCTGGTTCCCTCCATCAATCGCGCATGAAGCCGTGCCAGTGCTTCCTCCGGCGTCTGGACTCTTTCGGCCGCACCCGCGGTTATCTGCGTCCAACTCTCGACGAACGGCGACGGACCAGTCAGAAAGCGGCAGCGCAACGGCAGGTGCTCTAGCTCGCACACATATTGGCTGGCCGCGGCGGTATCGCAACATTCGCTGAGGATTTCCCGGCGAGCCTGGCGGAGCAGCACGAAATCGTGATCGTAAGCACGAATCTTATCGAAGAGACGACGTGCGGCCCAATCGGGTCCGCCGACGCGCCGCCGCTGGCCCAGCGGCTGCCGCAGCAACATCAGACCCGTCTGTGCCACGCGCCCAAAGCGTTCGCGCAGGGCCGCACTGTCGTGCAAGGCGGCTTCGACATCCTTCTCGAAGTTTGCCACATTCAGCAGTGCCCTCAGCAGAGGAGCGAGTGGCTCGGCCAGGCTGCCATGCAAAAGGAGTGCGAAACCGAGATCGGCGACGATCGAATCCGCGCTTTTTCCCCAGTCGCGTGCCAGGCGATGTACGGCAACGCGAGCCAGGGCGTCGTTACCCAGACGATTGAGCGGCGTATGGAAATAACAGTCGGAACCGTCGTCGTGAGCGACGGTCTCAACCAGGCAACTGGCGGCATCCGGGATCTCACTGACGCATTCCTGGCGTTGGAAGTAGGCGGTTAGCGTGGCGACGGTGGAATCCTGCAGGCCGTAGTCACGGCGGAGCAGGTGGGCCAGCGCCTCGGGTCCATCGCGCAGCGCCTCGGCAGCCTGCACGCGCAGGAAGTACAGACGCTGAGCCAGCTCCGTCGAGAGCGGCCAACCGTCTCCGCCCCACCGTGGCACAACCGGCCGGCCAAGAACTTCCTCCACCAACAAGCGACTCTCTTCCGGATGCAGCGAACGCACTTGCAAACAGCGGCCATCGAGCAGAAACCGATCGCCGGGCCGCAAGCGCTCGGCGAACGCGCGATCCACTTCACCGATGTGCGATGAACCGCTTTGAGGATTTCCAGCCGACAGACGGACCTCATAAACGGGATCCGCGAGGATGGTGCCGAGGTTCCGGCGCAGCATGCGAGCGGTTCGCTGATTCAAGATGGCGAAGCACTCGGGATCGCCGCGCAGGCGCGGCGGCAACCAAGAACTAGAAAGGCCGAGATATGCCAGGCAGTCGTCGAAGTCGCGGCGGGGGAGATTTCGGTAGGGCGCGGCGCGGCGCACCAGCTCGAAGAGGGAATCGGCAGAGCAAGTCTGCATCGCGGCCGTACCAAGGATGTGCTGACAGAGCACGTCCAGCGGGTGTTCGGGGATACGTAGCGGCTCGAATTGGCCGGCTTGTCCAGAAGCGGCGGTAACGGCGGCTTCCAACAACTCCGCTTCCGTGGCCGTCAGCACCACGCCGCGCGGGACGCGCCCCGGCCCGTGGCCCGACCGGCCAATGCGCTGCAACAAGCGAATCACGTCGCCGGGCGGATGCACAAGCACAACCAAATCGATCACGCCGATATCGATGCCCAGCTCCAAACTCGTACTACTGATAACGGCGCGCAGTCGGCCTTGCTTGAACTCCTCCTCGACCTGGCGGCGGCGCTCGGCGGCCAACGACGAGTGATGAACGGCGATCTGCCCGTGCATTTCCGGCAAATTCCGCCGCAGTGCCCAGCTAAGTTGTTCCGCCAGGCGGCGGCTATTGGTGAAAACGAGTGTGGCGCGATTAGCCCGCACTTCCGGCAGCAGTCGATCAACCAGGTTAGCCAGGAAGTGGCCGCTTTCTTCCAGCGGCACAAGCGTGAGTTGTAATGGAGTTGTCTCTGCTGCCCGCGCGATTGCACAGTGATCGACCGCCAGCCAGCGCGCAGCTTCGGTCAGCGGCGTCGCCGTCGCCGACAGACCAATTCGCTGAAGCCGGCCCTGCGCCAGTTGGGTGAGACGTTCCAGGCTCAAGGCCAGATCCGCGCCGCGCTTGCTCGCGGCCAGGGAATGTACCTCATCGATCACAACCCAGCGCAGCCCGGCGAACAAGTATCGCGCTTTCGCCTGGCTGAGCAGCACCGCCACGCTCTCCGGCGTCGTCAGCAGAATGTCCGGCGGATAGCGCCACAGCCGTCGCCGCTCGGCGGTCGTCGAATCTCCGCTCCGCACCGCCAGTCGCGGCAGGCTTCCTGCGGGGAAAAGCGAACTCAACTCCTCCAGATGTGCAGCTAACGTGCGCTCGGTGTCCGCGCACAGTGCCTTGAGTGGAGAAACGTACAGACAGGTCAAGGCGTCCCCGCGTCGTTCGTCCTGGATAAGTTGTGTCAGAATCGGCAGAAATGCGGCAAGGGTTTTGCCGGCTCCCGTCGGAGCGCTGAGGAGAAGGTGTTGGCCTGTCGGCAAGCGCGACCAGGCAGCGCGTTGGATTTCCGTTGGCTCTCCGTAGCGGCTGCGAAACCAGTTAGCGAGCGCCGCCGGCGCCTGCTTTAGCCACGACGAAATGCGTGGCGGGTCGATGAAGTCGAATCCTTCGAAGGCCGTCTGCATGAGGGCTTATTGTAGCGATCCCGGTTCACTCTTCTTGCGGCAACTGCCACAGCCAGACGATTCCCTCCTCGCCGGCGAAAAGAGCTTGCTGGCCATTGGGCGATAGAGCGAGGGCATAAACGGCCTTCTTTTGCTTGTGTTGGCAGCGCAGTTCCTTGCCGGATTCCAGATCCCACAGCCGCGCCGTGCCATCCGTGCTGACAGAAACGGCACGCCGGCCATGTGACGTGAAGGCCACATGGGATACCGGTTGTTGATGTCCTCTCAAACAGCGCAATTCCTTGCCTGTTCGAGCGTCCCACAGTCGGATGCTGTGATCGACGCTACCCGTCAGGACTCGTTTTCCGTCCGGCGCGAACACCGCACAGTCCAATCCGCCATTGTGTCCCTCGAATGCGCACAGTTCCTCGCCGCTGTCCACAGCGCGAATGCGCGCGCGGGCATCCCAGCCCGTGGAGACGATGGTTTTGCCGTCGGGGGAGAAGTCGGCGGACGAGACGGCGAAGCGATGAACGTAGTCGCAGCGAAGCTCCTCTCCCGAATCGACATCCCACAGCCGCACAGACTCGTCATCACTGCACGAAAGAGCTTGCTTGCCATCGGGCGAAAAGGCAACTCCGGTGATGTGCTTGGGATGCCGCAAGAAAGAACGCGACGGTTTCTGACTGGATAAATCCCACAGGCGCATGATGCCGTCATGGCTGCCGGTCAGCAACCGATGTCCGTCCGGATCGAGGGCAATGCTCGACACGCTCTGCTCGTGTTTTAGGAGAGCGACATCCTTGCCGGTGTCCACGTCCCAAACCCAGACGGTCCCCCAAGCGCCGCTGGCAGCAGCCTTGCGTCCATCCGGAGAGTAGCGGAGACACCAGATGGCTGTGCCGAACCGGCGCACGGGCCGGCACAGCCGGTGGTCGATCTCCTCGATAAGAAAGGCGGCGCGGCGCCGGATCTCCAGATCACTGCTCGACAGTGCGGCTCGTCTCAAATCCGGCAACACCGCTTCGCCGCGCCTGGCCAATTTCTCACTTGCCACTTCCCGCTCGCGGAACACAGCGCTGCCCAGTTGCTCAATCAAACGCGCCGTCGATTCCGGTTGGGCAGCCGAGGATGGGAACAATGAAAAAGCGATGGAAACAAAGGTGCCTGTTGCCAGGATCACTTGCCGCACACGACCCGTCCCATACTTGATGAATCGCTTCATGTACCCGAAAACCTCTGAGAGGATCGTACGCTCCGCCGTGCGAGCGATGGCCAGGTTTCTTCGAGTGTTACTATTTTGCAAAAGACATGCCGGAGAATGAGAAAACGCCTGCCGAGAGGTGAGTTCGGGACACTGCAACCACGGCCTTGTTCCCGTGCTGCAACGACGGTGGAGACTGCGATGCAGCATGGATGCAGGTTACGGAGACGTTCGTCTGTCGCAAAGACGCCGATCAATCATTATTCGGATGATGATCGAGCGCCCGCGAGCCCAGGCGAGCAATGAAGCGCAGTTTTTGCTCGGTCGAGAGTTCCTTCGTGTAGCGCTTGCGCGTAGCGTCGAGCCAGCGGACGGGGCGTGTGCCGTAATCGGTGACGACGCGCACCAGCGCCGAACCTGGATGAGCCAGCGCCGCCTGGATGCCGCCGCACAGGCCGTCGGGTCCATTGATCTCGATGTACTCCAGACCCATCGCCTTCGCCAAGGCAGCGTAATCCAGGTGCGCCAGGAGCGTCGCCGTGGTGCGGCGGTATGCCTTGAGCTGCAACGCCTGCATGTAGTGATAGGCGTGATCGTCGAGGATGAAGAACTTCACCGGCAGACCTTCGCGCGCAGCCGTCGATAGCTCCATCGCCGTCATCAGACAGCAACCGTCGCCGGTGATCGTCACGACCTGTCGGCCAAGATGGACGCGCTGGGCGCCGATGGCGGCGGGGATGGACCAGCCCATCGCCTGATTGTCAGTTGGATTGAAATACGTGCGCGGATGGCAGACAGTGAACGCCTCGGCGGCCCAATGCTCCGAGCACGACACGTCCACAAAGACGAGAGCGTCCGGGCTGGTAGCCTTGCGTAGAGCGAGGATAAAGGCCATCGGATCGACGCCGCAGCGCGCATAGCACTTGTTGTGTTCGCAGACATCCTCGCATTTCCATTTGCGGATACAGGCGATGAGATCGTTGTCCGGCGACCGGCGGATTTCGTCGGCATGGGCGAGCAACTGGTTCAGGAACAGGCCAGCGTCGGCGTTGACGCACACCTCGGTTTTGAGGATGCGTCCGATGTTTGCAGGATTGATGTCCACGTGGATGATATGCGGCGACTGTGGGATCGAATAGAAAGCCGTCGAAACCTCGCTGTAGCGGACGCCGATGGCCAGGACGATGTCCACTTTTTTAAAGGCTTTCTCGGCGGTGCAGGTGCCTTGCGGGCCGTAGCCCCAACCGACCGCCAGCGGATGACACTCGCTGATGACGCCCTTGCCACAGACGCTGGTGGCGACCGGGGCTTGCAGTAGCTCAGCTACGCTCACCAGGGCCGAACCATAATCCATACAGCCCATGCCGGCGTAGATGCCGACCTTGCAGCCGGTTCGCAAGAGCTGCAAGGCACACAGGAAGGCGCCCTCGTCGAACGGCAAATCGCACGGCGGCACCGGCGGACAAGCGTACTTGCACGAATCGATCAGCAGCGTATACGGCACAACGACTGCGGTCGGCCCCGGCTCGCCGCACATGGCCAGGTGGAAGGCGCTATGGACCGCGCTCGGGATCTCGCAAGCGTGGCTGACCTCGAAGACACCCTTGCAAACTTGCTGCAACAGCCCCACTTGCGGCAGCTCGTGGACCTGGAAGGGACGATATTTGTCGCCGCGTGCCACGTCGCCGACAATCGCGACGATCGGCACACTGTCCAGCCGTGCTTCGCCCAGGCCGCTGAGCGAATTAGTGACGCCCGGCCCCGGCACAATGGCGATGACGCCGGGCCGGCCCGTGCTGCGGGCGGCACCATCTGCCATGTACGCCGCCGACATCTCATGCGTCACCAAGAGATACGGCAAGCACTGGCTTTTCATCTCGTCCCACAGCTCATTTTCTTGAGCGCCGGGGATGCCGAAAACGACGGGCACACCTTCGGTTTTGAGGGCGGCAACGAGGGCCGCTGCTCCGGTCATCTTGCCAGAGACCATCCCATCGGGAGTAGCTTGATGGGCAGCCTCAGCCTGTGGAGTGTGGATGCCGGGTAACGACGCCAAGCAGCCGGCAGCCATCGACTTCAAGAGATTGCGGCGAGAGATGGGGGGCCACATAAGGCGCTCCTTTTCGGCAATCGGCCGCCGGCCCTCGGCGGGATCCTGTCCGGGATTGGGCCGCCTTGTTTATCGGCTTTTCCCGTCTCGCCCTTTATGCGGAATTTGCCGGTTAGCCTGTCTTAACGGGGAATACGTCTCACCTCCACACACAAAAGGCATCGAGCAAATGACATTCCGTCGACCCTGGGCCTTGCGCTTGTTTAGCCGCGAGCCGTAGCCGAGCGCGGCAGCCTTCGCTCGGCTACGGCTCGCGGCTAAACAAGATCCTTATCTTGTTGAGCTTAAGTGATCGCGCTGCGCAGGGTCGCGCCGACCTTGCCTCCACGCGCTAGGGCGCGTTGCACCAGATCGAGGGTGAATTGAGTGTGCGAGATGCCCGCGGACTCCAGGCCGCCGGCCAGACCCGCTGTCGGACTGAAATCCGGGTTCGGATTGATTTCGAGAATGTAGGGCTTACTCCCACGGACGCGGAAATCGACACGGGCATAGTCACGGCAGCCCAGCAGACGGAAGGCTCGCTTGGCCAGTGCCTCCACCTTGCTTCGCAGACGCGGGGCGACGCGAGCAGGATATTTTGGCGGTGTCGCCTCGTAGTCGCGCGTACCCGGCTTCCACTTGGCGTCATAGGTCACGATCGGCCAGAAGTCGGGGTCCTTGTCCGTGAAAAGGATCTCCGAGACGGGCAAGACGCGCAATTCGGGCGCTTCGATGATGCCGACGTTGAACTCCCGGCCGCGAATGAACTCCTCAATCAAGATGGGTGGGCCGTAATTCTCCAGCAGATGAGCGATGCGATCGTTGAGTCGTTCGAGATTGGTGACGACGCTGCCCTGATCGAGGCCGACGCTCGCATCCTGCGTCGCCGGCTTGACGATTACCGGCCAGTCCAGCGGACATTCCTCGATTGGCACATCCTCGGCAACAAAGAACTTCGCCGTCGGCAGGCCGGCCCCGGCCAGCAGATGTTTGGTGATATGCTTGCTTCGTGCCAGGCACAGCGTTTGATTCGGACAGCCGGTATATGGGATCTCCAGCCATTCCAGGATGCCAGCGACATGGGCCTCGGTATCGCCGGTATCGGCCAGGCCCTCGAAGAGATTGAAAACCACATCCGGACGGATGTCGCGGAGTTTCTCGAGCAGTACGGCGGGATCGCGCCCTACTCCCAGTGTGCCGACCTCGTAACCGGCCTCGGTCAGGGTCTGGCGCACGATCTTGGCGGTGAAGAGGATCTCGTGTTCCGAATCCGCGTCGGGATGATCTACCGGCAGAACGGGTTGATTATGAAGGACAAGAATGCGGAGAGCGGCTCGGTCTTCGGCTGACATCTCGGCGATCATGGTCGAATGAAACTCGATGGTCTGCAATGCTCCTCGTTCCCACGCTCTGCGTGGGAACGCACGTCGGGACGCTCCGCGTCTCGTCCTGCGAGTGAGCTGGACGCGACGCAGAGCGTCGCACCACTTGCGTTCCCACGCAGAGCGTGGGAACGAGAGGAACGAGAGAAGTTAGAGATAGTATTGGGAAAAAGCGGCCCGTGCCGCAACCCCTATTGGAGAAAAAATGTGGCAATTCACTGACTTCGGCTCGGATTGGGGCAATCGTCACGGTCGTAACGGTCCGCTTTCCGCCGTCCGCTTCACAGCTGCTTGCAGAATGCTTTCTATCAGCTGCTCATAGCTCCAGCCGGCCAGACGAGCCAGAATGACCAGGTCGCTCGACTCGGGATTAAGTCCGGGCAAGGGATTCACTTCGAGGAAATACGGGATGCCATCCTTCAGACGAAAGTCGATGCGAGCCACATCGCGGCAGCCAAGCGTTCGGTAAACATCGAGGGCCGCCTCTTCCGCGGCTTTGAGACGCCCAGGCGGCAGCTTGGCAGGACACTCGTATTGGACGCGCGCGAGATAATCGCGCTTTACTTCCAGGCTGTAAATGAAACGCTCTTCCTTCTGTGTGGGAAGAACGCGCATGACGCCAATGATCCGGGGAGGAGAATTGCCGACCACCCCCACGGTCAGCTCATCGCCCTCGATGTATTCTTCGACAAGGATCGGCTGGCGGTAGGCGCGGCGGTGGCTTTCGATCGCTTCGATTAACTCCTGCGGCGTGTCCACGACGCACTTGCCGCGAATGCCCTTGCTCGACCCCTCCCAGGCCGGTTTGACGATGGCTGTCCACGGTAAGTGGCGGCGAGATTCGATGTCTTCCAACGTCTGATCCGGCCCCCAGACTTCCCATCGAGGGACCCTCATGTGCGTTGACTGGACCAGCCGCTTGGCGCAATCCTTGTCGAGCGTCACCGACAGGACGAGCGGATCGGAGCCGGTGTAGGGGATGCCGAGCATTTCCAGCACAGCCGGCACGCGCGCTTCGCGGCTGCGGCCGATACCGTGGCCCTCGGCGATATTGAAAACGAAGTCCGGCGGCTGGCGGAGCAGGCGTTCAAGCAGCTCCCGGCCGTCGCCGAGACGTTCGACCTCGTGGCCCAGTCCTTCCAGGGCGGCGGCGATGGCGTCGATGGTGACGGGACTGTCGAATTCTTCCTGGAAGTCGTCGGGGAGATCAGCCGAGGCGGGTAAGTCAGCTTTCAGATCGTAGGTGATGCCGATTTTCATCCTTCATTCCTGAATCTGAGCCGCGACCCTAAGTGAGCGGTTGTTCCCACCGCTCCCTAACGATCGCGGCTCAGATCGGCGTCTCACGAGCCGCAGCCGTTGGCCGACACGCCGAGGGAGAGCAGCTCCTCGGTGTGGCCGTTGTGCTCGTGGCAGGCGTCCTGCTCGTCGGAAGTGATGTACGCTTGAGGGTTGGTCAACACGGTCAGTTCGCGTCGGGCCATGCGATCGTTGCCGGCGGGGATCAAGGCCGACTTGTTCCCCTGCAACAGCGACGACACGCCGCGCGAAGCCGCCGGTTGAATTGTTTGTGGTTTGTCCTCTGCCTGATAGCGGACCAGCATGCCCTCGTAGTTCCGCAAGACGACGGCGTCGTCGCTGGAGGAAATCAGATAGTTGGGCATGACCGGAATCTTGCCGCCGCCGTGCGGACTATCGACGACATAGGTCGGGATGCCCAGGCCGGACATGTGGCCGCGCAGCCCTTCCATGATTTCCATTCCCTTCCACACCGAAGTACGGAAGTGCCCCGCTCCAATGACCGGATCGCAGTGGAAGATGTAGTATGGACGCACCTTGATGCGCAACAGTGCCCGCATCAGCCGGCGCATGGTTTCCAGAGAGTCGTTGACACCCTTCAAGAGGACGGTGTGATTGTTGACCGGCATGCCGGCCCTGAGCAGGGACTGGCAAACGCGGGCCGCCTCCGGAGTGATCTCGCGCGGGTGGTTGAAGTGCGTCTGAATCCACACCTTGCCGGCCGAAGCCAGCAAATCGATCAGGTTGGGGTCGAAGAGTTTTTGTGGCAGCGTTACCGGCACGCGCGTGCCGATGCGGATGACATCGACGTGCGGGATGGTCGCCAGGTTGTCGAGAAAGTAACGCAGCTTGGTCACGGGCAGCGTCAACGGATCGCCGCCGGACACGATGACATCGCGGATTTCGGCATGATCGCGGATGTACTCGATCATCCGTTCGTCGTTACGGCTGATGGCGTCCCATCCGCCGCGCACCATGGTGGCCCGCTTTCGCGTGCAGAAGCGACAGTACATGGTGCAAACGTGTGTTGTTACCATAAGGACGCGGTCGGGGTAACGGTGCGTCAACCCCGGCACCGGCGAGTCCTTGTCCTCCTCCAGCGGATCTTCCAACTCGTACCCCGAGGGACTGAGCTGTTCCAGCGGTGAGGGCACCGCTTGCAGGCGAATCGGGTCATTGGGGTCGTTGGGGTCGATCAGGGAGAAGTAGTAAGGTGGGATGGCCGTCTTGTACTCGGCCTCAAGCGATCCGATGGCTTCGAGTTCCTCCGGCGTGAACGATAGGAGCCCGCGCAACTGCCGGACGGAACGGATGGCATTTTGAGACTGCCATCGCCAGTCGTCCCAGAGGTGATCGGGGACATGACGCCAGAGCGGATGGCGTCGGGGTTTACCGGGAGGTTCTTCGTCATCGTAACCGCCGCAAGTTTCGTGCAGCGGCCGCGGATCGAACCCGGTGCGCTCTTCAGATTCACTCATCGTCTAGGATGCCTCCAAAAGACTCAGATGCCTCGCGTGCTCCTGGACAAGCACTGACCAGTCTAATGCCCCACCGGGCCAAGCGAAGGGCCATCAAAAAAATGTCAGCTGTCCACGGAACATTCACATCACACGCGGATGCTAACGCGAAGCGCACAAAATGCAAGTCCTACCAGGACAAAAAAAGTCTCGCGCGTCGATTTTTTTTCGGTATCCTTGCCAAAACTCCCAAAACTTGCCATCTTCGAGACCTTCGTCGCAGCTTTGAAACCGCCCCAAGTGTATGCACGCGCGATTTTGGGTGATTGCAGCTGCGCCGATGCAATGGCTAATCTGAGCAAGTTTAGATCTAGGTCCGCTTTCAGCCAAGGCGATTTCTGCGAAAAAATTGTTGTAGTCGGAAAATTATTGTTCTCATCGACCATCGAGTCGCTCGAGTTGAGAGAGGACACATAGTTCTTGAGACATTCTTCGCGCCGTCTGTAAAGACAAGGCGGGCTGGCATGAGTCGTTTGCGTCCCTTACACTGGTCGCATGAAAGATACGTCTTCTCCCTCATCGTCGAAATTGGTGCGTGCCCTTGGTCCGATGATGGCAACGGCCGTGGTGGTCGGCACTGTGATCGGTTCCGGCGTCTTCAAGAAACCGCAATCCATCGCCGAGCATGTGCAGAACTTTGGCATGGCTGCCCTGCTGTGGGTCCTGGGTGGTCTCCTGGTTTTGTTGGGAGCCCTCGCTTACGCTGAGGTGAGTGTGCTGCTGCCCCAGGCCGGCGGCAACTACGTCTTTCTCCGCGAAGCATACGGCCGATTGGCCGGCTTCCTGTGGGGCTGGGTGGATTTCTGCATCATCCGTTCCGCCTCGCTGGCCGCCCTGGCCACCATTTTCACGGAATCTTTGCATGACATCCTCCGCAATCAGGCGTTCCAACAAGCGATTGGGTTGCCGTCCGACACGCAGCTAGGTTTTTGGCCGCAGCGTCTGTTGACGGTAGCGGTGCTGGCCGCACTTGCCTGGGTCAACATCCGCGGCGTGCGCTGGGGAGGACTTGTCCAACTGCTCATCACCCTCATCAAGATCGGCTCGCTGGCCGCCATCGCCGTGTTGCCTTTCCTGGTACTCGCCAACTGGCTGTCGGCTCCAACCTTGCCGGACTTCGGCAACCTGCGACCGGTCTGGCCGGATGATTGGCGTCAGGTATCTCTGGGCGGGCTTGGCTCCGCTTTCCTGGGTGTGCTGTGGGCCTATCACGGCTGGATGAACCTCGCTCCCGTCGCCGAGGAGGTCCGTCAGCCCCAGCGCAACATTCCGCTGGCCCTTCTGGGCGGCGTCGCCATCATCATCACACTCTACCTGGGAGCGAACCTGGCTTACTACCTGGTCATCCCGCGAGAACAGATGGCCGGGCTGAAGCAAACAACCGTGGCGACGGAGTTCAGTCTGCGTTTGCTGGGACCACTGGGTGCGGCGGCCGCGTCGGCGGCGGTGATGTGCTCGGTATTCGGTGCGCTCAATGGCAATCTACTGGTCGGTCCCCGCCTTCTGTACGCGATGGGTGAAGACGGCCTGGCGCCGCGCGCCCTGGGTGAAGTCCACGCCCGCTATCGCACTCCGGCACTGGCCATCGCCGTTTTGGCCGCCTGGTCGGCGCTACAGGTCGTGACTGTGGCTTTATTGACCTGGCTGGGCTGGCTGGAGGAGAGCAAATCGCACTTCGATCGCCTGACCGATTTCGCCATGTTCGGCGCCGTCATCTTTGAGACGCTGGCGGTAGTGTCGATCTTCGTTTTTCGTCGCCGCCGGGCCCACGCCGACCGGCCCTATCGCTGTCCGGGTTATCCGCTGGTGCCGGCCCTGTACGTGATCCTGCCGGCGTTCGTTCTGGTCAATATGTTCGTGCATGAAACGGTTGAGGCGCTGGCTGGGGCCGGCTTCATCGCCCTCGGAGGCGCTGTCTACGCCATCCTGGGCCTGGGCCGCCGCAAGACATACGAGCCTGAAGCGTGAGTGACGGCGGGAGTATCCGTCGCTCACGCTTCCGGCTCGTTGGCATCTTGCCCTACGAAACTCACTTCATTTTCGTTAGAATGCGCTTGGGTATTCTCATTCGCCTCACCTTCAGAAAACAGCACAACCATGAACCCCCCTTCCTCCTCTGAACGTGCCCCACGCGGCAACAGCGCCTCAGAAGCCCAACACACTAAAGCCAAAGCGGCGATGAATGTTCTTGTAGTGGAAGACGATCCCGTCATCGGTAAATCCTTGTCCAAGGGTTTGTCCGAGGCGGGACATACCTGTGCTTGGGTCAAGACCGGCCAGAACGGCCTGGAGAAGAGCCTCAGCCAGCGCTTCGATGCCATTATCCTGGATTTATTGCTGCCGGGCATGTCGGGTCTGGAAGTGCTCAAGCAAATTCGCGATGCCGGGATCCGGACGCCGGTCCTTCTTTTGACCGCGCTGGGGGCCGTTGATGACCGCGTCAACGGACTCAAGGCCGGTGCCGACGATTATCTGGCCAAGCCGTTCGCCTTCCCGGAATTGATGGCGCGGCTGGAGGCCGTGTGCCGGAGGACCGTCGATCGGCCTGCTCCGATCCTGACCGTTGGCGATCTTCGCCTCGACATGCCCCGGCGACGGCTGCAACAAGGCAAGGACGAGATCGAACTGACGCCCACGGAGTTCAGCATCCTGGAGTTGCTGATGCGCCATGCCGGGCAGGTGGTCTCCCGCAAGATGTTGTGCGAGCACCTGTGGGATACCGACTGGGAAGGCACCACCAACATTATCGAGGTCCACATCAACCGCATCCGCAAGAAGCTCGATAAGGAGGGCGTGCCCTCACTCATTCAGACCGTGCGAGGTCGCGGCTATGCTCTTCGGGCTACTTAGACACCTGCCGCCGGCGCTGCGTTTCCGGCTAACGTTTTGGAACACCATCGTCATCCTCATCCTTGTGGGAACCGCTCTCTGGGTCGTGCGCGAAGGCGTGCGCTGGACTCTGCTAAGCGAGCTGGATGCCATGCTGGCAGAGGACGTGAAGGAAGTGCAGCTGAGCATTGACCAATGCGGTCTGAACTGGGACGAGATATCGGCGGAATTAGGGCCCAAGGTCATTAGCAATAGCGATCGTGGCTGGTTTGTGCGGATCTTCTCTCCGGGCGAAGAGCTTCCGTTGTGGTCCAGCGAGCATGCTCCGGATGTGGTCGTCCCCAAATCAAGGGCGGAGAAGCCAGGCGCCTACGACCGCGAAGGGTATCGCCTCTTACAGCGGTCCATTCCGGCGGGAAAACGGATACCGCCGTTGATCGTCCGCGTCGGCGTTCGCCGCGACCGGGTGGATGAAGACATCTGGCGACTGACGGAATGGATGTTAGCGGCATTTGCAATCATCCTCGTGGCGGCACCGTTGAGCGGCTACTGGCTGGCGGGCCGGGCCACTCGTCCGTTGGCGACCATCTTGAACACGACCGCCCGCCTTCATCCCGATAATCTAAGCGAACGTCTGCCGCTACGCGGAAGCGGCGACGAGCTGGATCAACTGTCGTTGACCCTCAATGGTATGCTCGATCGCCTGGCCGTCCACTTGGAGCAGCAGCGTTCCTTCGTCGCCAACGCCGCCCACGAGTTGCGCTCGCCGCTGACCGCCATGCGCACCTCTCTGGAAGTAGCCCTGGAGCGCGAGCGCAGTCCGGCGGAATACCGAGAACTCCTCACCGATCTGATCGAGGAATGTTCGAGCCTGGGCGTGCTTATCAACCAATTGCTGCTGCTGGCTGAGGGCGATGCCGGCCTGCTGCATGCAGACGGCGAAGTGCGCCTGGACGAGCTGGTGCAGCGTGGGACGGACATGTTCCAGGGGCTGGCCGAGCAACGCGGCGTGACCCTACAAGTTCATCTGCCGCAAGCTGTCGCCATGCGCGGCAACCGCGTGCATCTGCGCGAGGTCATCCACAATCTGATCGATAACTCCTTGAAGTTCACACCGGAGGGGGGAACCGTAAGCGTGGAAGTGAGCGCTCCTCCGGGTTCGCCGCGGGCCAAACTGATCGTCCGCGATACAGGAGCCGGCATTCCTCCCGAAGATTTGCCCAATGTGTTTGAGCGCTTCTACCGCGTCGATAAGTCGCGCCAACGCGCCCAGCCCGCCCGCCGCGGCAGCGGCCTGGGCTTGAGTATCTGCCAAACCATCGTCCGGGCCTACGGAGGAGACATTTCCCTCGCCAGCACTCTGGGCAAAGGCACAGCGGTGACAGTCTCTCTGCCCGTTTCTTAACGAGCCGGAAGCGTGAGCGACGGATTATTTGCCGTCGCTCACGCTTCCGGCTCGTTAAGTCACGCGATGATCTCCCGAATTGGCTTGCCGTAGTCGATCTCCAGTCGCTTACGACCGGGTACATTCAGACGCCGCGAATCGAGTCCAAGTTGATGCAGAACGGTGGCGTGGATGTCGGTGACGTAATGGCGATCCTCGGCGGCGTGGAAGCCTAGTTCATCAGTGGCGCCGTGGGCGATGCCGCCCTTGATGCCGCCGCCGGCGAGCCAGGCCGAGAAGCCAAACGGGTGATGATCGCGGCCATCGCCACTTTGGGCACCCGGCGTCCGGCCGAACTCGGTGCCCCAGCACACCAGCGTCTCGTCCAAGAGACCGCGCCGCTTCAGATCTTTGAGCAAGGCCGCGATCGGCTGATCGACTTGCTTGCACAGCGACGAATGATTCGCCCTCAGCCCGCTATGTGCGTCCCAGGCACCCGCGCCGCCATTGCTGCCGTGGAACACCTGGATGAAACGCACGCCCCGCTCGACCAGTCGCCGCGACGCCAGGCACAACTGGCCAAAGCTACTTGTCGCCGGCTGATCCAGGCCATACAACCGCCGGGTCGCCTCGGTCTCGCTCTCGAAACGGAACACCTCCGGCAAGGCCGACTGCATCCGGAACGCCAATTCGTAGGACTTGATGCGCGCCCGCAGTGCCGAATCGTCGGGGTACTCAATACCGGATAGGCGATTGAGCCGGCCCAGCAGATCGAACTCGGCCTTTTGCTCTTCACGGAACTTGTCGGCCCCCGGCGAAGCGAATGGTAGCGGATTTCTCGGATCGACTTTCAGCAGCACGCCCTGATGCTCCGGGCCGAGATAATCGGCACCATGTCCGTTGATACCGGCGCAGCAGTCGGCCAACGGCGTGCCCAAGACGACGAATTGCGGCAGATTATCGTTGAGGGAGCCGAGTCCATAATGCACCCAGGCGCCGAGGGTCGGGAACACGCCCTCCAGATTGTGCCGGCCAGTGTGGTATTGCAGCTGGGCGCCGTGGTTGTTGTCGGTCGTCCACATCGAACGCACGATGGCAAGGTCGTCGATACAGTCGCCGACGTGCGGCCACCAATCGCTGATCTCGATGCCGCTGTGGCCGCGCTTGCGATAGCCGATCTGCAACGGATAGAGTTTCAGTCGCATCTGGCCATTGGCATCATTGGGCACAACAACGCGGAGATTGTCCTTGAGGAACGATTTGCTGAGCGCGTCCTTGTACGGCGTCTCGGCGATGGTCTTGCCGGCATACTTGGTCAGGGCCGGTTTGGGATCGAAGCTCTCCATGTGGCTCGTGCCGCCGACCATGAAGAACCAGATGACGCTCTTGGCCTTCGGAGCGAAGTGCGGCTTGCCGTCCGGCGGCGACCAGCCGGCCGCATCGGCGCGGACCACACCGTCGCGATGCAGCAACGCCGCCAAGGCCAAGCCCGTGAAACCCATGCCCAGGTCGGCTAGGAAAGAACGCCGATTCATGTTCCTATTGCATCGTGAATCCATTGCGTATCCGTTTTGTTGACGGTGACGATCGAGGGCATCCTTGCCTCTAAATCCTTCTTCTTGCCGGCATCATCCTCTACGTTGAACCGGACCACCATTTCGAATCGCGGGGTTTACCTAACATCTCCTTCCAGGTTTTCTTCTGTTCATCCGTCAGCACGTTGGCCATCACTTTACTGCGTGCTGCTTCGACGATTTTCAGTATAGCCCCCTGTTCGATGTATGACTCTCCCGTCGGCAATTTATGCCTACTCTTTTCGACAATGGCTTTCATCTCCTTCTCGATGGCGATAATCTGTTGTCGTTGCTCTTTGGTGAGCTTCAAGGTCGTAGCCACTTCGGGGCAGATGAAGATGTTGACTCCGCTCGCCTGCCATGCCTGCAACGAAATCTGACGTAGGCGTTTCATTTGATCGCTGGTCAGAATACCCGGCAGTGCTTTGATCAACGCTTGCTCTACCTCATCATCTATCCTCTCCTTTATCTCGTAAGATTTTTTCTCTGTTATGGGAGGAGGGATTTCTCCTTCACCGAATCCAGCTTTCTCCAGCTCGTCCTTATGTTTCGCTCGGATGTCTCTGCCGATTTTCTCAATCTTTGCGAGTTTAGACTTCTCTAACTTCAGTTCTGACCGCACTCTCTCGTCGTTTAGCAGCCAGATTCGCAGCACCGACTTCGGTACTACCGTCATTGGTCTCGTCAGGGTCTCCATCAGCGGCGCATGCAGGTCCTCCGCCGCCGTTTTGTGTTTCACGACTGTTTGAGCGGATGCCTTTAGGGTGTTGATACACAGAATTAGAATAACAAGAATGGTGATCCTGCGTTTGGTCCAGTGCATGGTTTATAGCCCCCTCGAATGAAGAATGGAGATGCAGTTTTTTTGCAGGCAAGTCGGTTTATCTGATCTTTTCCCGATGAACGCTTTCTGACGCGCCGGCAGCGACTTCAGGAGATGAGCTTACCAACCCGTTGGAATGGTTGCAACCATCCTCCACACAAAACCATCGTTAGCGGATCGTCACGAAATCGTTGTGGTTCATGAGCACGTGAATCAGGTTTTCCCGTGCCCGTTGTGCAGGATCGGCAACGGCAGGAACGGGACTGACCGGCGCTCCCTCCGAGGCAGTCAACTTCTTGCCGCCGGCCAAGAGCGCTGTCTGTTCATGCAGAAACTGCACACATGCCGCCGTTTCCTCAGCCGTCGGCGATCGGCACAGCACCTGCTCGAAGCCGGCTGTGACGAACGCAGCCGAATCGCTTGTCCCCATCTTCTGCGACAGAGAGCGGGCCAGCAGGCGCGATTGTTCCAGGGCGAGCGGGCTGTTGGCCAGAGCGAGGGCCTGTTGCGGCACAAGGCTCTCACTGCGACGATAGCACTCCGTGACGCTGGCGGCGTCGAACAGGGTCAGGAACTCCATTTGCTTCTCGGCGGCGTGACGGAAATACAGGCTGCGTCGTCGGGAGGTCAGACCGAGATGATGATCGATATCGGGTCCGCCCATCGTCTGATCGAGTTGCCGGGCGACGTACAGCAGGCTATCGCGCACCACCTCACCCTCCATGCGGCGGACGTTCATGCGCCATAAATAGCGGTTGTCTCGATCGCGTCTCACATTGACGGGACTTGTTTGCGAATCCGTTCGATAGGCGCGGCTGGTGACAATCAGCCGATGGACGTGTTTCATGCTCCAAGCGTGGGACATGAATTCGTCGGCGAGCCAATCGAGCAGGGCCGGATGCGTCGGCGGCTGGCCGTTGCGGCCGAAGTCGAACTCGGTCGGGACGATGCCTCTGCCGAAATGCCGCAGCCAAATGTGGTTTATAGCCACGCGGGCCGCCAAAGGATTGTTTCGGTCGGTGATCCAGCGCGCCAGGGCGAGGCGCCGTCCCGTGCTCGTCGCCGGGTAGGTTGGCACATTGCGCTTGGCATATGCGGTCGTGATTGGCTTTGTCGCCTCGGCCTCGACCTTCGTTAGCTGAGCCTGGGCGTCGGCCAGCTTCCTCTTCGCCGTCGTTTGGGCTTTTTCTGGGGCGAAGAAATGCTCCAGTCGGGCCGCACGTTCGCTCCGTCGCGCTTCGAGCAGGGCAACTTCACGCTGCGCCTTAGCAGTCTCCATCGCCGTTTGCTTCCACTCGGCCGAATCTTTGTGGCCTTCTTCCTCGATATACTCGACTCGCAGCACCGCTTTCAGAGCGACTTGCCGGGTATTGGCGATCTGCTCATCGACCTGGGCCAGTCCGAACGTCTCCAGCGCACGATACATGGCCGGTGCGCGAGCGGTCAGTGACAGCGACGTGTCCAGCCCGCCCGGTGTGAGCGCTGCGATGGCGCTGCGGCGGGCCTTCGCTGACGATTGCCGGGCTTGCTGGAGAGCGGTTTCTCCGGCTGACAGCGCATCGCGCATGACGAAATCGCGGCGGTCAGGGGCAACCTCCGTGCGCGGCAGCGTCACCGGCTTGATCTCGAACGCGCCACCCAGCGCGGCGGGGATTGCAGGCGGGATTGCTTTGCTCTTATCGGGATTGCGTTCATCGCCGCGCTGGAACAGGTATGTCGGGGCAGCGGCCTGGGCATCGTAGATGCGCGGGATGCCATCGTGCTTGACATCGACGACGCCGGGGACATGATCGGTTCGGATCTCCTCCGGCTCGAAGATGGCCCGAAAGGCGTAAAACTCTTTCTGTGTGAACGGATCAAAAAAATGATCGTGACAGCGAGCGCAGTTGAGCGTGATGCCGAGGAACGCCTTGCCGGTGTGCTCGACGGTGCGCTCCATCCAGACGTTGCGATTGAACTTGTACCAATTGCGGACAAGGAAGCCGGTCGCACGGACAGCATTGGCGTCGCCCGGGGCCAACTCATCCGCAGCGAGCATCTCTTGCACCATGCGGTCGTAGCCCTTGTCCGCGTTGAGCGATGAGAGGATCCAGTCGCGCCAGTGCCAGATGTGCGGCTGACTATCGCGGACCTCGGCGCCATAGCCGGCCCAGTCGGCGTAGCGCCAAACATCCATCCAGTGCCGGCCCCAGCGTTCGCCGTACCGCGGGCTGGCCAACAGACGATCGACCAGTTTCTCGAAAGCATCCGGAGAACGATCATTCAGGAAAGCGTGCAACTCCTCGGCCGTGGGCGGAAGACCGATGAGATCGAGATACACGCGCCGCAGTAAGATTGGCTTCGACGCTTCCGGCCGCGGCTCCAGACCATGCCGTTTGTGTTCGACAGCGAGGAAGGCATCGATGGGATTGAGCGGTCTCTCGTGAACAGGCACGGGAGGTCGCTTCACCGGCTCAAAAGGCCGCCATTCGTAGGCGTCGCGCGGCCGAATCCGGAATTCTGCCTGCTTTTGACGCGCGATCGTCAACTCCCCTGCCGTCGCTTTGTCCTTTGGATCGCCGGGTCCGTGACCGCTGAGCAGCTCCAGGAAATTGCTGGTGCCGTCGCCATCGCTGTCCTCCTCCGCGATCGCTTCGAGGCGGCTGATGATGTCGGAATTCTTGCCCGCCTTGCGGAGCTGTTGGCGCAGAGCAGCCAGGCGAGCGCCGAAGACATTGTGTGGTTTCGTATCTTCGGTCGCACCGGGCTGGTCGGGCAAGTGGCAGGTGCGGCAGTCGTGCAGGTTTTTCGGCAGGGCGGGGCCGAAGAAATCGACGAGGGCTTTCTTGTGGGCGGGCTTGGCGTGCAGGGGCAGTGTAACCAGCAGAACGGCAGAAAAGGCAAGAAATCCCAGGTGGATTCGCCGCGACATCACAGTCCTCCGAGGCAGGAAGCGCACAGGCAGGTCGTACATGTTTGACTATACTGCCCCAGGCGGGGCTGCTCAAGCGTCTCGTGTGCGTTGCCAGCGTGTCATCCGGCTGTTATTGTTATTTCCAAGCCCGTTCCGGAGCGCGATGGCATGAGCACCAATCAGCAACGCGGCCACCAACACACACATGCCTTTAACAGTTTTCATCCCCTCCAGCGCGAAGGCTTGGCGGTCCTGAGCCGTCGCAACATGCTCAAGGCCAGCCTGGCGGGTCTCGCGGGACTCAGCCTGCCGGAGTTGCTGCGCCGCCGCGCCGCCTCCGCGGAACGAAAACCGGCCGACAGCAAGAGCGTCATACTTTTGTGGATGACCGGCGGACCTAGCCACATTGATACGTGGGACCCCAAGCCGGATCGACCGCTGGAGAATCGCGGCCCTTTCAGCACCATCGCTACCAACCTGCCAGGCGTCCGCATCTGCGAGCATCTGCCGCGCCTGGCGGGTATGCTCGATCGCTTCACCCTGATTCGCTCCGTCGATGCCCGACACAGCAATCACGAGCCGAATATGGTTTTCCAGACCGGCAACACCGAGGCCGCTCCGCGCATCAATCCGCGCGGCCGGATGTACCCCGCGATCGGCTCGGTGGTGGCCAAGATGCACGGTCCCAATCATCCAGGCATGCCACCGTATATCGCTTTCATGAAGTCGCGCACGCACCTGGCGTTTGGCGGCTATCTGGGCAAGCAATACGATCCCTTCATCGCCGATCAAGCCACGCGCCTACCGATTTACACCAACGTCGGGGTCGATACCGGCCGCATGACCGATGCCGACCTCTTCCGGCTGCCGCTAGGACTTAGCGAGCAACGCATCCACGAACGGAGAACACTTCTGGCCGATTTCGATCAACTGCGCAGAGATCTGGACGCCTCGGGAGCGATGCAAGCGATGGATCGCTACGGCCAGCAAGCGGTCGAGTTAGTGCTGGGTCGGCGTGCACAAGCCGCCTTTGATCTGATGAAGGAACCCGACCGGGTCCGCGAGCGGTATGGGAAGCATCTGTGGTGCCAGCAAGCCCTGCTGGCGCGTCGTCTGGTGGAGGCCGGGGCGGCGTTCGTGACGCTGGATCTCAGCTATCACCCCGCTTCGGGCACCTGGGACACGCACGGCGACAACATCCCTCCCTACGGCGGCATCAGCAGAGGTCTCCGCCCGCTGCTGCCGTTGTTCGATCATCTGATCACCACTCTCGTCGGCGACCTGGCCGACCGTGGGAAGCTCGACGACGTGCTGGTACTGGCGATGGGAGAATTCGGGCGAACGCCACTGATGGGTACGCAAGGCAGCACCGACGGCCGCAACCATTGGCCGGTGGTCATGTCGATGGCCGTTGCCGGCGGCGGACTGCGTCACGGACAGGTGATCGGCGCCACGGAAAAGGACGGCGGCGCCATCAAGGAGCGTCCTGTTACGCCCGGCGATTTGGCAGCAACGATCTATCATCACATGGGCGTGCCGCTGGATGCGACCTATCCTGACACCAGTGGCCGACCACGCTTCATCGTAGAAGACGGCCAACCCATCCGCGAAATCGTGTAATCGTAGCGTAGCCAGCAGTTGTAGGAGTTCCCCTAGGATCCAAGTCACATTCCGCGGGGCGCGGCCTCACTCTACCGATCCCACCGGAAGCAGCTTGACGCTGGAGTTGAGGAGTTTGCTCGGAATCTCGCCATCCGGAATGCTCTGCCAGTTCTCGACCCATTGCTGCCACGACAACGGCACGCGGGCGAAGATCACACGACCTGGATCGAGCGTTGGCCAACTCGCTGCTCGCGCGCCTTCGAGAGTGTACGGTTTCAGGGGGCCTCGAGGCCGCGTGAGGTCGTAGCGGACGGCCGCCTCCCGAAGCGGGCCGGTTTCCACGATCAAATCGCGCTCCGTCAATGCGAAGCTCGCGCGCGGTGGCAGGTTCTCGTGCACCTGCTCGGAAACCAGGTCGATGTCAGCCAGTTTGTACAGCCCCGCCAGGGCGGTCGTCACATCTTGTCGTTGCGCTTTGTCGAGCATCTCCAACCAGCCAGGTTCGCGGATGCTCGCCACCAGCCAACCCGTCTGATCCTCCCATTCCAACCGCACCGCCCCCCCTCCCCCCCCCAAATTGGGGGGGGTAGAGGGGGGGCCTTGCAACAACTCAATCCCGATGCGTGTCGGCGTCAGCATCACGTTGCCGACGCGAACCGGCTCGCCCTTCCAGCGCATGCTTTCTTGTAGCAGCTTGACCAGTTCGCGCTCGACAAGTCGGCGAATGGTCAGCTCGACTCCAGAAAGCGATTGTCGCCACGTCCGCGCCGTTCGCCAGCTGCCGGTCCGGATCGCCTCGCGCTCGGCTTCTCGCAGTCGAGCGAACAATTTGGGAACCGTGCCCGAATGGAAGCCCGGCTGCAGCAGCTGCCGTATTGTCTCGCCGTGCGGCCCAACGTTGATCGGGCGCAACAGCTTCTCGCGGTTGGCCCGGAACATGTACCAGTTCTCCTTCATCTCCCAGAATAAGAAGCCGAACAGATCCGGCAGCAACCAGACGGTCGGCAGGGCAATCAGAGATGCGAGCACGTAAGCCAGCACCGGCCCGACGCCCGGCTCCAGCCACCTTGCCAGCTCCGGCATCTGCGGCAGGACAAACGGATAGATGAACTTGGCGGCGAGGATGGAGATTGGCGCTTTGAGCGGGTTGAAGCCCGGCTCGATCAGGACCACCAGATAGAACCGCGCCAGCCAGGCCACCGGATACCACACCAAACCGGCGACCGTGCGGACTATCAGAGACAGCCGGCTATCGCCCTGACGGAAACGCAGCCATTCGTCCACGGTGTGCAGCACATATTCGGTCATGACGATCGTTTGCTTGAACGCCCACAAGAGCAAGCGAAGCAGACCGGGCAAAAGACCGGCTCGCAAAAGCTGATAAATGTCGGCCAGCACTTGCAGCAAGGCCTCCGTGACCGACTTGCCGAAGCGTGTGTTCAGAACGAAGCTGACGAGCAGGAACGTGATGCTTCCTGCTGCCCAGTTGGCGAAGGCGTCGGGGACGAGCCACCACAACAGCAGACACGCCAACGCCGGCCTGCACACGTACGACCAGAACAAAAGAAACGGCCAGCCATTCAAGGCCTTTTGCACCAGCGGCAGATGAACAACGTACATCGGTATATCGAGCAGCATGCCGCGGAGCGCGCGATAGGTCAGCAGCACCGTTTGCTTACAGAACTCGCGGAACCACAGTATGTGCAAGAGTGCCAGCAAGAAGGAGCCCAAGAGCAGCAAGGACATCACCGCTCGATAGGGGAAGTACGGCGGGTTCGCCAGAAGAGCCTCGATACCACTGACGGGATCGAAACGCTTCTCGCTCCACTCTTTCAAAAGTTCGTACTTGTCGCCCAGATCGAGCAACACCTTTGCCCCCTCCAGAATCAGGACTGCGCCGCCAAACGGCAGTAGCACGAACAGAACTAGCCAACGACCGATCGCTGTGCCGAACGCTGGGGCCGTCATCCGCTCCATCCAGCGCAGATAGACTTCTCCTGGTCGATACACGCCGTCCAGCGCCGTAGATAAGTGACGGTCCAGCCGTAAGAGCGGATCGCCCCGCGCAAACTCATAAGGATCGTGCAAGTCCGGCATCTTCAACTGATTGCGCGAAATGGTATCGCGTAAATCGCTGAATGTCAAAAAACCCAGCGCGACGATGCGATCGAGCATTTCTTCGAGCATGCGAGCAAAAGCGACACGCTCCGGCGGATTACTCGGCTGCAGGCCGACACTGATCAGAGCATCGGTGAGCACGGGACGGAAGCGGTTTCGCAGCCGCTCCTCACAGTGATTCAGGGCGGTTTGCAGCAGATGGGCCAGATGCTGGCGTTCGTCGTCGGCCAACCGGGCCTGGGTCAAACGCTGGGCGGCGCCACGCAGATGTTTGGTGATGCGCACGAGCCGCTGGCTCGGCAAGGGCCGCTTGATGGGTCGCCGGCCACCCGATGTCACCCATGTCACCACATCGAGGGCAAAGATGTCACGCTCGTGATCGTCACCGATTTTTTGCAAATCGTACAAGAGCGCCGCCTCGACCGGCCAACTGCCCTGGTCGGCCTTATCCAACAGTGTCGGCAGATCCTTGAGCCATTCTTCGGCCTCGCTGTCGCTCAGTTCCAGTGCCGCCTGCAAGCGCCGGGTCAGGCGGCGCAGGTCGCCGAGTGCCCTGTCTCGCGTCGAGTCCTCCCGCGAGGCTGGTGCAACACGTGCGGCCTTGGTGCGCACGATCGCCGCCCGCACCGCATTGCCCTCCTGTTCGGCCTTGGCGGCGATACTCATCAGCCGGTGATAGTAGTCGTGCGATTCATCCGAGCGGGTGTCGGCGACGATGACCGGCTGGGCAGCGCCCTCCAGGTGTGTGCTTGCAAACAACTCGCTCGCATTCACATCACGGGACAGAAGAGCGTCGATCTTGGCGAGATCGGGCAGGCCCGGAAAGTAGATCGGCAGCAGATTGGCGGCGAAATAGCGAAGCTCCAGGTAGACCGCCGCGAACTCGATGTAAACGTCAGTCTCGCCCTCCCCTCCCCCCCCCAAATTGGGGGCGGGAGGGGGGGGGCTGGGCATCAGGTACTTTTCCTGATCCAGCACCATTCGGATCTCCGCGAAGGCGCTTACGCCGATCTGCTCGATGCGTTCGCGGACCAGGTCATGGTTCAATATGCCTTCGTTGACCTGCTGGCTTAAGTGGCGATGAATGCTCGCATGGAATAGACGCCTCCAATAATGGAGCAGGATGGCCTCGCGCTCCGTGGTATTGAGGTAGTTCGGCGCGGATGGCCGCGCGAGCAGAATCACGGTGGACGGCAACAAGCGATCCGGCTCCAACTCCAACTCGTCCGGATCGACGTAGCGATACAGCGTCGGCCGATCGATGACGTAGGAGTGCCGATGCGGCACCTGGCCGAAGAGGCTGGACAGCTGGTTTTGTCCCCGAATCAAGCGTTCCAGGATGCGGGGCGGCACCAACACGGCCGCCGGATCCGCCGTTCGTAACGCATGCTGCAATTCCGCCAATCGCATTGGCGCGCTCCGGTTCGTGTTCCTCGACGTCCAGACGCGAAGGTCTCGTCTTTGTTTGTATTCTACCGGATCTTTAGCCTACAGTTCGGATTTGCCAAAAAGCTTGGTCGTTTCGTCATCAGGTTCGCGCCTTCTCCCCGGAAAACCCGGCGTTTCCTACGACGGCTATTCGTCATCTGTACTGAACAATCTGCTATATTTAGTGAACCGTTTTTTGGGAGGGTAAAACGTCCGCGCGACCGGCCTGTTTCAGACCACGCACTAGAGATACACTATTTCTTGCCACCGCGCTTGTTCGTGCTAGACGATATGAGCCATGAACGACCCTGAACGAACAGGTGACTACCAGCCGGGCGGAAACGACGAGCCCGCCGCCCTAGCCGCTTCTACTGCGCAACCGGAGCACATCGGTCGGTACCGCGTCGAAAAAAGCCTCGGTCAAGGCGGTTTCGGCCTCGTCTATCTCGCCCACGATGAGCAGTTGCAGCGTCTCGTCGCCATTAAAGTGCCGCATCGCAGGCTAGTGGATCGCCCCGAAGACGCCGAAGCCTATCTGACCGAAGCCCGTACCGTCGCCAACCTCGATCATCCGCACATCGTTCCCGTCTTCGATGTCGGCAGCACCGAAGATTGCCACTGCTATATCGTCTCGAAATACATCGACGGCACCGACCTCGCCACGCGGCTCAAGCGGTCCCGGCTCGCAATCCACGAGACGGTTGAACTGGTGGCGACGGTTGCCGAAGCGTTGCACCACGCCCACAAGCGAGGTCTGGTGCATCGGGACATCAAGCCGGGCAACATCCTGCTCGACAGGAGTGGCAAGCCATTCGTTGCGGACTTCGGGCTGGCCCTGCGCGAGCAGGACGTGGGCAAGGGGACGCGCTATGCCGGGACGCCTGCCTACATGAGTCCGGAGCAGGCCCGTGGCGAAGGGCATCGAGTCGATGGCCGAAGTGACGTCTTCAGTCTGGGCGTGGTCTTCTACGAATTGCTGGTGGGACGCCCGCCGTTCGGGGCCGATTCGCCGGTGGAACTGATGGATCAAGTAACGAATTTCGAGGCCCGTGCGCCGCGCCAGTACGACGACGCCATTCCGAAGGAACTGGACCGCATCTGCCTGAAAGCCCTGTCCAAGCGCGCGGCGGAGCGCTACTCGACGGCGAACGACATGGCCGATGATCTGCGGCACTTTCTGGCCGGGCAGATTGTCAACCATCCTCCCCCTAGTGCAACGGGCCTCGCCCCGCCTTCGTTGACGCCCGTTTCGCAACCGCCCTCCACAGCGCTTGCTTCCGGTCGATCCGGCACTTCTTCAACGACACCGACCTCGCACCATCAGTCCATCACGATCGTGCCGAAAGGCTTGCGTTCGTTCGACGCCCATGATGCCGAGTTCTTCCTCGAACTGTTGCCTGGACCTCGTGATCGTGATGGGTTGCCCGGCAGCCTCCGATTCTGGAAGAAACGCATCGAAGAAAAGGACGCCGAAAACACTTTCAGCGTGGGCTTGATCTACGGTCCAAGCGGGTGCGGCAAGTCGTCGCTCGTGAAGGCCGGTTTGCTCCCTCGCCTGTCTGATGACGTGATTGCCGTCTACGTCGAAGCGACTGCCGGGCAGACAGAGAGCCGTCTGTTGAACGGTCTGCGTAAGCGGTGTGCTCTCCTGCCTGATAACTTGACTTTGAAAACGACGCTGGTCGCGCTGCGGCGCGGCCAGGGCATCCCCACGGGCAAGAAGGTACTCATTGTCCTGGACCAGTTCGAGCAGTGGCTCCATGCGAAAAAGGAAGAAGAAAACAGGGAGCTGGTTCAAGCCCTGCGGCAGTGCGACGGTAGCCGGGTCCAGTGCATCGTCATGGTGCGCGATGATTTCTGGATGGCGGCGACCCGTTTCATGCGGGACTTGGAGGTTCGGCTGCTTGAAGCCGAGAATTCGGCAGCGGTTGATCTCTTTCCGATTCGACACGCCCAGAGAGTGCTGGCAGCGTTTGGTCGGGCCTTCGGCGTGCTACCTGAAAACCCCAGCGAAACGAGCAAGGAACAGAAACAGTTTCTCGAACAGGCCGTCTCCGGTTTGGCGCGAGAAGGCAAGGTCATTTGCGTGCGGCTGGCCCTGTTTGCGGAAATGATGAAGGGTAGGGCGTGGACGCCCTCCTCCCTCAAGGCAGTCGGCGGCACCGAAGGGGTCGGCGTCACCTTCCTCGAAGAAACCTTCAGCGCGAACACGGCTCCCCCGGAACACCGCTACCACCAGAAAGCCGCCCGAGCCGATCTGGAAATCCTGTTGCCCGAAACCGGCAGCGACATCAAGGGCCACATGCGGTCATATGCCGATCTGCTCGAAGCCTCGGGTTACGGTAGCCGCCCCAAAGAATTTGATGAGCTGATCCGCATCCTCGACAATGAAATCCGTCTCATCACGCCGACCGATCCCGAAGGCAAGGACGCCAACAGTGACTCCGTCCTTCAGACCAAGCCGGGTCAGAAATACTATCAACTGACCCATGACTATCTGGTTCCCTCGATTCGGGAATGGCTGACGCGCAAGCAGAAGGAGACTCGCCGGGGTCGGGCCGAGCTGCTGCTCGCGGATAGGGCGGCCGTGTGGAACGCCCGCCCGGAGAATCGGCAACTGCCGTCATTGTTGCAGTGGTTCACGATCCGCTGGTGGACCCAGACGAAACGCTGGACGCCGCCGCAAAAGAAGATGATGGCAAGGGCAGGCAAGTATCACGCGGTAAGGGGAATGGCTCTGGGTCTGCTTTTAGCCGTCGCCACGGTGACGGGCGTAGCAATCCATGAACAGGTAGCCCAGCAGCGGAAGGCCGCTCACGCCGCTGGGCTCGTTCAACGCCTTCTAGATGCGGACACGGCTCAAGTGCCGGGAGTGGTCGGCGAGATGGCCGAGTATCGCCAGTGTACCGACCCGCTTCTTCGTGCGGAATACGACAAAGCGGCGGACAAATCCCGGCAGAAACTCCACGCCGGCCTCGCTCTCTTGCCGATCGACGGCTCTCAGGTCACATACCTTCACGGTCGGCTGCTCGAGGCCGAACCGCACGAGGTTCCGGTCATCCGTGATGCTTTGGCCCCTCACAAAGATGACTTGCTGGTGAAACTGTGGGCAGTGGTCGAGAAGCCGGAAAAAGGCAAGGAATCCCAACGCCTACGGGCGGCAGCGGTGCTGGCGCAGTACGACCCGGAAAGCAAGCAGTGGGCGAAGTGCAGCCCTCTGCTGGTCAATACCCTGGTGCTGGAAAACCCGGTGTACTTGGGCCATTGGAGTGAGGCATTCCGGCCCGTCAAGAAGTCGTTGCTTGCTCCGCTGGCCGACATCTTCCGTGATCGCAACTTGGAGCGCGCCACGGAACGCACACTGGCAACGAATCTGCTGGCCGACTACGCCGCCGACCAGCCACAGGTTTTGGCCGACCTTCTCATGGACGCCGACGACAAGCAGTTCGCCGTGATCTATGCGAAATTCAAGTATCGTGGCGAGCAGGATATACCTCTTCTGACAGCCGTCCTCGACACCAAACTGCCAGCGGACTTGCCATCCTCGGCCGATAAGCGGGAAACACTGGCGAAGAGGCAGGCGAATGCTGCGGTGGCCCTCTTGAGAATGAACCATTCCGCCAAGGTTTGGCCGCTGCTCCAACACAGCCCCGATCCACGCGTGCGCAGCTATCTGATCCATCGCTTGAGTCCGCTGGGGGTGGATGCCGGGGTCATTGTGAAGCAACTGGACAGTGAATCGGACCTGACGATACAGCGGGCGCTGGTTCTGAGCTTGGGGGAGTACGGCGAGATGGATTTCACCCCCGACGCCCGGAACGCCCTGCTGCCGAAGTTGCAAGAGATGTATCGGACGGCAAACGATCCGGGGCTTCATGGGGCGTGCGAATGGCTGCTGCGGCGCTGGAATCAACAGGCGTGGCTAACCAGGTTGAATGTAGAGTGGGCGAAAGGAAAGGTGGCGAGTGGCGCGTGGCAGCGGGAGGGAAAAGGCAAGTTGGTCCCGCCGCCCACCACCCGTCACCCTTCGCCTGGCTGGTACGTCAACAAGCAGGGCCAGACGTTCGTAGTGATCCCTGGCCCGGTGGAGTTTACAATGGGATCGCCGCCCACGGAGAAGGATAGGGCAGCCAGCGAGCAGCAGCACAAGAAGCGCATCGGTCGGACGTTTGCTCTCGCGGCGACGGCGGTGACTAAGGAACAGTTCTTGCGTTTTCAGCCAAAGTACACCAACAACCAGATGCAACGTTATCCCGATCCGACCTGCCCGATTGGGGGTGTGCTTTGGTACGAAGGGGCTGTGTACTGCAACTGGCTAAGCAAGGAAGACGGGATATCGGAAGACCAATGGTGCTATGAAATCAAGGGCAACGCAGTTAAGCTGAGGGAGAGGTACCTGAGTCTATCGGGCTATCGATTGCCCACAGAAGCAGAGATGGAATATGCCACCCGCGCCGGTGCGTTGACGAGCCGGTATTACGGGGAAACGGAGGAGTTGCTGCCGTACTATGCGTGGTATTTCAAGAACTCGCACGATCGAACGTGGCCCGTCGGGAGCCTGAAGCCGAACGATCTTGGGTTATTTGACGTTCAGGGAAACTTGTTCACCTCGTGTCAGCAGAAGTACAAAGACTCTCCCGCAAACAAGGGAGGGGAAGTGGTAGTGGACCAAGAGGACGAACTGGTGGTCACGAGTACAGATGGCCTCGTGGCGCGTGGTGGCTCGTTCGGCCTTCAAGCGTCGTTCGTCCGCTCTGCCCTCCGCCAGGTCTATGTGCCGACTATGCGGTACCACATTCTCGGGATTCGTCCGGCAAGAACTTTACCGCTCGGCTCCCTTACACTTTTACCACCTACCGCCGAAGACGGTCGCAGGTAAAAGGGTTCATCAGCGCCGTTTGGGGTGCAATGAGCGTACTTTTCTTTTTTGTTTGACTTCCCCAAAAGCACAGAATAATCTGCATTTCCGTGCATTCTGTCTCTTGCGTTGTGTAAACGAAGGCATATCGAAGGGAGACACATCATGACTCGACTGCGGTTGGTGTTGGCGATGGTCGTCGGTCTGCTTGTGTTGGCGTCGGCCTCGCAGTCGTCGGCTCAGCGGCCGCGCGCTCCGGGGGAGACTCTGACCTCGCCGCAGATTCACGACGATCATCGGCTGACGTTTCGACTCTCCGCCCCCAAGGCATCCGAAGTGATTGTCCGCGGCGATTTCGGACCGGAAGCGAAAATGACCAAGGACGACAAGGGCGTCTGGTCGGCGACAGTTGGTCCGGTCACACCCGACTTCTACAGCTATAGCTATTACGTGGATGGCGTGAAGACCGCGGACCCCAGGAACGCCGTTATCAAACCGGGCCTCTCCGGCGTGGACAGCATGGTCTTCGTTCCCGGCAAAGAGGCCGACTTTGAAGACAACAAGGATGTTCCGCACGGCGAAGTACGCCAGGTTTGGTATCGCTCCACCACGCTGGATACCCAGCGCCGCATGCACGTCTATACTCCGCCGGGCTACGACAACGACAACGAACGCTATCCCGTGTTCTACCTGTTGCACGGAGGCGGCGATGAAGATTCGGGTTGGAGCACGATCGGCAGGGCCGGGTTCATCCTCGACAACTTGATCGCCCAGAAAAAAGCCAAGCCGATGTTAGTCGTCATGCCCAACGGCAGCCTGCCGCGGCCGGCGAACATGACCCGCCCTGCTCCCGGGGCTCCGCGCGATCCGGAATTCCTAAAGAGAATGGCCGAAGTCCCGGGGACGGTTTGTCAAGGAGCTGCTCCAGGACATTGTTCCACTGGTGGAAAAGCGCTTTCGAGTGCGAACGGGAGCGGAGAATCGAGCATTGGCCGGCTTATCGATGGGCGGCGGGCAAACCTTGAGCGTCGTCACCAGTCATCCGGATCAGTTCGCTTACGTCGGCGTGTGGAGCGGCGCCATCTCCGGAAACCCCGAGGAGTACGAGAAGCGCAACGCCACCTTTTTCGAGAGCACCGACAAGGTCAACAAGACAGTGAAATTGTTCTCGATCAGCTGCGGCGACCAGGATCGCTTGATGGAAGGCTCCAAGAACCTGGCCGATCTGCTGAAAAAGCATGGCATCAAGAACGAGCTGCACAGTAGCAGCGGTGGACACACTTGGATCAACTGGCGGCACTACCTGAACGATTTCGCGCCGCAGCTATTCCAGTGAGGATGCTCGTATCGATTTTTCGTCGATTTCTTTCTTGTGAAGAATCGATGTAGGCCGTATAAAAGAGGTGTTGGCACGGGGCTTAGCTGAGACTCGCAAATCAGCTAACCCCCGTGCCACAGGTGGAGGTGTGAATGTGTGGGAAGTCATTTCTGACTGAAAGGTTGGGACTCGCAACCAACCTTTGTAGTTGTTTATAAAGCAAGTAACATGCCAAACTTTCTCCTCAAGTCCCTCCATCTGGACTGCATTGCTATAAAGTCCTAAATTTATTGAGTTTACGCATAACCCATCCTCGGCCGGACCTCGTTCGCCGTCTTTGTGCAATTTCGCTACAAGAGGGGAGTGCTCGATTTTGCACCAGACGGCTGTAGCATTCTGCGGAGAGTGTTTCGTTTTGCACCGGGCGAACGGGCCTACCTCGACAGGCAAGGAATTGTGCAAGAAAAAAACGAAGCAAGTCGGTTCGCGCTAACTCAGCCCCAACTGTCGCGACAACTGCTCGGCTCCCGCGACGACGGCAACAAAAGGGCGCAGCCTCGTCGCCAGGACGCCCGTCGGCCCAAAACTGCTCGGCTTCGGGATAGCGCAGACACCGAATCCTCAGAGAGCCATGCGGTAAGCGCGACTTCCGATCGGCAAGATTCGCTACTGGATTCCGAGCCGCGCACGCAGCGCAGCGGAGT
>DATBHJ010000265.1:0-18182 GCA_036557565.1 Gemmataceae bacterium
GAGGCGCAGCGGCGGACCGTGGACGGGCTATGGAACTTCCTGGGCCAGTCGTTGGACTCCTTCGCTCCGCAGGAGTGCCGCAATTACTTCCGGCACTGCGGCTATGGAGCTACGCTACAGAATGGTTAAAACTGCTCTAGCGGCTAAGCGGATAAGCGAATTACATATCTAGCCCCTCGGCTTCGAGGCGGAGCAATTCCAGCTGGAGGCGTTGTATCAAGGCAGGGCGGCGGCATCGGGCACGGCGAGGGTGGCCTTCGCTTTCGGCACCCACTGTCGCGCGCAGCATGTCCAGCAGCGACGCAGGCGAGTGATTTGCCGTCGATGCGTTCACAGATTGAGGCTGACCACCATTTAGGCGCGGACAGGGTACGCCGGACTTCGTATTGATCTGGTCGCATTCGGCTCGGGCAGGCCCGACCATACCAGCCGCCTGTGCCGTTCCTTGGCAAGCCTGGCAAATCTTGCCGGATCTGTGGCCTGTGGCTTCTGTGTGCGTTTTGCGGGAATTGCCGGAGAGTGCGCTTCTATCGTCAACATGTCGATTAACAGACTGTCGGCTGTAGTGCCGTGGACTCGGCTTGCAGACACGAGGCGTCCGCCATGTTTCACCGATTCGTTGTAGCCTTGTGCCTGCTGCCGTTGATGCCGGCCCTCTCCGGACCAGCGCTCGCCTTCGCCCAGGACGACACCCTCGATGCGTCCCTGGCTATTTGTTCCGTGGCGCAAGAACCGCCCACGGCGGAGCACTCCGTCTTCACTCGATTGCCCTTCAACGATCCGCCTGCCGGGCCGATTTTTCGCCCGGTCTGGGGCATTGCGGAGGCCGATGGCTATGTCGGGCAGCGCATGGCGCCCAACGGTTTGCTTTATCGTCCCGATTATGGGGTCAACCTCTACTTCAACATCTGGCTATGGCCAGCCCATGGTCTGTACCTTTTCGACGAGACACTGTTCTGGATGGGAGGCACCCACGAGGGACTGAACTTTACCAAGCGCGAGCTGGACTTCAACATCGGCGTGGCCTGGAACTATTACGACCGGCTGGAAGCACGCATGTTCGGATACTCCCAGAACAATCTCAACCGCGGCATAAGCCAGCAGCAATCGAACGGGTTCAATGATGGGTTCGGCATCGAGAACCGATACTACCTGAACCCGATCTACTATGCGCTGGGAACCTCGGCATTCGATCAGGCAAGGGCCACGTTTGTCAGCATCGGCTATCTTCCCACTAAAACCCTGACCGGCGCGAATGGTTGGCAATTTCGTCCCGCGCTCTTCGTCCGCGCTTATCTGACCTGGGATCTTGTCAAAGACCGCTGTTACGTCTTCGCCGACCTGGCTCTCATTACCGAGCGGCAACCCTTCGACGCCAGGCTGCTCAACACGGACGTTGGCGCTGCGCTGCGGCCGTTCCGTCAGGTGCCGCGTCTGGAATTCCGGGCGGGCTGCCTGGATGTATGGGACACGCAAGTTGGCAATGCTCGACCTGTGGGGTATTTGAATGTGCGCTACGTTTTCTAGTACGGATTACCAGAGAACCGGCTACACTTGCTTTGCCGCGATGAAGGCGAAACTTATTCTTATGCTGGCCGCCTGGAACAAGCCTAATCCAACTCGAGATTGCGGAATTGACCTCTGCTATCCAGAATGGCGGCCCACACTTTGTGGGAAGCCTGGTGCTCGGAGGGACCGAAGGAAATCTTGGTGCCAATACCAAAATCCAGACCCTGGATGGTTTCCAGTGCGTCCACGAGTTTCTCGGTAGTCAAATCAGGCCCGACCTTTTCCAGCCCTGCACAGAGTGCCTTGGCCGCAATGTAACCCTCCAGGGAAACGAATCCCGGTTGCTCTGCCGGAAAGTAACGCGCCAGCCGCTCGCGATATTCCAGGACTCCGGTGGCGCCCGAGCCAAAAAAGGGCACGACCTGGGTGACGATCACACCGTTGGAATATCGCGGTCCCAGTTCCTTGAGTTCTTCGGCCAGAGCATCGCTATCGACGAAGGAGACGCTTGTGAAGATAGGGGCCATTCCTCTGTCCATAATTCGCTTGATAAAAGCAGCCGCCTGCCGGTAGAGCGGTACCATGACCACGGCCTTGATTTTGTCCTTGTGTTCAAGAAGGCCGTTAACCGCTGCGTCGAGGTCCATTGAGTTGCGTTTGTAGCCGACCCGGATAATTCGCTTTGTGTCAAATCCGGTCTTACGAAGCGCCTTGACCACTCCACTAAACCCCGCGTCGCCGTAGCCGTCCTGTTGTGCGAAAACAGCAATCTCATCGGGCTTGACGCCTCGAATCGTCAATAGGTATTGGACGATAGCTGCGGTCTCCTCGACGAAGCTGGCGCGGTAATTGAACACGTAGCGATCCGGAGGGTCGCGGCGCAGGACCCCGGCGCCTGTGTGTGCCCCAAAGAAAACGCGCTTGTTCTCCAGAGCAAGAGGGACGGCCACCTCGGCGGTGGACGCGCCGACGTTGCCCAGGAAAGCAAAGACTGGACGGTGGTGGATCATCTCGTTCATTGTGGCCACGCAGCGCTCCGGCTCGTAACCGTCGTCCAGGGCAAGAAGCCGGAGCATACGCCCGTGAACGCCTCCGGTCGTCTCATTCAGGTGTTTCAGATACGTTTCAATGCCGATCTGCATGCCGCGACCCAGTTCCTTGGCCGGTCCGGAAAAGGGGCCACTCATACCCAAAGTGATCTCCGTGCCCGTGACTCCGGGGGCAGTGGCTGTCAAGGCGGGCACGCCGGCGGACGCTGATGGATCGGGCGTGCCCGCCGCACGGTCGGGAGACTGCTGTTTTCCTCCCCAGGCCAACCAGGCGGCCACTGCTACGCCGATCAGGAGGACCACCGCCGCGAGAACGAAATGCCGGCGATGCGGCCTGGAGGCACGAGTCGTCGTACGCATTGCCGTCACCACGCTGTCGCTGGGGAGATCAATGCGCGTCGGACCGGACAAGGCAGCAAGAACAGCCTGCAAATCAGCCAGCATTTCGGTCGTGGACTGGTATCGATCCTGCGGCGCTTTCGCCATGGCGCGGGTGATGATGCGGGCACAGGCTTCTGGAATCGCAGGGTTAATGGAACGAGGATCGGGAATGGGACGGTGGCAGTGGGCGTACATCAGTTGAGGCACGCTCTCTGAATCGTGGTAGGGGCATTGTCCCGTCAGCAGAGTGTAGTAGGTCGCTCCAAGGGAATAAATATCGCTGCGCGCGTCGAGCGGTTTGACCTCACACTGCTCCGGGCTCATGAAAAACGGCGTACCTACGACCGTACCGGTCTGTGTGAATTCGCGGCTACTGCGGTCGGCTAATTTGGCCAACCCGAAGTCGGCGACCTTGATTGAACCATCCGCCGTTCGCATAAAGTTGGCAGGCTTGATGTCGCGGTGGATCAGGCCGGCGGCATGGGCAGCGTTCACGCCCCTGCATGCATCGATCAGTGCTTGAGTGGCTTCAAGTACCGACAGAGCGCGTCGCTCTCTCAATCGATCTTCGAGGCTGCCGCCGGGGACGTACTCCAGCACCAGATAAGTCAGGGCTCCTTGCTGACAGATCTCGTAAATGGCCACCACGTTGGGGTGATTGATCTTGCCCGCCGCTTTGGCCTCTGCCAAAAAACGCCCCAGCGCTGCCGGAGAGTCAGCCAGATAATCTGCGAGGATTTTGATAGCGACATCGCGCTCAATTAACGGATCGCGCGCCTTGAGAACAACGCCCATCGCGCCGCGCCCCAGCACATTCAGAACTTGGTATTTCCCCAAGGTTTTCCCGACCCACGCCTCCGGACTGGGCGTGGCCCGCAGCATCGGCGCATCGGCGGAGGTGTTGTGCCCCGCGGGCGCAGTTTCAGACAATTTGCTTGCCGATGCTTCTTGGGGCGACTGGGGCCCAGTAGCTTCATTGCCACTCTCATCGGGTTTCATTGGGATTTTCCCTCAAGGTCGATTTCAGGACGGATAGTGCGGTTTACTTAACCAGCCCTTCAGCTTCGCGGCGGAGCAATTCGAGCTGGAGGCGCTGTATCCACGGCTGTGATGAGGCATCGGGCGCGGCGAGAGCCGTCGTTGCTTTCTGCAACCACTGCCGCGCTTCTTTCGTGTCCCCCATGCGATGGTGAACAATGGCCAGCCACAGCCACTCGCGCACACAGGGCCGGCGTCCGTGGATGGTCCGCGCTTCGTTCAGGCGACGCGCGGCGGACGGCAAATCGCCGGCGCGGAACAGGGCCGCTCCCAGGGTGCACAGATAATCCGGATCGCCCGGTTCGTGCTCGACGGCCTGCTTCGCCAGCCCCACGAGTTGTTCCCCTTTGACGCCGGAATCCGCCGATAATATGCACGTCCACGCGGTCAAGTAGGCAATGCGGTCCTTTGCGTCCTTGGCGGTCTGCTCTCGTTTCAACAGGGCGGCGCAAGCGCGGGTATAGTCGGCGCGGTCGCCCTGGCGCAATCGCAGCGAGGCATAGAGACACCACGCTTCGGCTTCCTCCGGAGCGCGGCGCACGACCTCGGCGAAGTCGGCGCTGGCTTCCTTCCAGTGGCCCATGTCGCCTTGCACTTCGCCGCGCCGGGCGTAGAAGAGCCAATTATCGGGTTGTTGCGCGATCAGCTTGTCCAGGTGCCATATGGCCTCGGTCCAGCGCTCGCCGAGTATGCACTCCTCGGCGATTTGCCGATGCCAGGCCGTTATGTGGTCGGCGGAGAAGTGGAAGAATTCTTTCCGCCTCTGTCGCAGCGTGGTCCACAACACTTTTAGCTCATCCGGCGCCAGCGGCATGATGCCGCGATGGGGATCGATGCGGCTGCCGGAGAGCAGTTGCGCCAGGCGAACCAGGTCGTCGGTGGCGCAGTCGGTCGTGGGCAGATCCCAGGACCAGACGATACCGGTTGGTCCCGTGGTGAGGAGGTGATCGCCCTCGGCGTTGAAGCGTACTTGCCGGACCGCCCAGGAATGGTGCAATGGTGGACTAAGCGTCTGGCCGGTCTCTGCATTCCAGACGCGGGCGGTCTGATCGAGACTGCCGGTAGCCACGCGCTGGCCATCGGGGCTGAAGCGAGCTTGCACCACGGTGCCGTCGTGCTTGAGCGGTTGCACGAGCATCTCACCGCTGACAATGTCCCAGATGCGGGCAGTGTTATCGTCGCTGGCTGTCGCCAGTCGCCGGCCATCCGGGTTGAAATCGGCGAACCAGACCGTGCTTGCGTGGCGGAGTGGCGGACTGACGGGTGCGCCGTTGGCAGCGTCCCAGACGCGCGCCGTCTGGTCGTAACTGGTCGTGACCACCCGGCGGCCATCAGGGCTGAAGGCGGCGTAGGCGATTTCACCGTGATGAGCCAGGGGCGGCGTGACCGGCTCGCCACTCTGGGCATCGTAAACGCGCGCCGTGTTGTCCTTGCCGATCTTGAGGACGAGCCGGCCATCGGGACTGGTTTGGTTCGTCGATTGGGCGCGCTGCGCATAGGACAGGAGGCCCATGCGCAAATTCCGATCGACGCGTTGGTGGAAGACCTGGGCTTCATCGAGCACTTTGGCCCTGTGTTGGCACGCGACGTCCCAGAGATGGGCGGTGCCGTCGTCGCTCGCGACGGACAGCTGCCGGCCATCGGGGCCGAACGCCACTCGGTTAACGCTACCGTTGCCACGCAATGGCGGCGTCAAGGGCGCGCCCGTACTGGCACTCCAGACACGAGCACTGTTGTCATCGCCGGCCGTGGCTACGCGGCAGCCATCCGGGCTGAAGACAGCCCAGCGGATGACGCTCGTGTGTCGCATCGGTTCCACCAGCGCTTCGCCGTCGGCGACGCGCCAGATTATGGCCACGCCGCCTTCGGTGCTCGTCAACAGACGCTGACCGAAGGGGCCAAAATTGACGTGGAGAACATGAGCGCGATGACGCAGGCGCGGGCCGACGGAAGAACCGTCGGCAACGTTCCAGACCTGGGCGGTGGAATCGGCGCTGCCGCTGGCAATGAGTTTGCTGTCAGGACTGAAAGCCAGGCAAAGCACGGCCCGGTCGTGGGAGAGGACGGCAGGCGTTGCTTGCCAGGTGGCCGCATCCCACAGGTGGATGAGGCCATCGTCGCCGGCGGTGGCCAGCCATCGGCCATCCGGACTGAAGAGGGCCACGTTCACCGCGGCGTTTTGTGAAAGATCGCCAGGCAGCGGCTTGCCGGTGGTCGTGTCCCAGACACGGGCCGTCTTGCTGCTCGCCGTCACCAGCTGCCGGCCATCGGGGCTAAAATCGATCCACAGCAGCTTGCCGCCGGGGTTCAGCACGACCGGCGGGGTACCGGCGGCGCCGATATCCCAGATGCGCGCCGTGCCGTCGTGGCAGACGGCAGCAATGCGCCGGCCGTCGCGGCTGAATATGGCAAAGTCTATCGGACTTCCCGCGTTCAAGGGCGCGAGCGCTTCTTGTCCCGTTTCGCTATCCCACAAGTAGACTTTACCGTCATCGCCGGCAGTGAGCACCCGGCTGCCGTCGGGGCTGAAGCGCGTCTCGTTGACGGCCTCCTCATGGACCCACAACTGCTGCGGTCGGGGCAGACTTTGCTCCACAGCGGCGATACGCTGGCGATGCCCTTCCTCATGCTCCCGCGTGCCGGCATCGAGTCGCAGCGCCTCGGTGAACCACAACAAGGCCGTGAAGCCGTCCCCGGCATTCATGGCGCTCGTACCTTCGACGACGTGCAGACGAATCAGGTTCTGCCGGCTTTCTTTGACTGCGTGTTCCAGCCGCATGTGGTAGATCCCACCGACCGTCAGCAAAGTCAGGGCCGCGAGGATGATGACGCCGATCACGGTAGCCTTGGTGGGATGGCGACGCACCCATTTGACGCTTCGGCCCCACAACCCCAGCGGACGTGCCTCGATCGGTCGATTGGTGAGGAAGCGATGCAGATCCTCGGCCAAATCCTCGGCGCTGTGGTAGCGGCGCGCCGGGTCTTTTTCCAGGCATTTCAGGCAGATGGTCTCCAGATCGCGTGGCACTTTGCGATGCAACTGTGTCGGCGGCAAGGGATCATGAGACAGAAGCTGTCGTATGGTGGATAGCGAACTCTCACCCTCGAAGGGCGGCCGGCCGGTCAGCATCTCGTAAAGGATGACCCCCAGGCCATAGACATCGGTGGCAGGGCCGATGGCGTGAGCGTGTCCCTCGGCCTGCTCGGGGGCCATGTAGCTGGGCGTGCCGAGAATGGCGCCGGTGCGCGTCTGCGATTGCACGTCGAGATGCTTGGCCAGGCCGAAATCGGTGATTTTGGGGATACCATATAGGCGAAATGTCGCCTGCGTCTCGGCGTGCAGGCTGTCTCCTCCGGAAATGTGTGAGGATGGGGTCGCCAGCAGAATGTTGCCGGGCTTCAGATCGCGATGAATGATGCCCTTCTGATGGGCGCTGTGCATGGCCAGGGCGAGGAGGTGGACCATCTGGGCAGCCAACCGCGGTGGCTGTGGCGCGCCCGTGAGCTTTTGCGCCAGGGTGCCGCCGTCCACGAACTCCAGCGAGAAGTAGGGGCAGCCATCGTGCTCGCCGATCTCGTAGATCTGCACAATAAAGGGATGTTGCAGGCGTGCCACAGCCTCCGCTTCGGCCCGGAAGCGCTGCAGCTGCTGCGGATCGGCATGAGAACCGGCCAGGATCATTTTTAGAGCGACGAGGCGATTGAGATTGGTCTGCCGCGCTTTGTAGACAACGCCCATGCCGCCGCGGCCCAGCTCGCCGATGATCTCATAACCGGAGACGTGCTGCGTCAAAACCGGCGTGTGTCCATCCTCAGTCTCCTCCGGCGGAGCCGGGACCGTCGGACGGGTGGATGCTGTCTCGCCCGCCGACAGCGGCGCTGCCCCCTTTCCTCCCCCTGGCGCGGGGGGAGCAAGTGGGAGTGGTTCGGGCTGATAGTCGAGTGTCTGCGGGAATGTGAGGGTGGCGGGGACCGGAGCCAGTCCGCAAATTGGGCATACCGGCTTGGTCGCGGTTGGTTCTTCTTCGCTGTTCCACTGATGGCCGCGCGGACAGATCAGCGGCATGGCCATGATACGATCCTCGCCGGATGCCTGGATACTTTCATTGTGGCGGACGCGAAGTGGTGGTCAAGGTGGGTACGGAGGGCGTCTTGTGTTCTACCGCTTCTGTGGCTCAGTGGAGCGGAAGTACAGTTTGGTTGTCGAGTAATCAATTAGCGCGTTCAGTTTCGTCAGAACGTCCGAGCCGAGCACGCCATCGATGGGAGGGTCCAGGTAGAACTTGAGGTTGTCGTTAATGTCGGAGATGTCGTGGCTCCCGATTAGAAGATTTCCAACGGTAAATCCTCCGATTTCGAGCTTGGCAATCTCACAATAATCGCTTCCTATTTTCGGGCTGGCCTTCTCTTTGCCCGATTCTTTGTTCCAGGGCTGCCACTTCAATTGCAAATGTTTGACGCGCTGCGAATCCAAGTGCGTCCATGGCGCCGCCGTATCGACGGCCAAAAGCACTTTCTTCCCTTCGATTTGTAGATCGACGCATAAATAGCCTGCCCGGAGCCTGCGCAGGGAAACTTCGATGTATCCACGTTCTTTCAATGTTCTATCGATTGATAAGGTGTCATGGTTTTTGCTGTCTTTCCCAGTAGGATTCGCACTTTTTCTCAAGAGGTGCGCCGCTTCTTTATCGGAATCGATTTTCGGCAGCGACAACCAGGTCGGCATACCATCCTCAATTTCACGGAGAATCCACGTTTTCCCGTGAATCGCATCTAACATAAGAACGTCGTTATTCAGATGGCTGATCGAGTAAACAGTAGCTTGATTCGCCGATTTTGGAGGCGAATCGTGGGGTTTACGAGCAAGCAACCACGTGCCGCCGCTCAAGACTGCGACGACCAGAATCAACCCAACGTGTCTGCTGCTAAACATTAGGTTCCCCTCGTTCAAATCAAGTCTTCATCCGATCCTGAAGCGTCAGCGAAGTCCTTCGCTAACGCTTCAGGATCGATAAGTGTTACATAAACTCCTCCACTAGTTCCCGCCGTTGCTCCATCGTCAGGCCGCGCGGCTTGACGACGAGCGGTTCGCCTTGCAGCGCCGGGTCGAGTTTATCCAGCGACGGTGGCGGATTGGGCTTGCGATAGAACAGGCCAATCGGAATCTTTGCGCCCCATTCGATCGCGCGCTCCATTGCCGAATGGAAGTTCGACGAATCATGGCCTTTGTCTTCGAGGCGGTAGACGTGATCGCGGAACCATTGGTAGGTGTTCTGCTTGTTGAACGTCACACACGGGCTGAACACGTCGATCAGGGCGAATCCTGGATATTGGATACCGTCCATGTACAGTTTCAGCAGGTGTTTGGGATCGCCGCTGAAGCCGCGAGCGATGTAGCCGCATCCGGACGCCAGGGCCAAGGCCAACGGATTGAGCGCATGCTCCAGGTTGCCCCCCGGCGTGCTTTTGGTCACCATGCCATGCTCAGAAGTTGGTGAGACCTGCCCCGTCGTCAGACCATAAATCTCGTTGTTCATGACGATGTAGGTCAGGTTGATGTTGCGACGCATGGCCTGGATGAAGTGGTTCAGGCCGATGCCGTAGCCGTCGCCGTCGCCGCCGGTGGCGATGACTGTCAGGTGGTGATTGGCGAGTTTGGCGCCCGTGGCGAAGGCCAGCGCACGGCCATGCAGGCTGTGGACTCCGTAGGAGCGGAAGAAGCCCGGCAGGTTCGACGAGCAGCCGATGCCGGAGACGACCAGCAGCTCATGCGGTTGAATCTCCAACTCGGCGCAGGCTTTTTGCAGGACGTTCAAGACGCCGAAGTCGCCGCAGCCGGGGCACCAATCTGGGGCCACCTCCGATTTGAAATCCTTCACTTCGAGCTTGCGAGTTGTGGTAGCAGTCAAAGTCGTCATATGGCAAAACTCCGATGTTGGGGTTCGTTTGAGGGATCGCAAGGACTATTGCCGCAGTTTTTCGCGGCGGAACACGATGCACAAGTGCTGCAGGTCGTCGTCGGGCGGAAAAGTGGACCGTCGATTACCCGTGCCCGGCTCGGCCGGACACCAGATCAGGTGATCGCCGTCCAGTTCGTAAATGACCAGCGACGTTTTGCCCCGATGCTTCTCCGGCCCCTCGTGGATGGTCATGTCCATCATCTTGGGCTTGGTGGTCGGATCGAGCGTGTAGACACCGAGATAAATGTCGCCGTTCTTGAACTTGACGGTGAAGTGATCGCCGGCAATGAGCATTTGCGATTCACGGATGCCGGAAACGAAGTTCCAGCTGCCCTGCAAACGCTCTCTATCTCTGTGGATGGCAGCTTCGCGCGCCACGTCGGGATCGAGTAATAGGGTATCCATTGGCATTGCTCCCTTGGTTCAAAAATCCGAAATCCGAAATCCGAAATCCGAAAGAAACCTCAAAATCAAAATCCAAAGTCAGAAACCAGCGACTTGGTTTGTTTCCGATTTCTCTTCTTCATCTTTTGAGTTTCTTTCGGGCTTCGGATTTCGGATTTCGGATTTCGGGTTAATGCGCCACACCGTGCGCGACGCCGGATAACCTTCCCTTCCAGTCGGCGCTGGTGCCGCTGGGGTGGTCGGTTCGCCAACCCGGCTCCGTGGACTGCACATCGACGATCTCCGCCTTGCCGTTCAGGATGTCCTGCACGGCGGCGACGATGTGTTTTGGCTCGAATGGTTCGCCGTCGTACTTGCGGATGTGGCCGTTGGCGGCGATGCTGGTCTCGGCCCGCAAGTGCCGGGCGAACTGGCCACTCTGGTTGTTCTCCACGACGATGATACGGCGGCTGCGGCCCAGCAGCTTCTGCACCTCGCGCGCCTGGAATGGCAGCAGATAACGAATGTGCAGATAGTTCGTGGCGATGCCGGCGGCGTTGAGGCGTTCGACCGCCTCGGTGAGAACGCCCCAGGTCGAACCCCAGCCGACCAGCGTCACCTCGGCATTGGCCGGCCCGGTAAAGAGCGGCGGCGGCAGATCATCCAGCACCGTATTCATCTTGCGGACACGCTTGTCCACCATCTGTTTGCGTCGCACCGGATCGGTGTAGATGTCGCTGAGGAGCACGCCGTCTTGGTCGTGCTCGTCGGTGGCGGCCACGTAGAGATGGCCGGGCACGCCGGGCACGGCGCGCGGCGAGATACCGGACTCGGTGTTCTTGAAGCGCAGATACGGCTCGCCGTTGGTGGCGTGCAGCTCACCGTTGGTGGACGGCAATATGAGTTCGCCGCGATCGATCTCGCGCACCTGCTCAAACACCGCCGGATCGACGGTCTCGTTGCCCTCGCTGAGGAGCAGATCGGAGACGACGAGCACGGGACACTGATAGCGGTCGGCAAGGTGGAAGGCATCCTGAATGACGGCGAAGCAATCGGGAATGCTGATAGGCGCCACGATAATGCGGGGAAAATCGCCCTGGCTGGCGCCGAACGCCTGGTTCAGATCGCCTTGCTCGGTCTTGGTGGGCACTCCGGTGGACGGGCCGGCTCGCATGACGTTGATGGCCACGACCGGCGTTTCCATGATGCCGGCCATGCCGATGGCCTCGGTCATCAGCGCGAAGCCACCGCCGGAGGTGGCGCACATGCCGCGAACGCCGCCGTGATTGGCGCCGATGGTCATGTTGATGACGGAGATTTCGTCCTCAACTTGGCGGACGCAAATGCCCAGCTGCTTGCCGTGAGCGGCCATCCAGTGCAGAACGCCGGATGCCGGACTCATGGGATAGGCGCAGTAGAATTTGCAGTCAGCCATCGCGGCGCTCATGGCTAACACTTCGTTGCCGGTTACGAGCGCCCATTTTTGCGAGTTCCCCTTCAGCTGACGCGGCAGCGGTTTGAAGTGGGTGCCGGCATAGTCGAAGCCAGCCTTGGCCGCCGCCACGTTGGAGGCGACCACTTTCGGCTTCTTGGCGAACGTGGTGCCGATCACCGATTCCAGACCCGCGAAGTCCAGTCCCATCAGCCGCAACATGGCGCCGACGGCGACGGTGTTCTGCATGACCGGCAATTCTTTATAGGAAGGAGCCAGCTCCGGCACTGGCAGCGGGCACAGCTGGACGCCCTTGGGTGGATCGTAGCTGGGTTTGACTTTTACGCTGTTGAAAAGGGCCACCCCCCCGGACCCGAGTTCTTGCAGGTGACGATCGAGCGTATCCTGATTCAAGGCGATCAATCCGTCGATCTGGTCGCCGTGATTGAGAGGCTTCTGCGCCGAGACGCGCAAGCGCAACCAGGAATGTCCGCCGCGTATTACGGACTGATAGGCGTTGTACGCGTAAACGCCCTGCCCTTGCCGAGCCACGGCCAGAGCGAGCGTGTTTCCGGCCGAAGCGACGCCGTCGCCCGCGGCCCCACCGATACCGACGATCAGGTTGGCATGGTCCATTGGTATAGTTCCCCCGCCAAAAAAATGAACAACCAAAAGCCGCGGATACCCGGCGAGACGCCGGACGGATCGCGGCCCGAATGTGAAACGGACTCGACTCTGTACCGTTGTTGTTGCGGGTGCCCCCAGGCGCGGACGATTTCATGCACGACAGGACCGCGCCGGCAGCAAAGAACTAGAATCTTCTTTCGATCATAAGAGGTTTTTCGCCGGGTGCAACGAAAAACGGCGCGAAATGGAAATTTTCAGCAGGCGAACGGCCGGCGTAAGCCGGCTGGTGGTCGTAACCAGCCGGGTTACGCCGGCCGTTCGCCGGAGAGTCGCCGAATGCGGCCCAGGAACTGCGAGAAACCATCGAATAGCGAGTAAGTGACGGGCGTAACCAACAGCGCCAACAGCAAGCTGAGCATCTGGCCGCCGATGACGACCTTGGCCATGCTCGCTCGCGCGCCCGCGCCCGGACCCTGGCCCAGAGCGATAGGGACCATTGCCGCGATCAGCATGACCGTCGTCATCAGAATCGGCCGCAAGCGCGTATGGTTCGCTTCCAGAATGGCGGCCTCGCGCTCCATGCCGCCGCGGCGCAACTCGTTCGACTTGTCCACTTGCAGGATGCCATTCTTCTTGACGATGCCGATGAGCATGAACAGGCCGAACATCGCGTACAGATCCATCGGCTGACGGAACAGCAAGAGCGACAACAAGCCGAACGGGATAGTTACGGGCAGAGCGGCCAAAATGCTGACCGGGTGCAGCCAGCTCTCGAACTGGGCCGCCAGAATCAAGTACATGAAGAGGATGCTCAGAACGAAGGCGATCAGGAAATTGTAGCCGGTCTCGCCCAACATCTTGGCCTGGCCGCCGAACACGACCTCGTACTCCGGCGGCATATTCATTTCTTTGAGGATGGCCTGGGTATGTTGCACGGCATCGTTGAGAGAGACCTTGTCCGGGTTGGCCAAGAGTGTGACGGAGCGCTGACGGCTGAAACGGTCGATCTGACTGGGGCCGCGCGCCTCGTTCAAGCGCGCCAGACTGGTGAGCTGGATCGGCCCGGCCGACGGCGAGGGAATCGTCAGGATGTCCAGTCCGCGCGAGGTGGCCCGGAACTGTTTGTCGGCCCGCAGCCATACGTCGTACTGCTCCGTCCCTTCCTTGTAGCGCGAGACTGGTTGACCGCCGACCAGCACGCTCAGCGTGTTGGCGATCGTCTGCACGGGAATGCCGAGATCGCTGGCTCGCTCGCGGTCGATGCTCACCTGGACCTCCGGTTTGCGCAGAGACAGCGTCGAGTCCACGTCCACCAGGCCCGGAACCTGCCGAAGCTTTGCTTTGAGCGTGCTGGAGTATTCCTCCAGTTTGGCCAGGTCGGGACCGAGTAAGTTCAGCTGGAAAATGCGGCTGTCCTGTCCCTTCGCGCCGATGGCCTGCACGTCGGATACGGCGCAGCGCAGGTCCGGATACTCCGCCAGAATCTTGCGCGCGCGTTCCATAACGTCGAATTGCGTGTAGCCGCGTTTCTCCAGATCTTTGAGCCGCAGATAGATGGAACCACGGGTTACGTCGCCCTGGCCCTTGCCGGCGGAACCTTCGTTCTCGCCGATTACCGTGAATCGCTTGACAACGCCTGGCAGGGCCGCCAATCGCTGCTCGATCTCCCCGATCACCTGGTCGGTTCGCTCCAGAGTATAGCCTTCGGGTGTGATGTAGCTGACCTGGAATTCACTCTGGTCGTCGCGCGGCACGAGATTCACGCCCATCTTGGCGGCGATGGGGCCGGTCGAGAACACCACAAGCACGCACAGAACCACCATGAGGATCCGGTGCCGCATCGCCCAGCGCAGCGCCAGGCCGTAAACCCCGTCCACTGCGCGGTAGACCCAGCCCGACTTGGACTTGGCGTGGCCCGCCTCGGACGGATCGAGTTTGAGGAAACGAGAGCAGAGCATCGGCGTCAAGGTGAACGAGACGAACAAGCTCATGAGGATGGCGAACGCCACAGTCATGCCGAAGCTACTGAAGAAACGGCCGACCATGCCGCCCATGAAGGCGACCGGCAGGAAGATCACCACCAGCGACAGGCTCGTTGCCATCACGGCCAGGCCGATCTCCCTGGTGCCGTCGCGCGCGGCGGTCATGGCATCCTTGCCAAACTCCTCCATGTGGCGAAAGATGTTCTCGTGAACGACCACGGCGTCATCGATAACAATGCCGATGGCCAAAATCAGGGCCAGCATGGTGATGTTGTTGAGTGTAAAGCCCATGTAGAACATGAACAGAAACGTCGGCACGATAGATGTGGGAATCGCCAGGGTGGCGATGACGGTGGTCCGCCAATCGCGGATAAAGAGCAGGATGGTTAACGACACCAGCACGCCGGCCAAGAGCAAGTGAAACTTCACTTCCTCCATCGACAGGCGGACAAAGCGCGACTGGTCCTGCGTGATGTCGATGTGGATGTCGGCCGGCAGCGTTTTGCCGATCCGGGCCAGACGATCCTGAACGGAGTCGGAAATCTGCACGGTGTTGGTGCCGGACTGTTTCTGCACGAACAGGCTGACGGCATTTTTCCCGTCCAGGCGCGTGAGGCCGCGCGGCTCCTCGATGGAATCCTCGGCCCGACCGATGTCGCGAACGCGGATCGGGTAGCCCTTGCGGTTGGCGACGATGAGGTCGTTGAATTGTGATGCATACTGGATGCGGCCGAGCGTTCGCAGGACCAGTTCCCGCGAGCCTTGCTGGACAATGCCGCCGGGCACTTCCAGGTTTTGCGTCAACAGCGCCTGGCGAACATCCTCGACAGACAGGCCGAAGGCCGACAAGCGATCGGTGTTGACGATGATGTTGATGGCGCGGTTGCGTCCACCCGACAAGAACACCGAACCGACGCCGGAGACTGTTTGCAAAGGCTCCTGGATCTGGTGCTTGGCGATTTCGGTAACTTCGCGCACATCGCGCCGCCCCGAAACCACAATCGTCATGATCGGTGCAGCATCCAGGTCGAACTTGTTGACGACGGGCGGGTCCATGCCCTGGGGCAGGTTCTTGACGATGGCCGACACCTTGTCGCGCACTTCCTGGGCGGCCACGTCGCCGTTTTTCTCCAGCACGAACTGCACCGTCACCATGCTGACGCCCTCGCGCGTCGTCGCGCGGAGTTCGTCCACACCCGAAACCGAGTTCACGGCCTCCTCGATCGGTTTGGTAACGGTCGTTTCCAGCTCCTCGGCACTGGCGCCCGGCAGGTTGGCTGACACGGTTACTATCGGGAAATCGACCTTGGGGAATAGGTCCACGCCCAGCTTGAAATACGAGACCAGCCCCAGCACCACTGGAGCGGAGACGAGCACCCAGGTGAAGATCGGCCGGCGAATGCAGATTTCGGATATATTCACGAGGAACGACCTCTATTAGTGCCGTCGCCTATTTCTCGTTCCCAAGCTCTGCTTGGGAACGCACGGTAGCGAAGCTCTGCTTCGCCGCCAGTCGGGGATAGGAGGGGAAGCAGAGCTTCCCGAAGTACGTTCCCAAGCAGAGCTTGGGAACGAGGAGGATATCTTCCGATCCTCCATGGAGGATCATCATTTCGTGAGGCGTCGCACCGTAACAGGAGTGCCATCCGCGAGGGCGGTCTGGCCGCTGGTGATGACCTGTGCGCCGAGAGGCAGGACCGAATTCGTGATGACCTCGACCCACTCGGTATTCTGCGTCCCCAACTCGACCCGCACTTCCTTCGCGCGTCCGTCTTCAACCACAAAGATCTTGGTGATGCCTGCGAACGCCGTCAGGGATTCGAGCGGCACAGTGGCTACGGCGCTATCCTGTCGCGTGAGGATCGCGGCCTTTGCAAAGCTGCCCGGTTTGAGTTTGCCCTGGGGATTGGGCACTTCAATCTCCACCTGGAATGTCCGGTTGACCGCATCGACGGTGGGATTGATGCGCACCACGAGGCCGGTGAACGGTTCCGAGTGCGCGGCCGTGAACACTTGAACGCTTTGACCGCGCTGAATGTCGTTGCAGTGGCGCTCGGGGACGAGGACGCGCAGCTTCAACATCCGGTCGATCACCAGTTTGTAGACATCGGTGCCGGTCTTCACGAAACTCCCTTCCGAGACCGACCGTTGCGATACCACATACCTGACGCCGTCTTCCAAGCCCGGCACCCGCTGCAAAGGCTCCGGAACCTTGATGGTCATGTCCTTGAGCTGCTGGCGGGCGATGGCCAGTCCTTCGCGCTTCATCTCCGCCGTGGCGACCAGGGAGCGGGCCATCAAGATTTGATTGCGATACTCAGCCTCGGCGCCCCGGTAGTCGGCGGTCTTGTCGCTAAATTCTTCGGCGGTGACGGCGCCATCGTGTGCCAGGACGCGGATGCGTTCGTAACGGAGCTTGGTATTGTTCACACGTTCACGCGCCTGCATCACGACCGGCAGTTTCTCCACGTCGAATTTCGATCCCTTCGGCAATTCCTCAACACCCAGCCTCACCAGATCGACGCGCAGGGATTTCTCGGCCTGACCCAGAAGCAATTCGTAGTCGGTGGGATCAAACTCGACGAGCAGGTCTCCCGGCTTGACGGGATCAGATACTTCGTGGTGAATCTTGCGCACCCGGCCGTCCACCTTGGCGGCAATAGATACTTCCTCGTAGCCATAGAGCGTACCAATCGCCTCGACGCTGCGTTGCACGGAGCGGTACGCCAGCGGCGCGACGGTCACCGGGACGGTAGTAGAATCGCGCTCGCTCAGTCCTGTCTGGGGCGGCAGCGTTTCCTTGTCCGGACGCTGGAAACGTTCAGCGAGAAGTGCCCCACTCACTCCGAGGACGAGGAGGATGACAGCTGACCAGATTATTCTGCCCAGCCATGAGCGCTTGGGCGCCGGCGGCGCTTGTGTGACGATCACCCCCGAAAGCGGAGCTGAAATGTGATCGTGAGCTGGCGACGGAATAGGAGTACCGTGAACACGAGCCGGCGGAGACTTCATGTTACTTATATTCCCTTTCCCTTTGAGTTTTGCTCAATTCTCCAACCGAATGGTTCGACAAGCGAACGAAGTAAGCAGGAGAGGCAGCACGCCCGTCGTCTTCAGGCTGAAGAGGCGATCTGATGCACCTGGGTTCGCCCGGCGCGGGCAATTTTACGGAAGAGCACCATGAAGATTTCCTGTTCATCCTCGGTGAGCGCACCGAGCATCGTGCGGAACAGGCGCAAGTTCAACTCCACCGAAGACTGATAGATTTCACGGCCAGCGTCGGTTAGCTCCACGCGGACAACGCGCCGATCTTCCTCCGATCGATGGCGACGCACGAGTTCCTTGTGTTCGAGATTATCCACGATATTGGTCATCGAGTTCACGGCGACGGCGAGGTGTTCGGCCAACTCGCGCATCATCTTCGGTCCTTCGTTGCCGAGGAACTCGACCACGCGCAGCTCCTGCACGTTCAATTCAGCGTGCGGACCATTGGCCGCGGCTGCATTGACGTACTGGAACTGCTTGAGGATGTCCTGCACCAGATCGTGCATATCCACAGCTCGGCGATCAAGAGGAGACATTGCCCACCTTCTTGAAATATTCGACTCTCGAATAATCACACTATAGAAGCAAGTGCGTTTCTGTCAAGCACAATAAATCTGCGCCGCGCACGCAGCGAAGCGGAGTAAGTGACTGTCTTGAAAGTCAAGCGATCGCGATGCGTTTTTCGTCCCATGGCGTTCGGTTGCGGATCAGCGCATTGAGGATGCCCAGCAGCCGCCGGGCCACGGCGATCAACGCCAGCTTCTTGGCCTTGCCC
>DATBHJ010000266.1:0-8274 GCA_036557565.1 Gemmataceae bacterium
TAGCGGTTCTCCGGGTTGGGGTCGGGGCCGTGTAGCAACCCCTATCTTGGCCCGGAGGACTTCCTCACGCCAGAAAGTTGTTAAGAAGCTCTTCATTGGTGACTATTGGGTTTTCTCAGAAAGTGCAGTCACATGAGCAACTGCATTGCATGCCACGCGCCTTCTTCGTCAACCAAAGACATGGTGCGGGGGCGCGTGCCGATTCCCAACGAAGACCCGCCTCCGTTGTACTATGCGGAGCAAACAGGCATGTTGTTCGTGCGTGCGGATACCACGTTCTTGAAGCAGGACTTTTCCGTCATGCAGCCGGTGGCACGTTCGGGCAAATGGCCGGGCGATCAGCGCTTTGACTATCTGACCCGCGTTCGCCCTGTGTCCGCCAAAGAAAAACTGCAATTTGAAGCGCTTCAAAAAGAGGATAAAATTCCTCCGACATTCGTGCAGAAGGAAGCGATCCTCTTCACGCTCCGCGAGCTAACAGGCAAGAATCCCGGCACATCTTACGAAGACTGGAAGCCGCTGCTCAAAACCATTGAAAAGCAGCCGGTTTCTGAGGATTTGAAGCCGATCAGCAAACAACCGCGATGAAGCCAAGCGGCAATTATGCCTCCGGCCAAGTCCTGGGCTAAGACGTTAAACCAGCCTCGGCTGCCCAGATACATGAAATCTGGGGGCGGCCTCCTCCCAACGTTGTGCGGGGGTTCGCCGCATCGCCACACCCCAGCGCCTCTACCGATGCACCATTCCGGTAGAGGCGTAATCTTTTCCACTTGACGTGAGAATCCTCTCATGGCCGGAAAGCTGGGTATTACCGCTTTAGCGCACGTCGATTTCTTCATCTTGGTGCTAGTCGCCAACAGACGGGTCAGGCTGCTCTCCGGCTCCTCGCCTCCCGCTTAGGTTGCCGGTCGGCACCGCGGAAATATGCAGGCCGAACCGCACCGCCAGCCAACAGCCCTCGGTGATGATCTCCAGTGGGTCGAGGTCCATGTTCGCCTCCCGTGGAGTACAACGTCGAAAAGCTACGGCGTTGAATGCCGCTCCCCAGCCCGTTCCCCACGGCAGGGGAGTCATGGCCAGCGTCGATCACCGAAGGAAAAACTTCATCGCCTCCGGCCTCTCCAGGGCCAGCCTTTTGAGGCCAGCGCCGAGCTTGCACAACGCCTCGTGGTAGTCACTGGAGAGATGGTCGCCGCTGTACTCGTGGCCGAACTCGTGGATCAGGAGGCTGTCCACGTTCTCGCTCGCACCCTGCTCGAACCATCGGTGGCCGAGCCGGAACAGATTGAGGTCCAGACGTCTGGAGCCGTAGCACGCTGAGAAGCTGTTGGTCGTGTGGACCACCGAGACGGTCAGCGTCACCTGCATCAACTCCCTGGCGAGAAAGACGGCGTAGGCCGCAATGTTCTTCATACCCTCGGACCACTTCTCTTCGGGGATCACGTTGACGGGATCGGCGTCGGGATCGGTGCTGTATGGTTTGGCTGTAGGGCAAATCTGGCCCGCCGGCAGCACGGCCCCGGAGCGCCGGACGTTGGCCCACTCGCCCTTCGACAAGCCGGCGACGATGGTGCCGCCCTCGGACTGGAACCGCTTCATCGCCTCGATGTCGCTGGGATCGGGGGCAGCGACCTTCTCTCCGAAGCGCAGGCGGATCAGGTACTTGATGGCGTCGTCGCAGCAGCGCTCGTCGGCACCGACCAGCTTGCACCAGGCAGCCGTGGCCTCTTCCTCGCTGGTCAGGAGGTCGTAGGCCGCATTCAGCACGGCGACCCGCACGGCCTGGAGGTAAGCGGGTTTCACGTTGTCTCTGTCCCTGTTCAGCGGCACTTTCTGCCCGACGCTGACGTGCCACTTGTCGCTGGTTTCCACCACCGGCAAACCCATCTCGTACAGGCTCGGTACTTCGCCCGGCAGCGCCTCGAAGATGGCCACCTGAGTCTTGCGCACCCGTGGCCGCATCACGCCTTGGTCGTCGGCCACCAGCGTTTCCAGGCTTGTCTCGAAGGTGCGCAGAGGCTTGCGAGGCAGAAGCCGGTCGCCGTTGAAGGTCACAACGATGTTCTCCGGCAATAACAGGGAGTGCAGGTAGTCGCAGACCTGCGGGTATTCGTCCCTGGTCAGCTTGATGCGACCCTGGAAGACGGAGCCACGCTCCCGTTTCTGCCGGGGCTTCTCGATGCGGCCCTCGGCGGGGTCGAAGACGACCGTGCCCTTCGTGGTCGAGATGCTGGCGCTTTCACAAACTGCGAGGACCAGTTTTTCCCCGATGTTATAGCGACCACGCTGGTCGGGATTGGCCCGCTTGAAGGACTCGGCAAACAACGTGTAGGCGTGCGTCAGGTCACGGAACCCTTCCGGGGCATCGTCCTCGACCGTCAGATCGGCCAGCGAACGCCCAGGCACCAGGGCCAGGATGACGGCGATCTGCGTGACGCCCGCTTCATCGAGGGCGTTCTGGACCAGTTCCCCGATCAGCCGCCCCTTGCCATGCTCTTCGGCCTGCTTGCCCAGGCCAGCCTTGCTCACGTCGAACCACTGCTGCTCGCTCATGCTACTCCTCTTCCTCAAATCTGCCTTCTTTCCAGCATCGCCGGACTGCTCGCACCGGGTCGATGTTCGGGTCCGGGATGAACAACGACTTCAACCGGCCCTCCTTCGTGATGATGCGGACACCGAGGCCGTTCTCCAGCTTCACGACCTCGGCGTTGGTGCCCACGTCCCATCCCTGGCCGTTCGGCCACGGCTTTGCAAACATGCGGTGCCTCTCACCATTCCCTGCTGTTGTTCACCGCTCGCCGCCGGCTCGGTCGATGAACAGGAAAGCCTCACAAGGCAGCGCACGCAGCAGTCCTTACGCGCTTCACGGGTCACTCCTTCTCGCCTCCCCGAAGCTGCTCCTCGGACGGAGACCCCACTTCGAGGACTTCGATCTCGACATGCCCCGCCTCGTCAAACGGAGGTCGCTTGACCCGCAGCAGGACGTGCCCGGCGTTCTGACCGAACAACACCCGCTCCACGACGTTCATCACGTCCACCGGCTTTGCGCCGCCGAAGGACATGCCGGGCTGGATGCCGGGCCGGGTGAGTTCCGCAATCATCTCCTCCGGCACCCCGGCCTCCCGCAGCAGTTTCGCCTTGGCCTCACGGCCCTCTTCGTCCAGGCTGAATAGCTTGTCGAACATCGCCCTGTGCATGGCATCGAAAATGTCGCTCATCGTGGGTTCGCTCCTGGCGGTGTTAGCCGCCCTTGTTCTTCACCTTGAACCGGCTCTTGTTCGCCTCCAGGTAGGCCCGTACCTCTGCCACTTGCTCGTCAGAGAACAGGGCCACGGCGCACTCATAAGGCATCGACACCGGGAACCGCAGGCCGTCGAAGTAGATGGACAGCCAGCCGGACTTCTCGGCCACCGCAAACCGGGGCGGCTTGCGGTCAGCCTCCCTCATCTGCCGCATCATCTCCGCGGCGTCGATCTTGCCGTCCCGGAAATCCTGCGTGATCTGCTCCTTCGTCCTCTTCTCTGCCATACGATCCTCAAGAAGTAGTGATGCTCTCCCCTGTATGCTCTGCACCCCAAAGGGGAAGGGCGTTCAGGATTCCTCAGTCACCGGATAGTCGTCCAGGCGAATCTCTTCGGCGTCAATGATCTCGACGCCCTTTGCTTTCAGCCAGTCATTGACGGGTTCCCAAACTTCCTCGGCACCTGGCTCGTCGCGCAGGTACGCCCGGTCCAGGGCGTTCCACTCGGTCAGCAGGGCGGATAGATTGGCGGGTGGGTTCTTGATGAGGTACGGTGTGTCGTCATCATCGCCATACACCCAAAACAGAATAAACTTGTCGGCCACGTCGATTCCTCTCGGTTTGACTTCACACTATTCGGCGTGCGGACCATTCCTGCGGATGACCTGCGCCCGCGCCTCACGGTCAGCGTGACCCCTCCCTTCACTATCTGCACGCCAGAGGGGAGGGCGTTCAGGATTCCGCTCCTGGAACAGTATCATGGCGGGCCTGTGGAACGACCTCCTGTCTGGCCTACCTTCCTCAGCCGAGAAAATCCGTCAACTGGTAGCGCTCCACGATCTGGCCGACTGACATCTCCTCGCCCTCGGCCACGGGCACCAAGGTGTCCCAACAGCCCATGTTGCCGAAGCCCAGGATGAGTTCCAGGTCCACCATGACCTTTTCGTGAACGGGCCAGATACCGATGCTCTTGAAGTGCCTTCGGACGGCAGTGTGGAGAGGCATTACACCCGCTTTCCACGCCTCGGCCAGTTCTTCTGACGTGAGCTTCCTCTTCATGGTCAATACTCCTCCGGCAGCAGGATCGTGGTCGCCGCTCGGTGGCCGTTGTCGTCTGTGGCCTCGGTGATGACGTACAGGCGCACTCCCTTCAGCGTCCTATAGACCGAAAACAGGCGAGAACCATCCCGCACCGCCTCGTCGTTCAACTGCCAGTCTTCTGCCCCGACCTCACCCCAATCACCTGCCAGGTGCTTGGCGATGAAGAACTCCGGCGTCTGCCCGCTCGCTTCCATCGCCTCCAGAGCGCCAGGAGTTGCCGCCAGCCGCCCCAGGGGGAATTTCGCCGCAAGCCGCATCGCTCTGCCCTCAATCAAGGAAGGTCACAAGGTCGCCATCAAAGGACACGTTTCGCCCGACAAGTTCATCCGGCTCGGACTTCTCGCCCTCAAGCAAATGCTGGAAGGCCCGGTGGTCCATCGGCACCGGGATGACCCGGCCATCCTCTGCGTCGAGGAAGACGAGAACGAGGCTACCGCAGTCCCGCAAGCCAGCGATAGTGCCGATGGCGGTCATTCGTCCTCCGAGATCATGTCCACGTCGATCCACGCCTGGACCGCCTCGGCCAGCTTTTTCGGATCACGCCGCTCCCAATATCCGCCGTCGTCCTTCACTTCGATCCCTGCAAGACCGGACAGCTTGATGGCTTCGAGAAGGTCGATGATCGCCCGGTGGCAACGGAGAAAGTTTTCCAGGCCACCATGCTCCGGGCGGCTGGCCTGTTGCGTGCAGCAAGAGTAAGACCACTGCCAGCGCTCCGAGAGCGGGAGCTTGCAGAACCCGAAGGCAGTAACCTCACAACCGTTGCCGGGGCGGAACGGAAAGCAGATGAGAGGGAGGGGGCGCACGATTTCGACCACCGGCCCCACCTTCTCAAACGATAGTCCGATGGCCAACCGCCGCATGTCTGCAACCAGCGTGCGCACCGCCTCGGTGTCGGACAACGGCGTGGTCATGGTGTATCGAATGGACAGTCCCATCATTGCAGGCCAACCTCCCTTGCTCACCGCTCGTCCGCAGCGAAGTTGAAGTAGAAACGGGGCTGGTGCTGGAATTCCAGGCTGCCCTTCACGCCGTCCGCCTTGCGGCGCACGACCACGAGCGGGGCCAAGAAGCCGATTACCTCGAAATTTTGGGCAAGCTGCCGCGTGTCCCACACCTGCCCGTACTCGGCCTCAAGCGTCTCCCGGCTCCCCGGATCGACATTGATTTCGGCCAGCCGCTCACGGCGGGCCGCTTCGGTCGGGTCGTTCATGTCATGCTCCTCTGCTGTCACTTTTCCACCACCACGGTCGGCATCAGACCGAGAGCCTGAAGCCCCTCCACGATCTTTTCCCGTGGTGCCCACCCGCCTTGGTCGTCTCGGTTCACGATGTACTCGTCCAGGTGGTTGTCGCTGAACCACGAGTAGACTTCGGATTCCCAACTTTCGGGCAAGTTCTTCTCTCGCCACATCTCGCTGCGGTAGTTCGCCAGAGTTTCCAGGTATTCCCGCTCTGAGTAGTCCTGTTCGTTGAGGATCGGGTAATCCTCCAGCGCCTCCTTGATGCGGCAGAACTCCTCGAAGGCTGGGGTGATCGTGCCGTCGCCCTTGAAGACCCGAATGGAGAAGCCGTCCAGGTAGCCCACGGCCCAATGGCTGTGCCGCTCGAAAACCACGTCGGCATCGTCGCCCTCGCTCAAGGGCCGGAGCCGGTCATTGAAAACCTTGTCGTTGGACTGCTCCAAAAGCCCGGCGTCCCTGCTGCTCGTGTACCAGACCATCCAGCGGTCGGCGTCTTCGAGGTCGTAGCCCCGGTGCCAGGCGAAGCAATCGAAGCCCCGCCAGTTGCCAGCCAGGGCCTTCCCAGCCGCTTCCACGTCCGTCCAGTCGATCTCGTGGGTGGTCGCCATCGTTCGCCTTTCCCCGCTCACCCTGCGTACTTGGCCTGGAGCCGGGCCAGTTCCGCCCGCTCCGCAGTTTCCTGCTCGGCGGTGAGCCGCCGCTCGTACCGGCCCAGGACACCGTTCTGGTGCAGCCAACTCTGCAAGGCCCGCTCCACATCCGAGTAAGTGAAGGCCGCATCGCCGCAGCAGGGGTGGCCCAGCGTCATGCGCAGGAACCGGACCTTGCTCTCGGTGGCCGAGAAGAACTCGTCGTAGAAGCCGTGCCGGTTGAAGTGGGCGATGTGGCCGAAGGTCAGGGCCAGCCGCCGGTAGAAGCGCAGCGGGAACTCCCGCTCGGCAAAGTCTGACTCCACAAACCGGATGAACCGGCGGGCGAAGCGGGCCTTCTCCTCGCCATCTTCCCAGCGAGTCGGTGTGAACTGGTCTGCGGTGAAATCCTTGATGGTCCCGAACATACAGCCCTCGGTAAGTCGTTGATGTTGTTATTCCCTATGACATCCCTGCACGCCAGACCCGATACGGTTCAGGATTTCCTGGCCGTTCACGGCGAGGATGCTTTCGTCATTGGCCAGTCGGCACTCGGATGGTCGCCCTACAGCCCGATGGCCTTGCGCCAGTCGGCAGGAACCTTCGCCCTCGCCACCCGCCTGCACTCCGCCTTGAGGAAATCCCTGGAAATCCCGGTCGTGCAGACCGAGCCGACCAGCCCCGCAATCGCCGTGGCCCGGCCCTCGAAGTGGTCCTGGCCGAAATGGTCCAGGTAGTAGCGGTTCGTGCTGGCGTCGATGGCGAGAAAGTCGCCGTTATGCTCCTCGAAGAACAAAATCATGCCGCACCCCCTTCCTGGTCAGTCGATAAGTGACGGCCAGGGTAAAAAACCATCGCCACCGCCTCGTCAGCCTTGGTGGTTGGAGAGAGGGCGGGCGTTGATTTCGGGTCAGAGCCGGCGGGTGTCGCCACCACTTAGGCTTGTGAAGCTGCACCGTGCCCGCCGTCACAAACACCCGCCCCGCCTCCCTGATGGTGCCAGAGGAGCAGGAGTACCAAATGGTCCTTCCTGCCAGCCCGGTCGATGCACCAGGGAAGAGTCTCTGTGCAAACGGAAACGTGGCCGACTCTGGACCATGCTCCACCCTCGCTTCGCTTGATCGTCTGTGTCGAGGTAAACGATCAGGAGTGCGCCGCAGGTTCGCAGGCCGAGAACTGGCAGACGTTCTCCAGGGCGTGGCGCATCTGGCGGTCGGTGATCTTCCCAGCTAGGAAGTCCAGAATACTCTCGGCCAGTTCCCGGATCGGCCCCGGCTCACCCTGCGACTCGAAGAAGGTGCGGACCTCTCTCATCGTCCGAGCCTTGGCTTGCCCGTTCTCGATCTTCTTGTCCCGGACCTTCTTGCGAATGACCTCGGAATCGACCTTGCCGCTCGCCTGGTCGGTGGCCTCGGCGACTGCCTTCTGACGGGCGGCTTCGGTCAGTTCCACGAGGTCGAGGGCGGCGCTGACGGCCATGTTGCCCTTGGCCACGGCCTGCTGAATCGGCTGAGAGAGTTGTAAGGTCTTACGCAACTGGCTGATGTAGGCGACCGACCTCTTGTAGAAATCGGCAATCCGCTGCTCCGTCCAGCCGAATTCCTCCCGCAGTCGGCGCTGATTGTGGGCGTCATCCACCGGCGTCGTTGCCGCTCGCTCGTTGTTTTCCACGATGTTGCGGACAAACGCTTCTTCCGGGTTGCAGTCCACGACCTTGCACTGCAACTTCACGGGATTTTCCAGGCGCAGGACACGATTGATGTGGCTGACCGCCTTGTACCGACCGTAACCGCTGACCAAGGCTACTTTCTTGTCCTCGATTCGGCGCACCACCACCGGCTGCTGCTGGCCGTAGGTCAGTATCGAGTTCGCCAGTGCCTCGATTTCCTCCTGGCTGTGCGGGACTGCTCGCCCGTTCTCCGCCTCGTTCACGACAATGTTCTCCGGCAGAATCGAGAACAGGTCGGCCCGTCCGATCTCACCGGCATTCAACTGCATTGCCATCTGTACAAGCTCCTATTGTCGCAAGAAAGCCTGCCGGTCATCCCTCTGGCCATCAC
>DATBHJ010000267.1:0-10237 GCA_036557565.1 Gemmataceae bacterium
CTTCTCCAGCGGATGGGAAACCCACAGGAAGATTCCCAGCGCCACGGCGAACACGATGCCGCCCAGCAAGAGAATGCGCGTGGTAAGGTTCACTGTTTTTTCTAGTCTCCACTTTCTAACCGAGCCGCGCACGCAGCGTAGCGGAATAAGCGGCTGCACAGACGGTCGCTTACTCCGCTGCGCTGCGTGCGCGGCTCGGATAGAGAGTGGAGACTAGAAAAAAACAGTGAACCTTACCACGCGCATTCTCTTGTTGGGCGGCATCGTGTTCGCCTTGGCGCTGGGAATCTTCCTGTGGGTTTCCTACCTGCTGGAGAAGCGTCGCGCGCTTTTGCAGCGCCGACTTCAGATCCCGAGTGGCGGCCTGGGCCCCGATAACGTCCTCGACATCGCCGCATCCACGACGCCGCAGGGGTGGTCCGGGCAGATGGACACGGCTTTCGAGCGCATGATTCAGTTCAGCGGTCTGGGCGTGGAACCAACTCAAGCGTTGGCCTTCATCGCCCTGGCGGCGGTGGGATTGGCCGCGCTTCTGTTTGTGTGGCGCGGTGAGCTATGGTTGAGCGTGTTGGGCCTGCTCGTGGGCGGCGGCGGCGTCTTCACGGTCTTCGCCATTATGCGAAAGCGTTATCGTCGCCAGCTATCTGAGCAGATGCCGGACGCCCTGTACCTTTTGGCCCGATCGCTGCGCGCTGGACTTAGCATGGAGCAGGCCATCTCCATGGCCGGCGAACAAGGAGGCAAACCCCTGGCCGACGAGTTTCGCCGCTGCACCGCTCAGTTGCAACTCGGTTTACCTGTTCCGACGGCACTGGCGTCAATTGGCAAGCGCGTCCAACTGCTCGATTTCGATGTTTTTGTAAGCACCGTGTCGTTGCACTATTCGATGGGCGGAAACCTGACGGTGCTGCTGGATCGGCTGGCGGCCAGCGTCCGCGACCGCAACCTCTTCCGGGGACATTTCCGCACAGCAACCGCGCTCAGCCGTGTCACGGCCATTTTTATCGGCATAATGTCGCCGCTCTTGCTCCTGTACTATGCCCTTTACCCACCGGAGCATGTGCGGGCCTTTTTTGAGAGTCCCAGCGGCTGGACAGCGGTGAGCGTGGCGGGATCTCTTCAGATTATCGGCATCCTCTGGTTGTATCGGCTGATGCAGGTGGATTATTGATGGTGCAGTTCCGACGAGCATCCTCATGAACGAGTGGCTGATTGTAAGTCTGATCTTCGTGGCTGTCTCCGGCACCTTATTCGTGCTGTTGCAGAGAAGCAGTGCGCGGAGACAGCGGCTGGAGGAGCGCTTAAGGAGCGGCAAGGTTACCGAAATAGCGGAGAACCCCGAATTGATCCTGGGAGAGCTGACGCCGGCGATCGCCGAGCAGGTTCCCCTGACGGAAAAGGGCCGTACCGACCTCCACCGTGTCCTGACCGACGCCGGCTTTTATCGTCCGACGGCGGTAATGGAATACGTCGCCCTTCGGACGGTCCTTTTGCTTGTGCCGCTCGTGGGAGCCGCCGTCTTCGCCCTCTTCGTCGAGCCGGCTCGTATTCCCGTCGTGGCCCTTGTCGGCCTGATCCTTGCCCTGTTGGGTTATAGCTTTCCGCGCATCTTCCTCGATTACCTGGCCCGTACCCGTACTCGCCAGATCGAGCGCGGCCTGCCCGTGGCCCTGGATTTGATAACGCTCGGCCTGTCCGCGGGTCTAACAATCCTCGCCTCGCTCCGCCGGGTCGCGATCGAACTGAAAAAAGCCTATCCCATCCTGGCCTACGAACTGGAGATCGTCCAGCAACAAGCCGAGCTGCGCAGCCTCGAACACGCCTTGCAGCAGCTCTCCGACCGTGTGCGTGTCCCGGAAATACGCAATCTCGCTCTCATTCTCGTGCATTCCGAGCGCCTGGGTACGGACATCGGCACCACCTTATTGGAATTTGCCACGGCATACCGGACCACTCTGAAACAGCGCGCCGAGGCCCAGGCCAACAAGGCGAGTTTCTGGATGACCTTCCCGACCGTCCTGTGCCTGTGGATCTCTGCCGCCATCATTCTGGTTGGTCCGATGTATTATGAGTTCTGGAATCGCCGTACACAGGCGCAGGATCTACTCAAGGGGCGCATGGATCGGTTGAATCAGGGAAAAGTGAAGGCCAAACAGGGAACCGCCAAGGCACCGGCTACGGGAGGCGGACCCTGACCGTTTCATTCAATACTAATTCTCTCTGTTCAGACGCGTTTTCCTTACCAGCCCGAAGCGTAAGCGAGGGCGGCCCTCGCTTACGCTTCGGGCTGGTAAGGAAAAAACTCGAAGCCAGTGCATGCCCCATTCGGCGTGCTTATTGCAGAATATGAGTCTACTACTAGGATTACTGAGAAGGGGAGCGTGCCGAAGCATCCAAGAAGCGGATAACCAGGAAGTGGCATCATGCGGTTCGCTAACCCAGAAGCGTTCCTGTTTTTGCCTGTCGTCGCGCTGGCTGTGGGCTACACCCTGCGCTCACGGAGTCAGGCTGCGGCGCGTTTCTCGTCGCTGCGACTGACGGCAGCGCTTCCGACCGGCTGGGCGATAATCGGTCCGGCTCTTCTGATAACCTCGCGAACCCTGGCGCTAACCGCCCTTGTTTTCGCCCTGGCGCGTCCACAAACACCCAATCACACTGAGCAAATCCACACAGACGGCATCGCCATCCAGTTAATCCTCGATATCAGCGCCAGCATGGAAACCCGAGATTATGCTGCCGGTAGCGTGCCGCTGTCGCGCTTGCAGGCCGTCAAACAGGCTTTGCGACTGTTCGTCGAAGGCGGTCAGGAAGGTCTAAGCGGTCGGCCCAACGATAAAATCGGCATCATCACGTTTGCGCGCGAACCAGAAGTCGTTTGTCCGTTGACGCTCGATCACTCGGCCGTGCTGGAGGCGCTGGATCGTATCCGCGCTGCCCCACCCGTGGGCACTAACATCGGTGACGCCCTGGCCTGGGGACTGGACCGACTGCACCGCGAGTCCGCCAAGCAGAAAATCATCATCCTTCTCAGTGACGGTGCCCACAACGTCAAGGATGCCATGACGCCGGTGGAAGCGGCGCAACTGGCCGCCGACCTCAAAATCAAAGTGCATACGATCGGAGCCATCGGTAATCGCTCCCACCGCCTGAATCGATCACTGGCCGATCTGATCCGCTCGTTGCAAAAACGCTCGCCTAACATGGCTTTTGACGATTGCGATGAGCCGGCGATGCAGAAAATCGCCGATTTGACCGGCGGCCGCTACTACCGGTCCACGGATACCAGTGGACTGACGGCCATCTACCGGGACATCGATCGTCTGGAGACGACACCGATCGAGAAAACCATCCACACGACGTACCGCGAATGGTTTTGGCCGCTGGTCGTGTTGGCGTTGGGGCTGTTGGCGATGGAGCAACTGTTAGCATCCACGCGGTGCCTGCGCGTGCCGTGAAAGCCGCTTGGCACAGGGAGATGCTCATGCAATTCGCGTATCCTCAATGGCGTCCTCTTGTGCCACTGGCGTTCGTCGTGGCGGCGCTGGCTGTAGTGGGACTGGTGCGTAAACGGCGGGCGCTTTTGCGGTTGGCGCGACAGGGCATTCATCAACCCGGCATGTTGGTGCGGCCCGGTGTCCAAATCCTCAAGTGCGCGATGCTTTCGCTCGCCGCTGCTCTTCTTGGCATCGCCGTGCTTGGACCACAATGGGGCTGGATCGAAGAAGAGATTCCGCCACGAGGCGGCCGCGATGTTCTGATTATCCTGGATGTCAGCCGCAGCATGTTGGCCGAAGACGTGGCGCCCAATCGGCTCGAACGGGCCAAGGCCGATCTGTGCGATTTGGCTGGCCACCTGGAGCGCACAGGCGGCTACCGAATCGGACTTATAACCTTCGCCGAGCGCGCCGCCGTGATGTGTCCGTTGACCTCCGATTTTCGTTGCTTCGCGGAGGAGTTGGCCGATGCTTCGCTGAAATCGCTGCGACTACGCGGCCATGCCGATTGGGGAGACGGAACGCAAATCCGTCTCGCCCTCGAACGCGCCAGCCAAACGATAGACGATGCCAATGCAACTTATACGGATGTCGTGCTCGTTTCCGACGGCGAGGACATGACGCATGAAACCTTGGCCACGGCCGAGTCTCTCGCTCTACGCGGGATTGCTGTGCATACGTACGGACTGGGCGATTCCACGCACGGGGCGCTCATTCCGGTTCGCGACAACCTTGGCCGGCCGGCGCATCTACGTTACCGTGGCGAACTGGTCTACACGCGCTTTCAGGAAGACGTGCTTCGGGCCATCGCCGACGCCACCCACGGCCGCTACTTTGTCGCAGCAACGAGTTATCGCGATTTCGATCGCCAACTCGGCGAAGTGCTTACCGCCAAGGCAAGGCTGGATCGACAGACCGTTCATCGCCAAAGACACGGTATCCATCGATTTACCTGGTTCGTGATGCCAGCCCTGCTGTTGCTGTTGATACACGGACTAATTAACGATGCGCGTCGTCCCGGCCGAACAGTTCTGGAACCGCCACATTATTTCTCCTGGGTGCGGCGTCGGTCTGCGGTACTGCACCGCTCTCTAACGCTCGCGGCTCTGATTGCCCTTGGGGTAGAGTCGTTTGCAACAAGCGCGGGATCAGGCCAGGACATGGACCCCTGGGAGAGCTTTCAGCGCGGCAATGAACTGCTGCGACAGGCTCAGCAGGCCGGCATGAACGCGGACCCCGCCTGGCTCCTTCAGGCCCAACGACAGTATCAGGCATGTCTCACACACCAAGCTGCGACGCCGGACGCAGGCACGATCGTCGAGAACGCGCGTCACAATCTGGAGATGACGAAACTCCTGCTGATACAGGTTAGCCGTTCCGACGCCGATGTCGAACAAGCTGACGGGAGCGATTCTCTCTCCAATGATCCCGATCAACAATCTAAAGAAGAGAAGCCTGAGGAGCGGTTTCAAGACCTGGGCGGGGGGCGAAAGCCCCCTGAGCGCGCTCAGGGAGCTTATGGCCCCCGCTCAGAAAGCTCTGAAACGGGTTCCAAGTCGCAAGCACAACAACAGCAGCAATCTCAGAAAAAACCTGAGAGGTGCCCTACCTGTCTTACAGGTCAGAACCAATCAGCTAACGCACGAATGCTAAAGGAGGGTGGTCAAGGTTCGGCGTCGGACAAGGAAGCCCAATCGACATCGAATCAAAACGCCGAAAATCGATCCAACAAGGCGCGATCGGTTGGTGACGCCAATTCTTCGCAAGGACAAGAATCAGGGTCAGCGCCATCGGACATACTCGGCGAAGATCAGCGGTCGCGCCCCGGACGCAACAATGGACCAGAGCCGGACGCCCGCGGATTGTTCCAGGCGGAGTCTGCCGGAGCGAATCAGCTCCAGTCACGGTCGGAGCGCCGCTTCCAAGGGGAGTCCACTGGCACTCAATCAGGTACAGAGAAATCGATTTCCACCATGGATCCCGCCCGGAAAGCAGCCGTGTTGCGATTGAACGGAGCCATACAGCGCATCGAGAAGCGCCGCCCCCGCTCCGGTCGCGGACCTGAATCCGGCCCGGAGGATCCAGCCAACCAGAATCGCTATCGGGATTGGTAGGAGCGAACAGTCGGAGAATTCATCATGATTGCACGCCAACTCGGATTCTCCATACTGGGTGTGGTGATTTCACCATGGCTCGCAGTCAGCGTGTTTGCTGCTCAGCCAATTCAGGCAACTGCGCGCGCGGCACGAACAACTGCGCATGTCGGCGAGCCAGTGCGCCTCACCATTCAGGTACAAAACAGCGAGGAACTCCCGCAAATCGATGTCCCCTCGGCGGAGGGCGTGAACATCAGCTCGACGGGGACCGCCGAGGCGACGCCGTCGGCGTTGCGGAATGCTCGGTCGCCGGTAAATCGCAACCTCCCCAACTCAAAGCTCCTCGCCTCCCTGCGCGATCTCTCGAAGCAGCTCAAGGACGCCTCCGGCGGCGTGCCCAACGGTGGCGATCCGCAGCTGTCGAAGCAATATCAGGCGATGCTCCAGCAACAGTTGGGCAATCTCAACCGGAACGATTACACGATCGTCTACCTGGCAACTCCGGAAAAGACCGGGCCGCTCACCGTGCCGCCTTTCACGGTACATTCGGGTGGACAGACGTTGAAAACGCGACCGATTAACCTGTCCGTCACCGAAGCGAGGACGTCGCCGTGGGTTAGGGCGGCGCTGTCGCTGTCCAACGCCGAACCTTCCGTGGGTGACACCGTCAACTTGTATGTCGATCTGTTGGTGCGCCGCTGGACACAGCAAGTCGGCCGCGGCAACGTCCACTTGAATTCGCAGCCGATCAATCACGTGACGCTGACCGTGCCGACGCTGGAGGGTTACAAAGAGATCCAGCCACTGGAGTCGCTGGAGCAATTCATTGAGAAACGTCGGCTGCCTCCGGACGAACGCGGCTACCACATCAACCATTTTCCGGGCGTCATTCTGCTGGAGCAGGAACCGACTTCGGGAGCAGCGAAGTCGCTCGATCCGCAGTGGTATCGCCGCCGTCTGACGATCCCATTCCACGCCGTTCGAGCAGGAGAAATGGAAGTGCCACCGCTGCGAGTGGCCGGCGAGGTCTACGTCCCTACCACGGGCAAGGAGCGCTATGACTGGGAGGGATTTGCTGCCTCAAGTCCGCCCCTGAAATTTCGGATCCGCGAGGGGCTGAACCCGCCAACGGCTCTGGCACCGAAACCCTCCCCGATGATGGCGAAAGCGCCGGTTGTCGAGCAGCCATCGGCTTCGGCAGTGCCTCCCTCCTCTGGGGAGCCTGGGAACGAGGGAAGTGCACGGTCTTGGCTGCTCCTGTTGGGGACGGTGGCGGTCTCTTTCGTGATGGTTCGCGTTATCCTTGTTCTGCGTCGTCTCCTTGCCGTTCGGCGGCAGCGTATCGCCCTCGTAAGCCGGCACAAGCAGGCCATCGATAAGGCACGGCAGCGATTGCAAACACCACCGTGGACAGCTGCCGACGTGTCCGCCGCAGTGCAGAGTTTTCTGCGAGCGCAGCTGGAAATGGAACCCGGCGAGATCACGCCGGAAGAAGCCGCCGAGCGTCTGACACAGACGGGCCATCCCGCCGAGCTGGCACAGAAGTGCGCCGAGGTGCTGCATGCTTGTGCGACCCGGCAATTCGCGCCCCTGGGAACAGTAGACATCGAGAACGACAGTGATCTTGCGAGCGCCGCCGAGCGCCTTGTGCAAGAGATCCTCAGCGTCAAGCGGATAGATTCATCAAATCCGCCAGTGCCTGTTGATGAGTTGACACGTGAACGCCAAACGGCGCTGGCGGATTAAGAGCTACTTCCATTACGTGAACGACGCTTCATAGAAGCCTCACGTACCTTTAGAGACCCTCATTTCGCGATTCCAACCTTACGCGCAGGTTCTTTCAAAATGCGAGCGTCCACGAGCGTGACGGGCACGCTCGTAGACACCCGCCGAGTGGAGGATCGTTCCTTTACTCGCTAGAGCCGGGTGACGATCGGCGCTTCGGGCGCGTCGAGATTGGAGTTGAGCAGAGAAATGAAACCGGATAGTTGGGGATGCGTGGCTAGGAGATTGGACTCCAGTGAGTGCAAGGACGGATCGAAAGACTGGAAGATGGTGTCTACCAGCTGGGCTGCTGGGTCTGGCGTGGATGACGACGATGACGACGGCGGCGTCAATGTGCACGAAATGAAACGCATGATGTTTCTTTCCTAAAGAGATAAAACAGAACTATAAAGGCGATAAACGATGCGAGGTCTCAGAAGAGTGGGTATGAATAAGCGAGGGAATAGTCTCGCAGCGGTATGACTGTCACTCTCTGACGACCCCGCATCGTGGATCTCAGGGCGAGCAACTCGACGAGCCGCCGCCGCCTGAGAAGTAGCTTCCGGCGGCGAAGGCAACAGTGGCCCCAATGCTGGACAAGATCAAGACAAGCAGGATCGCGGCGAACAGCCAACGCCATGCAGTCGGCGCCAGGCTGCGCAGTGTCGCGTCCCTGAGTTCGCGAACCGATGCGGAAATAAGACAGGTCAGGGCGGCGGCTATTTTTGTGCCTACGACGGTTACCGCAGCTTGAACCGTTGTTGTTACCAGCAAGGGCGACACGGCCGCGGGTTGCAGCTGTTCAGCCAACCAAACCGCCGGCAGCAAGATAGAGAACCCGGCCAGCCGAGCTTCCAGACGCTCCCGCAGCAATTCCCGGCCACGAGCCAGGCGATAGGACATGGAGCCGGACGGCCAACCCAGCCTGCGGGCAGCCGCTTCGTTGGTCATGCCTTCAAGGTAGCACAGCACCAACGGTGCCCGATACTTCTCCGGCAAGCCCTGCAACTCTTCGTCGAGGACTTGCCGGAGTTCGCGCGATTCGCTTTCCGAATCGCCCTCTGAAAAAAACAGCGTGGCCGCCTCCCGCTCGCGCTCGCTGCGGCGGGAGGCGCGCTGCCGCGCATGAAGCGCGGTGCGGTAAGCCACGCCGTATAACCAGTTGGCCAACAATTCCGGCTGACGCAGTCCAGGAGCTTTTTCGGCCAGGACGAGAAAGGTCGCCTGAAAGGCATCTTCGGCGTCCTGGCTGTGACGCAGCACGCGCCGGCAGACACTGAGGACCATCGGCCCATGGCGCCGCACCAATGCTGCGAACGCAGCCTCCTCACGCTGGTGAACGAACCAATCTAGCAATTGCCCATCGCTCAAGGCATCGTACACCAGCGAACCCGCATATCGGCCGGAAAGAGTGACAGAATCGGCCAACGTTTTCTCCAGCATTCTCTGTGGACCTCGGAGGATTGCTTCCCCTTTCACTCTATACTGTCACAACACGCCCTAACAAATGAAAAAACGTTCCCATTTTTCCTTCAAGGATGGACGCCCCGATTCCGGCAAGCGACAATCAAAACTAGACGAGAATCAAGAGTAGGGCCTTTCTCATCATTAAGTGGTGCTTCGCAGCGAAAGTCGATTGTTCTGGAGCAGGACGGGCTGTTTGGAGGGTGAGTCGTCCCGAATTAGGGACGGGAAGGCATTTCGTGGCAACGTCCAATCCGCAAGTGCGAGAGGGTGCGAGCATGTCTTCGGGGCAACCTACACGCAACATTCACATTCGCTTGATGCCGATCCTCTTCGCTCTCCTCGTCGCTGGCATCCTCATCGCCCGAGGCTGGCAAGCGGGACCGTTCGGCCGGCATCAAATCGTCGCCCTGAGTCCGCAACAGGAAGCCCAGCTCGGCGCCCAGGCATTCCAGCAAGTATTGCAAGAATCCGACACGGTGAACGATGGGCCGATTGTCGCGGTCGTTCGCCGCATCGGCGGCCGCATCGCCGATGCCTCGAACAATCAAGAGGTGTTAACCCGCTTGCAATTGCAGCCGCAGCGCTTCCGGTGGGATTACCGCGTCGTTCGCAGCCGTGAAGTCAACGCCTTCTGTCTTCCCGGCGGCAAAGTGGTGGTTTACACGGGAATCCTGCCGGTAGCCGAAACCGAAAACGGCCTGGCGACGGTGCTGGGCCACGAGATCGGCCATGCTTTGGCCCACCATGGCGCCGAACGTATGGCCCAACAACAACTCGTGCAGCTGGGTCAGATCGCCGTGGCACAATCGATTGGCGATCTCGATCCCCGCCAGCAGCGCGAGGTGCTGGGTCTCTTGGGCGTCGGCTCGCAGTTCGGCATCCTGCTGCCGTTCAGCCGCAAACACGAGTCGGAAGCCGACCACATCGGCTTGCTGCTCATGGCCGCAGCTGGCTACGATCCGCGCGAGTCGATTCGATTCTGGCAGCGCATGGAGAAAGTCGGCGGCGGCTCCCGCGCGGAGTTCGCTTCGACACATCCCAGCCACGAGCACCGCGCCCGCGATCTACAACGCTGGCTGACAGAGGCCGAACCGCTGTACGACGAGAGCGAAAAGCAACGGGGACAACGTCCGCTGCCTAGTCCGTGAATACAGAATCTAACGAATACAACGGGTTGTCCGGTTCAACCATCCAAACATCGAGCGATCTGGGTTTTCCGTCGTTCGACTTGAATTCCCTTGATAAGATGCACCATCCAGCGTTTCTCTTCTCCGTCGATGGACAGCGTGATCTCTGCAGCACAGGGAGGGTGATCCACAGGATTCCGCAGAACCAAGAAACCGGGTCCCAGCTGCGCTACGGGTAAATCATACCCGTTGACGCGAAGGAAGATTTGAACGTCCGCGGAGTAGGAAT
>DATBHJ010000268.1:0-59880 GCA_036557565.1 Gemmataceae bacterium
CAGAGTAAGCGGCCGTCAGGCAACCGCTTACTCCGCTGCGCTGCGTGCGCGGCTCGGCTAAGTCCGGGCGCCGCTTGATGTGTCTTCCGCAACATCCTAAAATGAAGTAGACTTAGGGCGTGGCATGGTGGCGAAGTTTTCGCTCCCGCCCCAATGTCAGGCGAACCCAAGTCAGGAGTATACAATGAGTTACGGTTATGAGTATCCCGTCGCTCGTGCGGCCAGCAGCGAGCGCGCTTTGTTCATCCGCCGGACCTATGCCCATCTAGCCGGCGCGATTCTGGCCTTCATGGGTATTGAAGCGTTGTTGTTCCAGGTTCTCGGCACGGAGGGCCAGCAGCAGGTGCTTCGGCTGATGCTCGGAGGCTATAACTGGCTGCTTGTTATGCTCGCCTTCATGGGTGCGAGCTGGTTAGCGCAAACCTGGGCTCGATCGGAAACAGCGCCCGCCGTGCAATATGCCGGTCTGGGCCTATATGTCACGGCGCAAGCGGTCATTTTCCTACCGTTGCTGATTATCGCCGAGCATTTCATGCCTAAGGCGATCCCAACCGCAGCGATCCTGACTTTGGCCGTCTTCGGCGGCTTGACACTCTCGGTCTTCGTGACCAGAAAAGATTACTCGCCGCTGCGGCCGATCTTGGCTGTCGGCAGCTGGATCGCCCTAGGTGTCATCGTCGCCGCGTGTATCGTGGGCTTCAATCTCGGCTTGATCTTCTCCTTCGTCATGGTGGCCCTCATTTCGGGCTATATCCTCTATTACACGTCGCAGGTAATGCTGCACTATCGCACGGATCAGCACGTAGCCGCGGCCCTGGCTCTGTTCGCCGCCGTGGCGACGCTGTTTTGGTACATCCTGCAAATCGTCATGGCCAGCAGCAGCCGTGATTGACCCTCCTTGTTCTGAGATTTTCCGAAGGGCCGCCGGTCGCAGGATCGGCGGCCTTTCGTTTGCGCGGGATTGTGCTTGTGCCGGGCCGTCTTCGCCGGATATGCTGTACCTCATCGAGGAGACGCCATGCCAAGCAATCCCAGCCCTTGCCCTGGACCGCGCCTGTCGCGCCGTGAAATCCTGCAAGTCGGCGGCGCCAGTTTGCTTGGTCTCGCTCTGCCACGCTTGCTCCAGGCGACGGAACAACGATCGACTAAAGCGGACTCCTGTATCATCATTTTCCTCAACGGCGGGCCTAGTCATCTCGATATGTGGGACATGAAGCCGGAAGCGCCCAAGGAGGTGCGCGGCGAATTCCAGCCGATCGCCACCAGCTTGCCCGGCGTGCAGTTCAGTGAGCACCTGCCGAAGCTGGCGCGCCACATGCATCGTTGCACCCTGGTCCGCTCAGTGCATCACAGCGTCAACAACGCCCACGCGGCCGCCGTGTACACCGGCCTGACCGGACACGATCGCGGTGAGATCGGCGGCGGCACCCGGCCGACGGATCACCCTGCCATCGGTTCAGTGATGAGCCTGTGCCGGCCGCCGACGAAGCCGGTCGTGCCCTTTGTATCGATGCCGTTTATCACGCAGGAAGGCGCCGGCGGACCGCCGCAGCCGGGATTCTTCGGCGGACTGCTGGGCCGCACGCGCGATCCACTTTTCGTCCTGCGCAGCCCGGCCGCTCCCGACTTTGCTATGCCGGAATTGGGACTAGGCGACGACATCAGCTCGAAGCGTCTCGCCGCCAGGAGGCATCTACTGGATCGACTGCACTCGGACGCGGAGGATCGTTCTGCGCAGGAGATGTCCGGGTTCCAGAGCAAGGCGTTCGACTTGCTGGCATCGGCAGCGACGCAGAGGGCGTTTCAGCTCGAGCGCGAGCCGCCAACCATACGCGACCGCTATGGACGCAACATTTACGGTCAAAGCGTGCTCCTGGCGCGCCGGCTCATCGAGGCGGGCACGCGCGTGGCCTGCATCTCATGGGCGCCCGACGCCAACGCCACCTGGGACACGCACGGCAACAACTTCGTCAGTCTGAAAACGAGGTTGCTGCCCGAGTTCGACGCGGCCGCCAGCAGCCTGTTGACCGATCTGGAAGAGCGCGGCTTGCTGGAGCGCACCATCGTGGCCATGATGGGAGAGTTTGGCCGTTCGCCGAAAATCAACGGGGCGGCAGGGCGCGATCACTGGAATTTCTGTTATAGCTTGCTCTTGGCCGGCGGCGGTTTCAAAGGCGGCTTCGTCTACGGGGCCAGCGATAAGATTGGGGCACTTCCCAGCCGCAACCCCGTGACGCCCGGCGACATCATCGCCACCATCTACACCTGTCTGGGCATCGATCCGGATCTGGAATTAACGGACCGTCTGGGGCGTCCGTTCGCTTTGGTGCCGTGGGGCACGCCAATCCGCGAATTGCTGGCGTGACGGTGCCTCTAATCGACGAACATCGCGCCCGGCGGAGGATTCGTCCCGAAGTCATTCTCGCAAACCCATTAAGCAGGAGTACCAACGATGGGAAAGCTCATGACGTATCGTGGCATCCGAATCGGTCTCATCCTCTTGGTGTCCGCTTTCCTGCTCCTGCCCGGAGGCATGCTCCACCTCGGGGCCGACGATAACCTACCCAAGAAGGCGGCGGAACTGACCAAACTGGCCAAGGATTTGATCGGCACCTGGGCTTATGCCGGGACGCCGGACGAAGCTGCCGACCCGCCAAAGTCCGGCGGCCGCCTCAAGTTCTTCACCGGCAAGAATTGGTGCATCACGCAGTCCGACCCCGATTCCGGCAAGGTCATCTTCCACCACGGCGGCACCTACACTCTCGATGGCGACATGTATGCGGAGACTATCGAGTACGCCAACGAAAACACGGCAGAACTCATCAAGAAGACGTTCAAGTTCAAAATCAAGGTGGAAGGAGATACGTATACGCAGACCGGAATCGGGGATGATAACCCGTTCAAGGGAGAGGTCTGGAAGCGCGTCAAGTGATTGCGTGCGACGTCGCACGATTGGCTGAATCTGTTCCTTGTGGGAGAATCTCAATGCTGCGCAAATTGTTCATCACGCTTGTGCTCGTGCTTTCGTTCTCGTCGCCTGCCTGGAGCGACGACGCCAAGGACGACACGTTTGACGGCACCTGGCTGCCGGAGTCGGCCGAGCTGGGGGGGAAGATGTTCCCCGACGAGGTCCGCAAGACGATAAAGCTCGAAATCAAGGGCGACAAGTACACAGTGACGGTCGGCAAGGAGGGGAAGGATGAAGGAACCGTCAAGCTGATGCCGTCGGAGACGCCCAAGGCGATGGACATTACCGGCACCAACGGACCAAACAAAGGCAAGACGTTCCTGGCGATTTACGAACTCAAAGGCGATACGCTGCGACTTTGCTATGACCTCAGCGGCAAGAAACGCCCCACGGAATTCAAGACCAGCGAAGGCACTCTGTTGTTCCTGGTCGAGTACAAACGGCAGAAGAAATGAAACGACGGCATACTGCTTCCGGCAAAGCAAATGTCGCTAGCGAGCGGGGGGCGTAAGCCCCCTGTTCCTCAATACAACAGGGGGCTTACGCCCCCCGCTCGCCGTGAGGTCTCTTTTTCCTTGCTGGCCCCATATCATTTTGCTCTGCGATCACTTCTGCTGTGGCATCTGCTCCTTCCACCAGAAAACAAGGTCTGTCTCCGGCTGCGCGATTCCGAAGCGCTTGAGCTTGGATGCAACCTGGCCACGATGGTACGTCGTGTGATTGACCAGATGGCGCAACACCGCCCATGGCGGTAGTGTCATGCTTCGACCGCGCCGTTGTAGCGTGATGGATGTGGCCAGACGCTCGGGGGTCAGCGTCGGCAGCAGTCGGTCGAACCGTTGGTACGCTCGACCGAGCAGACGCTCGGCGTCGTCTACGGTTGCCACTTCGGCCTCGGTCGGAATGCTCTCGTCCGGATCGTTTTCAAGTCCTCGTAGCCATCCCTCTGTCACGAGGGCGATGTGAAAGACCGTCGCGCGAACGGACGACCAGCCCGGCACCGGCTCGGCGACGTATTGCTCCTGCGACAGTTTCCGGCAGGCGTCGAGCATCTTGGCGTTGGCCCATCGATTGAAGGCGAAGAGAGAAGCGAAGTCGTCTTGCATGAGTTTTCCTCCTCCAAATGCTGGGATTGAGGATGTGTACTGGAGTTCACATCAAACGTCCAGACTCTCTATGCCTGCCGGCTGCCCCGAGATCAACGTGAGGTGAGCCGGGCAGTTCACCTGATTGTCTTTCCGCCAACCCGGCCGCCGAACTTGGGGAGATTCCCTCGCTTCCTCTGGAGAGCTTTTTCCCTCTCGTCGCCGGCAGTGTAGGTCCCTTCCAAGGCGACTCCCAACGCCTGGAAAGAGGCCAGAATAAGACCGGGTTCGGAAGCAAGCAATCCTCCCAACTTGCCCAGTGGGTTCGGCCCTGCCAGCAGGATGCGGAAGTTCGTGATGACAAGGTGATCGCCCTGCACTCGGAATCGATAACTGAACGGCAGGTCAATCAGGGTCTCCGTAACGAGCGGCTCGACAGCGGTCCAAAGCCCGGCAAATTGGTTCAACCCGCCCAATTCCTCGTTATTGGGCAGACGCAGATGATTGAGTCGAACGCTGGTAATCAGACCGTAGATCGTGCCGTTGTTGCTGAGAGCGTATTCCGCTTCGGTGGCCAGCTCGATTTCACCGCCCATAACGTTGGCTTCAATGAGACCTACGACGCGCTCTTCTTCATATGTCCAAGTCAGGCGGCCGTGGCCGTAGGGTGCGGCATCTACTTCCTTGGTGAAAGTGCCGGCGGGAAGACGAATGACGGCTTCACGGCGGCGACCGGGCGCGCCAGGCGCGGTCTCATTGGGCTTGGCGTCGTTCTTCGTCACGGAAGCAGGCAAAGGCTCCTCCTCATCCTTCTCCTTGGCTGCGCCTCGCGGCACACGTGCCGCGGCTCGTGAATCGGTTTCGTTGCGAGGCGAAAGGCGATCCTGGTTGGCTTCGTTGGATGCGGCTGCCCAGTGGCCAATGCCGAAACCGGCCAGACCAACTACCAACAGCGACGCCAGGGCAATGTACTTCACGCGATGATAAAACATGGTTCGAACTACTCCTTCCATTAAGGATACTGTTCCTCCAGAAACTCCCGTCTCAATGGGCGATTGTCCTGACAGGATCGCCATTGCGGCCCGGGTCGTCAGCCGCAGCCAGGCGCCGTTTACGGCAGACGACGCTGGCCCGATCAACAATCCGGCGAGGACGGCGGGCGCCACGCCACGCCGAGCCAGATTCTTTTGCAGTCGTTCCCGCGCCCATGCCAGACGCGTTAAAACCGTGCCTTTCGGCCATCCCAAACGCTGGGCCGCTTCCGCCGTCGTCAGACCGGCGACGTAACAGAGCTGCACGGCCAGGCGGTATTTGTCCGGCAGACGAGCAATCTCTTCGGCCAGCAACTCGCGCAGTCCATCGTCTGTGGCCTGCGGGCGATCGGGCAATTCTTCGGAGAGTGGAAGAAAAGGCTTTCGCTTACGCCGAAGTCGCGAGGCTGTTTTTGCGGCTACGCTGTACAGCCAACGTCCCACGGCGGCGCGATCGCGGATCGACCGGCCCCGCTCAACCAGGACCAAGAACGTCGCCTGTGCAGCGTCATCGATATCTGTCTCGCAACGGAGGCTACTTCGGCAGATGGCCCGCACTCCCGGCGTATGGCGCAGCACGAGTGCCTCGAACGCGGATGCTTCTCTTCGATCGAGGAATCGAGTCAGCAATTCGGCGTCCGAGCGGGCGTCGCCCCGTCGGAGAGAGTGCAATGCGGCCCCGAAGAGAGTGTCTAGTCGTGATCGCGGCATGGTCCTTCCTGAACGAGTCCCGATCAACTCCACACCTTATAAGTGCATTCAAGAGGCAAGTTGATTTTGAAACTTTAGCGACTATTGGGACAAGAGAATAGAGGTTTTTCGCTCCAAGGACTGTCTGAGCAGTGCCGCGGCAGCCAGTTAAATTCGTTCTCGAGGGTACGGCTCGAAACAAAGGCCGTCAACGCGTCCGTTTCCCGGCCATGTCGTCACTTGCCGTTGCCAAGGCACCACAAATGTTCGTAGCTGCGGATGAACAATTCATCTCGCGCCGCAGCGATCGAGGAAAGGACGCGTTCGCCGAGGCTGTTGCGTGCCAGCAGTTCATACTTTGGGCTGGCGGATAGAACCAGCGTGTCGCCTTTCATGGTGTTGATGTAGAGCCGCCCCGCGGCGTAGACGGGCGAACTCCACGATTCTCGGCTCACCCGTTCCTGTTTCCACAGATCCTCACCCGTCTTCAGGTCGAAGCACTGCGCCAGCCCCGATTCGTTGAGCAAATAGGCGTGCTCGCCGAGGATAACGGGTGAGCCGATGCGTTGCGGATGTTTCTGGGTGTGGTGCCAGAGGCGGCGAGTGTCGGTTACGTCGCCCTTGCCGCCGGCGCGGACGGCCAGCGCTGGGCCATAGTAACCGGACACGGCGATGACGATGCCGTCCTCCGAAATCACCGGCGAAGCGTACACCAAGTCGCCCATGCCGCTGCACGACCACAGCTCTGCGCCTGTCTTTGGATCGAACGCTTTCAGCTTCTTCGGCACGCCCAGGATTAACTCGTCATGATCACCGATGCGCGCGACGATGGGTGTACACCAGGAGCCGAGCCATTCCTTGGGTCCGGCCTTGCCCGATTTGCCGCCGGGTTCCTCGTGTCGCCAGACCGTCTCGCCGCTGGTCTTCTTGACCGCCAGTAGGAACTGTCGTTCGCCAGGTCCGCACCACAGGATGGCGAGATCGCCGTAGAGGATCGGCGAGGAAGCGGTGCCCCAGATGTGTTCGAGTTTGCCCAGATCCTTTCGCCACAGTTCCTTGCCGGCAAAGTCGTAGCAGACCATCCCGGCCGAGCCAAGGCTGGCAATAACGCGCTCGCCGTCGGTGACGGGAGAAGCAGAGCAATGGGGGTTGGTTTCGTGCGTGGGTTCGTCCTCGGTGTAGAGCGTTTCGCGCTGCCAGAGGAGCCTGCCGTCGGCCCGCCGGAAACAGAGGACGGCGCGGCGACGACCTTGCTCCAAGGCTTGCGTCAGGAACACGCGGTCCTTGCAGACAATCGGCGACGAGTTGCCAGGAGCAGGCAGCGGCACCTTCCAGCGGACGTTCTCTGTCCGGCTCCACTTGAGGGGCGGATTCTTGGCAGACGAATGACCATCGCCGTGCGACCCACGCCAGGCCGGCCAGTCCTCCGCCAATAGCAAAGAAGTACAACTCAGCAACAAACAGCACGAACCCAGGCGCATACCTCGCATGGATTGCTCCTCGATGATCACCACGACAGGTTTGGCGATCATTGTATCCGGCGCAAGAGTGGATGACGCTCATCGACGCGCGGTTCGAGTCGCGATCACGAGTCGCGCCGCCGACCACATGCCCTTGAAACCCATGTCTTGCACTTCCACATCGAAGCCGTGCTGCCGCAGCAGGGATTCCACTTCCGGCAGCAGAAATGTCAGGTAATACATGATGAATTCCGGCTTGATGAGGAAGTTGCGCACGCGCATCGCTGCATTGAACAGCCGCGAAAACCAGTAGTGCGGCGAAATCATTGGCGGCATGTACGTGGTGATGAAGATGAAGCGGCCACCGGGACGCAGCACACGGGCGATCTCGGCGACAAAGCGCGGCTCATCCCGCTGCAAGATATGGCCGAACGCGCCGAAGGAGACGGCCAGGTCGAACACGGCGGCGAACGGCATGGTCAACACATCGCCGCACACGAACTCCAGCGGGGCGTCGCCAGGTGCCTCGGCAGTGCGCTGCCGCGCCACTTCGAGCATGCCCTCGCTGAAATCGATACCCGTGACGCGCTGTCTGCAATGGCGACGAATCACGACCATCGCCGCTCCTGTGCCGCAACAAATGTCGAGACCGGCATCAAAGGGGCCAAGCGCGGTGAGCTGTTCCCCGACTGCATCCAGCAATAACTGAGGAGTGCGAAACGGCGTGTAATCGAATTTCGGCGCCAGCAGGTCATAGCCGCGCTGCGTCGAGGAGAGCGCTTGCACGGCCAGTTCCCAGAACGTCGGTCCCTTGGGGTGGAACATCTCTGGATCGGATTTCCATCGGTTAGCGACACTTCTCTTGTTATACTACCCCAGAGAAAAGTCCATGACATTAGAAGAAGCGGAGGTACTTATGCTGACTGTAACCCTTCAGGAGGCCCAGGCCCGCCTACCAGAACTGCTCGACAAACTGCCGCCAGGCGGGGAGATGGCCATTACCGAGCATGGCCAGCCACTAGCTCAGGTGAAGAAAGCCGAGCGGACCTCGTGGCCGTGCAAGGCGGGCAGCTACCGCAAAGCTGAGTTTCGAATGGCCCCTGACTTCGATGCGCCGCTAGAGGAGTTCAGGGAGTACATGGAATGACCTTGCTCTTGGATACTCACACGTTCTTGTGGTTCTGTCAGGACGATCCCTCGCTGAGTGCAGTGGCGAAGGCCATGATCGAGGATCCCGGCAATCGCAAGCTGGTCAGCGTGGCGAGCTGTTGGGAGATTGCTATCAAAGCCGGACTGGGAAAACTGATTCTCGGCGAACCGAGCGCGACGTACCTCCCGAACGCTTTATCTCGGACAGGATTCGATTTGCTCGCAATCTCGCTCACTCATGTGATCGCAGTGGAGTCCTTGCCGCAGCACCATAAAGATCCCTTCGACCGTCTGCTCATCTGCCAGGCGCAGGCCGAAGGTATCCCGATTGTGAGCACCGACAGTCATTTCGATGCCTACGGTATTGCCCGGCTCTGGTGAACACCTTCACTCCTGCTCTAATTCGCGCAAATTTTCCTCAATGGCCTTGATCTGCGCTTGTAGATCGGCAACAAGGTCGCGTTGCTGTTGAACCACATCGGCGGGGGCGCGTTCCACGAAGTTGGCATTGCTGAGCTTGGCCTGCGCCGCTCGCAGGTGTTTGATTTTCTCGGCGAGTAGCTTCTGCAAGCGCGCTCTCTCCGCGGCCAGATCAATTAGTCCGACCAGCGACACATACACCTCGAACTCCGGCGTCAAATGTGAGGTGGGTTGCGGCGGCTTGGCCGTCTGGGGTCCGCACTCCAAGCGGCCCACGCCGGCGAGAGCGCGAATGAACGGCGCCAGTGTGCGGAAGTCCTCGGCGATCGTCTCGGAACAACGCACAAACACATCGAGGTTTGTTTTCTGGTCCACGGTGTAGCGGTTGCGCACCTCGCGGACGGCGCGGATGAGTTCTTGCATGCGGCCGATGCGCGTTTCCATCGCCGCATCGCGCCAGGATTCCGGCAAGCTCGGCCACGGGGCGATGACCACGCTCTCGGCGGCCGGCTCCGGCAGCGGCAGGCCGCGCTCGAAAGCGCTTTCGTTCAGCGGCTGCCAGATCGATTCGGCCACGAACGGCATGACCGGATGCACCAGGCGCAGAATGCCGTCCAGCACGCCGACCAGCACGCGCTGCACCAGCGGACGCGCGGCCGGCTCTTGCAGGCGGCGCTTGCTCATCTCCACGTACCAATCGCAGAACTCCGACCAGGTGAAATCGTAGATCGTCCGCGCCACTTCGCTGAAACGATAGTTCTCCAGGTGCTGCGTCACCGCCGCCGTTGTCGTCGCCAGCCGGCTCAAAATCCAGCGGTCCTCGATCGGCAGCTCCTCGTGACGGATCGCCCCCGGCGTGTAGCCCTCCAGATTGAGGAAGAGGAAACGAGCAGCGTTCCACAGTTTGTTGGCGAAGTTACGGCCCATGTCGAAGCGCTCCGACGCCTGCTTCGCCGTGGCCAGATCCGGGTCTGGGGCCGGCCAGGGACCACCGGGACGGAATTGCTTCTTGCAGTTGGGACAAGTCACCTTGCGCGTCCGCATGTACATATGCTCTTGCTTGACGGGCACAAGGGCATCGCAATGCGGGCACACATTGGCCACCGGCATGCGGCTGTCCTGCGTCTCGGTCGCCTGATGGACCAGGAGGAAACGTAGAGCGTCGGTGCCGAAGCGCTCAATGATGTCGAGCGGATCAAGGCCGTTGCCCTTGCTCTTGCTCATCGTCTCGCCGAAGCCGTCGAGGATAGTCGGATGGATGTAGACGTGGTGGAAGGGCACTTCTTTCATATTGTAAAGCCCGGTCATCACCATGCGGGCCACCCAGAGCGTGATAATGCCACGGCTGGTCACGAGCACATTGGTTGGATACCAGTAGGCCAATTCGGGAGTGTGTTCGGGCCAACCGAGCGTCGAATACGGCCACAAGGCCGAGCTGAACCAGGTGTCGAGCACATCGGGATCTTGCGTGAAACCAAGCCGTTCCAATTCGGCGGCCAGCTGATCGCCGTCGGGGGCCAAACAGACATATATCCTTATGGGCTTGAGTTCTTGACCTTCGGGTCCGATGCTCGCCGATCCACCAGTCTCAAACGATTTAGTGGAGAGAAAACCTGGGTTTTCCTCCTGAAGTTGTTTCAACCGTCCGAGAACTTCCTTGACTTCGTCCACACTTCCCCAACCGAGATCTTCCCTTCTTGACCACACCGGAATGCGATGGCCCCACCATAGTTGCCGACTGATGCACCAATCGCGCTTTTCGGCAAGCCAATCGAGGTAAGTGTTGGCGTAGCGCTTGGGGAAGAACTGCACTTGGCCATTTTCCACTACATCCATCGCTTTTCGGGCCAAGTCTCCCATTTTCACAAACCACTGATCCGACAGATACGGCTCAATGGGCGATTTACTGCGGTCGCTGTGGGCCAGATCGATGTCGCGGTCCTCGCGGCCGTCGAACAAGCCGAGGTTTTCCATGTCCTCAGTGACGCGCTCGCGTACCTTCATGCGATCCAGGCCGGCGTAAGGGCCGCCATTCTCGTTGATGGTGCCGTCTGGGTTGAGAATGTTAATCATCGGCAGCGAATGGCGCAGACCGCAGGCGTAATCGTTGGGATCGTGGGCCGGCGTCACCTTCACGGCTCCCGTGCCTAGCGTCGGATTGACGAGCTGGCCATCCGCGATGATCGGTATGTCCCGATTGACGAGCGGAATGGTCACGCTCTTGCCGATGAGATGCTTGTAGCGCTCGTCGTCGGGATGCACGGCCACGGCCGTATCGCCGAGCATCGTCTCCGGCCGGGTCGTCGAAAAACGGATGAACTCGTTATTGCCCTTTACCGGATAGCGAAACGTCCAGAAACCGCCCTTGATCGTTTCGTGATAGATCTCATCGTCGGCCACGGCGGTTTGTAACTGTGTGTCCCAGTTCACCAGCCGTTTGCCGCGGTAGATGAATCCATCGCGGAACATCTTGAAGAACGTCGTGCGGACGGCGCGGACGCAGATCGGATCGAGCGTGAAGCGCGTGCGCTGCCAATCGCAGCTACAACCCAGCTCGCTGAGCTGACCGAGGATGCGCTTTTCGTACTGGTCCTTCCACTGCCAGATGCGTTTGACCAGTTCCTCGCGGCCGAGGTCGTGGCGCGTTTTCTTTTCCTCGTCGCGCAGTCGGCGTTCGACCACGGCTTGCGTGGCGATGCCGGCGTGATCGGTGCCGGGCATCCAGAGCGTGTTGTAGCCCTGCATGCGCCGCCAGCGCACGAGCACGTCTTGCAGCGTGTTGTTGAGAGCGTGGCCCAGGTGCAGTGCTCCGGTGACGTTGGGCGGCGGGATGACGATGCAGAATGGCTCGCGGTTGGGATCGGGACGGGCATGGAAGAAGCCGCGCTCGTTCCAGAATTGTAACCAGCGTTTTTGTGCTTCGCGGGGATCGTAGTGTTTGGGAAGTTCCTTCGACATGAGAAACCGCGTCCTTTTCCTGCTTAGCCGCCCCCGGCTAATCCTGTTTGCGTTCCGCATCCTTCAACAGTTTGTACTCGGTCGCATCCACCAACGCCAGCCAGCTTGCCTCGATGATGTTCTCGCTGACGCCGACCGTGCCCCAGACATCGTCATTGTCGCGCCATTCGATGACGACACGCACGCGCGCCGCCGTCTCCTCCCGTGCATTGACTACTCGCACCTTATAATCGACGAGGTGCATCGACGCCAAGCGAGGATAGAACGGCAACAACGCCTTGGACAAGGCTTCGTACAGCGCGTTGACCGGGCCGTCGCCTTCGCTGACAGTGTGCATCAGGTGATCGTGGACGCGCACCTTGACCGTGGCCTCGGTGATCGGTTTGCCGTCGGGGCCGGCCTCGATGTTGGCGCGGTAACTCAGACGCTCGAACAGCGGTTGATACAGGCCAGCCACTTTCTTGACCAACAAGTCAAAGGACGCCTCTGCCGCCTCAAACTCGTAACCCTCGTTCTCCAGATCCTGCACCTGATTCAAGATTTTTTGCATCAGCGGACGATCGTGCGCCAACTGATACTTCATGGTCTTGGTCAAGATCGTCGATTGACCCGACAGCTCACTGACTAGGATGCGGCGCTCGTTGCCAACCGCGGACGGGTCGATGTGCTCGTAGCTGGAAGTGTTGCGGGCGACGGCGTGGGTGTGCATGCCGCCCTTGTGGGCGAAGGCGCTGGCGCCGACGAATGGCTGATTGGAGCGAAAATTCATGTTGGCCGTCTCCCACACGTAGCGCGACACTTCCGTCAACTTGGGCAGACTGCCAGGCAACAGCACGTCCGCACCCCGCTTGAGAGCGAGATTGGCGATGATGCTGACCAGATCGGCATTGCCGCAGCGTTCGCCGATGCCGTTGATTGTGCCCTGCACTTGTGTCGCGCCGCGCGCTACCGCTGTCAGCGAATTGGCCACGGCCACGTCGCAGTCGTTGTGGCAGTGAATGCCCAGCTCGATGCGCAGCTGGCGGCGCACCGACTCAACGGCGGCGGCGATGTCCTCGGGAAGCGTGCCGCCGTTGGTATCGCACAGAATGATGACCGAAGCACCGGCATCCTGGGCCGCCCGCAGCGTTTGCACAGCGTACTCAGCATTCAGACGGTAGCCGTCGAAAAAATGTTCGGCATCATAGAAGATTTCGCGTCCGGCCTGACGGCAGAAGGCCACCGAATCGGCAATCATGCGCAGGTTCTCTTCCAACGTCGTGCCGAGCACTTCACGGACGTGTAGGTCCCACGTCTTGCCGACAATCGTGATGATCGGCGTCTGGGCGTCGAGCAGCGCTTTGAGGCAGGTATCTTCCGAGGGAGCGACGCCCTTGCGCCGCGTCATGCCGAAAGCGGCGACTCGGGCGTGATGCAGCGACAGCTTGCGGACTTCCTGGAAGTACTCGAAATCCTTGGGGTTGGACAGCGGATAGCCGCCCTCAATGAAGTCCACGCCCAGCTCGTCGAGGCGACGTGTGATGTTCAACTTGTCCTGCAAGGAGAAGTTGACGCCCTCACCCTGGCTGCCGTCACGCAGCGTCGTGTCGTAGATGGAAATGCGTGTCATGCGTAATCCCCAGAATCAAAATTATCACTAAAGTGCGGATGACGCGGATACGAGCCGGAAGCGTAAGCGACGGCAGACAGTCCGTCGCTTACGCTTCCGGCTCGTATCCGCGTCATCCGCGTTCTATTTTATCAGTTTTTGCTGGTGTTCGCGGGCTTTGCCGAGATCGCCCTTGCGCTGATAGTATTCCATCAGAGCCTTGCGGGCGCCCTGGTGGTTGGGATTCTCCCTGAGGGCGCTATTGAGCCAGCGCAATCCTTCGGCGACGGACCCGGCGCGCATCGAAATCATGCCGATCTGGTAGTGCAAGTCGGCATCGTGCGGCGACTGCTCCAACTGTCCCTTGGCGAGCGCCTGAATTTCTTGCATATCTTTTACCATCTGCTTGAGGTGCTCGCGTTCCTTGTCGGCCTCGGCCTCTTTGTTATTTTGTTCCAGGCAAAAGGCGAGCCGGTCGTGGGCCTGGTAATCGCTGGGATCGAGTTGCACGGCTTCACGCAGATATTTCTCGGCCTCGACGAACTGACCGGCGCGCAGGGCCAAAATGCCGCGATCGAGCAGGGCCGGCGCATAGTGGGACTGCTGGGCGAGCACGCCTTCGAGTATCCGCTCGGCTTGCTCGGATTGGCCTTGACGATCCCGGATGCGGGCCAGATAAACCTGCACTTTGGGATTGTCGGGAAGCCGCGCACACAGATACTCCACGTGCGGCTGTGCCTCTTCAAACGAACCCAGTTGCATTAGCGCATCGCACAGACTCAGCCGCGCTTCATCCAGAGTGGGGTCGGCGGTGAGGGCGGCGCGGTAGGTTTTGATTGCGTCGCCGCGGCGCGTCTGCAAATCGTAGATCTGGCCCAGAATGAAAAGCGCTTGTGGATTGTCTGGTTCCTGTGTCAGCCACATTTGCAGCAACATTTCCCCAAGGTGGGGTTGAAAAGAGCGCAAGTACCCCTGGGCCAGTGCCTCGAAAAGCAGCGGCGACGCCGGGTCGTTTTGCTCGATGAGCGTTCGACAATAGTTGACCACGCTCTCCGGCTCGCCGCGCTGGGCCCGGAGGCAGATGCGTTCGAGATTCAGAGATTCGTCCTCTTTACGCTGTTCTTGGTAGAGATCGAGAAAATGGTTGGCCGCATCGAACGCGCCGGAACGACGGGCCGCTCGGGCGGCCAAGAGCAAGGTTTCCGGATCGCGCGGCCAGATCGTCAGAGTGGACTGCAAGTGCGCCACAGCCTCGCCGGTATGATAGCGCTCCAGCGCCGCGCGTCCGGCCCGCAGATGATACGAAGCCCACAGCCACGCTCCCGCAATGCCAAAACCCGACGCGGTCAGCAACAGCAAAAGGGCGATGATCAGGCTTCGCAGAGGATGGCGCACGATGGCACGCGGCCAAGCCATGAACACGCCAACAAATCGCTCCAGCCGACCCGGAGAGCGGGGCGGCGACACCAGAGGAAGAGGAGTGGCGGAAATCCTGTCTTCCGTCGGAGTAACGGGGGTGGCAGTAATTCTATTCTCCGCGGGAGAGGTCTGGTCCGGAGAGACGGGAGAGGGTACCGGTTCGTGCATGTCTTGAGTTCCATTTGTCGCCAAGATAACACTTAAATGATACAGCTTGACGAAAACCGTACCAAGGGTGGAAGCGCACGGGTGCCGTATCGATTTTGAAAGCCTTGGGATTACTACAGCAACTAGCGACGCCTCGTAGAAGTGTCGAGAAGCGGCTTCGTATCGTCTAGGGCTGCACGAGCGGAAGGGCAGCTAGGATCTTCATGAAGCGCGAGGAGCAGCCAGCTGCGGGCGGCCTCCCCATAGCCCAGGCGACGCAACAGGGTGCCCAACTCACGGTGCAGCGCCGGATCGTTGGGCCGTTCTCCCAGCTCGTACAGACAAATCCGCGCCAGGCGCTGAAAATCGTGGTCGGTCTGCTGGAGCCGGTCCCCTAGCACTTGTGCTTCATCGTGCTTGCCTTGATGTTCCAGTGCCGTGACCAAAAGCGGAAGCAGCTGCGTATCGCGGGGATTGATTTTTTCTGCTTGCCGCAGCCATTTTTCGGCCCGGGCGGCATCCTCATCTACCAGAGCCAGGCGGCCTCGCTCCCGCAGAGCCGCCTCGTTGTCGGGATGCTCCGCCAACACGGAATCGAGTAGCTGCCGGGCTTCGGCCAACTGCCCCTGCTTGTAGCGCGCGGCGCCCAACTCGACCGTCATCTCAGTGTTTTGAGGATAATGGCGATGGAGATACTCCAGATGAGGATTGGCCTCCTCGTACAATCCCAAATGGAGCAAGCATTGAGCCAACCGCCAACGAGCATCCTCGCGCTGAGAATCAAGCTCGACGACCCGTCGATAACTAGCGAGGGCCGTTTGTGGCCGTTGGACTTGCTGGTAAATCATCCCCTGGAGGTACAGCGCTTGCGTATCGTCCGGGCGCTGCCTCAACCATTCTTCCACACCGGCCAGGGCGGGACCGATTCGATACGTGCGCGTGTAACCCTCGATAAGTGCCTCCTGTATGAACCTTGCCTGATCTGAACCCCTGCGGAGTTGGTCGAGCAAATAGCCTTCAACGGATTCCAACTCGCCAACTTGAGCACGAAGAAGCGCCCATTCCAGAAGCACTTCCTCCGTCTTCGCTTGTCTTTGCTGACAAACGAGCAGATGCTTCCGCGCTTCTTCGGAAGCGCCGTGCAGGCGGGCGGCACGCGCGGCCAGAAGTCGAACGCTTCCGAAATTCGGCCAGGCCTTGAGGGGTATGGCCAGGTGGTCTCGGGCTTGTGCGAAGTGATAAGTGGTCAGGGCGCTCTGTGCGGCTCGATAATGATGCCACGTGCGCAAATGGGCCGCGGCGCTCGCCGCGGCCCCACACAACAAGAGCGCCCGCAGAAACATACAGAATCGAAGCAAGGCTCGTCTCTGGGGAAGAACTGCCATCGGTGCTTCCTCTGGCCTCCTTGGATGGGTCTATTGCAAATCGATGTTCTGTTCGTTCTTGCCGTTCTTTACTTCCACGCTAAGCCCGGATTTTTCGGGATCGGCATAGCGAGGCGGGATCGCCACATAGTGACTCGCATCTCCTCCTTTGGCGCTCTTGGGTAACACCTCCTGGGGAGCCTTCGCATTCGCATAGGGCCCCTTCATGGCTTTCGGAGAGACCGGGCGAAGTGCTTTGGTGTCCACCGTGACCTTGGCGGAGCCGAGAGGCGCCTTCGTGATCGTGTAGCTACCATCCGGCTCAATGGTCGATCTCACGATCCCACCCGTGTCGGGAATGAGCGCGATATCGCCGCCCTTGACAGGCTGCCCCTTGTACGTCACTTTGCCCGTGACGGTTGCCTGGGAGGACCGCCCACATCCCGCAAGCATCAACCCGCAGGGCAGGAGTAAGAGAACAACCCACATCCGCCGAAAATGTGCTTGAGTGTGCATGAGTAATCATCCTCTGCAAAAGTACAAAAAAGATCGTCTATGTTCCGTTGCTTTACCAGTCCGGCCCCAAAACCAAGCCGTCGGCGGGATACAAGGCCAAGAGCCAGGTGTTGAAGCTCAGGCCCTGGCTTACCAAATGGATACTGCCATCCGCCAAGCTGACCTGAATGACGCCGGAGTGATACGAAATCGGCGGTCTGTCGTCGTAGTCTCCGAAGGTCGTACCGCTGTCACAGACGGTGTTTACAGGGGTCGGCCCGATGGCGAAGTACCAGTTGGAAGTGGGACTCCAATCCTGGACGGCGAAGGTCGAACCATTGTCCCACCAGTTAGCATTGGGCGATCCTGCGCAGGTTGCGGCCTTGTCTGTGAAGAAGATGGTGTTGGACGTGCCGTCTACAATGCTGGCGGGATACCTGGACATGCCGTGCCACTCCAACGGCAACGCTTGCTGGTTCGTTCCATAGCTGAGGGCGCCGCTGGTCGAGTTCTGGGACGCGGAGATCGATGCGGTCGGATCGCTTGGGCACAGGAAGCTCTTGATTTGGAAATGGTAACCGCCAAAGTAATTCCAGTACGGCTCGTAGTCGGGAAGACTTCCATTTTGTCCCGTCGGACCGCCGTTTTTTTGATAGGTGGCGTTGTAGAGCTGTTGCTGTTCCATGAAGGGCAGGATCATGAACACCGTGGGTCCGTAGGCATTGTTCGCCGAGGCGAAAGTGTTCGGGAACTTGCCGCAAGCCCCAGGAAGTTTGCCCTGGTTGGTATCCGCACAATTAAGCAGGGCAAGACTCAACTGCTTGAGGTTGTTCTGACACTGGCTGCGGTTGGCAGCCTCGCGCACCTTTTGCACGGCCGGCAACAACAGTCCGATGAGGATGGCTATGATGGCGATGACCACCAACAGCTCGATCAGTGTGAAACCGCGCCAACGCCTCAAAAAACGCATTCGCAGCATGCAAGCCTCCTTTGATATGGGGAACAAGGGCCAAATGAGCAAACGCAAACGTTAGATCGTTGATACACCTCTGAAATTCATCAATGAAAATACTCAAATATGAGCAAAAATAATTCAATGCGGGCTCTCCAGCATGGTTCCTGGTCTCATGGAAGGCGCGCACGGAAGCATCGTGCGCTGTTTGCATGGAAGCATCGCGCCCACGGCCATCATCGGCACTGATACGTACGGGAGCGGTCGTCAACGACCACGAGGCGAGTGAGGCGAAACGCCAGGAGAACCATCCATAGTTCCAGGGCAGGTACTGGGCGAAACAGAGGACATGGTGAGGGGCAGTGGTAGACTCTGTTCCATGAAAAACCCCTCATCTTTGAGTTTATTCATATCATAATGGTTGTCAAGAGATTCGAGCCGAAATCCCAGAAGCACAAACGCTACGCGAACAGCTGGCGGAAGGCGGCGGTTCGTCCTTCGGTCGGTGCCGGAAACGGTTGCGGTTCCGGTGCAGAGGCGGTAAACTCAAATGGAGCAAGAGACAGAATGCAATGTTACGACAGCACCGAAAGCTGCTCCTGAGCTTATCCACCCTCGTTTTGGCCGGCGGCTGCTTGGTCTTCCTGTTCGCGCGAAATACCGATCCTTCGCGGCGGAGGATGCTTGCGCGTACGGGTAGCTCCCTTTTCCGTGCCCAAGGCCCAAAACATCCTGTTCAGCTCGCCCGCGGAGGAAACCTGAGGGTTTGGTGGGACGTGCTCCCCGAGGAGTATTTGCAGAACTCCGTACTCTCGGGTGAGGAAAGCAACATCCATCCGTCCGATTACCTGGGTCGGCCGGAAGCCTGTCAATCGTGCCATAAGAAGAACTACGAAACTTGGTCTCAGCATCCGCACCGCTGGATGAACGCCCTGGCCGATCCGTCCACGGTCCGCGGCGATTTTTCACCCGGCGCGGCCATGTCTTATCGCGGAGGCCGGGCGACATTCACGCGCCAAGGCGATGACTATTTCATGTGCCTCGAACGGGGCGAGCTGCGGCGGAAGTATCGAATCACGCAAACGATCGGTTCGCGTTTCTTCCAGTATTACGTGGGCAAACAGATCGAAGGCCCGGAAGACAAGAGCCACCCCTTCTACAGCGAAGACCACGTTTTGCCCCTGGGTTACTGGCTGGCGCAAAAGGAATGGGTGCCGACCATTCACGTGGGACCGGAAGTGGCGGACGACGTGCGTTTTGATTCCTTCCAGCCGCCGGATTCGGGGATTTATTACGCCGAATATGCAGCCAGCTGCAACGGCTGCCACACGACGTTTCCCCTGGCAGACATGCTCGGCCGGCGAACGCAGCAAATGGGCGAGTTCGCCCCGATGCAGATGCACTGGTCAATGCGCGAGTTTCTCCAGACCGCGCATCCGCAGATGCTCGATCCCGTCACCGGGATGGCCAAAAAAGAACCGGACGGCAGCCACCCCATGAACCACTGGGAAGCGTCGCAGTATGCCGCAACTCTGGGCGTCAGCTGCGAGGCCTGCCATCTCGGCTCTCGGCAACATGTAGAAAGCGTTGGGCGAATTCCTCCCCGTTTTGCGCCGTCCAGTCCGCACCTTCGCATCGAAGCCACTCAACTGCCGCCTTCCGGCAGGACTCACGACAACATCAACTGGGCGTGTGGCCGTTGTCACGTCGGCGCGCGGCCTCAGTTCGCGGCGGGGATGTCCACCTGGAACTCGGTGGAATACTCCGACGCCATGCGCGGCAGCTGCTACTCCCAGCTTACCTGCGTGGAATGTCACAATCCGCACCAGGCCATCGGCGAGCGGTGGACGCGATCGGCCGACGCCGATGACGCTGTCTGCTTGAAGTGCCACGAACAGTACCGGCCGGAGGACAGGCGCGCGCAGCATACACACCATCCGCTCGGCAGCGACGGCGCGCGCTGCCTGAATTGCCACATGCCGCGAATCAATGAGGGCATCGAAGACGTCGTCCGCACGCACATGATCTTTTCGCCGACGCGAGCCGACATGCTCGAAGCCAATCATCCCAATGCCTGTAACCTGTGCCACACCGACAAGCCAATCGACTGGACACTGGCCGCGCTGAAAAACTGGTATGGAAAGAGCTACGACGAATCAAAGATCGCCGCCAACTACCCCAAGCGCGACAAGCCGGTTGGCCTGGGATGGCTGGACAGCAAGCACGAATCGGTTCGCCTGGTCGCCGTAGAAACGATGACGCGCCACCACGATAGGTGGGCGTTGCCGCAACTGTTGGACGCACTGGACGATCCCTTTCTCACCAACCGGCAATTCGCCTACAAGGGACTGCAAGAGATGCTGAACGTGCGGCTGAGCGATAACGGCTACCGCTTCTACATGATAAAGGAAGAACGGCAGAAACCACTGGCTCAGCTGCGAGAGCGGTTCGCCGGCGGCAAACGATAAGATTGTCCCTCGTTTTTCAGGTTCCCAAACTCTATTTGGGAACCTGGAAAACCGACAACGGTATACTTTTTATGGTGCGGCGGAACTTTTTGTTCTCAGGCGTCTCTCTTCTTGGTCTGGTCTCGCTCAGCTACCTGCTCGGCGCCGCCGTGATCTTCTTTGACCTTCCTTCCTCATCTTTTCTGCGCCGGGCCTTCGTCGGCGGAGTGAACTGGCATGAGCAGAAAGGGACCATCCCGCCTCCCGAAGCGCAATTGCCCCCACCCAGCGCGGGACAGATCGACAAGGCCGACAAGACCTGCGACGGCTTCACGCTCTGCATGTACGGTGGCGATTCAAACGCCTTTCTCATCAACATGCGCGGCGAAGTAGTCCATAAGTGGCATGTGCCATTCAGCCAGCTCTGGCCTGCTCCACCGCACCTGAAAGGCCGCATTGACGATGCCGCGGTCTACTTCAATGACGGCCACATCTATCCCAACGGCGACCTGGTGGCCGTGGTCGAGGGACCGATTAACATGCACAATGCCTCCAATGGCTACGGCCTGGTCAAGCTGGACAAGGATTCGCGCGTTCTGTGGAAATATGCCGAGAAGTGTCATCACGACCTCGATGTCACTGAGGATGGCACCATCTATGTGCTCGTCAATGAGATGATCGATCAAGTCCCACCAGGAATGTCGTACATGCGCATTCCTACACCGTGCATGGTCGATTTCGTGGACGTGATTTCTCCGGACGGCAAGAAAAAGAAACGCATACCCCTGCTCGAAGCGTTCCACAACTCGCCCTACGCCGCCTTGCTCTGTGAACTCGAACGGCCCAGAATGTCCAGCCCGATGGCAGCACGTGGTGCATGGATGTCACCTGCTGCCGACGACGAACGCCGGCGCGACGTGCTTCACACCAATGCGGTGAAGGTTTTGAGCCAGAAGCTGGCGCCGAAATTCTCCCCCTTGTTCAAGGCAGGCCAACTGCTTATTTCCCCGCGCCGGCTGGATGCCATTGCGGTGCTCGATCCGGACAGCGAAAAAGTGGTGTGGGCGGCGCGGGGCCCCTGGCGTTCCCAGCATGACCCCTCATTTCTTGAGAATGGTCATCTTTTGCTCTTCGACAATCTCGGCTCGCCGCTCGGCTCGCGCGTGCTGGAATACGATCCGCAGACGCAAGCGTTTCCCTGGAGTTATCCCGGGGAAAAGGGCACCCCCTTTCTCAGCAAAATTCGAGGCATGAGCCAACGGCTGGCCAACGGCAACACCTTGATTGTCAATTCCGACGGCGGCGAGGTGTTTGAAGTGACGCCGGATCGAGAAGCGGTCTGGTCGTGCTCCTTCGGCCATACGGAACTGTATCGCGCCCGAAGATATGCTCCCGATCACTTACCCTTTCTGGGGAAAGACCAGCATGCCCGACCATGACCCGCAGCATCCACAAGGCCGCTCCTCCAGCTATGACGTTTTAATTAAACTTTCATGAATCACCCGGTAGTATCGCAACCAGATAGGAACCATCGGAACGCGGCACCAGCAAGGGCCGCTGGTGAAGAAGGGGTCTGCTTTCGAGACGGGGTGATGGTATTGCGTAAAGCTCTGGTGTCATTTCTCCCCCTGCTGGGACTGATCTCGCTTAGCTACGTGCTGGGCGCCGCAGCCATTTTCTTTGAGCTGCCCTCCTCGTCCTTTCTGCGCCGGGCCTTCGTCGGCGGCGTCGCCTTGTATGAGCGGAAAGAGGATTCGCCCTCTTCCGAAGAACAGTTGCTCCCGGCCACCGTCGGCCGGATCGACAAGTCCGACAAGACGTGCGACGGTTTCACGCTCTGCCTGTATGGCGGCGACTCCCGCGCCCGGCTCATCAACATGCGCGGCGAAGTGATCCATCAGTGGCATGTGCCGTTCAGCCAGCTCTGGCCTGCCCCGCCGCATCTGAAAGGCCGCATCGACGATGCCGCGGTCTACTTCAATGACGGCCATATTTATCCCAACGGCGACCTGCTGGCCGTGGTTGAGGGGCCGATCAATTTGCAAAACCCCTCCACCGGCTACGGCCTGGTCAAGTTGGACAAAGATTCGCGCGTCCTGTGGAAATATGCCGAGAAGTGTCATCACGACCTCGATGTCGGAGAGGATGGCACCATCTATGCGCTCGTCAATGAGATCGTCGAACAAGTGCCGTCGGCGCTGGCGTACATTCCCACGCCGTGCATGGTCGATTATGTGGACATCATTTCTCCCGAAGGCGAGAGAAAGAAGCGTATTCCTCTCCTGGAGGCGTTCTATAACTCGCCCTATGCTGCCCTGTTTGGGACACTCGAACGCGCCCGCGGGTCCCAGACGGCGACGTCTTCCGGCGGGCGGACAGCGTTCTACGTGGACGATGTGCGCCGCCGCGATGTTCTGCACACCAACGCGGTCAAGGTTTTGAACCGGACGTTAGCTCCGAAATTCCCGTTGTTCAAGGCAGGACAGATCCTCGTCTCCGCCCGGCATCTGGACGCGATCGCCCTGCTCGACCCGGACAGCGAAAATGTGGGCTGGGCGGCCCACGGACCCTGGCGCGCTCAGCACGACCCTTCCTTCCTCGACAATGGCCATCTGCTGCTCTTCGACAATCTTCTCTCGCAGCGCGGCTCGCGCGTGCTCGAATACGATCCGCAGACACAGGCATTACCCTGGAGCTATCCGGGAGAGAGAGGCAGGCCGTTTCTGAGCGAAATTCGCGGGATGTGCCAACGGCTGCCGGGCGGCAATACCTTGATTGTCAATTCCGAAGGCGGAGAGATAATAGAAGTGACGCCGGATCAGGAGACGGTCTGGTCTTGCTCCTTCGGTCGTACCGTGCTTTATCGCGCCCGCAGATATATACCCGAGCAATTACCTTTTCTGGGGAGAGATAAACATGCCCGGCCTTGATTTCATTCATTCCTTGATGCCGATGTCGTCCGGTTTGTGGGCTTATGGTCCGGCGCCCGGGGTGGAGTTGATTCCTTATTTTCTGGGCCTGGCGGCGTGGGTCGGCATGGCCTTTTTTGCCATCCTGTTGGCTCCTTTTTCCGCGCTGCTTCGCCGACTCCGAGGGAACAAGAATGCTCCCTCTCCCGTGGAGACCAAAGACAAAAACCAAGAAGACAAACTCAGCTAAGCCCGAATCGCTCCTCACTCGCCCTCGCATCCGCAAGGGACATTCTCTCATTTTCTGGTATTTAATCATGTTTTCATGATCGGCCAGTATCATGGCCAAGGTCGCGGTCCTGTTATGGCCGCTGACCCAGAGCTTTTGTCCAACGAGATGAAGAATGGTGCAACGCAACTTTCTGACATCTTGTACGTATCACTTCGCTCTGATCTCGCTCAGTTACTTGCTGGGCGCTGCCGCGATTTTCTTCGAGCTTCCTTCGTCTCCTTTTCTGCGCCGGGCCTTCGTCGGCGGCGTGAGCTGGTACGAGCACAAGAGGATAACGCCGCCCCCCGTGGATCTATTATCCCCGCCTACCATGAGGCACACCCAGAAGCCTGGCAAGACGTGCGACGGTTTCACGCTGTGCCTGTATGGCGGCTACTCCCGCGCCCGGCTCATCAACATGCGCGGCGAACTGGTCCATGAGTGGCATGTGCCGTTCAGCCAGCTCTGGCCTGCTCCGCCGCATCTGAAAGGCCGCATCGACGATGCCGCGGTCTACTTTAATGACGGCCACATCGATCCCAACGGCAACTTGCTGGCCGTGATCGAAGGACCGATCAATATGCAGAACATGTCCCACGGCTACGGTCTGGTAAAACTGGACAAGGATTCGCGCGTCTTGTGGACGTATGCCGAGAAGTGTCATCATGACATCGATGTGGCGGAGGATGGGACTATTTATGCGCTGGTGAATGAGACGCTCACTCAGGTGCCGCCGGAGCTGGAGTCCGTACCCACGCCCTGCGTAGTAGATCACGTGGATGTGATTTCTGCGAACGGGGAAAGAATGAAGCGCATTGCGCTCCTGGAGGCGCTTCTGAATTCGCCCTATGCGGCTTTGTTTGGGACGCTCGAACGGCCGAAAATGCCCGGCCCCATGACCCAACGTAGCTCGTGGCAGTCGCCTCTTGCGGACGATAAGCGTCGCCGGGATGTGCTCCATGCTAACGCAGTCAAGGTCTTGAATCCAACCCGGGCATCAAAATTCCCCTTTTTCAAGACAGGCCAACTCCTCGTCTCGCTGCGCAACCTGGATGCGATTGTTGTGCTCGATCTGGACAGCGGCAAGGTGGTATGGGCAGCGCGCGGACCCTGGCGCGCTCAGCACGACCCTTCCTTCCTGGAAAACGGTCGGCTCCTGCTCTTCGATAATCTCGGTTCGCCCAAAGGTTCGCGTGTACTTGAATACGATCCGCAGACCCAGGCATTCCCCTGGACTTATCCCGGGGACAAGGGAACGCCCTTCCACAGCGAGCTGCGGGGCATGTGCCAACGTCTGCCGGGCGGCAACACCTTGATCGTCAATTCCGAAGGCGGAGAAGTTATTGAAGCGACGCCGGATCAGGAGACGGTCTGGTCTTGCTCCTTTGGTCATACCGTGCTTTATCGCGCCCGAAGATATATACCCGAGCAACTACCTTTTCTGGGGAGTGATCAACATGCTCGCCCTTGATTTGATTCCTTCCTTGCTACCGACATCGTTCGGTTTGTGGGCTTATGGTCCGGCACCTGGAGTAGAGCTGATTCCGTACTTTCTGGGCTTGGCGGCCTGGGTTGGCATGGCCTTTCTTGCCATCCTCTGGGCCCCTTTTTCCGCACTGATTCGCCGACTTCGTGGGAACAAGAACGCTCCTGTAGTTGAGGCGAAAAACGAAGTTCCTGCAGAGAAAACTGAGCCGCGACCGCAAGGAAGCGGCTCGGATGGGCTGTGAGAAGATCGGCGCCGATGCGCGTCATCCGCGTTCTCTTCCATTCAGCTTCGGCAGTGGTCCCAGCGCCAGCGTCGTCATGTGATCCAGCGGATAACGATCCAGCACTTGCCGGATGTCCGAAAGGGTCACCGACTCGAAGGCGCGCAATTCGTCATCCACCGTGCGATAGCCGTGCTGATAGATCCAGTTCATGCCCAGGGCCATCATGCGTCCCTTGGGCCGTTCGCTGCCGCGCACCACGCGCGACAACACTTTATTCCGCGCCTGGTTCAATTCTTCTTCACGGATGCCGTTCTCCTGTACATCGCGCAGCACATCCAGGACCAGTTCGAGATCTTCTTCCGCTTGCTCCGGCTGGCAGCTGAACGATGTGTAGAATGCTCCCGCGCCCTCGTATTCGTGAAAGCTGCAATCCGCAGAGTCTGCCAACCCGGGATCGATCAGCTCCCAGTATAGCCGGCTGCCGGAATCGTCGCCGACGGCCATGCCCAAAAGGTCGGCAGCGTAGCGCAGCGGCGAATTGGCCGCCGGGCCGGGTGAAATCAGGAACACGTGTTCCTGCGCTACTTTCTCCCTGGTCATCACCTCGAAATGCCCTGATCCGCGCGTCTCATTTACGCCCTCTCGTCCAGTCGCTCCCTTTTGCCACTGGCCGCAGTGCTTCTCGATCAGTTCGACAAACCGCGGCCATTCGAAATTCCCCGCGGCGGCAACAATGATGTTCGGTGCCACGTAGCGGCGCTGAAAATATTCGTTCATCTGATTCCGTTTCAAGGCGGTGATGCTCTGGGGCGTGCCGAGGATGCTGTTGCCCAGCTTGTGCTGAGCGAAATAAATGCGCTTGGCATGATCGTAGGCCGACCACATCGGCTGGTCCTCGTACATGCCGATCTCTTCGATGATGACTTTCTTTTCCATGTCAAAGTCATCGTCGCGGAGACTGGGGCGGAGGATATCGGCGAGGATGTCCACGGCCTGCGGCAAATATTCGGGCAGCACAGCGGCGTGGAAGACGGTATTCTCCTCGCTGGTGAAGGTGTTGTAGTCGGCGCCGATGCGATCGAAGTCGCGGTTGACATCGAGTGCGGTGCGCCGCGGCGTGCCCTTGAAAACCATGTGTTCGAGGAAGTGCGTCACGCCGCATTCTGCCGACGTCTCATCGCGGGAGCCGGTGCGGACGAAGAAACCCAGCGCCGCCGACCTTGCCGAGGGACTGGTCTCGCCGATGATTTGTAAACCATTGGCCAGCAGGTGACTGTGAAACGGCATGATTGCTCCTTATTACCAGGCGAACGGCCGGCGTCAGCCGGCTGGTAGAGTGCATCTACCAGCCGGCTGACGCCGGCCGTTCGTCTTAGCATTTTAGCGGTTTGGGTCCCAGGGTGACGATGACGAACTCGCGCGGCGGATAGCGGCGCACATGGTCGAGGATGACTGCGGGTGAGAGTCCATCGATGGCCGATTGAATCTCCTGGTGGCTGCGCACACGATTCAGGTAGTACCAGTCCGAAGCCAGGAACGAGGCGCGGGCGCGGGTCGATTCCTGTTGCATAATCAATCCCGATTTGATGCCGGCCTGTATGCGCTCGACTTCCTCGACCTCGATGCCCTCCTGCAAGCGGTGCAATTCGGATAGGAGAACGTCAAGCGTTTCCTGGGCGCGTTCGTTGGTTGTGCCGGCGTAGGCGACGATGTTGGCTCGATCTTTGAGCATGTCATGTCCGGCGGAGACGGAGTAGCACAGGCCGCGCTTCTCGCGGATTTCAGTGAAGAGCCGCGAACTCATGCCGCCCGGCGACGACAACACGTACACCGCACCGAGGGCGGCATAGTAATCCGGGTGACCGATCGGCACGCTCGGATAGGCAAGGGTGATCTGTGTCTGTTCCAGGTCCTTGGCGACGTGCTCTCGCCGCGGCGGCTGCGGGCCCAAGCGGAGAGAGCGATCGGCAGAGCCATTCCAATCGGCGAACAAGCGTTCGACCTGATCGCGCAGCGGCTGCCACTGGATATTGCCGGCCACGGACAGGATGGCGCCGTCAGGCTGGAACCATTTCTGGTGATGCCGGCGGACAGTCTCGCTGGTGATGTGATCGATGCCTTCGTCTGTGCCGCGGCGGTCGTTGCTCAGCGGCGTCGGATAAAGATGCTTGCGCAGCACCACCGAGACCTTGGAACGCGGCTCGTCTTCTAGGCCGCGGAGATCCTGGTGAGCCAGGGCCTGCACCGCCGGAAGCTCGTCCTCCGGCAGATGGGGACGGCGGAGGATGTCGGCGTAGATGTCCAGGGCGGCCGACAGGTTACGGGCCACGGTGGCGCCCCACAGGTGCATGTGCATCAAGCCAACACCTTCGCCGCGATCGAGTCCGAGGTTATCCAAATCGAAAGTGAGTTGCCGACTGTCGCGCGGACCGGCGCCGCGTGTGAGCAGGTCGGAGAGGACAGTACCCATGCCAAGCTGATTGGGCGGATCGTAGACGCAGCCGGCCGGCACCAGGAAGTTGAACGCCGCTGAACGCACATGTTCCATGCGCTCTGCCAGCAGGGTCAGACCATTGGCAAAAGTATGCTGATGAATGTCGGCCTGCACGGGAACCTCGATGTCATTTAAGGCGAGCGGGGGGCGTAAGCCCCCTGTTGCGATCAAACAGGGGGCTTACGCCCCCCGCTCGCCGTTGTCAAAATCCGCGCCACTCCGGCACGGCCTTGTAGAGCGTCTTGGAACGACGAAATCCCAGACGGCGATAGAGACGGACGGCGGGATCGTTCTGGGCCGTCACCTCCAGCAACGCTCGCTGAAGTCCGGTCTGACGAAAGCCTTGCAGCGCTTGCAGCAACAGTGCATCCCCCAGCCCGCGGCCGCGCCAGCCCGGCAAAATGCCGAGGTTCTGTATCGACCCCACTCCGTTGCGCTCGCGCAGCCCCTGGATCGTGCCGCAGGGTCCCAGCGATCCCTGCACCAGCCAGGTCGCTTCCGGTAAGAAGCCGCGCTTGCGTGTCATTTCGATCATCAGACAGAACGAGCCCTGGCGATCGCCGAGGCTGGGAAAGACCTGGGCGTCGATTTCCTGATGGAAGCTGCCGAACAACATGTCGGCATGCACGTCGAGAAGGTCACAGCTCCAGGGCACAAAAGAAAATTCGTCGGGCAGCCGCGGCGACGGCAAAGCGCTCAAGTCCAGCTCCATTTTGTAGCGCTTGAAGTAAGTGACAAGAGCTACCGTCGCCATGATGCTCCTCCTCGTCGATTGCACTGATTTTAGCAAGCCCTGCACTCCGGGTCAAAGCGCCCGACGAGCGGGCGTTGACACGCCCCGCTCGCCCGATAAGCTGACTTGACTCTACCGTCCCACACTCTCCCAGACCACGGGTGCAATCATGTCCACATCCGCGACCGGGCACATAACCAGCGTCCTCAAGGAAATGCGTTCGTTTCCGCCGCCGCCGGAATTCGCCGCTGCCGCCCACATCAAGAGTGTGGCCGAATACGAGCGTCTGTGGCAGCGCGGCAAGGACGATCCGGAGGGCTTCTGGGCCGAACAAGCGGAATCGTTGCAGTGGATTCGCCGCTGGGACAAGGTGCTCGTGTGGAACGAACCGCACGCGCAATGGTTCACGGGCGGCCGGCTCAACGCCAGCGCCAATTGCCTGGATCGTCATCTCGACGGCCCCCGCCGCGACAAGGCCGCCATTATCTGGGAAGGCGAACCGGGCGACAGCCGCGTCCTGACGTATCAGTTGTTGCACCGCGAAGTCTGCAAATTCGCCAACGTCCTCAAGAAACTCGGCATCCAGGCCGGCGACCGCGTGACGCTATACATGCCGATGGTGCCGGAGCTGGCCATTGCCATGCTGTCCTGCGCCCGTATCGGCGCCGTACATAGCGTCGTCTTCGGTGGCTTCTCCGCAGACGCAGTTACCGACCGCAACAATGACGCCAAGGCGAAGTTGCTCATCACCGCCGACGGCGGTTGGCGGCGCGGTAAAGTCGTGGCGCTCAAGCAAAACGTCGATCAGGCGCTGGCCAAGTCGCCGACCGTCGAGAAGTGTATCGTCTTCAATCGCTGCAATCAGAAAGTGGACATGAAAGCAGGCCGCGACGTGTGGTGGCACGAGCTGATGGCCAATGCTTCCGCCGATTGTCCGCCCGCGGCCCTGGATAGCGAACATCCGCTTTTCATCCTCTACACCAGCGGCTCTACCGGCAAACCCAAGGGCGTTTTGCATACGACCGCCGGCTATCTTCTCGGTGTTTCCCTGTCACACAAGTGGGTTTTCGACTTGCGCGAGGATGATACCTACTGGTGTACCGCCGACATCGGCTGGGTGACGGGACACAGCTACATCGTCTACGGGCCGTTGTGCAACGGGGCCACGACGGTCATGTACGAGGGAGCGCCGAACCATCCGCGCGAGGATCGCTTCTGGTCGCTTATCGAGAAATATCGCGTCAGCCTGTTCTACACCGCCCCTACGGCCATCCGTGCTTTCATCAAATGGGGCAACGAATGGCCGGCCAAACACGATCTATCGAGCCTGCGAGTGCTCGGCAGCGTCGGCGAACCGATCAATCCGGAAGCGTGGATGTGGTATCACGAACATATCGGCAAGGGCCGCTGTCCCATCGTCGATACCTGGTGGCAAACGGAAACAGGAATGATCATGATCGCACCGATGCCCGGAGCGACCGCTACCAAGCCAGGTTCCGCAACGCGGCCGCTGCCCGGCATCGTCGCCGACATCGTGGACAAGGAAGGCCGCTCGCTGCCTCCCAACCAGGGCGGACTGCTAGTCATCCGCCAACCCTGGCCAGCGATGTTGCGCACGCTCTACGGCGACGACGAGCGCTATCGCCAGCAATACTGGAGCCAGGTGCCGCACTGCTATTTCACCGCCGACGGAGCGCGCCGCGATGAGGTCGGTTATTTCTGGATCATGGGCCGCGTCGATGACGTGCTCAACGTGGCCGGCCATCGGCTCAGCACGATGGAAATCGAGAGCGCTCTGGTGCATCACGCCAAGGTCGCCGAGGCTGCTGTCGTTGGCAAACCCGACGAAATCAAAGGCGAAGGCATCGCCTGCTTCGTGACGCTCAAGGCCGGCCTGGAACCGTCGGACGAACTCAAGAAAGAGCTGCGCGAACATGTGTCCCGCGAAATCGGCGCACTGGCTCGACCCGATGTCATCCATTTCACCAAGGATTTGCCCAAGACGCGCTCGGGGAAGATTATGCGTCGTTTGCTTCGCGACATCGCCAGCGGTAAGGAGACAACCGGCGATACGACGACACTGGAGGATTATTCCGTGCTGGCGAAACTGCGGGAGAAGGAGGAAGGGTGAGCGATTACCGCCAGTTTACAAGCGTCAAAGGATAACCGAGTTGCTGGATGCGTTGATAATGGGCAGTGTTTCCCGTTACCAACTCCAGATTATGCCCTAGAGCCATCGCGGCGATCATCGGATCGGCTCTGCCAATGGGCTGGCCTATCCGGTCCAGGTCACCGGCAATGCGGCCCGCCAGTTCAGCAGCCGGCTGGTCGAAGGAGAGAATCTCTTCAGAGGCAAGCGAGGCCAGGAAACGTTGCATGCGACTGAAGCTCTGCCTTCTTTGAAAGCCCCGCACCACTTCCATGATGGTGATGACCGAAAGCGTGTACCGGCCGAAAGCGTTCCGGTAGGCGGTGGCGTTGCGGACAATGTTCTGATTTATCCCTTTGCCGATCTCGGACAGGATGTCGGTGTCGAGCAGCGACTTATTCATTGGGCGATAGCCGCCAGAGTTGTTGCTCCCGCTGCATCATGGCCTCAGCAGCGATCTCGTCCATCTCATCGGCTGCATCGCGCATAGCACCCAGAACAGGATCGGGAAGTGCCGCGGCAGCGGTCGTCCTGGGCTCTTGGCTGAGTTGACGCTGGAGAAGCCGCACGGCTTCGGCGATGGCATCATCCTCGGATGCAAACTGACCCTTTAGGACTTCCGCACGTATGTATTGTGCCAAATCATCGGGGAGATTAATCGTCATGTCTTAGGTTCCTTTCCTGTTATCTTTCCACTCTACCACGGCCCGGAGCGCTCGCCTTGTCCGCTAACGGCACTTCTCAAAAAAAAATGCCCTCTCTCCAACGGCACGTATCCAGAACAATCCACTCCCCGTTGACAAGGTGCATCCACACCGCGATATGATAGCGCGAACGATGCCATTGCAACTCTTTGATCCGCACGCCGATAGTCTTGGGGTCATTCGGAGGATAGGTATTGTACAACTCGACCCGGAATTCTCCGTCGGGGCTGTTTCCCATCGTGTACTCAAGCTGCTGGGAGGGCTGTCCGAGTTCAGCGAACACTCTCGCGAGAAGCTGCCCGTGTAGCCACGGCAGCTTTTCGACCGGGTCATGACCCCAATCAAAGAACCACACGAAGCAAATGGCAATTGCAAGGGTCACGAGAGATGTCGCAACGATGATCGCAATTCGCCGTCGCATGGGAGCCTCCGCGCTGCCGAATCTGTTATGAGGCTGGCCGGCACCGGTCAGTATAGCACGGGCTGCTGGACAGCACAGCTATCGCGGGAGAAAAACTGGGACATTCAAGGTTCTTTCCCGAGGATCTCTCGATGCCTCCGATTGCATTTGCGACGAACTCTGATCCAATTCTCGTCAGAAGAGTACGTGAAATCCCGCTGCCATGAAGTGGCGATCAAACCGACCGTGTCCAAGAATACGGTCCTCATGGCTGATGTTCATCATGGCGGGCGGTGGCTTGTGGATCGCCACCGTGGTGGCGGCGTGAGAGGATCTCATAGATCCGGTCCAGGTGAGCTTCCTCCTCCGGCGTTCGGGGCGTCGCGGAAGGGGTTGTGGACTCGACCACGGGTTCAATCCGAACCGTGCTGCCCTCCGGCAAATCCACCGGATCCAACGGGCGAAAGACTCCATTCTCATAGATCGCGGTGATTGTCGCCATAGCCAAGCTTCCTCAAACAGCCAGGGTTGGGCTGGGGTTTGTCCACATTGTACCAAGTTGAAGAAGGCAAAGAAGGGAACCCGGATACTTGCAGGTCCGTGATGTAACCGAACAAAAAGCCACAAAATCCGCGCCCGTTTTTGCCTGCCTGTTGCCATTAGAGTTATCGGACACCCCGCTCGGGCGTGCGAGGATAACCAAATGAGCGCGACACAAGGCATTTTTCTGACGGGCGCAACGGGCTTGCTGGGGCGCTATCTTCTGCGCGATCTCCTGGCATCTGGGCGTCCGGTCGGCGTGCTGATTCGCGATTCCTCATCGGCCTCCGCGACCGAACGTCTGGCGGAATTGCAGTCGTTTTGCGAGGAATCGCTGCGGCGCTCGCTTCCGCGCCCGGTGTTGCTTCAGGGCGATTTGCGGAGGCCAGGACTCGGGCTGGGAGCGGGCGAGCGCCATTGGCTGACTCGAAACGCGCGGGCCGTCATTCATTCGGCGGCTTACGTCTCCTATCAACCGACACTGGACGGCGAACCGTGGCAGACCAATGTCCTCAGCACACGCGGTTTGCTGGAATTGTGTCAATCGCTTGGCATTACCCAGATACACCACCTTTCCACCGCTTTCGTTTGCGGCGACCGTCGCGGCCTGGTCCGCGAGGACGAGCTGGATTGCGGCGGTGGCTCCAAGAACGCCTATGAGCGCAGCAAGTTCGCTGCCGAGGAGCTGGCCCGCCAGTTTCCCGGCATTCGGGCGACCATCTATCGTCCCTCGGTCATCGTCGGTGACAGCGGTACCGGCTACACATGCACGTATCACCACTTCTATCGCTTTCTGGAATTGGCGGTGCGCCTTTCGTCGCGCCCTCAGCGTGTGTCGTTGCGATTGCCGCTGACTGGTACAGAAACGCAAAACATCGTGCCGGTGGATTGGGTATCTCGGGCGCTGTTGGCGCTCGTAGATCGGCCGCGCTGGCACGGCCGCACGTATCATCTCACCGCCTGGGAGTCCGTCCGTTTGGACGAGATCAAAAACATCCTCTCGGAATTGCTGCCGCTGGAAGGTGTTGAATGGGTCGGCCCAGCGGGCTTGCCCGATCCGACGCCGCTGGAACAGCTTGTTCTGGAGCAATTCCAGGATTATTGGGGGTATTTGTATAGCAATCTTGAGTTCGATTGTCGCAATACACGGCAAACGCTGCCGGACCTGCCGCCGCCGCGTTTCGACCGGGAGTTGGTAGCACGTCTGTTGAAATTCGCCCAGGCGGACAACTGGGGCCGACAACGCGGACGGGCCTCCCCCTCGCTCCCCCCTGCGGGGGGGAGGCCGTCGGAGTGCGCTCATTACCTCGAATGCGTTCTGCCGGAAAAAGTGCAGCATTCTCCGCTCGCTCGCGCTCTGCCGCACGATTTTCGTTTTGCCCTGGACATTCGCGGCGAGGACGCAGGGCAATGGTCGTTTCGCTGCGGCGGCGAGGAAATCCTGTCAGTACAGCGCGGCCTCGACGCCGTACATGAAGTGATCTACCGCATCCATTCGGAAACATTTGTCCGACTGATCCGCGGTCAAGAGTCGGCCCAGAAGGCATTCCTGGACGGGAAAATCGAGATCGAAGGCGACATGGAGAAGGCACTCCTCCTGGCGATGTTCATCGAGCAATTCCTCGCAGAATCGTCCGAGCCGGCGGCCACGACGATGCCACACGCCTGAAAGGGAGGAGTCCAGCCATGTATGGGCGCTGCTTCCGCTTTTGGTGCTCCGTCGCCTTGGTTTTGCTCCTGGGCATCGGCTTGGCAGCGGTGGGCTGCAAAGCCATCTCCAATCGCCTGACGCACTGGAAGATGCTCGATCAAAGCGCCGTGGAAGATCCCATACAGGCCGTCGGCGGCGACGCCTTCGTCTTCTCGCCGCGCCTCTCCGAGACGCCCCTGACGCGCAAGCAGCTCGCCGCGGCGTCGCCGCAGGAGCTGGCCGCCTACTACGCTCCGATCTTTGTGCAGCAGCGCATCAATTCGCAGGCCTTGAAGTATCCCTATCCACCGGAGTTCGACACGATCGGCCAGGCGCATCTCCGCTACAGCGATAAGGGCAAACTCAAAGCCTACGTCGCCGGCGATCCCAAGGTTTATGTGATTATCAAGACAGCAACCCTCGAAGGTCATCCACACATGCAGATCACCTACACGGCCTGGTATCCGGCCCATCCGCGCATGAAGGGATTCGATACCGAAGCAGCGGACATAGATAGCTGCGTGGTCCGCGTCACGCTCGACGCCGAACATGGCCCTCTGTTCTACGAGACCATCATGGCGTGCGGCTGCTTCCATAAAGTGTTCATCGAGAGGCACATCGAGGACGGCGCCCGCGAGTCATATGGAGCGCCGGAAGCCGGCAAGAAATACAGCGTGGCCAAGACGCTCCAGGACGACATCGATTGGGAGGTGGCAGGCATCGTCGAGGAGCCGCGTGATCAGCCGCGCCGCCCGGTGGTCTTCCTCAAAGCCGGCGAACACAAGGTCATTGGCCTGGGCAGTGCTTCGCGTTTGCGACTGCCTCCACAGGACAAGACACGTCCGTATGAAATGGTTCCCTATTCGGATCTCTATCAAGTGGTGGTGGATAGCACCGGCCGCGCGGAGCCGTTTTTCGATCTGGGCAACGGCGGCAAAGTATACGGCGCCGAGCGCAAGGGCGAGCGTCTTTTGATGTCGTTTGCCGGCGTAGACAGCGCCGGTCAGCCGCGTGCTGATGACCAGATCAAGATGCACTTCGACCAGAGCACTTGGGGCGACCCCACGATTTACGGCAAATACCTGCGCCTGCCGCCCGGCACGCTGTGAACGCAACCAACGGCCGGGGTTGCCCTGCTTGCGGCGTTCGGTTCTAATGTGCCCTGTGTGCCGGTCAGGAGGACCGGCGAATAGCCCCAAATGGGGTAGGCTGCGAGGAACGCGGCATGGGCACGCGGAGAAGGGACGCCGAGCGCAGGCAGGCTTCCCTGGCCGTCGAAGCTCTGGAAGACAGGTTCTTGCTGTCCGGCGCTGTCTCGCACTCCACTCCGGCCGCGACGAACGAACATTCAGCCCTCTTCGCTGCCGCGCACAACGGCGCGGTAATGAGTGAAACAGCATCCCGATCTCCCCAGGCGGCGCTGGACAAATCTTCCGCCTTGCAAAACCCAGACGTCGCGGCAAAAGATATTTTGAATGTCAATTCTGCGCGTCTCGTCCTGAACGCCCCAGTCAAACCGATCATTGGCTATCAACGCGAAATGGATGTCGATGAGGACGATGCGCCGGGGCGGACGGAGCGCGATGCTCCTCGCAATGGCCCATTGGTGTTTCCTCTGTCCGCGTACGGCTGCAACGAGGCCATGCCCAGCCTCGACTGCCCGCTTCCATCTCGATCGCCGGCACAGGCGATGCTGCCGGCGGCGAACCTGATGTCTTTTCTTCCAGTCCTCTCGGCCTCCGGGCTGGGCGCCGCGAAAATGGCCTCGCTCTCCCCGGCAATCGCAATCTCCGAGAACACATCCGGGAACCACGACCCGGCACCGAGCAAGGATGAAAGACGTCCGATGCCGGCAGTCCCCCAAGTGCCGCCGACTCCTCTGTCGCCTAAGGTTGCGGAATCCGCAGAACCGCCTCCGTCTTCGGTCATTCGACCACTCGCGGAACTGTTACCCATCGACGTTGAAGCCATCCAGCAAGGTGTGGATGCATTTTTCCAAGAGCTGGGCGATTTGTCCGAGGAATGGCGCGAGGGTCGAGTGTTCGAAGAACTGGCTCCGTGGCTGCTGGCCGCGAGCCTGGCCGGCTACGGTTGGATTCGTCTGCGAGATCATCGGGACCGCCGCCTCGCCGATCTTCTCGGCATGGACCGGCCGGAGGCTGCTCCTCCTGTCTTCATTCCCGGAGGCGAGGGATGAACGCCGAACCGCTGGAACTCCTGCTGGAGAAACTCAGCCGCGGCGACGTGGAGGCGGCGGAACAAGTGCTGACGGCCTACGAACCGTATCTACGCATGGTCGTGCGGCGCTATCTGCCGGGCCGGCTTCGCGCCAAGTTCGACTCGATCGATGTTGTGCAATCGGTGTGGGTTCACGTACTGCACGGTTTGCGCGCGGAACGGTGGCACTTCATGGATCGGCCGCGCCTGCTGGCTTTTCTGGTCCGGCTGGCGCGACGTCGTCTCACCAGCCGCCTCCGTCATTTCCACACCGCCTTGACACACGAGCAGCCGATCGAGGCGAGCCTGGACGTGCTGCCCGCGCCGGCCCAGCCGCGCCCCAGCGAGATCATCGAGGCCGATGAATTGTGGCACAAAATGCTGTCCCTCTGTCCGCCGCAACACCACGATCTGTTACGGCTACGGCGGATGGGTCTGTCCCTGGGCGAGGTGGCGGCCCGAACCGGGATGCACGAGGGCAGCGTACGGCGTATCCTCCGTCGGCTGGCGCGCCAGCTCGCCCTGCGCGAGAAACCCGTTGGCGCATCGTGAGGTCCCGTCATGGCCGACTTGCTTGCTCAGGACGCCGAACGCCTGGTTGAATGTCTCGCCGAAGAGATGGCGCAGCGCTGGCGCGAGGGAGAGCAGCCTTGCGTCGAAGATTATCTGACCCGTTATCCGCAGTTGTGCGATCAACCCGAAGCGGCCTTGGAGCTGCTGTATGAAGAGATCCACCACCGTCAGGAGCAGGGGCAGGAGATCCGCGCAGACGAGCTTCTGAGGCGTTTTCCCCACTGGCGGCGCGAAGTGCGAGCGCTCCTTGAGTGCCATCACTTGCTGACGCCGAGTTTGGCCGGGCCACAGTTCCCAACGGTCGGCGAAACACTGGGCGAGTTTCACTTGCTCGCCGAATTGGGCTACGGGACGACGAGCCGGGTCTTTCTGGCCACGCAACCTTCGCTGGCGAATCGGCCCGTGGTGCTGAAGCTTGGCCCGCGCGGCGGATGCGAGCACTTGTCGTTGGCGCGCTTGCAGCACACGCATATCGTTCCCTTGCACTCCGCTCACGATTTTCCGTCACGGCGGTTGAGCGCTCTCTGCCTGCCTTATTTCGGCGGGTCAACGTTAGACCGAATCCTGGTGGCACTGCGGGACCTGTCTCCGGTACAACGTAGTGGCCGTGATTTGATGGCCGCTCTTGAATTCGGCGAACGGCCGGCGTTAGCCGGCTGGTGGAGCCTGAACCAGCCGGCTGACGCCGGCCGTTCGCCGAGTAAACTCTCGGATTTTTTAAGCCGGTTGTCTTACGTTCAGGCTGTGTGCTGGATCGCAGCCTGTCTCTGCGATGCCCTGCACTATGCCCACGAGCGCGGACTGCTCCATTTGGATCTGAAGCCCTCCAATGTGCTCTTGGCAGGCGACGGCCAGCCCATGCTCCTGGACTTTCACCTTGCTCGTCCTCCTGTCCCCGCCGGATCCCCCGCGCCTGCGTGGATGGGAGGGACGCCGGGCTACATGGCTCCGGAACAGCAGGCGGCACTGGATTCGGTAGCGCGACGCGAGAACGTTGTCGTTGCGGTCGATGTCCAGGCCGACTTGTATTCCCTGGGCGTGCTGCTGTACGAGCTGCTCGGCGGCGAGTTGCCTGTTGCCTGTTCATCGTCTCGTTCGCTGCGCCGACTCAATCCCTGCGTCTCGGTGGGGCTTGCAGACGTTGTGACGCGCTGCCTGATGCCGGAGCCAGGGCGACGCTATTCGAGCGCCGCCGATCTTGCCGCCGATCTCCGCCGGCATCTCGCCGACCTGCCGTTGCGTGGCGTGGCCAACCGTAGCTGGAGCGAACGCTGGAGGAAGTGGCGGCGGCGCCGGCGTCATGCCCTGCCTCTGTTGATTTTGCTATCGGCCATCACAGCGGCCGGCTGTTTCGCTCTCGCTCACGTTAGCCGTCAATCGAACAAAGCACAGGCAGCGCTGCGCGAGGGGCAAAATTTCCTCGATCAGCTCCGCTATGCCGAGGCGCTGAATACGTTCAAGCACGGCATCGCCCTGGTCGAAGATTTGCCTTTCGGCACGGATCTAAAACAGCATCTTCATGACCGCCTGCGTGAGGCGGAGTGTGGTCAGGCCATTCATGAGCTGCATCTTTTCTGCGAGCGTGTCCGGCCCTTGTACAACGCGGTCACACTACCCGAAGCGCATGCACGAACGGTCGAGTCCCACTGCCGAACGATTTGGGAACAGCGCGAGGTAATTGTCGAACGACTCCGACCGCGCCCAGGCTCGGAACTGGAGCGCCAGCTCCGCGCCGACCTGATCGACATGGCCCTCGTCTCGGCCAACCTACGAGTGCGCCTGGCGGCGCCAAACGAGCTCGCCGCGGCGCGACAGCAAGCTCTGAAGATACTCGACGAGGCCGAGGCCTTATTTGGTACCAGTAACGAGTTGCGCCGCGAGCGCCAGTTCCATGCCCAGGCGCTCAATAAACAATCGTAAAACCGCCGTCCGAGCGCGAGAAGCCGGCGATCAAACTCCAGACCGGCACACCGGCGGCGCGGCCCTTCTCCGCCGTCGGTCTGCCGTCTTTGTCGAAGATTTGCCACGCTACGGAACCGCCTCGTTCCCAACCCATTCCCTCGGTCCAGGCAAGTAGGATCTGTCCCTGCTTGTTGCTGGCGACGACGGGATGTTTGCGATCGCGCGTCTCACCAGGAGCGGCCACCGGCTCCGATCGCTTTCCCGTTTTCGGGTCGATTCGCGCGAAGTAGACTTGCCCGTTTGTCTCCCAGGTGGCCAGAACATCCACTGGACCCTCAGCAAAAGCAAAGCTGCTCATCGGACACGCTTCGATCTTCCACGGATGAAGATCCTCCCCGCGGAAGCTCGCTCCTTTGTCCTTGGAAAGCAGCAAATAGGTATCCCGTTGAAGGCGTTGGAGGGCCGATCGATACAGCACATAGACGTTGCCGGTATGATCGGCGAAAGTGCGCAAACCACAACAGCCGCAGACCCCGGTCTCCTCGTCGAATGCAACTTTCTCGGGAGCGAACGTCTTGCCTTCATCCTTCGAACACGCCACCCACACGCGCCGGCGTTCCTCTCCCCTGGCCCCCGGCTCCGGCGCGTGCCAGACAACGTAAACATTTCCGGAATCATCGGCAGCCACCGAACCGCCGCCGTCGAGACCCTTGGCGGATTCAATCGCGTTTCGCTGCGGTTCAAACGCTGTGCCTTCCTCGTTCAGGCGAGTGTATGACATTGCCTCGCCCCCAGAGGGACCCATTTTTCGGGAGTCATTCCAGGCGACGTGAACTCGACCTCCCTTACCCACGGCCAAATGAGCCCCGCGAATGTTGCCGATGGCAATGGCGCTGCCTTGCTCGCTGTTCACGCGGAGCGGACGGGAGAAGGCGGCCCCTTCGTCGTTGGAGCGAACGTAAAAGATGTCGCCGTGGCGTGGATCGCCCTGGTAGTAGATCATGTGCAGGACGCCTTTGCCGTCCATAACGACTTGGGGTTGGATGCCTCCGTTGGGGACACGCAATCGTTTTACTTTATTTGCAGGTTCCGCTGCCGATGCCCGCGGAGCCTCCTGAACGAAACATGTCGTCCCCGCTACCAGAAACAGCGCAGTTATCGTTCGACGTTTGCTGAAGCCCATCACTTTTCGCACTCCTTCCATTTGTAACCGTTGATGAGGAGAATGATCCTTTCACTCTACAAGTCTGAGACTATTCCTCAAGCTCAGTGCCTTTGATCAACGGAAGGTCAACGGCACAGTATTCGCAGGTCTCTTCACCCGCTTGCTCGACAAGGCACTGTCTGAGCAAGGCGCTAGTCTCCGATGAAAATCAAGAGGATCGCCTGAGTTTGCTGCAGCCACAAACGCATCGCCGCACTTCCTGGCTGCAAACATCTGCTCAAAAAGAAAGCCTTCATCAAATGCTCATCCATTAGCTGAGCAGCACGTCGCTGCCTGGTGAGAAGCAGTCTTCCGAAGGATGAGGCTAAGGTGGGGTGGCCGAACCCATCCCTGACCTCGCCGACATGCGAGAGGAATGGTTCCCCTCGCGAGAGAGACGGACCTCTGGATCTGCTTTGTTACTCTTCACTAAGGAGGGAGTAACGATGTTTGGGTCTGCGCATGCCTGTGGTAACGTTGGTCTGGCGGCCTCGCCCAAGGGCGGCAGCCGCCGTGCGACGCACTCGTGTCGTCGGGTGCGTCTGCAACTGGAAAGTCTCGAAGACCGTGTCGTCCCGGACGCTACCATTACCTTGGTGCCGGGAAGCGCCACCGTGTCCTTCAACTTGCTTCCCCAGACAGCACCCATAACGGTGCAAGTCCTTAGCTCCTTAGGGACTGTAAACTCGGGCACGGCTCAGGTAGAATTGCTGGTCAATGGGCAACCCGTGACCGAGGCGACGGCGAATGTGTCGAACGGTCAAGCGACGGTGCAGCTGCCAGTGCCTGGCGCTCTATTGCCAGGTACGTTCTCACTGCTGGAGGACTATCTACAGGGCGGCTCGACGCTCGCCAGCGCACCGGGCTCGCTTGCCGTCACCCCCGTCGCTTCCACAGGCGGCGGCGGCGCTGCCGGCGGAGGCGCCGGCTCTGGCTCTGGTGCCGGCGGCGCAGGGCAGTCCCAACTTCAGGCTGCGTTTGAAGTCGCTATTGACACCGCCGCCATCCTGCTCCAGGGCAACATGGCGGCGGAGCAGGAACTTCAGATTGCCTCGGTGGTGTTTGTGGGTCAGTCGTTGTCGAACGATCTAGTGTCCGACCTCCTCTCCCACATCGGACCTGCTGGTGGATTAGCTGTCCCGGCAATCGAGGCCGGCATCCAATTCGCCAACAGTGTGCCGGGTCAAGGCACCTAAAGCGGTTCGGATTCTGAGGCATGATTCTTCCGGTTAGCCGCGACGCGCAGCGGAGCGTGTTCGCGCTCCCTTTCGGGTCGCGGCTAACCAAAAAACCACATCCAGTAAGCGATTGCTTATCGGCGTATCAAAAACTCCGCTCCGGCTGCGGCGGCTGCGGGAAGTGTCCCTTGAAATTGCGGCACACGGATATGCGCCACGACGTGATCGGCTGTCCCTTCTCCCAGTGCATCACTTCCATCGAATCCACGGTAGCGAATGCCTCACGAAGCGGCTTGGCGTTGCCGTTGACGACGATGAAGGTACGTCCCTGAAACGCAGCCCCGTGGTCAATCGGATTGAGCCAGAAATCGTATTGGCTGTGACGATCGCCCATGATCGGGCCAAGCGAGTACGCCTGTGGATGACCGGCGCAGTACACGCCCAGCTCGCCGGGCAGAACCCAGCTGTTGCCGGCCAACACCGGCTCTTGCCCTTCTAATTGACGCAGCCGGGTACGCAAGTCATCGACGGCGGCCGCCAAGGTTCGCCAGCCGCGCAGCCGGCACGTCGGATCGAGACGCAGCGGAAACGGGTTCTTGTCTGTCGGCTCTCCAACGAAGCGCGTCAATAGCGGATAAAGCCACTCGCTATGGTGCATGAATACCGTCACCGCCAGCCCGGCCGCACAGGCCAAACCAAGATAGCTCGCGGTGAGGCTGCGATACCAGCGACGGGGATCGTCGAACTGGCGCATTAGCCAGGCTACTGAGAGCAACAATCCGGACAGATACGCCGTCACCGGCCAGTTCATCTCGCCGCCGTTTGTCTTCGGACTGAATGCCAAGAACAGCAAAAACATCGGCGCCGACAGCCACCACAGGTAGCGCACGCCTTCATCGCTTTCGCGTCCGGGCCGGTGTGCCACCATTGCCGTCACCCAGACGACAAACCAGTAGATCAGTAGCAAAGCGCACTGTCCACCGAGATAGCGAAGCGGTCCCAACCCGTAGATGGACGGCTCATCGCTCGGTTGCACAATATCATGCAAACCAGAGAGTCCCAGTAGATGGCGAAACGTGGCCCAATCGTGCTGGGCGTTCCAGATGAGGATGGGAAGACAACAGAAGCCGGCGACGGCAAGCATGACGAAAGAGCCGCGACTCCATAACAAGCGACGATACTCCGGTGTCGTCACCAGAAATAGTGCCGCCGACGGCAGCCAAACGATCATGGTGTACTTGGCCAGTATCCCCAGGCCGAGCACAAAGCCGAGCAGTGGCCATGCCCACGTCGATCCCCGAAAGATGGCACGATGGCCCAGCACCAATGCCCAACCCCAGAGACACGTGTACGGTGCGTCGATGGTTATGAGCGACGAGCCGACGGCGATCAGTGGCAGAGTCAGCGCCAGCCCAACGACAGCCAGGGCCAAAGTCTCACAACGGTACACCTGCACGGTGAGCAAATACAGGCTTACTAGCAGCAGACTGCCGCAGAGAACGGCTGGTAGTCGAATCGCTAGAGCGAGATTGCCGGTGTGTTCGACGGACCACGAGCCGGCCAGTGCGCAGCCGCCGCGGATGAGGTAAGCGATGAGCGGCCCCTTGCTGTAGTAACTCCAGTCGAGATGTTCTGGACGCGACCAGTCCCAGTAATGAGCCTCGTCAGCAGAGAGGTCGAGAGTACAGTCATTGGCGAAGTAAGCCAGATGAAGAGCAGCAGATCCGAGTATCAGGCAGACGGCCAGCAAACGACAGCTGACGGATGACAGGGCGATGCGCGGTGCGCGCAACGGCATGAGCACGGTTTCGACCTCCATGTCGTGATGCGCGATTTATCGTTTCGCACGAATCGATAAATCGCGCCCCTGCGGCTTGCGGCTGAACATTTATTGAGTCAGATCGCGTACCAGCTTGGCCAGTGCTTCGTGAGTGAGCGTGAAGGCGACTTGCTGGCGGCGCGGTTGACCCTCATGCGGCGTTCGGTAGCGGCGAATCACACTGCCGCCGTCGCCGAAGAGGAGCAATTCATAATAGAAACGATCCTCGCCCAGCTGTCCGGGCTGCTCACTGCGAAGCAGGGCCACTTTGCCCGGTGCGTCTACTTCCACGAGACGCAACGGCTCCAAAAGTCCCGTAACACGCTGGCTGACCTCCTCGGCCCGCGTCTTCAGTTCAACAGCGGAAGTCTGGACTGCAGGACGCAGAGACAACTCCCACAGCCGGCTGCCGACGACATCCACGCATTCGACGGCGACGGCGGCGTTGTAGCCGTCGCCGGACGCCTCCAGAGTCGCTCGGCCGCTCGTGGAACGCCAGTTAGCGAGTTTTTCCAGTAGTAGTGCGTCGAGGCTCATCGATCTCTCCTCCGGTTTTTATGCTGTGTTCATTGCCGTCGAAGGAAAGCATGGTGGGCTTGCCATCGACGAGCGTTTGCAAGTGCACCGGCCTGCCCCAGATAAACTGAATGTTCGCCAGGGTGTCGGCCGCCTGATCCAGGCGCAGCTCGACGCCGGTGTGCTGGTGTTTGAGCAGCAATTCGCCGCGGTTGCGGAAATTGCCGTCTACTACATAAATCCACGGTTTGCCGAAGTTCGTCAAGCTGAATAATAGCCTTTGCTTGATTTTCTCAAAATCGCGCGACTCGATAAAGTAGCCGCCCGCCTGCTCCTGCCAGGCAAAAGTGAACATATTGTGCTGTACGCAGAACTCGGGAGTCAGAAACGTATCGATAAAGGTAATATCGTTGTGAACGCGGCGAACCTCGAAGATTTTTTGCCTGCCCAGCCCCAGCTGTTTGTCCCAGTTGCGCCTTTTTTCCAAATCGTCACACTCTTCGTACTCTTTGCCGAACTTGCCGGTGTTCCAGCGATGCTCGATATCGCGGAGAAGCTCAATGCCCAGCTTGTAGGGATTGATCCGTGTGCGCGACGTGGCCATCGTGCCGGAGTGGTGATCGGCGAAATCGATCACTTCGGAGGGACTCAACGCTTTTTGCGTCATGATGGTTGAATGCCAAAAACTGGCCCACCCCTCATTCATGATTTTTGTCATCCCTTGAGGCGTAAAATAAAAGGCCTCATCGCGGATGATTTCGAGAATGTCGCGCTGCCAGTTCTTTAGCGGCGCGTGTTGGATCAGGAAGAGCAAGATGTCCTTTTCGGGATGCTCGGGGAAGCTGCGGGCTGTCTGTTCCTTGGCCTTGCGTCGCTCCTCTTCTTCCTTCTTGAGCAATTCACGTGGATTGACGTAGTCATCCATGTAATCCTTGCTCTTGAAGCGCGTCGCACGTAGCTCGGCGCTATCGTCTTGCTCCGGGCTGAAATCGTAGCGCGACACCGGCTCGCGGCGACGGATGGCCGTCGAATGTATGTCGATCAAATCGTCAATCGACATGCAACGGTCCATGAACGACTCAACCTCGTCCTCGCCGAAGCGCTCGACGTAGTGCCGAATGCGAGCGCCGTGGTTGGCCATCTCATCCATCATCTTGCGATTTGTGTGCCCAAAATAGGCATTATTCTTGAAAAAATCGCAATGTCCGTAGACGTGGGCCATCACCAGCTTCTGATCGACCGTGTGATTGCTGCGCATCAGGTAGGCGTAGCACGGATCGTTGTTAATGACCATTTCGTAGATTTTCGACAGGCCGTAATCGTAGCCTTTGCGCAGCTCCTCGTAGGACATGCCGAACGACCAGTGCGGATAGCGCGTCGGAAAGCCGCCGTAGGCCGCGATCTCGTTGAGATCATCGGCGTCGATTACCTCGAAGATGGTGCGGAAGAAATCGAGTCCGTACTCGCGCGCGTAGCCCTCGATTTCCTCCTGGAGAGAGCGCAGATGCGGAGGCAGATTGGTATCGTATGGCGTATCCATATGTCACCTGAGGGAAATCGCGGCGTGTCTTCCCCCTCCCCCACAAGGGGGAGAGGGAGAATCGATTATCGGCCGGTGCCGAGGAACTCCTTGATCGAACCCAAAATGGCGTCACGGTCGGGGACGCGGCTGCACACCACGTTGGGACGTTCGCCGAGCAGTTCGTGAACGTATTCGAAAAACTCGCCGCTGCCGTAGGGGCTTTCCACCTGCCCGTATCCGAACAGGTTGACGCGCGGCAGTATCTTTTCCTGCAAAATCTCCAGACAGTGCGTGGTATCGTCGCCCCAGTTGTCGCCGTCGGAGAAGTGGAAAGTGTAGATGTTCCACTGATCCGGCGGATAGCGAGTGCTGATGATCTTGTCGGCCAGGCTGTACGCCGAGCTGATCTTGGTGCCGCCCGATTCGCGCGTGTGGTAGAACGTGTGCTCGTCCACTTCCTGGGCCGCGGCGTCGTGAATGATGTAGACCGTATCGACACCCTGATAATGGGCCTTGATCCAGGTGTCGATCCAGAACGCCTCAATGCGGACGATCTCTTTTTGCTCGTCTGTCATGGAGCCGGATACGTCCATCATGTAAATGAGCACGGCGACGCTCTGCGGTTGTTGAACGTCCTTCCAGCTGCGGTACTGTTTGTCCTGACGGATGGGCACGACAATCGGGTTGCCGGGATCGTAGGCGTGTGAGGCGATCTGTCGCCGCAGTGCCCGTTTGAAGGTGCGCTTGAAATGGCGCAGCGATTCAGGTCCGGCCTGACGAATTCCGGTGTACTTGTCGCGAGTGGTGACGATGTTCTTCTTGCCGCGCGGCTCAATGCGCGGCAGGGCCAACTCCTCGCCAAGAATCTGGGCCATCTCCTCCATGGTCAGTTCGACTTCGAGGATGTGTCCGCCGGGCTGATCGCCGGCGCCTTTGGTGGGCTCTCCCTGGCCGGGGCCGAGCGGCTGACCAACTTGCCCTTCGCCCTGGCCGACGCCGCCGGAGCCTTTATTGCCGTAGCGGAACTGTGGGATCTCGATCTGCGGCAGCGGAATGCTGACCAGATCCTTTCCCTTTTTGCCGATCATCTCGCCGCGGCTGATGTACTTGGACAGGTTGCTTTTAACCTTGCCGCGCACCAGCTTCTTGAAGCGTTGATGATCGCGTTCGATTTTCTGCCCCACGACGACACCCCCATTTGAACCGCCAAACGGCCGGCGTGAGCCGGCTGGTGGAGGTGCTTACCAGCCGGCTCACGCCGGCTGTTCGCCTTCCTCCTGCGTCTTGGCGGTTCAACTTCTTACTTCTTCGTGTGACCGCGGGCGAAGATGCTCGCCACGAAGGTCAACACGTCGGTCGCACTACTTTCATTATAACCGTAGTTTCGGATGAGCCGGCTCTTGACCACGTCGATTTTCTCTTGCGTCGCCTTGTCTACGACGTTGGACACCAGGCTCGTTAGCTTGATCGTGTCCTTCTGATCCTCGAACAGTTTCAGCTCCAGGGCCTTCTGCAAGCGTTCGTTGGTCTTGTAATCGAAGCGCTTGCCGTCGATGGCCAGGGCGCCGATGTAGTTCATGATCTCGCGGCGGAAGTCGTCCTTGCGGCCTTCGGGGATGTCGATTTTCTCCTCGACTGAGCGCATCAGCCGTTCATCCGGCTCCTCGTAGTTACCGGTATAGCGGTTACGAACCTTCTCGCGCTGCGTGTAAGCCTTGACGTTGTCGATGTAATTGGAGCACAGGCGGGCCAGGGCGTCCTCGTCGGCGGCGATGGCGCGCTGCACCTCATTCTTGACAATGTCCTCGTACTCTTCCTTGACCACCGACAACAGCTCGCGGTAATGCTGCAACTGATCCTGACTGGTGATGAGCGAGTGGTGGCGAAGGCCGGTCTCCAGCTCGTGAATCACCATGAACGGATTGACGCTATCCTCGTCAGGATGTGCGACAATGGCGTTGCTGATCTTGTCCTGAATATAGCGCGGGCTGATACCGTGCATGCCTTCGTTGACGGCCTCGCGCTTCAGCTCGGTGACGTTGTCCTCGGTGAAGCCGGGCAGCGTCTTGCCGTTATACAGCTTGAGCTTTTGCAACAGCGTCAGGTTGGCATGCTTGGGCTGCACCAGGCGCGTCAACACCGCCCACATGGCCGCGATTTCGATCGTGTGCGGGGCGATGTGCTTGCCCCGAACGCGCTGCGGATTGAAGTCCTTCTCGTAGATTTTGATCTCGTCCTTGAGGCGCGTCACGTAGGGAATGTCGATCTTCACCGTGCGGTCGCGCAACGCTTCCATGAATTCGTTATTCTGCAAGCGTTTATATTCCGGCTCATTGGTGTGGCCAAGAATGACCTCATCAATGTCCGTATGTGCGAATTTCTTGGGTTTGATCTTGTGCTCTTGCGATGCGCCGAGCAGATCGTAGAGGAAGGCCACATCGAGCTTCAACACTTCGATGAACTCGACCAAGCCGCGATTGGCGATGTTGAGTTCCCCGTCGAAATTGAATGCTCGGGGGTCGCTATCCGTGCCATATTCCGCAATTTTGCGATAGTTAATATCGCCGGTTAATTCGGTCGAGTCCTGGTTCTTCTCGTCTTTAGGCTGGAAGGTGCCTATGCCGATGCGATCTTGTTCGGACAGGATGAGGCGGAAGACCTTGATGTCTTCGAGCATCCGCGTCCAATCGCCGTCGTGCTGGGCAAGGCGTTCGTTGAACATCTGGCGGCAAAAGGGGCAAAGTTCACTGCGAATGGTTATTTCGATGTCGCCGGCTTTGTGGCCAGCGTTGAGCTTGGCCAACAGAGGAGGACGCAGTTCCATCGGCACCAGATTGAGCGGGTCCTCGTGCATCGGACACTTTTGCGATGGAGCGCCGTCGCGCCCCTTCCATGCAAAGCTGAACAACATTCCGTCATCGGCGCGCGAGTAATCCTCCAGGCCACGCTTGAGAAGCCGGGCAATGGTGCTCTTGGAACTGCCGACCGGGCCGTGCAACAGCAGCACGCGCCGATTGGCTCCGTAGCCCTTGGCCGCCGATTTGAAGGTGTTGACCAGATCTCTCAGCGGCCGATCAAGGCCGTAAATGCCGTCGCCGTGCTTGGCGGCGTACTCGGTGAAAAACTTGTAGCGGATGATCTTCTCTTTGTTCTCGAACACCTCTTCGGTGCCGTGCGAGAGGATCATGTCGTATAGGCGCTGGTAGGCGGTGCGCGTGACTTCGGGGTGCTCGGCGACAATGTCGAGATATTCCTCGAAAGAGCCTTCCCAGTGGGTCTTGCGATAATCGCTGAGGTTCTGCTGTTGACGAAGGCTGGCGATCAGGGTCTTCCCTGTTGATACCATCGCTTGATACCTCCAAGAAACAGCACGTGAGCGAACGCGCTGTGGATTAGGCTGGCGGGGGAATTCCAGGCCGGCCGAACAAACCGTGACGAGAGGAGCACAGCGGCACAACCAAGCCGCCGTCACTCCTCGCGTGCTTGGTTCTCACGCGTGGATGACAACGTATCCGGGAGAGAAGACGGCCTGTTCCGGCTAGGCAAAACGTATCACGAAGGAAGGGACTTCGACCGGGACTTGCCCTTCGCGAGCATCCGCTTTTCTTGACCATCCCGGGTCGTGTCCGGTCCTTCATTCTCATCTGTTATTTTAACCAGGGACCATTGATCGCGTCAAATCACACTTTCTGCGCAAAATATCGCGGCCCCTTCTCTTCTTTTTTTGCCCTGTCTGGGCCTCCCCCGTTGTGCGTTTCGACAGAGCATTGCGGGTTAGTCTTGGAAGGTCAAAACGCTTGTAGCAGCATACGCTGTCCGGGCGGGGTTCTGTCAAGAGCGGTTTAGGGCGCGACCGGGGCGGATTACAGAAGTTGTGCCGAAGATGCCGTCCTCGCTTCGACTGTGCAAGACGCCTACCCCGTGGGTTGCTCTGGACGGAGTGTTATCGCCTGTGGTACAGGCGTTAACGGGGGAGCACAAAGCTCCCATTTGTCCGTTCACGAGGAGAGGTAGAGTCATGCGCAACATGCTGGCGTTGTTCGGAGCGGCGCTGCTGACGGTTGTGGGCGTAGGGTGGTATCTGGGCTGGTACAAGGTGCGCAACCAGCCTGCCTCGGTGCCCGGACAACACAGCGTCAACATCGACATCGACACCAACAAAGTCAGGTCGGACCTTGAGCAGGGCGAGCAAAAGATCCAGCAATGGCTGGAGAAAAAGAACAGCGACGACAGCAAGAAACCCGACGGCAACCTGATGCTTCCTTCACCGGGTGTGTCTCAGAGCGCCAAGACAAAAAGCAACTCGAACTCGCTGTTTCCAGGTCACAGCGACAAAAAGGGATTGTCCATCGAGATTGGTGACCCCAACCATCCTCTGATTCAGATTGGCGCCAGCGACAAGAAGTAACAGCGACAAAGAATGCCTGCTGACCAGCCCGAAGCGTAAGCGAGGGCCGCCCTCGCTTACGCTTCGGGCTGGTTAGGCCCTCGCTTACGCTTCGGGCTGGTTAGCGTTTCATCATCTCCAAAAGAGTCTGCGCTGCCGTCTGGGCGAAGGCAGCGTCATTGATGTGCAAATCCAACTCAATCAACCGCACCTGTGGACTCATCCAGTTGCGCAAGCTCTGAAACAGAGCGGCATCCGCTTCGGGCCACCAAAACGGTTTTCCCTCGGCATCGAGCGCAGATACGCCTCTAAGCGGCACAAGCACCGCCGTCGGCCCGCTTGCGGCGCTGGCCTTGTGTGCGATCTCTTTGCCCAGTTCGTCGTTCTCTTCCGGCGTGGTGCGCATGAGCGTGACCGTGGGATTGTGCTGATAGAAACGACGGCCACGGAACTTCTCCGGCACAGTCTGCGGCGGTCCAAAATTGACCATGTCGAGGGCGCCCAGCGAGATGACTTGTGGCACGCCGCACAATCCCGCCGCCGTCAGTCGATCGCGCCCTGCCGACAGAATGCCACCCACCAGCTCGTCGGCCAGCTCCGTCGTCGTCAGATCGAGCACGCCGCGCAGCAGACCGTCGCGGACGAATGATTCCATTGTCAAGCCGCCGGTGCCGGTGGCGTGGAAAACCAACACTTCGTAATCGTGCGCCTCCAGAACTTTGCGTGCCGCCTCGACGCAAGGCGTGGTGACACCGAACATGGTGGCGGCGACAAGTGGCTTGCCGTCCCCAAGGTTCGTTTCTGCGAGCTGCCGTGTCCGTCCTTGAATCATGCCGATCATGGCGTTGGCGGCATTGGTCAGAACGGTGCGACTGATGCGATTGAGACCGCTAATGTCCACAACCGAATTCATCATCAGAATGTCACGGACGCCGACATAGGGGCGAACTTGCCCGCTCGCCAAGGTGCTGACCATGAGCTTGGGCACGCCGAACGGAAAGGAGCGCATCACCGCGGTGCCGATGGTGGTGCCGGCCGATCCGCCCAGGCTCAAAATGCCGGTGACATCGCGCGTGTAGAGCTGGGCACAAGCCGTCGCTCCGCGTGCGGCGGCTTCGATGGCCTGCCCGCGGTCACCGGCGCGTTGAATCGCTTCCAGACTGGTTCCCGCCGCCACGAAGACACGCTCGCGCGGCACATCCGGAGTGAAGTACGGTGGCCCCATCACGCCGGCATCAATCACCAGCGTACCCACACCGGCTGCATTCAGTAAATCGCGGACGAATTGGAACTCGACGCCTTTCGTATCTAGCGTGCCGACGAGTAAGACGGACATACCTCGCCCTTTCGTGTCTCAACTCTGCTCTTCGCGCTTTCGGTAAGCATCGAGAAGGGCTGTGGGATTCTTCGCGTACAGTTCCGTGTATCCGCAAGCACCGCAGACCCACGCCTTGAGACTGGTCATAACTTGACCTTTGAACACCCACGCATCTGGGTTTTGTTCCACTACGGCCCTCACGTTCTCCCACGCGGTGTGGGCAGGGTCATCCGTCACATAGACGTTCGGAATCACATCAGTGGAGCCGCACTTCGGGCATTGACCGTCTCGCATAAGCCTCTCCTCGACGGCACGCTCGCCATTCAGCCATTTTATTCAGTTTTTCAACTGCTTGCGGCTTATTTGCCTGGTTGCATCCACGTTCGTTCGATGAACGTGGTATCGACCTGGCCGGCCTGGAACGCCGGATGACGCATGATTTCGCCGTGAATGGGAATGGTCGTGTGAATGCCTTCGATGATGAATTCGTCGAGGGCGCGGCGCATGCAGGCGATGGCATCGGCGCGCGTCGGCTGATAGACGAGCAGCTTCGCCACCAGCGAATCGTAATTGGGCGGCACACGATAGCCGGTGACAGCGTGCGTGTCGAGCCGGACGCCGGGACCGCCGGGCGCCTGCCAGCGCGTGATCAGGCCCGGCGAGGGACGGAAATTGAAAGCGGGGTTCTCGGCATTGATGCGACACTCGATGGCGCAGCCACGATGCACGATGTCGCGCTGCTTGAACGGCAGCGGTTCGCCGGCGGCGACGCGGATCTGCGCCTTGACCAGATCGATACCTGTCACCAGCTCCGTGACCGGGTGCTCGACCTGGATGCGAGCGTTGACTTCGATGAAATAAAAGCGATTCTGTTTATCCACCAAGAATTCGCAGGTGCCGGCGCTGTAATAGCCGGCCGTCTTGGCCAGGCTCACGGCCGCCTCACACATTTTCTTGCGCACCGAATCCGGCAAGTTCGGCGCTGGCGACTCCTCGACTAGTTTTTGATGGCGGCGCTGCAAAGAACAATCGCGCTCCCACAAGTGGACGATATTGCCCGATCGGTCGCCCAACAATTGCACTTCGACGTGCCGCGGCTGCTCGATGTATTTCTCCAAGTAGACGCTGCCGTCCTTGAACGCACTCTCGGCTTCCTGGCGCGCCGAGCGCAATCCGCTCATGAGCGTTTGTTCGTCGCGGGCCACGCGCATGCCGCGTCCGCCGCCGCCGGCCGCTGCCTTGATGAGCACTGGAAATCCCATCGCCCGTGCCAGTGCCAACGCTTCCTCGTCCTTCTCGATCAATCCCTCGCTGCCAGGCACGACCGGCACGCCAGCTTTCTTGGCCAGCTTGCGCGCCTGGTTCTTGTTGCCGAGCTGATGCATCGCTTCGGGCGGTGGACCGATGAACTCGATTTTGCAATCGCGGCATACCTCGGCGAAGTGCGCGTTCTCGGACAAAAAGCCGTAACCGGGGTGGATGGCCTGCACATCGGCGGCCTCGGCGGCGCTGATGAGGCGCGGGATCTTCAAGTAGCTCTCGGTCGCCGTCCCTGGCCCTATGCAGATGCTTTGATCCGCCAGATGAAGATACGGCGCACCGCGATCCGCTTCGCTGTAGACCGCCACGGATTCGATGCCCATCTCCTTGCAGGCACGGATGACCCGCAAGGCGATCTCTCCACGATTGGCGATGAGAATGCGTTGGAACATAAGCAGTTGTCAGTTGTCAGTTGTCAGAACGCGTTGTTCTGACAACTGACAACTGTTAAGCATTGGGATCCACTCGGAACAGTACGGTGCCGTACTCTACGAATTCCTTGTTTTGCACACATACTTCGACAATGACACCACTGCAATCGGCGGTGATTTCGTTAAAGATCTTCATGGCCTCGATCTGACAAACGATCGTGGTGGGCGTGACGCGCGAGCCGACATTGACATAAGGAGGCGCAGTGGGTTTTTCTTGAGCGTAGAAAGTGCCGACGGTGGGGCTTTTGATTTCGATCAGTTGGCGGGGCGGAGACGATTGCGGGGTCGGTTCGGCCGCCCTGGGCGAGGGCGCAGCAGCAGGAGCCGGCTTCTCAGCGATGGACGGCAACACGGCCGGTGTCGCTGGCAAAGTGCCGCGGCGCAAGCAGATACGCTGCTCGCCCTGACGCAGATCAATCTCGCTCAGATCGTGCTTACTCATCAGTGCCACGAGTTGCTCGATCGTCGGCAGATCGAACGGGCCTGGATGAGTGCTTGCATCGTCGGCCAATGCATTCTCCAGTCCAATAACGGAGTCCCGTCCCACCGCGCTCGCCTACGGCCCGCGGCGAAACAAATGCCCTTACGCGAATATCTTCATCGCCTCCAGGTCGCGAGGCAGATGAGTCAGCCGTTCCACCCCGTCGGGAGTGACCAGCACGTCATCCTCGATGCGTATACCGCCCCAGCCCGGTAGGTAAATGCCTGGCTCCAGTGTGAAAACCATGCCCGCTTCCACCGGCGCTTCCACATTGGGCCGCAGCCAGGGAGCTTCATGAATCTGCAGCCCAATACCGTGCCCCAGCCCATGCCCGAAGTACTCTCCGTAGCCGGCCTCAGCGATCACGTTGCGCGCGGCGGCGTCAATGGCTCGCGCGGAGACGCCTGGCCGCACTACTCGCAGCGCCGCTTCCTGGGCCTGCAACACCACCGAATACACTTCATGAAGTTTCGCCGTTGCCGCTGAGGCTGTACGGGAGAAAGTTGAATTCTTACGGTTATCCAGCACGCGCGTCAAGTCGCTTTTGTACAGCGGAGCGCTGACCCCCCAATCCACTAGCAGCAATTCACCCGAGGACACGGTGCGGCTCGTCGGAGGCGCGTGCGGCAGGGCGGCGCGCTCGCCTACGGCAACAATGGGAGGGAACGACGTGCCCGAGCCGCCAGCTCGCCGTGCGTAATGCTCGATCGTGCCGCACAAATCCTTCTCTGTATCTTCGGGACGCAGAAGAGAGCGAAACGCCGTGAAGACGCGCTCCGCCACGTCGATGGCCGTGCGGATCTGTGCCAACTCCGAGGCATCCTTGACCATGCGCAGGCGCTCCACGCGATCGGTGCCGCCCTTCCAATCCAGGCTCGGAGCCAGTTGGCGAAGCAACTCCAGCTCGGCGACGGTGACGGCATTGCTCTCGAAACCGACCGAACGAATGCCGAATCCTTTGAGCGCCTCGGCGACAGCATCGGGCAATTTTTGCGATGGAGTGCGAACGTGTGTTGACAGTCCCGGACATTCCTCCGCCAACTGTCCGGTGTACCGCGAATCGCTTACCAGGAGAAGGCCATCGCGGCGGAGCAGGAGTACCGTACTGTCGCCCGTGAAACCAGTCAGATAGGTGACGTTGACCGGATTACTGACCATCAGGGCGTCGATGCCCTCCTGGCCCAGCTGGCGGATCATGCGTTCGCGGCGCGGCGCGAAATAATCCATAGCGGCGCTCCTGTAGGCGAATAGCCTCTATTGTCCGGAACAGACCATCTTGCGGCAAGCGAGACAGATGCATCAACGGAGTTAACCACGATTTGCTTGACAACCTCGAGCCAAGCTCTACAATTTGTCTCCGGTAAGGTTTAGGGTCCGCACTATGTTCCGCTGGCCACGCTCATTGAGTCTTCCTTCGCCAAGCGTGGCTCTTTTCGTCTGCGCAACCCTCGAGAACTGTCGAGGGTTTTCCTGACTGCTTCGCAAAAGCGACCGTGTGTCTGCTTTCGTTTCTTAAGTCGATCCATTTTCTGAGTGTTTTTGTGCCTGATCTTCCGGCATGTCCAAATGCCGGAGGTGACGAAACCCGATCCGGGAACCGTGGCAACAAGCACAACTTCGCGGGAGAGCACCATGTTTCATCTATCTGTTTGGTCTTCCTCAAGAATTGTTCTCATCCTCTTTACCTTGAGCCTGGCGATTGGGGCGGTGGGCTGCGCGGATACTTCCGGCGTCGGACCGACTTTCCCCGTCTCCGGCAAGGCGACGGTCAATGACACGCCGTTGACGGCCAAGTCCACTGTCATCGTATTCAAGCCCGATGCTTCACGCGGCAACACCAGCTCCTTTGAGCCGACCGGAACGGTCGATGCAGAAGGCGTGTACACGCTAAAGACGCAGGGCAAGAGCGGCGCCCCGCCCGGCTGGTACAAGGTGATCGTGACGGCGCGCGAAGAAACGGAGCCAACGCATCCGAAAGGTCCCAATCAACAGCGCCCCGTGGCTAAATCGCTTCTGCATGCCAAATATGGACAGGCGGAGTATTCGGGGTTATCGATCGAAGTGCTCGAGAAGCCGGCCCCGGGCGCCTATGACTTGAAGCTGAACAATTAAGGCGGCTCGCTCGTCTAAGAGCGATGGAGTGATTCTTTGATCCCTATTGTTTAAGGAGGTCCGTCATGATTCGTCTTTCCGGCTTTCATCAGAGCGTTCGGGGGCGACCTGTTCGCCGCGGCTTCACATTGATCGAACTGCTCGTCGTCATCGCCATCATCGCCATACTGATTGGCCTGCTCTTGCCGGCCGTCCAGAAGGTGCGCGAGTCAGCCAATCGCGCGCAGTGCGTCAACAATCTCAAGCAGCTTGCCATGGGCGTCCACAATTTCCACTCGGCGCTGGGGTATTTCCCGCCGAACAGCATTTACACTTACGATCCCACGAAGCCAAATTGGAGCTGGCTGGCCCACATTCTGCCCCAAATTGAACAGGACAACCTCTATGCGCTGGCAAAGATCGGCGGCAGTACGCCTAACAACATCAACCAGAGCCTTCCTCAGATTGCCACGCGCGTCAAGCTTTTCCTGTGTCCGAGCGACCCGACTGCCTTTACCGGACCGGTCTCTCATATCTCCAATTTCGACATGCTTGACCCGGGCCTGGGCGCACTCACCTACGAAATGACCTGCTACCGAGCCAACATTGGCTCCAACTGGGGCGGGGGTCCTCCGGGAAGTGGGTTGTGGTGGGGAACCGATCCGCAATGGGTCAATTCCGATCCGAACAATTCCAACCCGGCCACCACCTACGACGGCTGCGCCTTCGGCAATGGCGTGATCTGGGAAAACAACTCTCCCATCACCATCCCCAATGTCACCGACGGCAGCAGCGGGACCATTATGATCGGCGAAGCGATGACCGGCAAAGACTACCAGAATGCCTGGTGTCACATGGACAATGCCATTGCCACCTGTGCCTACTCACCCAACGCCAAGAACCCCCTCACCGGCAAAGATTATCCTCCCGACCAGTGGTGGAATCGCTACGCTTTCACTAGCGGTCATGTCGGTGGCGTAAATTTCGCCATGACTGACGGCTCGGTTCAGTTCATCAGCGATTCCATCCCGTTGCCGTTGTTTCGGGCGCTGGGGACCCGGGCCGTGGGTGAAGTGGCCTCGCTACCCTGACGGACCCAGAGGAGGGCGAAACCCATGACGGCCGCTGCCAATCAATGGGTAGCTAAGGCCGAAGAGTTAGCGCGCACGTCCCTGGCGCTTCATGCTGAAGACGTGGATCGCCAGGGGCGTTGGCCGACGGAGAGCATCGCCGCTCTGGGCGCGTCAGGATTACTCGGCCTTACGGTGCCACAGAAGTACGGCGGCGCAGAGGAAGGAGCAAGGACCTTCTCCGCCGTCACTCGCATCCTGGCCGAGCAATGCGCCTCGACGGCCATGATTTATCTGATGCACGTCTGTGCCACGCAGATGATCTCGGCGGCAACAACTTTTCCGAAGCGCGAGGAGGTGTTGCGCGCCTCCGTCGGTGGCCGCCACCTCAGCACGCTGGCCTTTAGCGAAAAAGGCTCACGCAGCCATTTCTGGGCCCCCATCAGCAAGGCCGTCGTCGAAGGTGACACGCACCGGCTGTCGGCGGAGAAGTCTTTTGTGACCAGCGCCGGCCGGGCCGATAGCTACGTGGTTTGCACACGCAGCGCAAGTGCCAACGATCCTCTGGTAAGCACCCTTTACTTCGTGCCGGCAGACGCGCCGGGTATCCACGTCGGTCCCGCCTGGAACGGGCTTGGCCTTCGCGGCAATGCCAGTGCGGCGGTCCAGTTCGAGGGCGTGACTGTGCCGGCGTCAAACCGGCTCAGTGACGAAGGCGGTGGCTTCAACGCGATGTTGAACACCGTGCTTCCGTGGTTCCAGATTGGCACCGCCGCTGTCGCCGTGGGCATCGCCCGTGCCGCCACGGAAGCGACACGACAACACCTACTGGCTGCCAAGTTCGAACACCTCGATCAGCGTTTGTCTTCTCTACCTACTCTGCGCGCCCGGCTGGCGCAGATGCGGATTGCCGTGGATGTGCAGAGCGCATTTGTCGAGCACGTCGCCGGCCTGATGGAGCGCCCCGACGCCGAGACCATGTTGGCCGTGTTGGAGAGCAAGGCGGCCGCGGCGGAAACAGCGCTGCACGTTAGTGATCTGGCCATGCGCGTCTGTGGCGGCGCCGCCTTCGGTAGGCGACTGACAGTCGAGCGGCATTTCCGCGACGCCCGTGCCGGATCGATCATGGCTCCCACAACCGACGTCCTGTATGATTTTGTAGCCAAGATCCTTTTGGAAATGCCTTTGTTTGGAGACTCCTCGTGACGAAACCTATCCTGGTCGGTGCCGTGGCCTATGCTCCGCAGGTCGTCCCGATCTGGGACGGCATGCGCGACTATTTTCGCGAGGTTGGCCCGGCCATCGACTATGTGCTCTATTCGAACTATGACCGGCAAGTGCAAGCGCTCCTGGACCGGCACATCGACATCGCCTGGAACACGAATTTGGCCTGGGTCAAGGTCCATCGCGCCACCGTCGGCACCTGCCGTGCGCTGGCCATGCGTGACGTCGATGTTCGTTTTACCACGGTCGTCGTCGCTCGTAGCGACAGCGGCATCAACTCGCTGGCCGACCTCCGCGGCAAGCGCCTGGCCCTTGGCTCGGCCGACTCCGCCCAGGCAGCTATTCTGCCGCGGCATTACCTCCAGAAAGCCGGCGTCCAGCCGGGTAGTGACTGCACCCTACGGCTTTTCGATCTCGACGTGGGCAAGCACGGCGACACCGGCACCAGTGAACTGGAGGTCCTGCGCGCTCTGCGCGACGGTCAGGCGGACGCTGGGGCCTTGAGTGAGGCAACCTGGAATCGCCAGGTAGCCGAACAACGAATCGACCCTCGACAGATTCGGGTGATATGGACTTCACCGGGTTACTGTCATTGCGTTTTCACGGTCCTGCCGGACTTTCCAGAGGATGTGGCGCGTGCCTGGACCGAGGCGTTGCTGAAAATGTCTTACGATGATCCGCGCTGGCGCGGGCTGATGGATCAGGAAGGACTCAAACGCTGGGTTCGCGCCGATGACACTATCCTGGAAGGCTATCGCGTTCTGTTTGAGGCCGTCCAGCAGCAAAAGCTTGGCGACAACTGGCCATCGCAGCCGGCATGATGAAGAAGGGATTGAAGCCGTTTCGCTTCATTCCTTCTCCATCCTCTTTTGATACAGTCGCTTCTCGTGAATGTAACACTCGACAGCGCGCGGTAGGAAATAGCGCAGACTGCGGCCGGCGGCGACACGGTGGCGCAAGTCGCGGCTCGAAATATCGATCTGCGGCGTGTGGACGACTTCCATTCGCAGCGGCGTCTTCTCCGGCAGATGTAGCTGCTCGCGCAGTTGTTCCGTCGTCGGCACAACGTTGCCGGGCCGGGTCATCACCAGCAGGCCCGCTTGCTCCAGCACGCGCAGAGGCTGGTACCAGTGCGGAAAATCGACAAGCGTATCCGAACCGATGAGAAGAAAGAACTCATGCGCGGGATGGCGGCGGCGCAGCTCGGCGAGGGTGTCGGCGGTGTAGCTGGGACCAGGACGCTCTTTTTCCAATTCGTCGATGCGGAAGGCGGGATTGCCGGCGATGGCGAGCGTGAGCATCTCGACGCGCTGATCGAAGCGTGTTAAGTCCGGGTCGTCCTTGTGCGGCGGATGAGCGGAAGGAACGAACCACACCTCGTCAAGCCGGCCCTGCTCGCGGCCCTGCTCCGCCAGGATGAGATGTCCGATATGCACCGGATCGAATGTCCCGCCAAAAATGCCAACCCGCATAAAACCCACCCATGCGCTAGATATTGCCGTCTGCGTCTCGATCAGGGTAGCGAGGCCGCCCCGTTGGCGTCAACCTTCGCTCTTTTGCCGCGCGGCCCCATCGGGTAGGATGCGATGAAGGAAAGCAAGAAAGGAGATTGAACCGATGAACGTTCCGCAAACGAGTACTGCCGCCGAAAACACTGGAACCAACGGTGCCAATGGCGCTCTTTCCGCCGATGTCGTGGCCTTCGCTCGCGAGCATCAGGGCGAACACTGCCTTCTACCGCTGCTGGAGGCCACGCACCGAATCTTCCCCACTGCGCGATTCGTCAAGGTGAGCGTCGTGGAAGATCCGGAATTGCGCGACAATACCCAGATCGTCTTTCACGTCCAGGTGGTCGGACTCCCGTCGGACCAAGCGCGAACGGCGAGCGATCAATGGTACCAAGAGAAGATCCGCCTCTATCCGCCGTTACGAAAAATCCTCTTTTGCTTACGATTGGATCTCAGACGCTGATGGACGAAACCGGCTTTCTGGAACTGGCCGACGAACTAAGCACAGGTTCTCGGGAGGCGGACTGGCGCACAGCCATCAGCCGAGCCTATTACGCGGCCTTTCACAAGGCGCGTACGCTCTTCCGTCAAGTGGGCTTCCGTGTCCCAGGCGCGGAGCGGGCACATGCGTACCTTTGGTTGCGATTGAGTAATTCGGGCCATCTTGACGTGAACAAGGCTGGAGACCAATTGAATAATCTGCGGAGCATGCGAAATTTGGCGGACTACGATTTCGATCAACCGCTCGATGGGGCCGCATCCATCGAACAAGTCGGAGTAGCACTGGACATCGTTCAATTGCTCCACCAACTTGCCAACGAACCCGCGATCCTCACGCGCGTCGCCGATGGCATCAAAATCTACGAGCGCGATGTCCTCCGCGAAGTCACCTGGCATCCCTGACAGTATCACTCCGTTCCGTTCCTGTCGGTACGACTGGGCAAATTAGGATGCGATAAGGTCGGCGCTTTCCGCGGGAGTCCGCCGGAGATGCGTTTTGCACCGTCGAGAGGGCGTGTTTTCATCGCAGCCGACGCTCATTTTCTGAAGGTGTCTTCTGTCCCGAGGGTAAAATGAAGGCGTGTCCCGAAGTCGGGACGCCTTTCACAACGCGAATCGGCTCCTTGCGGTGTTGTTTCACCGCATGTCTAGCGAGGAGCAGATTTGCCATCGATCCCAGTCAGCCCTTACGGGAATCTCACTATGAGACGTGTTGCGATGACGTGCTTTCTGGGCGTCTGTTCGAGCCTGGGAGGCATGCTGGCCGTCACTTTCGGTATTCATGGACTTTCGCCCGCCGTCGCCCAGAATAGCACGCCCCGCGCCCCCGCTTCGACTCTCGAT
>DATBHJ010000269.1:0-5070 GCA_036557565.1 Gemmataceae bacterium
CCCGCGCCCCCCTTCGGCTCGCGGCTAACCGCAATTATTGTGGGACGAAAAAATTCTTCAAGAAAATACTTGTGTTTCTCATCACACATGAACATAATCGAAGATGCAGTTCCGAGGAGAGGTACGACAACATATCCCCAGAGGGTCTACCCATGAAAGGGCCACATTGGAGCTGGTATCTGTTGATCGGGATCGCGCTGTTGGCGCCGGCCGGCGGACGTCTCTTGACGTGGCCGGGCTTCCGCAACCAAGCGCTTGATCCGCAGGCGGTGCAGGCAGGACAAACGCTCTTTGAGCATGAATGGAAGGTTAACGATCCGTTGGCGGCCGGCGGCGACGGGCTTGGCCCGGTGTGCAACGCTGCCTCGTGTCTGGCCTGCCATCATCAAGGCGGTCCCGGCGGCGGCGGCGGGGTGGAGCACAATGTCACCACCTTCGTCTACAATAACGAAGGCGCGGCGACGGTTCGCGGCATGCCGCGCGAGGGGGTCGTTCACGCCTTCGCCGTCAATAGTATTCCACCGGAGACATTGAATCTCCTTCACGACGATCTGCCCGCTGTGAGTCAGCCGCGGTTGGAGACGGTCGTCACTCTTCTACCCGGTCAACAGGTCAGCGAAAACCATTGCGCCGCCGCTCGTCCTCGTTCCGCTGTTCTCATCTCGCAGCGGAACACGCCGGCGCTGTTTGGCGCCAACCTCATCGATGCCATTCCCGATCGTGAGATCATCGCCATCGAGAAGAAGGAACAACTTCGCTGGGGATTGGCTCCCAAAAAGACCGAGAATCTGCCGGTTGGCCGCGCCGCTCGTCTCCCAGATGGGCGTATTGGTCATTTCGGTTGGAAGGGCCAGAGCGCCAGTCTGTCCGACTTCGTGCAGGCCGCCTGCGCCAACGAGCTGGGCCTGAACAATCCCGGCCAAGCTCAGCCACGCCCTCTCAGCAAACGCGATTACCAGTCGGTCAACTACGATCTGACGCTGGAGCAATGCGATCAGATCACCTCCTTCGTCGCCTCGCTGCCTCGGCCGATCGAAAAACTGCCCGACGATAGCGCCCTTTCCAGCGACTCGCTCAAGGGCAAGGAGCTGTTCACCAACATCGGTTGCGCCGACTGCCACCAGCCGGATGTTGGCAATGTCAAGGGGCTGTACAGCGATCTGTTGTTGCACGACATGGGCCAGCCGTTGCAGGGCGGTGGTTCGTACAACGATCCCCTACCGCGGCCCATTCCCGATCCGAATCGGCCGCCCAGCGATGGCCCGTCCCCCGGCGAATGGCGCACGCCGCCTCTGTGGGGCGTGGCCGACTCGGCCCCCTATCTGCACGATGGCCGTGCTCCGACATTGGAAAAAGCGATCGAGATGCACGGTGGCCAGGGCACACGCTCGGCCCAAAGCTTCGCCTCCCTATCGAAGTCTGAGCAGGACCAGGTCATCGCCTTCCTGCGAACGTTGCACGCTCCCGCTCCGTGATTCTTTTCCGAGCCTGAAGCGTTAAGCGAACAGCCTTCGCCTACGCTTCAGGCTCGGAACGAGTTTTCGCGGAGGATCGGCGATCATGTCTATCAAATTCGTCTGTAGTTGCGGCAAACACCTGCGCGCCCGCGATGAGATGGCGGCGCGGCGCTCGAGGTGTCCGCGCTGCGGCAACCCCGTCGGCGTGCCGTCACTGCGGCCGACACATGCCGGTACAGAAGCGGCACCTCTGACGCCGCAAGAACGAATTCGGCTCAACCGCAATAGGCCAGTCCAAGGCAACGATGGGGTAGAGACGATAATCATCCATCCGTCGCTGACGCAGCCGGCTCGTCCACCCTCCGAACCCGATAATCCGCCTTCCTCACCAAAAGTCTATCGTCGCCGACGGCGGCAACTGGAACAATACTGGTATCAATGCCTGGCATATCCCTGGCTTGGTTGGAAAGTGTTGTGGGGCTTCGCCTGGATCTTATCTCTGGGGACGGGAGGCATCATCCTGACCGTCCAGAATTTCCCCTCGTTTTCCGCAACGTCGATGCACCACTGGTTTCCCTGGGCAGCCAGCATCTTGTTCGTGCTGTTGATCGCCGCTTATGCGTATTCCTGGGTGGAATGCGCTCTGACCTCTGGCCTTGCCGGTAAGGGAGCTGCTGCTTACCTGCCTTCCTGGAGGACTGGCGACCCTCTGAAGAGCGGTGTGCGTTGGCTGTTTTGCTTCTTCGCCGGTCCCATCGTACCGGCCTGTCTTGCCGCGTATTTTTGGATTTATGGCGGCGATCTAACGGCACTTGACTGGGCGATCGTTGTGGAGCTAAGCCTGTTCGCGGCGGCCTACTGGTTTTTGGCGATCGTCAGCGCGAACGAACGCAACCGCCTGCTCGATGCCAACCCGGTGCGTGTGGCCAAGCTCGCCCAGCGTCTGAAATCTCGCGCCGTCGTGCCGGCCTTGATCGCTCCCGCCCTGGTGTTCGCTCACGCTCTCGTCGGCCTGGTCGCCCTGGCCGCGCTGCATCAGCACGGCGTCGCCTGGCTGCTCCTGGTGGGCTGTTGGGGCAGTGCTCTGTTCTGGTCCGTCTTTCTGTTTCGTCTCCTGGGTGTGTGGTGCTACTACACTCCGCCGATCCCAGCGCGAACGTAGACGATCTTCCTTACCCGCCTTATACTTGTTTGCAAATCGCCGACCCGCCGCCTTCTTCTTATCGAGGTGATCCATGCACCGCTGGCATTTGCTCCTCACGGGAGCCGTTGCCGTTCTGGCTCTCGCTCCACTCCGCGCTGAACCGCTGCCGGAGACGAAACCACTGACGCGCGAAGGCGACCTCGCCGCTCAGATGGTCGAAGGCATCGACAAATACCTGATGAGCGAATTGGCCGCGTCGGTCGAGAAACGCAAGCAGTACTGGAAACCGGACTACTCCTCGCTGGAAGCGTACCGGAAATCGGTGCAGCTCAACCGCGAACGGTTGAAGAAGATTCTCGGCATCGTCGATGAGCGCGTTTTGCCTGTGTTCATGGAGTACATCGGTGAGGGCTCGCCATCGCCGCTTGTCGCAGAGACGGAAAAGTACAAGGTCTACTCGGTGCATTGGCCGGTGTTGCCCGGTGTGGCTGGAGAGGGGCTGTTGCTGGAACCGAAGGGAAAAGTCGAGAGACAGGCGATCGCATTGCCGGACGCCGATTGGACACCGGAGATGCTAGTAGGCCTAGCTCCTGGAGTGGCGAATGAAGCACAGTTTGCTCGGCATCTTGCCGAGAACGGCTGCCGCGTTTTAGTTCCGGTGCTGATAGATCGCAAGGATACTTGGTCAGGCAATTCAATACGGGACCGCATGACGAATCAACCTCACCGCGAATTTATTTATCGCATGGCCTATGAGATGGGCCGACATATCATCGGCTACGAAGTGCAGAAGGTGTTAGCAGCAGTAGACTGGTTCACGCGCGAGAAAAAGGATCCCTTGGTCGGGATTTACGGCTATGGGGAAGGGGGGCTATTGGCTCTTTGCAGTGCCGCAGTCGATTCACGAATTTATCCCACGGTCGTAAGTGGTTATTTCGGACCACGAGAGAGCGTATGGCAGGAACCAATTTATCGCAATGTTTGCGGCATGCTGCGTGAGTTCGGAGATGCGGAGTTGGCCGCCCTGGCGCAGCGAATGATCTTCGCAAAGAAAACCTCAGTTCCCCCAGGTGCACTTCCGCCGGTCCCCCTGGGGCAGGGAATGATCTTCGTTGAGCTGGCCGATGGACCGAGGGTAGATGGCCCCCCCCCGGCCCGTGCCAACCGTGGGGGAGCAGCGCCAGGACGGTTGCTAACCCCAACTGCGAAAACCGTAAGGCAAGAATGGGGGCGGGTTGATGTGATTGGAGCAATACCCGATGGCCCTTGGAGTAAGTTAATTGAAGTGGAAAAAGGCCATCCTGGCTCGGATGGAGCGATGTCCGCTGTACTCGGCCCTGCTCCGAAATTAGGAACGCTTAAGCGGGAGCACAAACCGCCCGCTGATAACCGTAAGAACTTCGATCCCGCCCCGCGCCAGAAACTCCAGTTCGATCAGCTCGTCGCCTTCACGCAAAAGCTGATGCGCGATTCCGAGCGCTATCGCCAGCAACATTTCTGGGACAAACTCGACACGTCATCGCTGGAGAAATATCAGAAATCGTGCGAGCCGTTCCGCAAGCAGCTCTGGGAGGAAGTCCTCGGCAAACTGCCCGATCCCAGTCTACCCATGAATCCGCAAACGCGGGAAATCTATGATGAGCCGAAGTGGAGGGGCTACGAGGTGACGCTCGATCTCTATCCCGACGTATTCGCCTACGGCATTCTGCTGTTACCCAAGGATCTGAAAGCGGGCGAGAAACGGCCGGTCGTCGTCTGCCAGCACGGACTGGAAGGCCGGCCCACCGACGTATGCAATCCCAAGGAACGGACCAAATACTACAACTCGTTCGGCGCTCAACTCGCCGATCGCGGTTACATTGTCTACGCACCGCAGAATCCTTACATCGGCCACGATAAGTTCCGCGTCCTCCAGCGCAAGGCCAACCCCCTTGGACTATCGCTATTCTCCTTTATCGTCCGTCAGCACGAACGCACGCTCGATTGGCTGGCCACGCTGCCCAACGTCGATCCGGAGCGCATGGCGTTCTATGGTCTGTCCTACGGCGGCAAGACGGCCATGCGCGTGCCGGCGCTGTTGTCGCGCTATTGCCTGTCGATCTGTTCCGGCGATTTCAACGAATGGATTCGCAAGAACGTGTCAATGGATTATCCCACTAGCTATATGTTCAGTCCGGAGTATGAGATGCCGGAATTCAACCTTGGCCACACCTTCAACTATGCCGAGATGGCGGCGTTGATCGCGCCGCGTCCGTTCATGGTTGAGCGTGGCCACAACGACGGCGTCGGCATCGATGAGTGGATCGCCTACGAGTATGCCAAGGTTCGCCGTTTGTACAGCCGTCTGAAGATACCCGAACGCACAGAGATCGAGTTCTTTGCTGGCGGCCATGAGATCCACGGCCAGGGTACGTTTCGATTCTTGCAGAAGCATTTGAATTGGCCGAAGTAGGGTGGGTCGAGCGTAGC